>CADCET010000006.1 GCA_902800495.1 uncultured Prevotellaceae bacterium
CCGTGCTGCCCTACCCGCCATCTTCAATCCAGAAGATTTGAACGCCTTGGAGCAGGCCCTTCGCCTGAAGGAGCAGAATCCGGGCTCAACAGTAGGAATTCTCACGATGGGTCCTCCACGTGCAGGTGAGATTATCCGTCAGGGACTTTATCGTGGCGCTGATACCGGTTGGTTGCTCACCGACCGCCTCTTCGCCGGTGCCGATACCCTCGCAACATCTTACGCCCTGGCTACTGCCATCAAGAAGATTGGCGATGTGGACATCGTCATCGGTGGTCGTCAGGCTATCGATGGTGATACGGCTCAGGTAGGTCCTCAGGTGGCTCAGAAGTTAGGTCTTAACCAGGTGACATACGCTGAGGAAGTTCTCAGCGTAAAGGATGGTAAGGCTACCATCAAGCGCGTCATCGACGGTGGTGTGGAGACCGTAGAGGCTCCGCTGCCCGTAGTGATTACCGTGAACGGAAGTGCAGCTCCTTGTCGCCCCCAGAACGCCAAACTGGTGATGAAGTACAAGCGTGCAACTTGTCCGATGGAGAGGGTGGCCTCCCCCAACCCCTCCGAAGGAGGGGAGCCGGATTACTCTTACCTTTACGAGGAGCGCCCTTATCTGACGCTGAACCAGTGGTCGGTTGCCGATGTTGATGGCGACGTGAACCAGTGTGGTCTGGCCGGTTCGCCTACCAAGGTGAAAGCTATCAAGAACATTGTGTTCCAGGCTAAGGAGTCGAAGACTTTGACGGCTTCTGATGCTGATATCGAGGGAATGATCAAAGAATTGTTGGATGAGAAGATTATTGGTTAATTGAGATATGAATAACGTATTTGTATATTGCGAGATTGAAGGTACGACCGTACAAGAAGTATCTCAGGAGTTGCTGACCAAAGGTCGCAAACTCGCCAATGAACTGAAAGTGGAACTCCACGCTGTGGTGGCTGGTACAGGCATCAAAGGCAAGGTGGAGGACCAGATTCTGCCTTACGGTGTCGACAAGCTGTTTGTCTTCGACGCTCCCGAGCTGTTCCCCTACACCTCGGCTCCCCACACGGATATTCTCGTGAACCTCTTCAAAGAGGAGCAGCCTCAGATTTGCTTGATGGGTGCTACCGTCATCGGCCGCGACCTCGGTCCCCGTGTGTCGTCGTCGCTGACAAGCGGCCTTACCGCTGATTGCACCGAACTGGAGATTGGTCCGTATGAGGACAAGAAAGAGGGCAAGGTCTACGAGAACCTGCTCTACCAGATTCGTCCCGCCTTCGGTGGTAACATCGTGGCTACCATCGTGAACCCCGACCACCGTCCCCAGATGGCTACCGTCCGCTCTGGTGTGATGCAGAAGGCTATCTATGAGGGCAAAGCCCGCGGCGAAGTGGTTTACCCTGAGGTTTCAAAGTATGTCTCTCCCGAGGCCTTCGTAGTAAAGGTGCTCGACCACCACGTGGAGGCTGCCAAGCACAACCTGAAGGGCGCGCCTATCGTGGTTGCTGGCGGTTACGGTATGGGGTCGAAGGAGAACTTCGACCTGCTGTTCCTGCTGGCAAAGGTGCTGCATGGTGAAGTAGGTGGCTCTCGTGCCGCCGTCGATGCAGGCTGGCTCGACCATGACCGTCAGATTGGCCAGACTGGTGTGACCGTTCATCCAAAGGTGTATATTGCCTGTGGTATCTCTGGACAGATTCAGCACATCGCTGGTATGCAGGACTCTGGTATCATCATCTCTGTCAACAGCGATCCCGATGCTCCTATCAACCGCATCGCCGACTATGTGATTGTTGGTACTGTGGAAGAGGTAGTTCCCAAGCTGATCAAATACTATAAGCAGAATAGCAAGTAGGATGAATCTATTATTACAAGCTAGAGGAAACGGAGGTATAGGTATCGGATTGTTTGAGCTGATACTTATTCTCGGTGTTGCCATATATGTTTATCTCATATATATGGTTTGTAAGGAAGCTAAAAATCGTAAAGGAGCAAATATGATTGTAGCAGCCTTACTGTCCTTATTTATCACTCCTATTTGTGGTATTTTGTATTTATTATTATTCCCACGAAATAATTCATAGAAAAAGATTATGGCAAACTATTATAGCGATCATCCTGAGATCGGGTTCTACTTGAACCACCCCCTGATGGCTCGTATCGTCGAGCTGAAAGAAAAGGGTTTCGCTGATGCGAAAGAATATGACTACGCTCCTGTTGACCTGGGCGACGCCATCGAGAACTACAAGCAGATTCTCGACATTACTGGCGACGTGGCTGCCAACATCATCGAGCCAAACTCTGAGGCTGTTGACCTGGAAGGTCCGCACCTCGAGAACGGCCGCATGATCTACGCCTCTAAGACTTACGAGAACCTCGATGCCACCCGTAAGGCTGGTCTGTGGGGTGTAAGTATGCCTCGCCGTTACGGCGGTCTGAACCTGCCCAACGCTGTGTTCTCCATGCTCTCTGAGATGATTTCGGCTGCCGATGCCGGTTTCCAGAACATCTGGAGCCTGCAGAGCTGTATCGACACACTCTATGAGTTCGGTAGCGAGGAGCAGCGCCAGAAGTACATCCCCCGCGTTTGCGCTGGTGAGGGTATGTCGATGGACCTGACCGAGCCCGATGCCGGTTCCGACCTGCAGCGCGTCATGCTGAAGGCCACCTTCGACGAGAAGGAGAACTGCTGGCGCCTGAACGGTGTGAAGCGTTTCATCACCAACGGCGATAGCGACATCCACCTCGTGCTGGCCCGCTCTGAGGAAGGCACGAAGGACGGTCGTGGTCTGTCGATGTTCATCTACGACAAGCGTCAGGGAGGCGTCAACGTGCGTCACATCGAGCACAAGCTGGGTATCCACGGTTCACCCACCTGTGAGCTGACCTATAAGAACGCCAAGGCAGAACTTTGCGGCTCAACCAAGATGGGTCTTATCAAGTATGTGATGGCCCTGATGAACGGCGCCCGCTTAGGCATCGCCGCTCAGTCGGTAGGTGTTGAGCAGGAGGCTTACAACGAAGGCTTAGCTTACGCCAAGGAGCGTCAGCAGTTTGGTGACAAGATCATCAACTTCCCCGCCGTCTACGACATGCTCAGCCGCATGAAGGCCAAGCTTGATGCCGGCCGTGCCCTGCTCTACGAGACAGCCTGCTACGTCGACGTTTACAAGTGCCTCGAGGACATCGAGCGCGACCGCAAGCTGACGCCCGAGGAAAAGCAGGAGTGCAAGACCTACAAGCGTCTGGCCGATGCCTTCACACCACTGGCCAAGGGCATGAACTCCGAGTATGCCAACCAGAATGCCTACGACGCCATCAGCATCCACGGCGGTTCGGGCTTCATCATGGAGTACAAGAGCCAGCGCCTGTTCCGCGACGCCCGTATTTTCTCTATCTACGAGGGTACCACGCAGCTGCAGGTGGTCGCCGCCATCCGCTACATCACCAACGGCACCATGCTCCAGAACATTAAGGAGATGCTAGAGAGTGAAGAGTTAAGAGTGAAGAGTGAAGAATTTGCTGCCGCCTTGCTGGAGCGTGTCAAGAAATTGATTCCTGTGTATGAAGACGCTCTCGCATACGTGAAGGCTCTCGACAACCAGGACGCTCAGGACTTCCTCGCCCGTCGTCTCTACGATATGACCGCAGAACTCGTCATGAGCCTGCTCATCATCCGCGACGCTTCGAAGGCTCCCGAACTCTTCGAGAAGTCTGCCAACGTCTATGTTCGTATGGCCGAAGAGGACGTACTTGGCAAGAGCGCCTATATCAAAGCCTTCCAGGTAGAGGATTTGGCTTATTTCAAGGCTGCTGAGGAAGAGGCTGCTGAATAAGCATTCCAACACCACAGAATAAAAAAATCCGGTGAATCGTTTGATTCATCGGATTTTTTTCGTAAATTCGCACCCAAAACCAAAACTATTACTACTATGGAACAAAGCATCGTTTTCGACATTTGCGGCTACATTGCCACTTTCGGCATGATATTGGGCTACCTGCCACAGGCTATCGCCACCATTCGCACGCGTAACACCGACGGCATCGCCCTGCCCACCTTCCTGATGATGGGCATCGGCAGCATCGCTTTCATGATACAGGGACTGATACACAAGCCCGAGATTATCTGGTCGCTGTTCCTCGCCAACTTGGTGACAGCTACCTGCAGTCTCATCATCTTCAGCATCAAGATGTATAACGACTACTTTAAGAAGTGAAAGGTGAAGGGTGAAGGGTGAATAATTAAAAGCTCTATGGAAAGTATCAAAGGACATATCGTCGACGTGGTGCGCCACGAGATATTCGACGGCGAACTGGTCATCAGTAATGAGAGAATAGTAGAGGTGAAGCGGTGTGCGCTGCCCAATGGCAAGAACCCCTGGCCATACATCATGCCAGGCTTTATCGACAGTCACGTACACATCGAGAGCAGTATGATGGTGCCGTATATGTTTGCACGCATCGCCGTCAGTCACGGCACCATCGGCGTCATTGCCGACCCGCACGAGATTGGCAACGTGTTAGGCGTCGAGGGTGTCGACTATATGATACACTCCGGCAGCAAGGCACGTTTCAACTTCCTCTTCGGAGCCCCAAGCTGCGTGCCGGCTGTGGGCGGCGACGTGGAGACCAGCGGAGCCATCATCGACGCCAAGGCCATTGCAGCTCTGATGGCCCGCGACGACATCGGCTTCTTAGGCGAGATGATGAACTACCCCAGCGTGCTGGAAGGCAACCGGGAGGTGACAGACAAGATTCAGGCGGCCCTAAGCAACGGCAAGCCGGTAGACGGTCATGCCCCCGGACTGACGGGCCACCAGCGTGCCCAATATGCGGCGGCTGGCATTACCACCGACCACGAGTGCTCGACGCTCGACGAGGGCCGTTCGTGCATCCAAGCAGGCATGAAGGTCATCATCCGCGAAGGTAGTGCCGCCAAGGACTACACGCTGCTCAGTCCACTGATTGCCGAGAGTCCTAACATGGTGTTACTCTGCACGGACGACTGCCACCCCGACGACTTCGTACGCGGACACATCAACCTCATTGTGAAGCGCGCCTTAGCCGACGGCTACGACCTCTGGGATGTGCTGCAGGTAGCCTGCGTGAATGCACAGAAACATTATAGCCAGAAATGGGGACTGTTGCAGGCGGGCGACCCTGCCACCTTCATCACGGTAGACAGTCTCACGCCGCACTTCCGCGTGGAGAGCACGGTCATCCGCGGACAAGAGGTGTTCAACTATAACGCGACAAGACGTCCGACGCTTCTACCTGTCGACGGACAGGAGACGGGCATCTTCCCCAACAAATTCGTGGCCGCCCCCATTACGGCCGACGACATTGCCATCGACCTCAAGACGGGCGACAACGTACATATCATTCACGCCACGGACGGCAGTCTGCTGACCCAGCACGACGAGGTGGTGCTGACGGGCAACCCCTTGTTCGACTCACGCTATCCGTGGACGGAGGTGCAGAAGATTGTGGTGTACAACCGCTATCAGCCAGGGGCGAAACCCGTCGTCGGACTGGTGCGCGGCTTCGACATCAAGGATGGTGCCATTGCAGGCTCGGTGGCTCACGACTGTCATAACATCGTGGCCATCGGTTCCAGCGACGAGTATATCGTGAAGGCCATCAACCGCATTGTCGAGATGCAAGGCGGACAAGTGGTGGTCAGCGCCGACGAGATGCAGGACATCCCGCTGCCCATTGCCGGCCTGATGGCGCCGATGAGCGGTCACGAGATAGCCTTCCGCACGTTGTGCATCCATGACATGGTGAAGCAGATAGGCTGCCGGATGAAGTCGCCCTTCATCACAATGGCCTTCATGTGCCTGCCGGTGATTCCTGACATCAAGATCACCGACCGTCACCTCATAGACACCAAGAACTTCAAGATTATTTAACTGTCGGTTCCTTCACCTCTTGACCGCGACAGAAGCGGTGGGTGATCTGGCGGTCGTCGCCCACGTAGATGAAGCGCTCTAAGCGGTGAACCAGCGAGTATTCGTCAGGATACAGCACGCTGTCATCGATGACCAGCGCGTCGAAGTCGTAGCCGGGCTCGAAACTGCCGACACGACCGAAGAAGCTGCCTGCCGACTTCGTGGCTATCCAGAACGTCTCTGACAGCGTGAGGAACGGCTTGCTATGGTCGTGCTGGTAGTGCATCTTGCTGACCTGAATGGCATAGACCAGCATACGGAACATGTTCAGGTCGTGACCGCCGCTGATATCGCTGCCCAAGCCCACGCGCAGTCCCTCGTCGAGGAAGGTGCGGAGGGGAGCCATACCCGACGACAGATTGAAATTCGACGTGGGACAGTGGGCCACCATAACGCCATTGCGCTTCATCATATCCAGCTCCTCGCCCGACGTCCACACGCAGTGAGCCATGATGGTGGGCGTCTGTCCGAAGAGTCCGTAGCGGTTGTAGGCATCGCCATAGCACGTGCTCTCCTTCTCAAGATCCTGTACCCAAGCTATCTCTGACATATTCTCCGACAGATGCGACTGCACCGGCAACTGGTACGTATTAGCCAGCCGGCCACAGGCCTTCAGTAGCTCCGGCGTACACGACGGTACGAAGCGTGGCGTGATGATGGGGCGCACCAGCGCGTCGGGCTGGTTAAACTCAGCTATCAACTGCTCGTTGCCCTCGACGGCGGCCTCCACGTCTTCGCAGAGGTTGTCAGGACAGTTGCGGTTCATGGCCACCTTGCCTACCAGTGCTCCCATGCCTGCTTCTTGATAGAGCTGCATCAGCAGACGCGTGCTCTCCGTATGGACGGTGCCGAAGACACACGAGCGCATCGTGCCGAAGAGCCACTGGGTATGCAGGAAGCGGCGGTACATTCGCTCGGCGTAACGCACGTCAGCATACTTCGCCTCCTCGGGGAAGGTGTACTGCTGCAGCCACGGCAGCAGTTCCAGGTCCATAGCCACCCCCTGGTTATGTACCTGCGGGGCGTGAACGTGCATATCGTTCATCGCCGGGATGAGCAGACTGTTGCCGAAATCAGTCACCTCTGCACCCTCGCAATCCAGTTCCGACAGGTCGTTAGAGACACCTATCACACGACCATCTTCCACAGCGATATAGCCGTTCTCGAACACCTCAAACCTGTCTTTCTCTTTCGTAAAGAGAATATGTGCTTTATATACCTTTCTCATAGAATGCAAAATTACAAAAAAAAGGCGAAAGTGCAAGCATTTCAGCATATTTTTTGAATTGTACAGTCGAAAGTGATACACTCACGCGCGCGTAATATGGGTAGGAAAGCGAAAAACATCCCACCCACGTCGCCCATCCCACCCGTAGCATAGGAGCGACATGGGCGACATGGGTGGGATGTTTTCGAGTTAAGACTACCATATATATAGACAAGACAAAATGAGAATCACAGACAAAGTGAGAGAATGTCGAGATACGAGGTGTCTATATTCGAGATACGAGGTACGAGGTGCGAGGTACGAGGTATGTAAACGTAACGGCCGCTCGTAAAAAAATATAAGCGTCTCGTAAAAAAATATAAGCCGCTCGTAAAAACGTCACGGCCGCTCGTACTGTGGGTACGAGCCAGACTGTTAATATATCATAAAAGACAAGAAGACAATAGCTGTTGTTTAATATTTATTCCTATTTTTGCAAAATAACAACGTAAATTTACAAGAGTATGAAACACAAAAATTATGAAACACCAGTCACGGAAGTCATCTGGCTACAGCAACAGACACAGCTTCTGGCAGGAAGCGAAGCGTCAGCAACAGCGACAATAGGCGATTTCCAAGAAGAGGATTGGACTCCGAATCCGTCCTCACGCACTACGGGCTTCCCGGACGAATTTAACAGTCCTCTCGGCTTTTAATCTTTCAAACCAAAAACTCAGAAAACTATGAAAGCAATTAATATTTTCAAGGCTGTGGCATACGTGCTTGCCCTGCCAACCATGCTGCTCACTACAGCTTGTAGCAGCGATGAAGTTCAAAACATCGAACAGGCTCCTGCATCCCCCCTGGGCTATGCGAGGCCAGTAACCATCCATGTAAACCGTAATGCTGACGACGCAACGCGTACCTTCTATGATCAGAGCCTGAAAAAACTGTCTTTCTCAGAGGGCGACCAGTTGTTCTATGGTGGTCAAAATGGCACATCAGGCCGTTATGCGATGCTGACCGATTATAAGAATGGAAACACCTTCCAAGGAACTCTTTACACACAGAATCCATACGATGGTCCTATCACAGATTTGTTTAATGAATGTAGCGGCAGAAATTATGCCGAACTGATACCCGCCGGCCATCTGTCTTTGGACTATATGAGGATAAACGGTGAGGGCTACCAAATGAACGTATCCCGCGAATTCACCCGTGCCTTTGCACCCACAAAGAAGATTGCTGTAGAGCAGTTCTTTGACGAAGTAGCCACTTATTTTAATCCCAGCGTAGGTTTTGAGCTGCGGGCTACCAACGGTGTCATCAGCTTTACACTCAATGGACTTGAACCATTGAAGACATACAACTTCACGTTCCGCAATCACAACACCCAAAATAATAAGAATTTCGACGTTACTGGCACTTCAACTTCGGACAATGCCGGTACAGCCACGTTTGCAATAGGCACGACAGTAAGTTCTAGTAATACCAGGTATTACATCATCATCGATGATGGTGGCAAGTATATGGATATCGACTTGGGTTACAAGGCCATTCTGGCCAACCACGTCGTAAATGTAATCTGCGACGCTACAGCCAAGGAGGTCGTTGACCTCTCAGGGCTATCGGCAGGAACTTACACTGCCAATCATGGTATCATACTGACAGGCACACTGCCTGCAGAGACTAATATCCAGATTGCCGACGGTGCCAGTGTGGTTTTGAGGGATGCCGTCATCAACACAGGTATCACCTGCGTCGGCGATGGCACCATCATTCTAGAGGGCGAGAACACTGTTCAGGGTACAGGAGCAGGTATCCAAGCTGGCCCTTCAGGCAAGACACTCACCATCAAGGGTAATGGCCAGCTTACCGTTCAGGGCGCAGCCAATTGTGCTGCCATTGGTACAGGAAACGGTGGTACCTGTGGCGACATCAGCATCGAGGGCGGAACCGTCATTGCCACAGGAGGCACTGATGCAGCTGCTATCGGTACTGGCACGGGTGGCACCTGCGGAAAGATCTATATCAATGGTGGTTCAGTTGACGCCACTGGTAACGGTTTTGGTGCCGCTATTGGCACGGGCAATAATGGCACCTCCGGCCAAATTGTTATCACGAAGAATGTTACCAGCGTTATTGCAAAGAAAGGCATTTCTGCTACTCACAGCATCGGCAAGGGTTCCGAATACAGCATTATTGGCAATGTGACCATCGGCGGTTTCACTGGTGCCATTCCCGAAAGTCCATACGTCTATCCTGAGACACATGTCGAAACATGGACTTACTATGATGTTACCACATTCAACCTGGCTGCAGGTAAAGATTATCACGGCCTGACTAATGGTAGTACGCTGAGGTCGAATGGTATCTCCGACGGATCAGTGGTCTGTGGCCACATGATGGGCAAGTTCTACTTTATAGCGCCGTATAACAGAAAATACACGAACATCACCATCAAGGGCACTTGCAATAGCGTGTCAGAGGCAGGCTGGACTAAGACAGAGCCAGGTGCTGTATGGAGTGGCACTCCCGCCCAGTATGTACACGTTGACTGCGACATCGAGAATGTGACACAAATCGTCTTAACATTCCAATAACAATGAAATAACTTGAAAGAGAGGGACTATGCGTGCGCACGCATAGTCCCTCTCTTACGTTAGGAAGAAACAAAACGATTAATCCCAAAATCCTTTATATAACCTTACATTTATGTAGTTTTAAGCCTCAAATCTAATAATAACATATCAATATTGATGTGTGCTACAAGAAAAAATAATAGAAATATTATTTGGAAATTACGAAAAGTATTATTATCTTTGCAGCATCTTAGACAAACAAGATGTATCTGATAGACGAATTGCTTTGCAAGATTAACGAGATAGACAGAGAACTGAAAAAGAAATAGTAACCCGTCCTCTCCCAGAGAGGACATAATAGTTATTGTTATGAAAGACGTACAGGAACTGATGGCAAACGAGCAACTGAGAGCCGACTTTGACAGATGGATAAATGCCACTGACGAAGAACGCATCGTATTGGCTGCCGAGAACGACGCACGCTACAAGGCAATGGACGCCGAACAGAAAGAGAAATTCCGTCAGGCTGTGATGGAAACGATAAATAACGTCTATGACGACGTGGCAGAGATGAAGGCCGAGGAAGAGACGGAACTTCTTAGGCAGCGGGTGGAAGGCTTGTCGGAGGCATTGTCTCTCAAGTATATCGCTAAGAATTATTTTGACAAGTCCAGTGCATGGCTCTATCAACGGCTGAATGGAAATGTGGTAAACGGAAAGAAGATGTTCTTCAACATGAAGGAGATTGCCCAATTCAAGGCCGCACTGAATGATCTAAGTGCACAATTATCGGCTGCAGCAGCCTGATGAAGCGATGATGACAAACGAAGAATTGGAAGAGCGGGTAGCCCGCGCTGTCGACAATTTTATGCAGGGCTACGGCTGCTGTCAGAGTGTGGTGGCGGCGTTTGCCGACCTTTACGGTCTCGACGACACAACGGCGAAGAAAATCGCCGCCGGGTTTGGCGGCGGCGTAGGTAGGATGCGGATGATGTGCGGTGCCGTCTCGGGTATCGTCATGCTCGTGGGCCTGGACTGCGGCCAGACGGAAGGGTCAGACCGCGAGGGGAAGTCGGCCTGCTACAAGGTAGTGCAGGACTTATTAGCGAAGTCGAAGGAGGAGAACGGCAGCCTCATCTGTGCCGAGATTCTCGGCATCAAAGGCTACGAGAAGGCGCAGTCAAGCTACGTCGCCTCTGCCCGCACCGCCGAGTACTACAAGACCCGCCCCTGTGCAGCGAAGGTGGAGAGTGCCGCCCGTATCTTTGCCGAATACCTGAAACAGAAAGGTTAGAACGTCTCGTTAAGCACCTGCTCGACGACCTGCGGGAAATATTTCATCTCCAGCTCGTGCTCCTTCTCAGCAATGTCGTCGACAGTGTCGTCGGGCGACAGTGCCACCTTGTACTGGGCAATAATACCGCCACCGTCGCAGACGGGCGTCACCCAATGGACGGTCATACCCGTCTCTGCCTCACCGGCAGCCTTGACAGCCTCATGCACATGATGGCCCCACATACCCTTGCCGCCGTACTTCGGCAGCAAGGCCGGATGGAGGTTCACCATACGGCGGGGGAAGGCATCGATAAGGAAGTTGGGGATGAGCGGCAGGAAGCCTGCCAGCACGATAAACTGGATATCGTACTCACGTAGCAGGGGCAGCATCACCTCAGCATCGTTCAGTTCGGCCTTCGTGACGACGGCCGTCGGAACCCCCAGGTTTCTGGCACGCACCAGTGCATAGGCGTCAGGTTTGTTACTCACCACAAGGGCACAGTTCACGCGGTCGGAACCGCTGAAATAGCGTATCAGATTCTCGCAGTTGCTACCACTGCCCGATACGAAAATAGCTATATTAGTCATTTCTTCTTGTGTATTTCTTCTAACAATTTCTCTACCAGCCGCGGCACACCGTAGTCGGCCACATCCTCCTCACGCACCCAGAGATAGCCGTCAGGCAACGTAGGCCGTTCGTCGGTCTCTAAGAGGTAGAAGTCGGCATAGATGACACGGTGGGTCAGGACGTGCTTGACGTTCTTTTTTAGAGGAGAGAGGAGAGAGGAGAGAGGAGAGGGGAGAGAGGAGAGAGGAGAGAGATTACTGTCCTCCACGCACAACGGCTCATACAGGCCCTGCCAGATGTCACCGGCGGGACGACGGTGGATGGCCGTCATACCCTGACATCTTATATATACATACGTGAGGCGGCGTTCCTTCACTTTAAGTGTCCGCCGTTTCACCGGCAGTTCACCGATGCGCCCCTCGCGGAAGGCGGCACAGGTTTCCTGCAACGGACAAGTGTCACAGTCGGGACTTTGCGGCGTACACTGTGTGGCACCGAAGTCCATAATGGCCTGGTTGTAGGCGGAAGCCTCAGCCTCAGGCAGCAGGCTTTGGGCGAGGGCGGTAAACTCGTGCTTGCCTTCCGTCGTGTTGATGGGTGTGGCGATACCGAAGTGGCGGGCGAGGACGCGGTAGACGTTGCCGTCGACGACGGCGACGGGCAGGTCGAAGGCAATGGAGCCGATGGCCGCGGCGGTGTAGTCGCCAACGCCTTTGAGCTGGCGGAGGCCTTCTATCGTGGTGGGGAAACCACCACGGGCGAGGACTTGTTTAGCGGCGGCATGGAGGTTGCGGGCACGGCTGTAGTAGCCTAAGCCCTGCCATTCGCGCAGCACCTCGTCCTCAGTGGCGGCAGCAAGGTCGGCAACGGTGGGCCAGCGGCGCATGAAGCGCAGCCAGTAGTCCCAGCCCTGCTTGACCTGCGTCTGCTGAAGGATGATTTCGGAGAGCCAGATGGCATACGGGTCACGCGTCTGCCGCCACGGCAGGTCGCGACCGTTCTCACGGAACCATTTCAGGAGGGTTAGTGCAAAACCACTCATAGGACTTATGGGACTTATAGGACTTATGAGACTTATACCTACAATTTCCCCTGATCCCCCAGGTAGCTGTCCTTGAAACCTAAGAAGTAGAGGACGCCGTCGAGGCCGATGGTGTTGATGCTCTGCTTGGCATTGGCCACGACACGGGGCTTGGCGTGGAAGGCGATGCCCAAGCCGGCTTCCGAAATCATCGGCAGGTCGTTGGCACCGTCGCCCACGGCGATGGTCTGGGCAAGGTTCACCTTCTCCACCTGCGCGATGAGCTTCAGCAGTTCGGCCTTGCGATGGCCATCGACCACCTCGCCGACATAGCGGCCGGTCAGCTTGCCGTCGTCGCCTATCTCCAACTCGTTGGCGTAGACGTAGTCGATGCCATAGCGACGCTGCAGGTACTCGCCGAAGTAAGTAAAACCACCGCTGAGGATGGCTATCTTATAGCCGCAGCGCTTGAGGATGGTCATCAGACGGTCGGCACCCTCGGTGATGGGCAGGTGTTCGGCAATATCCTGCATGACGCTGACGTCGAGACCCTTCAGCAGGGCGACGCGTCGCGTAAAACTCTCCTTGAAGTCTATCTCTCCGCGCATGGCACTCTCGGTGATAGCCCTCACCTGGTCGCCAACGCCGTTGCGCTCGGCCAGTTCGTCGATACACTCCGTTTGGATGAGCGTAGAGTCCATATCGAAACAGATAAGACGGCGCATACGCCGGAACATATCGTCGCGCTGGAAGGAGAAATCCACCTCCATCTCCGACGAGAGCTTCATCAGCTGACGCTGCATCTCCTGTCGGTCCTGGGGCTCACCGCGCAGCGAAAACTCGATGCAGGCACGGACGTGCTTGGCCGGGTTCTTGATGCTCTTGCGGCCTGTCATACGGCGGATGGCGTCGATATTAAAGCCCTGGTCGGCAATGATGCGGGTGGCACCCTCTATCTGGCGTGCCTCCAGCTCACGACCCATAACCATCAGGATGTAACGGTTCTTGCCCTGATGGCCCACCCAGTCCTCGTACTCGTCGTCGGTGATAGGCGAGAAGCCGATGTTCACACCTAACTCCGTAGCCTTGAACAGCAGTTCTTTCATCACCTGTCCGGAGTGTGCCTCGTCCATACGGATGAGGATGCCCAGCGACAGCGTGGAGTGGATGTCTGCCTGGCCGATGTCCAGGATTTGTGCATCGTAACGGGCCAAGATGGCCATGACGGAAGCCGTCAGTCCCGGGCGGTCCTGCCCGGTGATGCGGACGAGTATCTGCTCTTCTTTCATATTGTTTGTCGTTATGTCGTTATACCGTTATTTCGTTATCACGTTATGCCGCTGTTTCGTTATCACTCGCTACACATCGCCACGCAAAGCTGGTCTTGCAGCCCGCGGCCGTCGCTCATGCGGCTGACGCCCTGATTAATGATGGCGAAGCACAAAACATGGCCGTTGGGTGCCGTACAGAAGCCGGCCAGACTGGAGATGCCCGACACGGAGCCGGTCTTGGCGTGGACGTTGCGCTCCGCGGGGGTACTCTTCATGCGGTTCTTCAGCGTACCGTCGACACCGGCTACGGGCAGCACGATGTTCAGCTGACGGAAAAGGTCGGCGTGCTGCCACGCATAGCGCAGCATAGCGACCTCTAACTCAGCTGACACATAATTATAGAGCGACAGGCCCGAGCCGTCGGCAACACGGTAGTCGCCAGGCTGTAGGCCCACCTTCTGAATCATCTGACGCACCTGCGAGGCGGCTGTCTTACCTGTGGCCGACTTGTTGCCGTTAGTACGCCCCAAATGGTAGAAGAGCGACTCGGCATAGAGGTTATCGCTCTCTTTCATCATGCGCACTAACACCTCGCCGACACTGTGGCTGCGAGTGGTTATCAGCCGGCGCGACGAGAGCGGGGCACGGTAAGACGTTTCGATGATGACAACACCGTCGCGCTGCAGTTCACGGGTCAGCTGTTCCACGAAACAGTCCTTGCTGTCGTAGAGCAGCGGCGTCAGCACGGGATTGTCGTCGTCCCAGCACCAGCCCTCACCCAAACGGTCGTCGTCCTTGAACGACAGGTCTACCAGGATGCTGCCACAGATGGTGTCGATACCTAAGTGGCGCATCTTGTTGACAAAGGCTATCATATCGCTGCGGTCGTACATTGGGTCCATACCGCCCACAACATGCAGATTGCCGCGCAACGTACGGCCACTGATAGTACCTGTATAATAGAGCGATGTCTTCAGTTGGTAGTCACCGCCCAGACGGTCGAGGGCAGCAACGGCCGTCACCACCTTCATCGTCGATGCCGGACGCAGGCGCTGGCGGTGACCATAAGTATAGAGTGTGGAGTCAGCCGTCAGGTCGTAGACCATCAGCCCCAGCTGTGTCGTCTCGAGCAGGGGTGTCGTCAGTATCGTGTCAATACGGGCCTGCAGACTCTGAGGCCAGGGCAGGCTGCCTTCTGCGGGGATATCTGTCTGCGCCATCAGGGGCAGCGTCAGACAGACATATAGAAATATAAACAGCTTTTTCTTCATTTCGACTGCAAAGTTAGAAAATAATGCTGACATACGGAAGCGATTTTGGAAGATTAACGCTGTACGCCCTACAAATAAAAGCATTTCAAGGGAAAAGCCTCAAAAAAACACCAGCAACTCCTTGCGCGCGTACGCGAAGGAGTCGGACAGTCCCGTGAATTTGTTAAATTATCGTTATTTTCAGCGGAAACATAAAGAAAACACCAAGTTTCCGCTGATTATACGGACATTTTTGCTATATTTGCAGCGGATTTTGATTTACAATTATAAAAAAACATGATAATAGGACGCGAAAAAGAACAGCATGAACTACTGAGTCTTCTCGAAAAGGAGGAGTCGCAGTTTTGTGCCGTCTATGGACGCCGCCGTGTTGGCAAGACGTATCTCATCCGCGAGACATTTAACTATCAGTTCTGCTTCCAGCACACAGGTGTGGCCAAAGGAACACTTCGTCAGCAATTGACGGCTTTCCGCAACTCCCTGATGGCGGCAGGCATGAGGTGCGCCATACCTAAAAACTGGATTGAAGCCTTTGAATTGCTGAAACAGCTCATTAATGATGCCCCGGCAGGCAAAAAGGTTCTCTTCATAGACGAACTCCCTTGGATGGACACGCCCAAGGGTAATCTGATAGGCACCCTTGAGAGCTTCTGGAACGGATGGGCCACAGCACGCAAGGAGAAGGACATTGTGCTGATAGTATGCGGTAGTGCCACTTCATGGATTAGCCAGAAACTCCTGAAGGACAAGGGAGGACTTCGCGGAAGACTAACCTTGCGTATAAAGCTTGTTCCATTCACCCTCCGCGAGTGTGAACTCTTTGCCAAGGGAGCCAACCTTGCCTTTGGACGTAAGGACGTATTGGAACTATACATGATTCTTGGTGGCATACCCTACTACTGGAGCTTCCTGAAGAAAGGACTGAGTGTAGCGCAGAATGTCGACCAACTGTTCTTCACGGAAACGGCCCAGCTGCGAGACGAGTTTGAGGCTCTTTATGCCACGCTGTTCAAACGGCCGGAGAACTATCTCAAGGTTATCGACTGCCTGAGTAACGGCAGACGTTCCGGCCTGACAAGGGATGAAATACTAAAAGACAGTAAACTCTCGGACGGAGGCACATTCTCAACCATCCTGGAAGAACTGGAAGAGAGCGGATTCATCCGCCGTTTCGCCTCTGCCGACACTGCGGAGATAAACGCGCTGTATCAGCTGATTGACAACTATACGCTGTTCTATTATCTCTGCATCAGGAAAAACGCTTTCAGCGATGAGCATTATTGGCTGAACACTTGCACGTCGGCAGCCCATAACACATGGAAGGGGCACGCCTTTGAACGTGTCTGTCTCCAGCATGTTCCGCAGATTAAGGCAGCCCTTGGTATTTCTGGCGTACAGACAAACGTATGTTCATGGTTCGTCCGCGGCACAAAGGAGCGGCAAGGAGCACAGATAGACTTGGTCATGCAACGGGCTGACGGCTTTACGGACATCTGCGAGATGAAACACTCCGTAAACACTTTCGACATTGACAATGACTACGCTAAGGACTTGCAATACAAGCTTGATGCATACCGAGAGCTTTCGAAAGACAAACGCACCCTTCACCTTGTCATGGTAACAACAAACGGCGTTGCCCACAACAAATACTATAATATGGTACAGAAGGAGATAAACATGGATGAGCTGTTTACCTGAAGACTGAACCGTTCTTTGGAAATTGGATGTATGACCAGAACCACCGTCATCAGCAATTTATCAGCCGAAAGTTTTGTGCTTTCGGCTTTTTTCAATAACTTTGCAGCATCAAAACCAAATTTTATGGTCTACAAATACGATTTCCTGATTATCGGTGCCGGCGTTGCCGGCATGAGTTACGCCCTGAAGGTGGCCCGTGCAGGCCGCAAGGTATGCATCATCTGTAAGACATCGCTCGACGAGGCAAACACGTCGTTTGCACAGGGCGGCGTCGCCAGTGTGACGAACTTGGAACTGGACAACTTCCAGAAACATATTGACGACACGATGGTGGCCGGCGACTACATCAGCGACCCACAGGCTGTGGAGCAGGTGGTGCGCATGGCACCCGAACAGATTAAGGAGCTTGTACAATGGGGCGTGAACTTCGACCGCAAGGAGGACGGCTCGTTCGACCTGCACCGCGAGGGCGGCCACTCGGAGTTCCGCATCCTGCACCACGCCGACGATACCGGCGCAGAGATTCAGCGCGGACTGATGGAGGCTGTACGTAACAACCCTAACATCACCGTCAAGGAGAATCACTTCGCCGTGGAGATTATCACCCAGCACCACCTCGGCGTACGTGTGACGCGCCGCTCACCGCACATCCAGTGCTATGGCGCCTACGTGCTGGCCCCCGATACGGAAAAGGTAGACACCTACCTGTCGAAAGTCACCATCATGTGTACGGGCGGCTGCGGCGCTGTCTACCTGACGACATCGAACCCCGTCATTGCCACGGGCGACGGCATCGCCATGGTCTACCGCGCCAAGGGAACAGTGGCCGACATGGAGTTCGTCCAGTTCCATCCTACCGTGCTGCACAACCCGCAGGAGACCCACCCCGCCTACCTCATCACCGAGGCTATGCGCGGCTACGGCGGCATCCTGAAACTACCCAGCGGTGAGACGTTCATGGAGAAATACGACGAACGGCTCAGCTTAGCGCCACGCGACATCGTGGCCCGCGCTATCGACAAGGAGATGAAAATTCACGGTCTGGACCATGTCTGCCTGGACGTCACCCACAAAGATGCGGCAGAGACGCGCCACCACTTCCCCAACATCTACCAGAAGTGCCTGTCTATCGGCATCGACATCACCACCGACTACATCCCCGTTCGTCCCGCAGCCCACTATATGTGCGGCGGCATCAAGGTAGACCTGAACGGTCAGACCAGCATCGAGCGTCTCTATGCCCTCGGCGAGTGTTCGTGTACGGGTCTGCACGGTGGCAACCGCCTGGCGTCGAACTCGCTCATCGAGGCCGTCGTCTATGCCGAGACTGCCGCCCGCGACTCCTTGCAGCACGTCGACCTCTACGACTTCAACGAGCGCGTGCCCGAGTGGAACGACGAGGGCACGATGACCAACGAGGAGAAGGTGCTCATCACGCAGAGTGTACGCGAGGTGAACCAGATTATGGCCAACTATGTTGGTATTGTTCGCAGCGACCTGCGCCTGCACCGTGCCTGGGACCGTCTGGACATGCTCTACGAAGAGACGGAGCGCCTGTTCAAGCGCGTGAAAGCCAGCCGCGACATCTGCGAACTGCGTAACATGATTAACGTCGGCTACCTCATCACCCGCTGGGCACTGGAGCGTAAGGAGTGCCGCGGTCTGCACTTCACCACCGACTACCCGCTGCACGCTTACGACAAATAAGGTTGTCTTAGTTGTCGTTTATCTTATTCTACCTGGTCAGGGAGAACTTCAAGGACAATCCGAAATCGCGCGTTGTCGTCGGGTAACTGCTCGACGACAGCAGCGGCGTGTTCGTCTGACGGTCGTAATAGAAGGTGAGCGTCATCAGTCGGCTCAGCGTATAGTCGGCAGCGAACGAGAACTTCAATGCCGAGTTGCCGCTGCTGGCCGAGGACACGCCAGAGGCGATGTCGCGCGTGATGGCTGCCTGTGAGCGCAACGAGAAGTCGGCACGCATATTCAAGTCGTGGTTGACGCCACCCTTTGACTTACTGTTCGCCGACTGACTGCCCGACGATTTGTCGTCAGCCTTATTATTCTTACTGTTACCCTTGCGGCTCTGCGCCTTCTTGATTTTGCGACTGCCACCAGCACCGAAGAGGTTCAGTTTGAAGTCGCTAATCTTGTAACCCAGACCGATGACCCAGTCGTTGGAGCGCTGTTCGTTCAGCTGGACACTGGTCATCGAGAGGTTCAGCACACGGGTGGTGCGATACTCCAGCTTCACCGTCATGTTGTTCTGCAGCGTCACGTCCATACCGAGCAGCGGCGAGAACGCCTCGTTGATGCTGACGGTAGAGATGTTGTAAATCGACGACGGCGACAGCGACCCGTCGGTATTCTTGACGAAGCCTAAGTCGCCCATATATTCGAGCCACGACGAGTAGCTGGAATAGGAGCCGATGGCAAAGACCGACTTGTAGCCGTGGTTGATGTTGACACTCTTGAAGCGCTCGGCCAGCCAGGGTATCTTCGACAGACCACTGTAGCGCACCGTCCAGTTAGGCAGCATCCGCCACAGTGAGGGGAAGATGTCGAGCGAACCGCCGGAGCCGCTGGTGTAGGCAGCGAGGAAGGCGGGCACGAGGACGTCGGACGAATACTGGTTGACGGCAGACACCGACCGTGGCGCTCCGGCATAGAGCGACTGCACACGGGCCTGGTATTCGGGAATCAGTTCACGGAACTTGTCGAACGTTGTCGACGTATAGCCAGAGTTGGCATCGCCCGTCTTCTCGAAAGCCGAACCGATGGAGATGGTTGTCATGTTAAACGAGCCGCTACGGGTAGTGGGCGAACCCTCATACATATACTGTATGCTCTGTGCACGGTTGACCGTACGCGAGGCGTTGAGGTCTATCTTCAGGTCGCGGATGGGTTCGAGGGTAGCACGTATCTGCAGGTCCTCGCTGGTCGACGACGTGTAGGGCGTAGCCACGGAGTCTCTCATCAGGAGCCAGTTGTTCTCACGGGCCTTGTCAAGATAGCCGTCGCCAGCCAGACCGAAGGCGAAGTCAAGGCCTGGTGCCAGCACACTTCCCGAATTGTTCTGTCCGAAGGCATCGCCGGCATTGGGCAGGAAGCCCGGGAGCGTCATCGTGCGCTGGTTGCGGTAGCTGAGGTTCACCGTGCGCACCATCATCAGCAGACGGCTGGCATACTGTGCCGGTTCCCACCACCACTGCTTGTCGAGCGACTGCTTGGGCAGCACGCTGAGCTTCAGCTTCAGGGCAGAGTCCCGCTGCGTAGAGTCCTTGGCACGCAGACGGGCTGCAACGTCCTTAGGCAGACTCACCAGGATGCTGTTATCGTCCTTCACCTTCCACTTCACCCGAATCTGACGGCCGTCCTGTCCGCGGGCAGACACCAGCAGGCGCTTCGACTTCTTACCGTGGCTGACGGTGAGCGTGGTGTCGGCCGTCAACGTGATTTCCTTCTGGAAGGTATTCTTGTTCTTGGGCAGAGCATCCTTCTCCTTGGCGGTGTCCTTAGCGTCCTTGTCGTCCTTCTTCCCCTTGTCGTCACCCTTTGCGGACTTAGCTGTCTTAGCTGTCTTGGCGGACTTGACGGGAGCCTTCTTGAAGCGCTCGTTCACCTTTTTCAGATAGGGCGAGTGGTTGTAGAGCGTCTCCATGTTCAGCGCACCGTTGATATTCAGGTTGCGGTTATTGGTAATGGTGTTACCCAGTGTCTGGCCGTTCTCCAACTCGGCGCCACGCACCCACGAATAGGTAGCATTGTAGGAGGCGTCGCTGTTCACCCAGTCGAGGATGGGCAGCTTGTTCAGCGGCAACTGGTACGAAGCGGTGAATGTCTGGTTATAGTCTAACGGCGTACCCAGGTGCATGATGCTATGCTTCACGGAGTCCTTCCACACGGAGTAGAAGTCGGGATAGAGGTCCTTGTTGATGGGCGTGTTCTCGCGGTAGGGTTCCTCTATCTGTGCACGGGTGGCCGACTGGAAGTTCATGTGCAGGTTCTTCGTCAGGTCCCAGCGCAACTGGAAGTCGCGGTTCCACAGCATCTGACTGTTGAAGTTGACGGGCAGGTTCGGATTCTCTGTATTCTCCAGGTCGCGCTCCTGCAGTTCATAGTAGTTACGCGTGAAGTCGGTATTAAAGGCAATGGTCTGCGGCAGATAGTTCAGACCAAAAGCCTTGGGGAAGTTCAGCCACTTCGACTTGCCCTTAGCCGCCTTGAACGGCTCCCAGGTCTTGTAGACGGGCGAGTAGGTGTAGTTCAGGGAGCCACGCCACTGGTCGTCGTTCTCATAGATGGTTGTCTCGCCAGAGGTATGGCGGTGCTGGTGACTGTAGCTGACGGAGAAGTTCGCGGGGTCGTAGGGCATGGGGTGACGCTTCGACTTGATACCGATGCGAGCGTTGGAAAGCGAGAAATTGCGCGACACGTTCTTGGTGACGGCAATCGACTCGATACTGTCGCGCTCACGGGCACTGGCGGCATCGAGGGCATCCTCGAGATTCATGTCGGTGTCCAAGGGGTTGTACTTCGGGCGCACCTCGTCCTTGCTGACGGAGTAATAAACAGGTATGGTGACCTTGGCCTTGTCGGGGAAGAACTTGCCCAGTTCGAAGTTCGTCGTGATGGAGTACGACTTCTGCGTGTCGGTGGAACGCTGCATGACGCTCTCCTCCAGTCCGCCGAAGCCGTCGGTGACATAGCGTCCCGTCAGGTTGACGGTGCCGAAGTCGGAGAGCTGGACGTTCAGCGCACCCGAGGCAGCCCAGCCGCCTTCGTTGTTATACTCCTTCAGGCGCAACTCGTTGACCCACACCTCGCCAGACTTCTCCTGACTGGCAAGGTTGCGCACACCGATAATCATGGTCTTCACCTCGCCCAACGAGGGATTACCGACGATGCTCACCTTGTTGTTGGGCTTGTCGTCATCGTACTGCGAGAAGATTTGCGAATAGGTGACCTGCCCCTCGGTCTTTGCCTTGTTGCGGGCTTTCTTCAGCTTGGTGAAGACGCTGATGTCGATGTCGAGCATGTTCTCCGACGGCCACACTTTCTGGCGGTCGCCTGCCGAAAGCCACGAGTACTGTCCCTCGGGGGTGAGCTTCAGCGGTATCTCGTATTCGTAGTAGTTGCTCTTGTAGTCGCTGCCGAAGCGAATGAAGACGGCCAGCTGGTTGTCCTGCAGCTGCGTGGTGTTAGGCAACAGGTGGTTGGCGTGGACGAACATCTGCAGGCGCTTGTACTGACGCAGGTCGAGGTTAGTGTTCTTGTAGACGCCCTTCGACTCACCCTGAGCCAGGTTGCGCACCGTCAGACAGAGGGCCTGCTCGTTGTTCTCGACGAGCTGCGGCTGCGAGGGGTCTGTGGCACGGTTGATGCCCGGCGGCAAGGTATAGGCCACGGGCTGGCGGTCGGTATTCTCCTCGATGTTGACGGCACTCATCACCATCGTTCCCGTCTCGGCACCGGCAGCCGTCTGCAGGCTCTGCTTGTACTGGCGCCATTCGCCGCGCACCAGGTCGAGCGAGCCGAAGCGCAGCACGATAGGCTTCTCGAAGCCGGTGAGGTACATACGCATGAAACGGATGGAGGTGAAGTCGTTGATAGCGCCGACCTTGTCCCTGCATTCAGCCAGGGGGATGCGGAACTGGTACCAGCGGACGGTGGTGGAGTCGCCATTGCGCAGCTTCACCCAACTGTCGCGGCGGTCGGTGATGTAGCTGTCGGCCAGGGTGCCGTTGTTGTAAGCCTGCAGGACGTCGTCGCTAATATGTACCTTGTACTGGAAGTAGCGCTCATACTCGTTGAGCGTATAGTCCTGGTTGATGTCTTCCACATCGGGACCAGTCTTGTACGACGTGTCGTACGACTCCGTGCGGTTGTCGGTGTCGGGGGAGTTGCCCTGCGTGTTGTTGATGCGCTTATAGCGGTCGAGGATACTGGTCTGGGCATCGTCGAAGTCGGAGCCGCGGTAGTAGTGGTAGTCGTCGCCGGCAGGGTCGCTGCGCCAGGCCGAAAGCAGCGAGTCGTTCTGCACCACGGTGCCTATCTGGTCGAGCCACTCCTTGTAGGCTCCGTAGGTGCGCTCCTCGTCATCGGTAAGACCGTTCAGACCCACATCCTGCAGGGCACGGCTGCCGGTGGTGGTGGCAAAGGCGTAGGTCTGCGTGGCCTGCTCGGGAATCTTGCCCCAATGTGTGTAGGAGAAGGCCTGCGAACCGTCGACGGGCATGCCGCTCTCATAGAACTTCTTGCCGTCGCGCAGGATATCTTCGCTGACCTCGCCAAGATTGATGTACAGGTCGCCGGAATACTGCGAAGCTGTGCCGGCCTGCCGCTGATAGATAAAGGGGTCCATCAGCCAGAACTCCACATATTCTATATTAGCCTGCTCGAAGTCGGTGGTCTCCAGCTTGCGCATCATACCACCCCACTTCTGGGCGGGATTCTTCAGCGTGCCGTCGGTATTATAGGCTGTGGTCAGGTTATAGGGACCGCGCTCCTGGGGATAGTAGGCCAGGTTCAGCACCTGCAACGTCGAGGTGGCACCGTTGTATGTCGACTGGTCGCGGTTGGGGTACAGCTCCTTGACATAGACCTCGCGGACGCGGTGGTCGCTGAGTTGCTGAAGGTCGCTCTTGATGTGACCCGGCGTGAGGCTCGACGAGCGGCGGGTGAACAGTGGGTCGACGGTGTACCACGCCAGCAGGGCACGGTCGTAGCCCGAGGCGACGCTGGTCTTGTCGTTAGCGTTGGCCATCTTCGTCGGCACACTCGACAGCACCCACGATTTCGGGTCGATAATGGAAATCAGGTTCTTCGTATTCTCGAAGTCGTCGAGATAGGAGGCGTTATCCTGCGTACCACTGGCACGCCCGGCAATGAGCTGGGCAAACTCGCCGGTGAACTGTATCTGCGAGGGCTGAGTGACGTGGAGGAAGGGCACTTTGTTCAGCATGTTAGTAAGCCACTGCGACTCCTTCTTCCAGCTCATGTTCAAGCCCCAGATGGTATTGTTCAGCGGTTCCTCTCCCATCGACACCTTCGACGTCAGGGCTTGTTCCGACAGGTGCATCAGCGTACCGCCGAGGATGAAGTCCTTGGAGAAGTCGTACTCCCAGTTCACGCCGTACATCGTCTTGCGCTGCATGCCGTATTCGGTGTTCGACTCCAGCGACACGTTGACGTTCGTGCCGGCATCGATGATGCTCTGGTTGAGGATGGTCACCTCGCCGGCAGAGTAGTCTACCGAGTAGTCGCTGCCTTCCTGCAGGGTGACGCCACCGGCCGTCACCACTACCGAACCTTGCGGCACGTTATAGGCACCGAGGGAGATGACGTTGGCACTCGTGCCTTTATACTGTCCCATCAGCATGAACTTATCCTTCTCTGCCGTCTGCTTGGCAACGGTCTTCGTCGAGTCGTAGAGCTGGTCGAAGACGTACTTGTCGGCAACAGTCGCCAGACCTGCTGCCTTGAGCTTGGCCCGCAGGTAGTCGCCGAAGGGCTCTGCCGAGGGCAGGAAGATGCGGCCGTTCTGCACGGTGTAGCCCTGCACGAAGTCGAACTGTCCGTTGGGATGTGCCTTCTGGTTGTTGTCCAGACGGTCGCATCCGAGGAGTTTCAGCAGCGTAGTACCCTTGACAGCCTGCTCGGGCAGGTAGGTCAGGTAGACGCCGGCGGTGTCGCTCTGGTACTTGATGTCGAGACGGAATTTCTCTTTCTCGACGCTGGAAGCCAGGTAGTAGACGTTCTTCATCATCAGGTCCCAGTTGCCCTGTGCCGGACTGTTCGACGTATTCTTCAGCGACTTGACGAAGAGCGTCTTCCGCGTGTCGGTGACGTCGCTGGCAAACTCGCCCACCTGGAACGTGCGTCCACCATAGGTGTATTCAAAGGCGACAGCCAGCACCTGGTCGGTCTGCAGGCCGGTCTTGAGGGAGATGAAGCCCAAGGCCTCATTCACCGTGTACTCCGACGACGACAGCAGACGGGCCGACGCTAACTTCTCGTAGTCGGTACCGCCGCTGATACGGCGCGTGGCCGCCAGCGACTCCAAGGCCGAACTGACGAGGTCGATATTACGATGGACGGAGTCGATATTGGCAATCAGCGTTGCATATTCATCGTTGGCGTTGTTGTCTGGCACGTTCTGGTCAAGGAGATTCCACGCCGGGTTCGACACCTGGCTATTCTCGCCCAGGTCGGTGAAGGCCACGATGTTACGGGAGTTGCTGGTAGTGGCCGTCTTATTCGTCACCCATACTTCCACGCGGTTAATCTTCACACCAGTGGTCAGGTTGGGCAGGGAAGACATGGCCTTGTCGTAGTTCTGACGGAAATAGCGGGCAAGGAAGAAGTGGCGGTTCTCCTCGTAGTCGGCAGCATCAATCTCAAAGGCTGTTGTCTGTGTGCCGCCTTTCGTGGAGACGCTCTTCGTGGTCGACTTCTTCTGCGACAGCACCGTCTGCAGCTTCAGCTTGCCGAACTGCATGTCGGCACGGATGCCGAAAAGGCTGCTGGCACCCTTCACCAGCGAGTTGTTAGAGGGGAAGGTGACGTTGCCGGCCTCGACGAGCTTGATAATCTCATCCTCCTTGCCGTCGTACTTCAACTTCAGGTTCTGTGTGTCGAAGTCGAAGGTGGCGTCGGTGTTGTAGTTGAAGTTGAAGTTCATCTTGTCGCCGACCTTGGCATTGGCACTGAGGTTGATTTTCTCGTCGAAGTCGAAGCTCGTGGTCTTACGGTTACGGATGGGCAGCGAGGGGTTGTCGATGTTCTTCAGCGTAGCGCCCATCTTCAGCTCGGCAGTTCCCTGTGTCTTCACACGCACACCGCCAGGGCCGAAAATCTTTTCTGCGGGACCTAAGTCGAAGTGCATATCGGTAAACGAGAACTTCTCCTTGCCCTGCGTCTTCACAGCTTCGGCGTTCTTGTTGCGGAAGAAGGTGTCGCGGCTGCGGCGCTCGCTCCACTTCATATATTCCGCCGGCGTCATGAGGATGGGCGCGTTCAGATAGGAGTCGCCAATCTTCGAACCGATGAAATACAGATTCAGCGAGTCGTTATACTCCACCTGCTGCTTGATATTGTCAGGCATACGCAGGTCGACAGCCGACGAGTCGAGGTCGGCCACCAGCAATGGTGCCGTCTTCTGAATCTTCCAGCGGGAGTGTACCAGCGAGTCGGGCACGGTCTCGTCCTCGACTTCTAACTTCGGCTGGGCCTTAATGGAAGACCCACCCCCGGCCCCTCCCTGTGAGGGAGGGGAGGGGTTACCCTGCTGCGGTTGGGTGCGCTGCGGTTGAGTGCGCTGTGGCTGATTGTTCTGCTGTTGGCGCCGACGGTTGTCGTCCTGCGGGGGCGTGGCAAACAGCGAAACGGCAATGAACAGGAACAATACAAGATAGAGCACACCTCCCGAAGAAGTGTACTGCCTTATCACCTTATATATATTGTTCCTCTTCATTCTTTTTTGGAGGGGAGGGTCTCTCTTACTTTATCTGTTTCAGCGCCAACTTCACCACCTGCTCCACAGGCAGCTCGGGCTGCTGCTGCAGAATCTGCACAACGACTTTCTGCGTCGGAGCTGGCGAGAAGCCTAACATCGTCAGGGCGGCCACGGCCTCGTCGCGCACGGCATTGTTGACGGGAGCTGCCACACTGCCACCAGCGGGAATCTCGTCGGCAATGCCTAAGGCCACAATCTTGTCGCGCAGGTCAACGATGATGCGCTGGGCTGTCATCTTACCGACACCCTTCACACTCTGTATGAGTTTTGCATTGCCAGTAGAGATGGCACTACACAACTCGGCAACACTCATGCCCGACAGCATCATCCGCGCCGTGTTCGTGCCCACGCCGCTGACGGTGATGAGCAACTCGAACATCTCGCGTTCCTTTTTATTATAGAAGCCATATAGCACATGAGCGTCTTCGCGGATAGCCTCGTAGACGTAGAGCTTCACCGCTCGCACCTCGCACCTCGTACCTCGCACCTCGGAACTCTCTCCTCTCTCCTCTTTTTTCTGCAAAGCAGAAAAAGTGTTCAGCGAGATATTCAGGCCATAGCCCACTCCGGCGGCTTCCACCGTAGCGTATGCAGGCGTCAGCTCAGTCAGCTCGCCCTTGATGTATTCTATCATTTTGATCCAATTTTGTATATATACGCTAATAATAACGTAACAAAATGCACTTTTATTGTATTGCAGAAGTGACAGAAAGTAAGTAGATACAAAAAATAAGATATTTTCCTGTCATTTTGTTGTTCGTTTCGTTCTTTTTGTGTACTTTTGCAGCCGAAATTGAGAAAATTCCAACAAAAAGACAAAAAGAATATGAAAAAAATCAGAGCAGCCGTCGTAGGTTACGGCAACATCGGACAGTATGCCCTCCAGGCTCTGGAGGCCGCCCCCGACTTCGAAGTGGCAGGCATCGTGCGCCGCAATGGTGCCGAGAACAAGCCCGCCGAACTGGCCCAGTATGACGTGGTGAAGGACATCCGCGAACTGAAGGATGTCGACGTGGCTATCCTCGCCACCCCCACCCGCTCCTGTGAGGAGTATGCCAAGCAGATTCTGCCCCTCGGCATCAATACCGTCGACTCGTTCGACATCCACACCTCTATTCTTGACTACCGCAAGGCACTGATGCCTATCAATAAGGAGACGAAGACCGTCAGCGTGATTGCTGCCGGATGGGATCCGGGCAGCGACTCCATCGTCCGCACACTGATGCAGAGCCTCGCCCCGAAAGGACTGTCTTACACCAACTTCGGCCCCGGCATGTCGATGGGCCACTCCGTCTGCGTCCGCTCGAAGGCAGGTGTGAAGAACGCCCTGTCGATGACCATCCCCCTCGGCGAGGGCATCCATCGCCGTATGGTATATGTCGAGTTGGAAGAAGGCGCCAAGCTTGACGAGGTGACGGCAGCCATCAAGGCCGACCCCTACTTCGCCAACGACGAGACCCACGTGTTCCAGGTGGAGTCGGTCGACGACGTCCGCGACATGGGTCACGGCGTGAACCTCGTGCGCAAGGGTGTCAGCGGCAAGACGCAGAACCAGCGCTTAGAGTTCAACATGAGCATCAACAACCCCGCACTGACGGGTCAGGTGCTGGTCAACGTGGCCCGCGCCTCCATGCGCCTGCAGCCCGGTTGCTACACCATGATTGAGATTCCCGTCGTCGACATGCTGCCGGGCGACCGCGAAGACCTTATCAAGCATCTGGTATAATATACCTATTTTTAACGACAACTTCCTAAAGGGGAAGTTGTCGTTATTTTATTTTGGGTACCTGGTTTAGGCTACTCATTAAACTCAATCTCCATAATCGTGAGTTTGTTGTCCTTCGAGGCCTTGGTGCTGACTTTCTGCTTGGCTGCCAACTCCGTCATGTCGCCGAAAGCCTCCTTGACGGTAGCAGGTCCCAGCATCCGCACCGTATAGACGTCGCTCACAACAGGCTTGTCGATGTTCAGGCACACATTACCGAGACACTTGGGGGTATAGCCCGTCCAGACGACAGTACCGTCAGCGGTGGTCACTTCCAAAGGATAGCTGTTGCTGCGGAAGTTCAGCAGACGGACGGACAGCTGGCGCACGGCGGCAGGACGCTCCAAGTGAAAGGTGAGCACAGCCTTGTCGAGATGGCCGTCGCTCTCCCATTGCGACTTCTCGTTGTCATCGTACATATTCCCGACCTGCTCTTGGTTGCATAGCGCATCGACACGCTTGATGGCGACACCCCTCAGGGCTTGCCGGAACGACGGGGAAGACGGCGTTTCGCCACGCGACAGTTCGATGGGGAGTTCGCGCTGCCAGGCAGCCTCGATGGCACGGCCGTCGGCACCGACATAGAAGCCGTTCTTCACGGGTGTGGCAGCGGTGGCGACCGAGAGTGTGGCGGTCTTGAAGCCCTTGGCAGCAGCGGTGAGCTTCAAGGTGCCGGCCTCTGTGGTGCTACGTACCATAACCCGGCAGACGCCAGCCTCAACGGGCAGCATCTTCGACAACACGCGGTTGTCGAGCGAGTCGGCTACATCGCCACTCAGTCCACCGAGCCAGTCTCCAGGCCCCGTCAACGAGAAGGTCACCATATCGTTGGCTAACGGACAGCGACGTCCCTTGGCGTCGACAACCTCCACCTCGGCGATGCGGATATCAGCACCGTCGGCGCGGAACGTGGCAGGTGCCTCTATCCAGTGCATCTTCAAGGCGGCAGCTTCGCCGACGGTCTCGATGGCATAGCGGCTGACCTCCTTGCCAGCCTTATAGCTGACAGCCACTAACGTGCCAGCCTGGAACTGCACGTCCTTGAAGGTGAAGAGGAATGTGTCAGAACGGTCGCCCTTGCCTAACGACCGGCCGTTAAGGAAGAGTTCCACCTCGTCGCCCGTAGAGACGACGTAGACGGGCTTCTTCACGCCCTTGTCGTAGTTCCAGTGGCCTATAATATAGGTATGGTCGCGCTCGGTGTCCACCCAACCGTCCCACATCGCCTGGTGAGCAAAATAGGAGTCCTTGGCAATACGCATGGCATCGACATCGCCACTGGTGCGGTAGTTCTTCTCGCCACGGAAGTGGGTATTGGAGTCGCTGAAAATAATTTTCGCACCACCGGCATTGACACGCTGACCCTGTCCGGGGCGTGCCACCCAATATTCGTTCCAGCGGACGACGTTCTCAACGGCCAGTCCGTCCTGGTTGTGGTTATAGCTGACGGCACGGGCTCCACGGTACAGCGGCCCGTCACCCTCGCGGTGGTAAGGATAGCTCCACTCGTCCCAGTACTTACGTATACCCTCATCGCGACAGTATTCCATCATCCACATCGGTTTGCCGGCCGACTTGTTGACGTAGAGCATCTCACCGCCATATTCAGCGACCTTGGAGTCCTGCATATTACGGCAGCCGATAGCCCGTCCGCCAGCAGGGTCGTACAGGTCGCGAATCTGTTTCATCTCGGCCATGTGCTCCTCGCTGATTTGGTTGTTGCCACACTCGTAGAAGAGTATCGAGGGGTTGTTGCGGTTGTAGATGATGGCATCGCGCATCACCTCGGTGCGCTGTTGCCAGCGACGGCCGTCGACGTCCTTCTCGGCATCGCCGGCAGGCATGGCTTGGATGAGTCCGAGCCGGTCGAACGATTCTACGTCCTGCTTCATCGGCGTGACGTGCATCCAGCGGAACAGGTTTCCATTGCAGCCAAGGACGAGGCGGTTTGAGTAGTCGCTCATCCAGGCCGGGATGCTGATGCCCACCGCAGGCCACTCGTTGGTGGAGCGCTGGGCAAAGCCCTTGAGATGCAGCACGCGGTCGTTGAGACTGACCATACCGTCCTTGAACGCTGTCTTGCGGAAGCCTGTCGTGGTCACGGTATTGTCGATGGCCTTGCCATCGACGACAAGGCTCGTCGTGACATCATACAGGAAGCCATAGCCCCACGACCAGAAATGCAGGCCACCGACCTTCTGGGAGGCTCGGCAGACGGCCGTCTTCCCGGGCTCCACCGTCACGTTCTCTCCAGCAAAGGCGGCTATCTGCCTGCCGCCACGCTCGCTGACAACGACCTTGTATGAGACGGTCTGCGGAACCTGAGAGTCGTTCTTCACCTCCGACTCCGCATGGATGACGGCCGAACGGGCCTTCACATCATGGTCGGTGGCGTAGACGTAGACGCCCGTCGTCTGGAGGTTGCTGTAGAGGGGTAGCGTCTGGTACACATCGCTCTGCATGACGTGCAGCCACACGTTCTTGTTGATGCCGCCGTAGTTGCAGAAGAAGTTCTTGTCGTTCCACTGAAAACCGCTGCGTGCATCCTTGTTGGCATGCTCCTTATAGCGCCAGTCGTTGTCGACGAAGACGGCCAGAACGTTCTCGCCGCTTCTATTAATATAAGGTGTCAGGTCGAAGCCGAAGGCCATCACGCCATTCTCACCCCACCCCAGTTCCTGGCCGTTGAGGAAGCAGCGGGCACCGAAGCGCACGCCCTCAAACTCGATGAAGAACTTCTTGGCGGTCTTCAATTCCTTGGGCAGCACAAAATGCTTGCGATACCACGCCACGGTGTCTGTCAACTGGTCGATAGCCTTGGCATAGGCTTCCGTCTGGTTGAACGAGTAAGGCAGCGTCACCGCCTGCCATGCGCCATCGTCATAGCTGACAGCACTGGCCTGCGGATGGTCGCCCACCAGCAGTCTCCACCCGGCGTTGAAATTAAACCGTTCGCCGGCCCACAGATGGGCGGCGAACGAGATTGTTATTAGTAGTAGTAAGTAGTTTCGTTTCATAGTCGTTTCCTTTCACGGTTTCATTTCACAAGATTGCCCAGTATGTCGCGGGTCAGCTCCTTGGTGATAGTGCGGGTGGCGGCACTGGTGGCATTCTTCACCACCTTCTCCTTAGCCGACGTGCGACTCTTCGACTTCTTGCCCGAGACCTTCTCGCTGACATAGGTGCCAAGGATGGTGGCGAGGGTCGAGGTGACGGCGGTGAGCACGGCTTTCCACACTTTCGACATGATGCCGGGTTTCTTAGCCTTAGCCCCCTTGTCGTCCTCCGTGGGAGCCACCTCAGTCTGCTTGCTGGGCGTTGTGCCCCCCTCGGGGGGCGACAGGGGGGTCTCTTTCATCAGCTGTTCGTAGGCGCTCTCACGGTCTACAGGCGTGTCGTACTTGCCGTAGATACGGCTCTGCTTGATGATGTCTAAGCGCTGACCGTCGGTGACGGCACCTATCTGACTCAGCGGGAAAAGAACTTTGGCGCGCTGCACGACGGCAGGGGCGCCTTTCTCGTCAAGGAACGAGACGAGGGCCTCACCCGTCTCAAGGTTCATGATGGCTTCGTCGGTCTTGAACGCGGGATTGGCACGGAAGGTGTCGGCAGCGGTCTTCACGGCCTTCTGGTCCTTCGGCGTATAGGCACGGAGGGCATGCTGCACGCGGTTGCCGAGCTGTCCGAGAATGTTTTCAGGGATGTCCGTCGGACTCTGCGTGATAAAGTAGATGCCGACGCCCTTTGAGCGGATAAGACGGATGACCTGCTCTATCTTGTCGAGCAATGCCTTCGATGTACCGTCGAACAGCATGTGAGCCTCGTCGAAGAAGAAGACGAGCTTCGGCAACGGCAGGTCGCCCACCTCGGGCAGCGTCGAGTAGAGTTCCGACAACAGCCAGAGCAGGAACGTGGAGTAGAGCTTGGGCTGCATCATCAGCTTGTCGGCAGCCAGCACGCTCATCACGCCCTTGCCCTGCTCGGTCTGCAGCAGGTCGTAGATGTCGAACGAGGGTTCGCCGAAGAACTGGTTAGCACCCTGTGCCTCCAACTGCAACAGGGCGCGCTGGATGGCTCCGACGGAGGCTGTAGAGACGTTGCCGTATTTTGTGGTGTATTCCTTGGCGTGCTGCGACACGTAGTCGAGCATCGAACGCAGGTCTTTCAAGTCAAGAATCAGCAGCCCGCGTTCGTCGGCCACACGGAACACGATGTTCAGCACGCCGTCCTGCGTCTCGTTCAGTCCCAACAGGCGCGACAGCAGCTGCGGCCCCATCTGCGACACGGTGGCACGCATCGGGTGTCCCTGCTCGCCGAAGACGTCGTAGAACCTGACGGGGCAGGCCTGGAACTGAATTGATTGACCATTGACCATTGACCATTGACCATTTCCTTTGTCCTCGGCGTATGGCGTAGCAGAATGGTCAATGGTCAATGTTGAATGGTCAATGGGAAAGAACTCCGGCAACCTCTTCTCGATGAAGCCGCTCATCTTGCCCGTCTGCGAGATGCCGCTGAGGTCGCCCTTCATATCGGCCATGAAGCAGGGCACGCCGGCCTGACAGAATGTCTCGGCCATGACCTGCAGCGTCACCGTCTTTCCCGTACCCGTGGCTCCGGCAATCAGTCCATGCCGGTTGGCCATCTTTCCTGTAATACTTAGTGCTCCTTCCGAGCAGTGGGCAATATACAACCCCCGTTCCTTGTCATACATAAGCTATCTGTTTTTTGATTTGTTCCTTTATTTAGCGGACAACACTTTATACCTCCGCTGAAGCGCCACTAAAACGCTACGTTCTGCCAACGGGTTCAGTCCACGAAACGTCGTGCGACGCTTTAATTCTGCCAAAGGCATTTCCAAAAGCAGTTTTGCGATACATTCATCAGCAAAAGAGTTGGAGACGACATTAACTCCCGTAAAATCAAGGACAACTTTCTCGTCGCCATTAATAAGGGGTAATAGTTTCTGCCGAAGCTTCTGCCCCATATCACGTGTTCCGAAGTCCGTGCCGTATTCTATAAATTTAAATTCTACCATAACGATTCCAATTCTTCCGTTTCTACAAAAGCCTCATTAAATTCTTCAGCAGCATCAGCTCGATAAACATCATTTAGCGTCTGAGCGTCAAACACGTCTATTGAGACATTCTTCGTCCCCTTGAAATACGTATCCAAAATGAATGCTACATCCATAACGTTTTTTGTTGCCTCTCGTTATTTTTGTGCAAAGATAGGAAATAATGCTGAAATAGAAAAGCATTTTTCGTAGATTAACGCAGATAAGCCCATAAATAAAGACAAATGAGTGCAATTTGAGTAACTTTCGCCAAGAGGCTCTACGCAAATCGAGGCAGATTGCGGAACGACTTAGGTCTCTTATTCGTAACCCGATTGGGCTACGACCGAAAGTTAAACTTTCTTAGCCAACTACGCAAATCAAGGCTTTTCTCGGCAGTTCGAACCGTTTTCACATTTCGTGTTTTTCTTTCCTAAATCTGCTGCGATTTGCGTAGCCATTTATTCCCAGCAAGGTATTACTTTTGCAGCCCAGCAAATTTCCGCACATGAATATTATCGCAGCCTGATTGCACAGGGCGAGGACTTACAGGCGAACATCACTCAACTACTGACAAAGGTGGATAAGGCACAGCATACCATTGACGAAGCAAAAGAGGCAAAAAAAGGTAATCGATGAAGCAGCCCAAGCCAAGCAGGAACTTGTACGTATCAAGTCTGCGATTAAGCGAGAGCAAAGACATGCTTGCATGGTCGTTGCCGAGTGTGAGCAGACTCGGCTGAAAGCCAAGGCAGAGGCAATAACGGAGGAACTAAAGAACTCTGCCACTAAGACCGCAACCACAGCACTCAACGGAATCAATTCTCTTCTTGGTGGTAACAAGGTGAATCGACTGGAGAAAGAAAACAAGGAACTTACAAATGAGGTGGAGGAATTGAACGGGCAGATAATAAAACTACACGATGATATGCAGAAGATGAAGGACAACTACACAAGGGAAATGAATAGAGCCAACGAGCAGCACCTACAGGAAGTCAACAGCCTAAAACAGATTCTCGATAAGGCATACCAGTGGTTCCCGAGTTTCAAGCAGTTCCTCAGCATGGAGCGTGAGTGTCTGCAATATGGTTTCAGCGAGGAACAGATGGATAAACTGCTGCATGGTCACACTATCAACAATAGTGGCTGGCTTCACTCCAATGAGTACAGACGGAATGCCCTTGCTGATAAATGTTTCGGCACAAGTGATAAGAGACGAGAAGCGTAATCTGTTTCTGCTTATCAATGACATACCCATTACTCAATGGTTCCGAGAGCAGTATAGTAATAAACTTGAAAAGAAATCGGGATTACATATATTGCAAAAGCGACCTCAGAATAAACGATTTCTGGGGTCGTTGACTTTTTTATATCTTGAAGAAAATAAATCTAATGGCTATGAGAAGTGTTGGGACAATTTGATGTTGATTTGTTCTCATTAGAAGAGTCTGGAAAACTCTTTCCTTTTGCTTTCCATTTTGTACGTAAATCTTTCATTTTTTGTTGCCATTGCTTAATTTCATTCCTTGTAGCAGAACGTCCACCATAGAAATGGGCTGACAACATACCATCATAGTTACTCCATGTTTGTTTATCTGTATTGTAACTTTGCTGCTCACCAAGATTGTATTTATTGCCATTTGTTGAAGATGATGCTTGAGCAGCAGTTCCTGCATGGTCATTGCCCGAAGAAACATTCATTGAAAATGAACCAGATTCCTCACTCGTGCTTGCACTCCCATAAGAAGATGTACCATTTCCATAATTCTGTATCTGTTGTACGTTACTTGCTACTTGTGCCATACCATTGGCGAAATCTCCAAAAGCATTCAGTAAATCTTGTCTTGCCTTTCTTCTTTCCTCTCTACGTCGTTCGCGGCGGTTGCTGAGATTTGCGCTATTATCAAGTTCCGTGTAGAGACCATCTTCAACCTTGAATGTAGCCCAACCGACTGATGGGAAGAGCATTAGCCCTAATCCGTATTGGATTCCTTCCTTACTTTCTACTATGGTAAAGCATTCATCATCATAATATATTCCGAAACCATTGGGCAAACTGGATGCTACTTCACCGACATATATCTCGCCTTCGTCATCGTGTTTGAATTCAAGGAACGAGAATTTTCGTAATGTATCTGGATAAGTAGTTAATTGTCCACAAGGCTTGTCATTTTCGAAACGCCCATCATAGATTAGTTGCCCTAATTTGTTATATAGACGTCCATTCCCGTATTTTTTCCCGTTTAACCATCTACCTATGTATATGAATCCCTCGCCACAATTTTCAATATTTTTATTCTTTGGAGCGACTTGCATACCTTTGCCATTGAATTTATTATGACTGAAATAGCCTACATATACACTATTATTCTTTAATCTAAGCACTCCTAATCCACTCCGAGTTTTACCATTGTCCAGGGTTACGCCCATATAAGAGGTAGATTTATCTGGGAAAAACAATTCAATTAAGTCTTGTGCTGCCATATCAGATGACAGCACAAGACTAAAGAACATCAATAATACGATTTTTCTCTTCAGCATCTAAATTTTGAATTTAGTCATTACAAATTGTGAATGGTTTGAATCATTCATACTCAAATACATCCTTTATCTTCTTTGCGGCCTTTTGATATTCCTTCTCCGTCAGTTCTTTGTATTCGAGTTTATTATAAGTCCCATCTTGTATTCTGACAAAATATGTCTCACCATCTTCTAAATTTAGAGTGATACTGGGACCTTTTGTCCATTTCCCGTCTACCTTTACAAGAGTGCTTATCATCGTATTGCCCGCATTTTTGAATGTACACTTGCAGACTGCCTTTGAGTATAAGTGAATTCGTCCACCGTTTTTCGATTTAGTCAAAGTACAAGGTAAATCCTTTGATCCCTCGTTGGCACCTTCGAAAACGAGATGAATAGTGGATTCCAATTCGCCACCATAGGCCCTTTTAAGGTTTTTACTAAGAGCTTCCGCAGCTTGTGCATCAATTTCGTCGAACTTGCCACCAACGGATTTTGGGGTATAATCAGCATGTTCTCCATCTTTGAGCAGATAGACCGTACATTGGGCACTGGCAGTTACACTTATGGCCAGTGTCAGCATAATCATTAATACTTTCTTTTTCATAATTTTTGATTTTTACTTATTACTATTTTACTGTTAAAACTCATAAACAAAGCATATATCTACGTCACCAGGTACTCGGTCATAAATATCCAGATAGTTTTTTGCGGAAAGTTTAATGAAAGTCCATGCCAGTTTCCTGAAACCAGCCTTTGGCTCATTCATACTTGACGAGTATAGCTGTCCTCTTGTTATCCAAGTGAGGACTTCTTGTACAAGTTCATTGTCTGATTTCATTTTTGGTAGTTTTGACCATTTTAGTGCACCAAGCCCATTGCTTTTTCCAAGTCCACCTAAATAGAATACGGCGAGTTCCTCCAACTCTTTATCCCCAGGAAGGAACCAGCCTTCACCTTGTTCTTTGGCTGCATAGAAAGTCGGAAAGAAGTCCTTCATGGAAATTCCCTTTTCTTCACAGAACGCATTTACCTGTTTGGCATTCACTTTGCCGTTATCAGAAAGTCGTCCTACAAGTTCCGTGTAAAGTGGTCTCAGTTCTTTGTCCTTTTTGAATACTATTGCAGTACCTTGCGAATTAAAATACTCTTTAAGATGCGCAACCTCCTCGGATGAAAGTTTGCCTTCTTCGGACATATTATCTATGACCTTTGTCATTCTTTTGGAATACTTGCTCAGTCCAAAAGTATGATTATTCCGAGGAATTGTCATTGCCAATCCATGCTCGCCTGTTTGGTCTATGCTGAACACAAATGCAGGCACACCATTTATTTCGATATAGTCGCCCAATTTCTTTTGGGCATCAGCTCCAATGCAACCTACCAGTATCAGAGCGAAAGTGATAACTATTCTATTCATATTATTTCTGTTATTAGTTTAATCATGTTTGGGATGGCCACAATTCTCACAATCAGAATTGAAGACACCCTTCTTAACATATTTGAGGCAGAGGCATCCACCCCACGTACATTTGTACTTGTTGCCAGTAAATGAAGGATTAGATTTCTGAATGTATCCCTTTCCCTTGCATCTTGCGCAAAGTTTAAATCCATAGCCTCCACAAGAAATGCAATTCTGATAAACGTAGTTTCCCCATGGATCTAAAACAACAACGACCTTTGCTCCGTTACACGAGGAACAAACGAATTTTCCATATCCTTCACATAGTCCACAAACAACTGAAGCACCAAAAGCAATAGACCATGTTAGGCAAGCAATTAATAAAAACAATTTCCTTTTTCATATTGATAATAGTTTTAAGTTGCTTTTTAGAATGCATATCCCAGCCTTACTTGCAGCTTGTCACAGAAGAACGAGTTGTCTCCCTCGAATATTGAGACGAAACCACGCTGATAATTCAAGTCAACGTTGAAATGGCCAAACCAGAAGCCCACTCCGCCAATCACACCGAAGTCATAGCTCCTGTAGCCGTCAAGGTCGCCGATGTCAACAGAATTGTCGGTGTTTGTGTCCTTGATGTTGTTTCCGTATTTCGACGTGCTGTAAACGTGGTCTTCAAATTCTGTCTTGTACTTGCCCATGAAGTCGTAGCTGGCAAAGCCGCCGACATGAACGTCCACGGCCATTTTGTCATTAAGCAAGAACTTGTAACCGATGTTAATCGGCGAAAGTTGGGCGTTGAAAGCATTGAGTGTCTGAGTTTGCGCCTTGGTATGAGAATCGTAGCCGCCAGAAACCTTTGACGATGCGCCATAGCTCCAGTTGGCCTCCGTCTTATAGCCGCGCATGGCAACACCTAACTCCATGCCCCAATAGACAGGGCCAGAGCCGAACGACTTGTTGAAACCGATGGAGAGATTGGCACCGAGAGCACGTTTGAAGTCACCGCTACTGCTCCATTTGCTGTTCGGCTTTTGTTTCTCCCAGCCGTCCTTCGTGGCATCCACGCCGTCGCCCGAAACCCCGTTCAAGCTGGCACCAGCCCTGACAATCCAAACCGTTTTCCCAGACGTAAATCCATCGGGAAGTTGAGTAACCTGGGCCTGCGCTGCAAGCCCTGATGTGCACACGAGTAATGAAAATAAGTACTTCTTCATAACTAATATCGTTTTAGTAGTTAAACATTTGAATACAAACGGACAGGCACAAAAGAATGGCGTGGCCATCCTTATGCACTTTACCTAAGGGGTGAGCTTGAGAATTTGGAACCCCTGTCTACATATAAGAATGCTTCCACGCCAAGGCGTGTGCATAGCTATGCATGTAGACGGGGAGTACCATTCTTTGGCTTTTCCCTTTGCTGTTATAACGTACTTATTCCAAATCAGGTTCTCAAGCTACTTCGGTAAAGTGCGAAATAAAAGCTAATGCATCTGCGACTCGGGATTTCTCCCCCAAGCCGCTGCAAAGATAATGAAAATTTGGCAATTGTGATTAACTTTAGTAAGAAATTTGCTAAAATAGTTGCAGAATTAACAAAAAAGCATTATATTTGCACCCGAAAATATGAAGATTCTCGGATAAGTCGTCCGAAATTAAACGATAACAGAACCCGTCGGCATCCCGTAGATCTGCTGGCGGGTCACCTTTTTATATAGACAGCAATGAGCAATCAGAAGCCACGTACGATAGAAGAGCAAATCAAGCTGCTACGTTCAAGAGGAATGCAGTTCAGTAGTGAAGAGTATGCGAAGGAATGTCTGTCGCATATCAGTTACTTCCGTCTGAAATACTATTGGACGGATATGATTGACGAAGAAACGGAACATGACTTCCTTGAAGACGCTTCTTTTGATGACGTGATTGCCCGATATAACTTTGACCGCAGTCTCCGTTTGATTCTCTTTGATGCCATTGAGATTATAGAGGTGGCACTGAGGGCGAAGATTATCAACCATCTGTCACAGGCAAAGGACAGTGGGCTTTGGTATCTGGATGAATCTCTCTTTGAAAAGATGGAGTACTACGAGGACTTCCTGCTTGACCTCAAGTATGAGTTTGAGCGTAGTACGGAACCCTTTGCCAAAGAATACATAGCCAAGCACACCAATTGGGATAGCGAGTCGATGGAAGGTGACAATCCTGATGCATGGATGATACTGGAAGTTGCCACATTCGGCACACTATCAAAGATGTACAAGAACCTGAAGAGTCAGTTGCCCCAACGCGCCACTATTGCTAACGAGTTTGGACTATACTCTGCTAAGGAACTTTCCAGTTGGTTAGAGGCAATTTCCGTTTTGCGAAACATCATCGCCCATCATTCGCGTCTTTGGAACAGGAGCCTTGCCAAGCAGCCTATGAACATCAAGGGACATCGCGACAAGTGGTTAAACACCCCATTTACAGACAATCAGAAAAAGAAGCCCTACGGAGTTATCACGGCAATGCTTTATCTCTGCAATGCCATATATCCAGAGAATCAAATCAAGGCAAAGATTCTTTCCCTGCTGGATAATAGCAAAGATATTCCCTACGGCAAGTTAGGCTTTACAGGCAACTGGCGAAGCGAACCGATATGGAAGTAAAGAGGACTGCTAATTAGTCCTATTTTATTTTGCCGTCTCATTTATTCTGTGTACCTTTGTCCCCGACAATGAGCCATTGAAACAGGCTGGTGGCTTAGCGTCGGGAGTTCTTTGACTAGCAAAGCGTGCATAGCACGTTACATTGACAAGCAAATCAAAGCAGAATGCGGAATTGAGAACCGTCTCTTATTCGTAACCCGATTTTTCCTCAATCCCTCAAACTGCCTTTATTTACAAAAGGTTTGCGGTTTTATCCAATTTTACGAAATATAATTGAAAGGAACAAGCGTTTTCATCACAAATCCACATTTTTGAGATTTCGCGCGCGCGTAATATGGATGGCAAAGGGGAAAACATCCCACCCATGTCACCCATCCCACCCGTAGCATAGGAGCGACATGGGCGACGTGGGTGGGGTATTTTCCCGTTAAGACTACCATATATAGAGACCTGACAAAATGAGAATTGCAGACAAAGTGAGATAGTTTCGAGATACGAGGTACAAGATGTCGAGGTGCGAGGTACGAGGTGCGAGGTACGAGATATGCAAACGTCACGGCTGCTCAGAAAAACGTAGCGGCCGCTCGTGAAAAAATATAAGCGTCTCGTAAAAAAATATCGGCCGCTCGTGAAGACGTAACGGCGACGGCGGTACGTTTAGACCCAAAAAAGAATCGCTACCAGTGGATGATAGCGATTCTTTTCGTTTGGACGTCAAGGTAACAGGGGAAACTTTTCCCTTTGTAGGTTTGTTAGATTATTCATTCCCAGACGTAATAGTAATCTTCATCGTACAGCCGACGCTGTGGTCGCTCTTCAGGCGGAAGCGGAGGTTGTACTCGCCCGGAGCGGCATCTGACCGATAGACATACAGACGGGCATCATATCTTCCGTTATAGTGGACATAACGGAAATTGCCTTCGGGATCGGACGCCGGGTCTATCTCTATGGCAGCATCGTCAAACTTCTCGTCTTCGCTGTCCCTCGGTGCCCAGTCCTCTACGTAGTAGCTGCAATAGCCAGAACCGACCTCCTGCTCTTCAGGACCCACCTTGAACGAGGTGTACTTCCAGCCTTCGCCGGTGGCAATCGTGAAGGCGGACTTGACAGAAGGCTTGCTCTTCAGCGAGAAGACTACATACACGCTCTTGTTGTCGTTAGGCTTCACGGAGGTGAGGGTCTGCGTGGCAGCATCCCAAGTGAAGAAGCCCTCATCGGCACCATCGTACGCGGCGCTATAATCAGCGGACTGACCTGCAATCTGCACGTCGCTCCAATCCCACTGGGCACCATCTTCATAATACCCATCCACGTTCACCTTCGTCGATTCGCCCACCTTCAGATATTGGGACTCAGAACTCAGATTCATGGAGGTGATGACCGGGATGTGCATCTTCATCGTGCCACGACCATAGACTTCGTAGTCGTCGCCCTCTTCCATCTGCTGGGTTTCATGATTATAGACTTCATTCTTGAATACCAAATAGAACAGGAGTTCATAATTGCCGGTATACTCTTCGCCATCAGGAGCACGACGGGAACCGTTAGCAGACTGGCTGCTTATCTTGCGCAGCATAATCTTGCTTTCGGGCTTGATATTACCCATGACATCCATACCTTGCTCGCCTGTGAAGCATGCAAACTCAGCTGACAGTTGAGTGCCCTCGTAAACGCCAAAGCCAAACTTGCCACCTGGAGAATTAGCAAACTGCTCTCCTGTGAGCGCGAGTACGACATCCGTCATCCTCAGCGGAACATGCCCCCATATCATGCCCAATGTGCCACCGTTGGCATCAGCATCCTCCAATGAGAAACTTACGAAATCTTGGTCCTTATTCCATTCCGACCACTTTGTCACATAGGAACGTTCCTGACTCTCACCAGTCTTCTTGTTTTCAATGACATAGACATTCTCCTTCTGCTTGGCGGCCTTCTTCAGTCCTTCGTCAGTAATAGTTTCGTCACCGGGATCTTCTTCGGCCATGACATTACCAGTAGCTATTCCCGACCAGACACCAGGTTCGTTGAGGGTGACAGTACCCGTCACAGAACCTTCCTTGAAGTCGGTCTCTGGTGTGAAGGTGGCCGTGGCTATACCGTCGGCGGTCGTTACGCCCGACGCGTTGCAGCTTCCACCCTTGGCCTCGAAGTAGATGGTCTTACCGGCGACACCCTTCCAGGCCTTCGTCTTTGAAGCATACTGTTCCAGCTTAAAAGTGATAGCCGCACTCTCGGCATCCTTGGCAATGGTCTGTTCAGCCGGTTCGGGAGTGAGTCGGTACTGGACACCCTCGGCCTCCCAATCGTCGGCCTTGATGCCTTCCTCGTCATCGCCGGCGTTGCCGCCTTCATCGCCATCCTCATCGCCATCAGTCGGCACGACGACCTCGGCCTTGACCGTGCCGCCATTGACGTCGTCGGTCAGGGTGAAGAGAGCGCTGACGTTACCTTCCGTGTCGGTGTAAGCATACTCGTCCTGTAGTTCGCCACCCTCGGCCTCAAACTTGACGAGCATTCCTGGGGCGTTGTATTCAGTACCGGTGATGTAGTTCTTGTTTGTGACATGATACTTCACCTCCATCTGCTGATTCTTCAGCATCTGCTGGGGCGACTCGCTGGTCAGTTCGATAGCATCGGGTACCTTCACCAACGGGAAGTCGAACACGTTGACAGGGTCGATATCGGCCAGCTCCCACTCCCAGAAGAAGAGGTCGAGCGAGAGGCCGAGTCCAAGGTCGATACCTGTAGAAAGACCTGCGTCCCAGGCCACCTTATCCTCAACCTTCTGAGCATGAGCCTCAGCCTTGATGTAAGGTGTCGGACTGATAGTCGGACAGAGCACCTTATAAATGGCGATGCCAATCTCGGGATAGGCCGTGGCCATGGCCTTGGCTTCCACCTTAGCGTCTAACGTCGGACCGACAAGCTCTATGTTCTTCTCACATTCGGCAATCTTCGAGACGCCATTGTCCTCATCCCATTCCACGCCTAAACGGACGCTGGCAGAAGCTTTTGCACCGCCCTTGATGGTAAGTTCGCCCGAAGCACCAAGCTCGACATCGGCTTTCAGGTCGGCTCCAACGCTGATGGGCAGGGGCACGGTACCTATCATAAAGGTATAGGTCACCGTAGGAATGACGTTCGGCAGCAGGTCGATTGTCTTCTTGTAAGTGAGTCCTTCGCCCACAGACACCGTATAATTCAATATGGCTTCCGTATTGAAACCGCCCTCAAGGGCCATCTTCAGGTTCTTCAGGTCGCCCATCTTCACTTTCTCAAAAGGCTTGTCACCGAAATCGAACTCAAAGAGGCCTTTCAAGCCGATGTCGAAGTTGAGCTTCTCCCAAGACAGGGTTCCCTTGTTGCCTCCATCCCAGAGCACGCTGCCGTCGGCGTTGAACTCCTTCTTGAGGAAATCCTTCTCGCCGGTTACAGGTGCTCCGTTGCCGCGTGCATTGGCACTGTTAGCATTGAAGATCTCTATGTTTTCCACGCCATTGAACACCTCAATCTTGACAGGAGTGTACACAGGCACGTCATCGCCGTAGCCCGCTATCTGTCTGGTTCTGCTACCTGCCGAGGGGTCGGTATCGAGTTTGAAGTGCTGGTTTTTGAACAGGTTGCCCATCTTTCCCTCGCGGGTGTCGAGAGTAACAGTCTTGCTGCCTTCTGGCTGTGCGACCATATCTATCAGACGGATGATTTGGGATTCGCCCTGAGGCAGCAATACCACGTCATAGTCGCCCATCACAGGCACATCGCCCGTAAAGGTTAACTGAGCCTTACCGCTTGTCTCGTCGAAGCTGTCCAACGTTGTTGTTGTCCAGTCGATAGCGATATAACGGGAGTCTGGTTTGCCCAACTGCACGACGACGAGTGTGTCACGCATGGTATCGTCGCTGCTGGCGAAATACAGATAGCCGATACGCTGTGCTGTCATAGGATTCATAGCAGCGGCGAAAAGCAATGAGTCGGTATTCTCGACATCGGCCTTATACGCTAACCAGTCAGCTGAAGGTGTACAGCCATAACGGACATTGGTACGCAACTGGAACGAGAAGTCCTGACCGTCGGCATCCACATACACCGTATCGGGGTGAGAGAACAGGAAATCGGGATTGCCTGCAAGGCTCTGCACCTCGTCGAAAGCGAAAGTCGTAACTTCCTGGTCGGGCTCATCAGGAGCGGGATCAGTCCCCGAACCGGGATTTCCCCCACCCTCCGACGGAATGGCAGCTTCCTCTTGCTTGTTCTCATAGACGGTAAAAGCGGGTGGATCCTGCTGGAAAGTCACGCTATCGAGCTTACTCACGTCAAAGGCCTTACGGTTACCGTTCTTATCGACCACCACAAAGGACTGGGCCGTGGCTACCATGCTGAGCATCAGCAGCCACGCAGTAAACAACAGCTTCTTCATTTCCTTATCACTTTTGTCGTTACACTTCCGTCATTGACAATATAGACGCCCTTCGGCAGTTCGGTGAGAGAGTTGACGTGCTTCTTGACAAGCCGTCCGTTCAGGTCGTAGACGGCGCACCCTCCGAGCAGGTCAAGCCTGGCCGGGGAAGCGATGTCTTTGATAGCCGTTGGTGTTGAGGGCTGCACGTCCTCGAACGTAAACTTCTTCAAATCAGCCAACAGCCACGACAATTCAGTAGTGCCGTTCTGCAGGCTCACACGACCATCAGCATAGAGGAACTCCGGCATCTGGTTAAACAGAACCTCCGTCTTCGAGCCATCCTTCAGCCAAACGACGATCTTAGCATCCTTGGCTGTGTCTTGTGCACGCATCGCCATAGCCAAACAGGCGAGGAGCACGGTCAGCATAGTTTGTCTTAGTCTCATAAATACTTCGATTAAATGATGATGTAATGTTTATATTTTAGACCTTATTGAATATAGTTATCCCATCGTAACGTAATACGCTGACAAGTAATCACCCGACTGACTTTTTCTCCTCCATATCGGGAACACGCTCTTCGAAGAGTCGGCGCAGCCCATGCTCATAGGCACGAAGGGCGTCAATGCCCTTGTGAGTGATGCGGCAGACGGAACGCGCGGCGGGACCGCTGCCACTCTTGTCTACCTGCAGGTAGCCAGCCTCCTGCAGCGTTTTGATCTGTACGCTGAGATTTCCTCGCGTGGAGCCAGTAATCTCACACAGATACATGAAATTGGCACTCTCCAAGCTATCGAGGGCCACCATGATTTTCAGTCGCAGCTCGTTGTGCAACAGGGGGTTGATGACAGGAAACTTAAAACTCATAGTTCTTGAGGTAATTTTTGAGTTGATGCCCGGGAATAATCAGGGCGACGACGGTGGTCATGGCGGTAACAAGAAACTGCCACGGCCAGAGGTCGTCTTGGATAAAGAGGCAGGCAAATGCCATGATACTGGCAATGATGCCGCAAACGGTCATAGAACGGAAGCGTGATATAACGCCCGTCAGATAAGCACCTAAGCCGATGAGCAGACCCTGAATGAAATTATAGCAGACAGGGTAAGTATTGGTGACGCCCGTGGTGAAACCGAGCAGGGCACTGGCACCACCAATATAGATCCAAAGCTGCAGGGCGATGTTTGATTCGAGCGAGCGATGCCCCATCCGGGCGTAGTCTTTCCGTTGGAAATACATCATCAGCGGGGCACCCATCAGCGGAATGCCTATCCAAAGCCATACGTACCAATGCTTGTGCAGGAACATCAGCGTGGCAAACTCCAAGACAAAGACCGCAACAGTCGGGTATCCCCACACGAGAAAAAGGTTCTCGCCAGTGGGTTCCTTTCGCCCCATCACTTCACCCCGCATACGGGCAATGATGTCCAACTCCTTGTGAGTGTTATTCATTCTTTACCGATTCTATAGTTCTGTGGTCCGAAACTTACAGCAAAGATAATGTTTATTTTCTAAACAAAGCATAAAGCCACCCGATTATTTCAGATTTTTAACACATTTCTATTTCTCCTGTTCGTTATATTTTTATATCTGCCTTATTTCGTTTGCAAAATCCCACATGAATTGCAATATTATTTAGAGATTTCATTTGTTGTCGGGAAATATATATGACTCAAGTACCAGTACCCTCTTCCACTACATCAATAATTTGTAACTTTATACTCTTTGAGCGTGAACTTATTCTGTCTCAACATAAAAAAGATTAAAATCTTTTGTTCTGCTCCCAACTTTTTGTAACTTTGCCACCAAGAACCAATCAACGGATTATGAAGAAGCCTTCAACAATTCTTGTCGGCGCCTGCTGTATGGCACTGGCACTCTCATGTACAAACAAAACCACGGAAATGACGACACAAGAACTGACGACCGTCGGCAACCCTTTCATGCCCCTGTGGGAACATATCCCTGACGGCGAACCCTACGTGTTTGAAGACCCTGACCAGCCGGGGAAGCAGCGCGTCTACATCTACGGTTCGCACGATGACCTCGTGACCGAATACTGCGGCCGCGACCAGGTGGTGTGGTCGGCCTCGGTCGACACTCTGAACCGCTGGCGCTACGACGGCACAATTCTCGTCGTCGACAAGAACCGCGACGGCGAGCCCTTCGACTCGGCAGGCACCGCCGACGTGCTCTATGCGCCGGACGTGACGGTAGTGACCGACTCGACGGGCAAGAAGACCTATTATCTCTTCCCCAACGACCAAGCTGGCGGCCGCAACGGACTGATAGCGAAGAGCGACCGTCCCGACGGTCCCTTCGAGGTATGCAACTGGAGCAAGGACGATGCCAACAAGGCCGACGGCATCTTGCAGTTCGACCCCGCCGTGTTCGTCGATGACGACGGACGCGTCTACGGCTACTGGGGCTTTGAACGCTCGATGGCCGCTGAGTTAGACCCCACGACGATGGCCACGGTGAAGCCCGGTACGAAGGTGGTGGAGGACATGATTTCAGGCCGCAACCAGCCGGGACGCTTCAAATTCTTCGAGGCCTCCAGCATCCGCAAGATAAAGGACAAATACGTCTTCATCTACAGTCGCTTCACAGAGGAGGGCGAGTTCGGTCTGCCGACGTCAAACTACACCCTCGCCTACTGCTACAGCGACGCTCCGCTCGGTCCCTGGACCTACGGTGGTACTATCATCGACGGCCGCGCCCGCGAGACAGATGAGCAGGGCAACACGATAGCCTCAGCCACGCCCGACGGCAACACCCACGGTTCTATCTGCGAGATCCGCTCGACCTCTGGTCGCTCGCAAGGCGAGAACGGACAGTGGTACGTCTTCTACCACCGTCAGACGGGTACCAACGAGTATGCCCGCCAGGCTATGGTTGCCCCCATCGACGTGAAGGTTGAGGAAGGCAAGGGCGGTAAGGTAGAGATCAGCGAGGGCGAATACAACAGCAACGGCTTTGCGCTTGACGGTCTCGACCCCTTCGAGCGTCACTCGGCTGGCATCGCCTGCTGGTACACAGGCCCGAAACCTGCCACCCACGAGTGGCCAAACAACACGTTCTACGGTTCCTACGTGGCCTCCGGCTATGGCACTGACGACAAGTTCGATGCCCCTTACGACCTGCGTAACAACACCAACAGCGTGGTCAACAACACCGACGGCTCTATCGTAGGCTACAAATACTTCAACTTCGATGCAGAGCGTCTGGCCAACCCCGGCTGTCTGATGCTTGTCGTGCGCCTCATCCCAGAAGGTCTCGAGGCCACTATCGACATCATGATGGACCGTCCCTGGGAATCGCAGGGCGGCAAGAAAATCGGCGAGATGCGCCTGACGACCAATATGGACAAGAAAATCTGGGACGTGGCAGGCGGCATCTCCGACGAGGCCAAGAACGACTACCTTGTGGGCAAACACGCCATCTTCCTCGTCTTCAAGTCTGACTTCAAGGACAAATCTCTCTGCAGCCTCGAGGACTTAGTTTTCACATTTGGACCAGTCGATTAGTAATCATATGAAACAAAGAGCATTATGGATAGCGGTGGCCCTGATGGCGGCCACGACAGCAGTAGCCGGCGACTACGCCAAGTATTACGAGAACCTGCCGACGCCCGTGAAGCAGGTCGTTCCCGTCGTGATTGCGAAGAACGAGATTTCGCTGACGGACTGCGGCGGCGTGGGCGACGGTATGACACTGTGTACCGACGCCTTCAAGAAAGGTATCGCCGAACTGACGAAGCGGGGCGGCGGACGGCTGACGGTGCCCGAGGGCGTGTGGCTGACAGGTCCTATCGAACTGAAGTCGGGCGTTGAGCTGCATCTCGACAAGAACGCCGTCGTCTGTTTCGCACCCGACAAGCGTCTGTACTTCGAAGCCGGCACACAGCCCAAGCGGGTGAATCCCTGCATCAGTGCGACGAAAGCCCAGAACATCGCCATCACCGGCAGCGGCATCTTCGACGGCGGCGGACAGCTGTGGCGTCCCGTCAAGCGGTCGAAGATGAGCGACGTGGAATGGAAACAGTACACCGAGATGGGCGGACAGGTGACAGGGAAGGACGACCTGTGGTATCCGTGGAAACTGAAGAGCGGCTATCCCGACATTGCCAACACGCCCCAGGGTCAGGAGGGTATGCGTAACGACCTGCTGCGTTTCGAACAGTGCGAGAACATCCTCCTGGAAGGCGTGACGTTTCAGAACTCACCCCGCTTCCACGTCCACCCCTGCTACTCACGTAACATCATCATCGACGGCATCACCGTGCGCTGTCCGTGGAACGTACAGAACGGCGACGGCATCGACCTCTCCGACTGTCACCAGACCCTCATCGTCAACTCGACAGTCGACGTGGGCGACGACGGACTGTGCATGAAGAGCGGTTCACAGAAGAGCGACTGGGATGTCTGGGGCTGTCAGGACGTACTCATCCAGGACAACGCCGTCTATCATGCCCACGGCGGTTTCGTACTCGGCAGTGAGACCATCGGCGGCATCCGCGATATGGTGGTGCGCCACAACCGCTTCCTCGGCACCGACGTCGGTCTGCGCTTCAAGAGCGGACTGGGACGCGGCGGCAAGACCGAACGGCTCTATGTGAGTGACATCATGATGGCCGACATCAGCAGCGAGGCTATCATCTTCCAGTGCGACTACGTGAACCGCCATGCCGGCAGCAACGCAAAGGCGCTGACCTTCACCGACGAAGAGCGCCGTCTGGCTCCCGAATTCCAGGACATCCACATCAGCCGCGTCGTCTGCCGCGGTGCCAAGACAGCCATCAAGGCTGCCGGCATCCAAGGTCTCAACTGCATCCACGACATTGACATCCGTGACTGCGCCATTATATATAATAAGGTAGGAAAACAGATTGACGAGCCGACAGCACGGCTGTCGCTCGTCAATGTAAAGCTCACTGAGAACAAGCTGCGCTAAGCACCTCGCCCAGCGTGGGATGAATATGTATCATGTCGCGAAGCTGCCCTATGGTGGTTTCGCGACATATTAGTACTGACACCTCCTGAACGATGTCGGCGGCATGGGCGCCGTAAGCGTGACAGCCTAAAAGGCGGCCGTCGGGCTCGCTGACGAAGAGTTTCAGCATACCTTCCGGCTCGTTCATCGCCAGCGCCTTGCCGTTGGCACGCCAGAAGGCCTTGCGGCAGGTGTATCCAACGGGGGAACCGTTGGACGCTGTGGCGGCTTTCAGCTGGTCTTCCGTCGGGCCGACGCAGGCGGCTTCGGGTGTGGTGAAGATGGCGGCGGGCATCACGTCGAAGCGGATGTTGTCGGTGCGGCCGAGGATATGGTTGACGGCGCGGACGGCCTGCATCTCGGCGGCATGGGCCAGCATCTGGCGGCCGTTGACGTCGCCGATGGCGTAGATGGACCCGACGGGAGAACCGTCGGGAGCACTGACTGCAAAGGTATCGGGGACGACGGGGATGGCGCCTGACGGAGAAGCGACGGGGATGGCACCTGACGGAGAAGCGGCGGGGACGGCGGCAGAGAGGTTCAGGCCCTCGGTGCGGGGCTTGCGGCCCGTGGCCATCAGGATGACGTCGGCGTCGATGTCGGCGAGGTTCTGTACGGCGGTCTTCATCTTGAAGTTGACGCCGCTCTTCTCCATACCCTTGCGCAGGCGCTTGGCAATGTCGCTGTCGAGGGCGGGCAGGCACTCCTTCAGGTACTCGACGACCGTGACCTCGGAGCCGAAGCGATGGAAGACCGAGGCGAACTCCATGCCGATGACGCCGGCGCCGATGATGGCGAGGCGCTTGGGCTGGGTGTCCAATTGGAGCAGACCGGTGCTGTCGACGAGGCGCGGGTCATCGATGTCAGGAAGCGGCAGGAACTTGGTGCTGCTGCCGGTGGCAATGATGATGCTTTTGGCGGTGACAGCATCGCCAGACTGCGAACAGACGGTGTTGGCATCGACAAAACGGGCATGGCTGCGGACGAGGGTGATATTGGGATGCGAGAGGATGGCCTCAACACCGGCACGGAGCTGCGGGACGACTGTTGCCATACGCTGGCGGGCTTCGGCAAAGGTGGCACTGTGGACGTAGGTCTTTGTGGGAATACAGCCGACGTTCAGACACGTGCCGCCAACGTTCTCACCTTCGAAGATGGTGACCTTCAGGCCCTGTTTGGCAGCATATTCAGCGGCGCGGTAGCCACCTGGCCCCGCACCGATGACGATGATATCAGTTGTTGTCATTGACCATCTGCTTATAAGTGGTTATCGGATGCTTGGCAGCCAGCACATCGTCGACACGACCGATGGGCGTGTTGTGCGGTGCCGACTTCACCAGTTCGGGATTGGTCTTTGCCTCCTCGGCTATCTGGCGCATCACGGCGATAAACCCGTCGAGGGTCTCACGCGACTCGTTCTCCGTAGGCTCTATCATGAGGCTCTCGTGGAAGAGCAGCGGGAAATAGATGGTCGGGGCGTGGTAGCCGTAGTCGAGCAGGCGCTTTGCCACATCCATCGTCGTCACGCCCGTAGACTTGTCCTTCAGACCGTCGAAGACGAACTCATGACAGCAGGTGGTGTCGATAGGCAGTTCGTAGACGTCCTTCAGGCGCTCCTTGATGTAGTTAGCGTTGAGCGTGGCCAACGGGCCTACCTCCTTCACGTGCTCTCGGCCTAAGGAGAGGATATAGGCGTATGCCCGCATCATCACGCCGAAATTGCCGTGATAGGGCGACACCTCAGGGAAGAACTGCTGCAGCCCCTCGCGGACACCAACGGGACCGGCCCCCGGGCCGCCACCGCCATGCGGCGTAGAAAAGGTCTTGTGCAGGTTGATGTGCATCACGTCGAAGCCCATGTCGCCAGGGCGACAGACGCCGAGCATCGGGTTCAGGTTGGCGCCGTCGTAATACATCAGACCGCCGCAGTCGTGAATCAGCTTGGCAATCTCCGGGATGTGAGTCTCGAAGAGGCCGAGGGTATTGGGATTGGTCATCATCATGGCGGCTATGGCGTCGCCACACTGCGAACAGATACGCTGCAGGTCGTCGAGGTCGACGGTGCCGTCAGACTGGGACTTCACCTCAACAATCTCCAAGCCACAGACGGCGGCAGAAGCCGGATTCGTGCCGTGGGCACTGTCGGGCACGATGACCTTCTTGCGCTGCACGTCGCCGCGCGAACGGTGATAGTTGTCGATGGTCATCAGTCCCGTCAGTTCACCGTGCGCTCCAGCGTAGGGCTTAAAGGTGAAATGCGCCAGCCCCGTGAGTTCGCAGAGCGACTGTTCAAGGAGCGACATCAGTGCCAAAGCCCCTTTCACGGTGCTGGCCGGCTGTTGCGGATGCAGATTCTGGAACTGCGGCAGAGCAGCCATCTCCTCGTTAATCTTCGGGTTGTACTTCATCGTACAGGAACCGAGGGGATAGAAGCCGGTATCCACGCCGAAGTTGTTGTTTGACAGGTTCGTATAGTGGCGCACCACCGTCAGCTCGTCGCATTCGGGCAGTGCCGCATCCTCCTGGCGACACAGTTCCTGAGGTATCTCGTAGGTGCCGAAATGGTTCTTGGGAAGACTGTATCCTTTACGTCCCGGCACTGACAGCTCAAATACCAGATGGCCGTATAAACGATTATTCATAAGCTCACGTTTTGATAGTTATTGTACACCATTTACAAATGGAAGTCCCCCGACGAAACGGTCAACCTCTTCCTTCGTACGTTTCTCCGTGACTGCTATCAGCAGACAGTCGTCGCCCATCCTGACACCCGGCAGGACACCGTTCATCAGATAGAACGAGAACAGCTCATCCATATCCCCGTCATAACGGACAAGGAATTCATTGAAGAACGGCTTGTCGTAAACAAGAGAGAAACGGCCCGTGGCCAGGAGCTTGTCGCACAGGTAATGTGCGCCTGCATAGCTCAGACTGGCAGCCTCCTTCAGTCCCTGCTTGCCCATCAGCGACATATAGATAGTGACGAAGAGCGCCATCAGACTCTGATTGCTACATATATTCGATGTGGCCTTCTGTCGGCGGATATGCTGTTCGCGGGCCTGAAGCGTCAAGACAAATGCCCGCTGGTCGCGGTTGTCCTTCGTCATACCGACGATACGTCCCGGCATCTTACGGATAAGCTTTTCCGTGCAGCACATATAGCCTACATACGGGCCGCCGAACTGCATCGGGATGCCTAAACTCTGGCCGTCGCCGACGGCAATGTCTGCCCCCCACTCGCCCGGCGTCTTCAGCACGGCGAGGTCGGCAGCAACGCTGTTCATCATCAGCAGGGCCTTGGCAGCATGACAGGCATCGGCAAAGCCGCTGTAGTCCTCAACGATACCATAGCGGTTGGGCTGCTGCACCAGTACACCGGCCACGCCACCCTCTGCCAGCAGCGCGTCGAGGTTCTCCTTCGACGTCACGCCGTCTTCTTCCGCAATGGTCACCAACTCTATTCCCTGGTGCAGGGCGTAGGTGTCGAGCACCCTTCTGGTAGCGTCATTCAGGGTGGCAGACACCAGCACCTTGTTCACCTTCTTACCGGCTGCCACAGCCATCATCATTGCCTCAGCCGTAGCCGTCGTACCATCATACATCGACGCATTGCTGATGTCCATACCCGTCAGTTCAGCCATCATACTCTGATACTCAAAGATATAGTGCAACGTGCCCTGCGAAATCTCCGCCTGATACGGCGTATAGGAAGTGAGGAACTCCGAACGCTGCAACAGTTGGGGTATGACCGCCGGAGTGTAGTGGTCGTACACGCCGTAACCAGCAAAACAGGTCAGCTGACGATTCTGCGAACCGAGCTTCTCAAACAGTTGGCGCACCTCCAGTTCGCTCATCGCCATAGGCAGCTTATAGTCGCCACGGAAGCGGATGCTCTCGGGAATCTGGGCGTAGAGGGCATCGACGGAAAGGCTACGGGTAGGCGAGCTTTGCTCGGGAATATCGGCACCCACGGCATTGAGCATCGCCTGCAGGTCGGCCTCTGTATGTGGAAAATACTTATAGTCCATATCACTTACAGAAAGCCTCGTAGGCAGCAGCGTCCATCAGGTTGTCGAGTTCCGACTTGTCGCTCATCTCCACCTTGATAATCCAGTTCTCGTAGGCGTCCTGGTTGACGAGTTCGGGCTGGTCGTCCAAAGCTTCGTTCACCTCGACGACGGTGCCGCTGACCGGCGCCATCAGGTCTGAGGCCGCCTTCACGCTCTCTACGGCACCGAACTCCTCGCCGGCCGTCACCTCGTCGTCTACCTCAGGCATGTCGACATACACCACATTGCCTAATGCGTTCTGGGCATAGTCGGTAATACCGATGTAGCCATACTCACCTTCTACTCTTACATATTCGTGTGACTCCGAGTAGTAGAGTCCTTCCAAAACCTTACTCATTTTTTATAGTTTTTGTTATAGAATTGCTTTTTTACGACCGTTCCGGGGAACACCTTCTTGCGAATTTGTATCTGCACGTCGGTGCCAAGGGCTGCGTAGGCCGTATCAACGAGCGCCATGCAGACGCTCTTGTCCGTCGACAACGTATGATAACCCGTGGTCACCTCGCCAATGGGTTCGCCAGCCATGTTCAGCACAGTATAGCCGTGACGGGGTATCGCCTTGTCATGCAGTTCTATGCCGACGAGCTTGCGGCTGACGCCTTCTGTCTTCTGCTTCAGCAGGGCCTCGCGGCCGATGAACGCCGGTTTATCGAACTTGACGAACATCGTCAGACCGGCCATGACGGGCGAGATGTCCTCGCTCAGCTCGTCGCCGTAGAGGGGCAGTCCCACCTCGAAGCGCAGGGTGTCGCGACAGCCCAGTCCGCAAGGCTGCACCTTCGCCGCGATGAGCTTGTCCCAGCACTCGCGGATATAGTCGTGGGAGGCGTAGATCTCAAAGCCGTCCTCGCCGGTGTAGCCCGTGCGACTGATAATAATAGAGGAGAGAGGAGAGAGGAGAGAGGAGAGAGAAATCTTCTTCGCCTCATAAAACTTCAACTCCGAACAGTCCAGTCCTAACACCGTCGTGACGATATGCTCCGACTCAGGACCTTGGACGGCTATCTGACCGTAGACGTCGCTTTGGTTCTGCAGGTCGATGTCGAAGCCGTCGGCGTGCTCCTTCATCCACGCCCAGTCCTTGTCGATATTCGCGGCGTTGATGACGAGGAAGAAGTCTTGCTCGCCGAGCTTGTAGACCAGCAGGTCGTCCACCGTACCGCCGTTCTCGTAACACATCATGCCGTAGAGGATTTTCCCGACGGGCATGTCCGTCACGTCGTTCGTGAAGATATGGTTCACATAGCGCTCGGCATCGCGGCCCTTCACCGTCACCTCGCCCATGTGCGAGACGTCGAAGAGTCCGGCGTGCTCACGGACGGCCGTATGTTCTGGCGCTATGCCTGCATACTGATAGAACAGGGGCATGTCGAAGCCCCCGAACGACACCATCATGGCACCCAGCGACAGGTGCTTGTCGTAGAGACAGGTGCGTTTCTCTTTCTTTTCCAATTCTTGTTTGATTGCCATAGGGTTATGAGTAAAGTTTGATAAATTCTTCTTCGTGATACTTACGCTCCAGCGCTTCTATCTCTGCCACCTCGGTCTCCGTCAGTCTGTGCTCGCCGTCGCAGAGCGTGTCACGTATCAGTGTCCTGACCTCGTCGAGGGTCAGCGTCGTATAGTCCTTGAGCAGCGTGACACGCTGGCGCACACTCTCCACACCCTTCCGCTGCAGTTTTTCGCGACTGGGCGTAATGGCGTTGAGCATATGCTCCATCTGGGTGTCGTAGAGCATGGTACTGTGGACGATGCAGTGTCCGTCAAGATGATAGCAGGCCGTACCGCAGACCTTACGCCCTTCAACGAGGATGTCGTTATGACTGGTGCCGACGGCCTCGATGCCCATCTTGCGGAGCACTAACAGCACCATATTGACAAAGCGGTTGAAGGCGAGGCCCACATGCTCCGTCTGCAAGACGAACGACCACATCAGGTTGTCGCGGTCGGCATAGACACAGCCCCCGCCACTCTTGCGGCGGTAGACGCTGATGCCGTGTTCGCGGCAGTAGTCAAGGTTTACCTCGTTGGCTGCTACCTGGTTACGGCCGAAGATGACGCTGGGGGCTACCTGCCACAGAAAGAAGGCGTCTGGCTCGTTGAAGTGACGAGCCACATACTCCTCCATCGCCAGATAGAAGGACAGGCGACGTTCCGTTTGGTCAGGTAAGGTAATAAACTTCATTTATTTCAGGTTAGTGCCTGCAAATATATGAAGTTTTTATGTAATTTACAAGTTTTTCTCTAAGAATTTTAGTTCTGCTTCCAACATTTCCAATTTCGGCATCCTGTAGCCTGCCTCACGCGCTATCTCTATCGGACGTGTATAGAGGTAATAAATCTCCATTTTGCGATGGAAGTCGTAGTCGAGACGCATCGACGGCGAATAAGGGGTCATCTCGTCGGTCATCTGAATCATCTTGTCGACAAAAGCCTCATCGACGCCATTGACGCCCAATGCCCTTGCCGCCCCGACGACCTCCATCATCTGTTCGCGGATGAGCTGACGGGTGGCCGGATGCTTCAACAGCTCGTCGGTCTGGGCATGCAGGGCCACGGTCATGCCGTTGAAAGGCATGTTCCACACGGCCTTCTTCCAGCGTGCCTCGTGATACTCCACCAGTCCCGTCTCGATGCCGGCCTCGCGGAACTCGCTGACGACAGCCTGCATCAGTGCCTCATCGCGGCACGAGTAGTTGGCCAGGTTGATACTGCCGTAGCATTGGTGGTTCACCCGACCGTGCTCCGTCTTGGCCGAGCAGATGAAGGCCAGACCGGCTGCCAACTGTACGCCGGGGAAGTCGCGCTGCACGTCTTCCTCGACGCCGATGCCATTCTGGATGAGTACCACCAACGTGCGGGGGTGCAGCAACGGAGGCAGCAGCTTTTTCAGTTTATCGTTGTTCACCGACTTCAGGCAGACCAGCACCACGTCGCACTGTGGCATGTCAGCAGTATTGTTATAGGCATTTGCCTGAATATGGAACGACCCGTCACAGGAATCGACCTGCAGCCCGTTCTTCTTCACATACTCATAATCCGAGCGGAAGAGGAAATGCACCTCCTGACCAGCCTTCGCCAGCCTTCCGCCATAGTATCCGCCTATGGCTCCAGAACCAATAACACCGTATTTCATATTGTCAATTTTCTGTTTTTGGGCGCAAAAATATAAAATTATTATGAATTATGAATTATGAATTATGATTTTTTTGTATCTTTGCACCCAAATGGAAAAACAGAAATTAGGGCTACTGAATAGCATTGACTATCCGGCTGACCTCAGACAGTTGGCGATAGACCAGTTGCCTGAGGTCTGCGAGGAGTTGCGCCAGGACATCGTCAAGGAATTGTCGGTGAACCCCGGGCACCTGGCATCGAGCCTCGGCGTGGTAGAGCTGACGGTGGCTTTGCACTATGTCTACGACACGCCTGACGACCGCATCGTCTGGGACGTAGGCCACCAGGCTTACGGCCACAAGATACTGACAGGGCGCCGCGAGCAGTTCTCGACGAACCGCAAGCTGGGCGGCATCCGTCCGTTCCCCTCACCCGAAGAGAGCGAATACGACACGTTTGCCTGCGGCCACGCTTCCAACAGCATCTCGGCCGCCCTCGGCATGGCCGTTGCCGCGAAGACTACCGGCAACGACCGCAAGGTCGTGGCCGTCATTGGCGACGGAGCCATGTCGGGCGGTCTGGCCTTTGAGGGACTTAACAATGCATCGTCGTCGCCCAACGACCTGCTGATTATCCTGAACGACAACAACATGTCGATAGACCGCTCCGTAGGCGGCATGAAGCAATACCTGTTAGGGCTGAGCACCAACGAGACCTATAACGCCATGCGCTTCAAGGCTGCACGCTGGCTCCACGGACGCGGGATGCTGGAAGACGACCGCCGCAAGGGACTCATCCGCCTGTCGAACGCGCTGAAGAGTGCCATCTCGCACCAGCAGAATGTCTTCGAAGGCATGAACATCCGCTACTTCGGACCCTTCGACGGCCACAACGTGAAGGAACTGGTACGCATCCTGCGTCAGATGAAGAACATGAAGGGGCCGAAGCTGCTGCACCTGCACACGCAGAAGGGTCACGGCTATGCACCGGCCGAGCGCGATGTCACGACATGGCACGCTCCCGGCAAGTTCAATCCCGACACCGGTGAGCGACTCGTCGACAACGACCCCTCGCAACCGCAGAAGTTCCAGGACGTCTTCGGCTACACCCTGCTGGAACTGGCCGAACAGAACCCGCTCATCGTAGGGGTCACGCCGGCCATGCCTACGGGCTGCTCCATGAATATCATGATGAAGGCCATGCCCGACAGGACATTTGACGTGGGTATTGCCGAGGGGCACGCCGTCACCTTCTCGGGCGGCATGGCCAAGGACGGCCTCATCCCCTTCTGCAACATCTACTCGGCCTTCGCCCAGCGAGCCTACGACCATATCATCCACGACGTGGCACTCCTAGGACTGCACGTCGTCTTCTGCTTCGACCGCGCCGGCATCGTCGGCGAAGACGGCCCGACACACCACGGTGCCTTCGACCTGGCAGCCCTGCGCCCCATTCCCAACCTCACCATCTCGGCACCTATGGACGAGCACGAGCTGCGCCGGCTGATGTACACGGCTCAGTTGCCCGACAAAGGTCCCTTCGTCATACGCTATCCCCGTGGCGGTGGCGTACTGAAAGACTGGCGCTGCCCGTTGGAAGAGGTGAAGGTAGGCACAGGCCGCAAGCTGCATGACGGCAACGACGTGGCGGTACTGAGCATCGGTGCCATCGGCAACGAGGCGCTGCAGGCGGCTGAGGCTACCGGGGCGGCCATGTACGACATGCGCTTCCTGAAACCGCTCGACGAGGACATCCTGCATGAGGTAGGCCAGCACTTCCAGCGTATCGTCACCGTCGAGAACGGCGTGAAGAACGGTGGACTGGGGTCTGCCGTCTTAGAGTGGATGAACGACCACGGCTATCAGGTACATATTACCCGTTTAGGACTGCCTGACGACCACTTCGTTGAGCATGGCACTGTCAGCGAACTGCAAAGGATTGTCGGCATCGATGTAGAAAGTATCAAAAAAGCCATTCTGATATGAAAATCGTCATTGCCGGGGCGGGAGCCGTAGGCACCCACCTGTCGAAACTGCTGTCGCGCGAACGTCAGAACTGCGTACTGATAGACGACGACGAGAACCGCCTCGAAGGATTGAGGGAGTATGACGTCATGACCCTCAACGCCTCGCCTACCAGCATCAGCGCCCTGAAGGAGGCTGGCGCCGGCAGTGCCGACCTCTTCGTGGGTGTCACCACCGAGGAGAGCACCAACATCACTGCCTGCATCATCGCCCACACCTTGGGTGCCAAGAAGACGGTGGCACGCATCGACAACTACGAATACCTGTCGGCTCAGAACCAGCAGTTCTTCAAGCAGTTGGGCATCAGCTCGATGGTCTATCCCGAGGTTCTGGCAGCCCATGACATCATCAACGGCCTGAAACTCTCGTGGGTGCGCCAGCGGTGGGACGTCCACGACGGGGCACTGGTGCTCCTCGGCATCAAGCTGCGCGAGGGCTGCGAGATTCTGAACCAACCGCTGAAAAACCTCTGCGGTCCCAACGACCCCTATCACGTTGTAGCCATCAAGCGGCAGGACGAGACCATCATCCCCAGCGGTCTGGACACCCTGAAGCTGAACGACCTGACGTACTTCATGACCACAAAGGAGTACATACCCTATATCCGCAAGATTGTAGGCAAGGAACACTATACCGACGTCAAGAACGTCATCATCATGGGCGGTGGCAAGACGGCTGTCCGTGCTGCACTTACCACGCCCGACTATATGAACGTGAAGATCATCGAGAAGGACGCCATGCGCTGCGACAAGCTGAACCAGCTGCTCACCAACGACGACACGATGGTCATCCACGGCGACGGCCGCGACCTGGGACTGCTCGAAGAGGAGGGCATCAAGACCACACAGGCATTCGTGGCTCTGACGGGCAACGCCGAGACCAACATTCTGGCCTGTCTAACGGCTAAGAAGTTAGGTGTACGCAAGACGGTGGCCATGGTGGAGAACCTCGACTACGTATCGATGGCCGAGAGTCTCGACATCGGCACCATCATCAACAAGAAGACCGTCGCCGCCAGCCATATCTACCAGATGATGCTCGACGCCGACGTCAGCAACCTGCGCTCGCTGATGCTCGTCGACAGCGAGGTGGCCGAGTTCGTGGCTGCCGAGGGGTCGCGGGTGACGCGAAATGCCGTCAAGGACTTAGGACTGCCCTTCGGCGTCACCATAGGCGGTCTGGTGCGCAACGGCGTGGGTATGCTCGTCAACGGAAACTCACAGATACTACCCGGCGACTCCGTCATGGTATTCTGTCACGAACAGAAGCTGAACAACATCGAGAAGTTCTTCAAGAAAGGCCTGCTATGGTAAACTTCCGCATCATCTACAAGATTATCGGCTCGCTGCTCTTCCTGGAAGCGTTCTTCATGGGGTGGTGCCTGGTCATCGGACTCGTCCATCATGAGGACGACGTGCTGGCCTTCCTCGTGTCGATGCTGCTGACCTTTGGTTGCGGATTCCTGTCACTCTACTTCGGCCGCGATGCCGAGAACGCCCTCAGCCGCCGCGATGCCTACGTGGTCGTCACAGCCGCCTGGGTCATCTTCTCGTTCTTCGGCATGTTTCCCTTCCTCATCCACGGCAGCATCCTGAACTTCACCGACGCCTACTTCGAGACGATGTCGGGGTTCACGACTACCGGCGCCAGCATCATCGACGACGTGGAACGGCTGCCACACGCCATCCTCTTCTGGCGCTCGCTGATGCAGTGGATAGGCGGACTGGGTATCGTCTTCTTCACCATCGCCATCCTGCCGTCGCTCGTCGGCGGTAGCGTCAAGGTGTTTGCTGCCGAGGCCACAGGGCCTATCAAGGCGAAGATGCACCCGCGACTCACCACTACCGCCAAGTGGATATGGACTATCTATCTGCTGCTCACCATTGCCTGTGGGTTCTCCTACTGGGCGTCAGGCATGAACTGGTTTGAAGCCACCAACTACTCGATGACGACGACCGCCACCGGGGGGTTCGCCATCCACAACGACAGTACCGCCCATTTCCAGTCGCCCACCATCGACTACATCAGCATTCTCTTCCAGTTTCTCTCTGGCATCAACTTCACCTTATTATATATGAGCCTGTTCAAGTTGCGCGTCGGGGCACTGCTCAAGAGTTCTGAGTTCAGACTTTATATTGCCGTTGTAGCCGGCTCCACCTGCAGCATCATGTATCTGTTGCTGACTCATCTGGGCTACACGCTGGAACACGCCTTCCGCTCAGCCCTCTTCCACACCGTGTCGTTCATTACCACCACCGGTGCGTTCCTCGGCGACGACCTCGGCCAATGGCCACACCTGACGTGGGTCATCCTCGGACTCGTCATGTATCTCGGCGCCTGCGCCGGCAGCACCAGCGGCGGCTTCAAGTGCATCCGTGGCGTCATGCTGCTACAGGTGGTACGCAATAACTTCAGGCAGATTCTGCACCCTAACGCCGTACTGCCGGTACGTATCAACGGCCAGAGTGTCGCCCCGTCAAAGCTTCTCTCTGTCTTCGCTTTCTTCGTACTGACCATCCTTATGGTACTTTTCACGGCTACGGCCATGATTTTTTCCGGCGTCGACAACACCAATGCTGCCGTCATCGCACTGAGCTGCGTCAGCAACGTCGGACCGTCGCTCACCAACGGCGTAGGTCCCGAACTGTCATGGTCGGTGCTGCCCACGGCTACAAAGTGGCTCCTCTGTCTGCTGATGCTCATGGGCCGACTGGAAATCATGACCGTCCTCGTGCTATTCACCCGCGCTTTCTGGAAGGAGAACTAAACGATGATTTACAAACTCAACGACCTCAGCCGACAGCAGCTGTCACTGCTCGTACACAGCCAGAAGGCTGCCTTTTTGGGGCACGATAGCTATCGCCGCTTCGGTGCCCGCTTCCCCCTGCACGTCAAGGTGACACACAGCCTCAACGCGCAGGCTTTCACGCCCGGACAGGGCGTCTTCTGCTATGTCCACCGCCCCGTCATCGGCAGCGGTCTCGTCATTGCCGAAGTCAGCGTCCCGACAGCCGCGAACGAGCCGACGACGGCCCTCACCACGGCCGTCTACGACCTGAACGACCCGATGACCATCGACTACAGCGGTCTCGACGCCTTCGTCATCTTCGTCGGTCTGGAAGGCTCGTGCGAACTCACCGACAACCAGGGTCACACCATCGCATTCCGCGAAGGCGAGTCGGTGCTCATACCGGCTACCACGAAAGCCATCAAGATAGAAGGAACGATAAAATTCCTGGAAACATACGTCTGAAGGTCAGTAGGGGCTGGAAGGCTTCCCCCTACATACAAGACAGCAGTTTGGTGACACCTCTTACACCAAGCCTGATTATCAACAGGTTAGCGAAGAGTTTACCCACACCAATGGTCACACCAATGGTAGCACCAATGGTAGCACCAACCACTCCCAAAATGTTTCACGACAAAGCTGAAAATTTCGCGGCCTCTCGCAAAAATTTCACGGCCTCACAGAAAAATCTTACGGCCTCTCGTCAATGTTTCACGGTCGGGCACTATTGCCAGGTGTCACCTTTGGTGCGACGATTGGTGCGACTTGGCTACTTGAAACATCTCTTGATTTTCAGGTAGTTAAGTGCCAGGTGTAAGAGGTGTCACCTATGTTTGTGTACGTAGCAGAACCGCCCCTGCTGCGCACTGTTTCTTCTGTCAAAATGTGGAAAGATGAAAGATTTTATCAAACAGACGTGGGAAACTCAGAAATTTTGTTTATCTTTGCACGCAAAAGGAGAATCGGCTATGGCAGAGAAGAGAGGATACGGCGTGGGTCTTCAGTCCTTCCCCGAAATGATAAAGCGCGAGTGCGTCTATGTAGACAAGACGGCGTATGTGTATAAGATGGCCCAGTCGAAGGGCAAGAACTTCTTCCTGAACCGTCCGCGCCGCTTCGGCAAGTCGCTCCTGGTGAGCACCCTTGAGGCTTACTTCCAGGGACGCAAGGAGCTGTTCCGCGGACTGGCCATAGAGCAGCTGGAGACGGAGTGGACGGAGTATCCCGTCATACGGCTCAACCTGTCGCTGGGCAAGTACTACGAGAAGGAACGGGTACACGGCACCATCGACGCCATTCTGCGGCTGGCAGAGGACAAATGGGGCATGGAAGTCAAGGACGAGCATAACTACGACGCACGGCTGACCAACCTCATCAGAACCTGTTACGAGCGGACGGGCCGCCAGGTGGTGGTGCTCATCGACGAGTACGACGCGCCGATGCTCGACAGCATCACCAACCGCGACCTGCAGGACTATATCCGCGAGCGCATACGCAGTCTGTTCTCGCCGCTGAAGGCGATGGAGGACTACCTGCGGTTTGTGTTCCTGACGGGCATCTCGAAGTTCTCACAGCTGTCTGTCTTCAGCGAGCTGAACAACCTGAACGTGCTGACCTTCAAGCCGGAGTATGAGGGTGTCTGTGGCATCACGGCAGACGAGCTGGTGACGCAGCTGAAGCCCGACATAGAGTGGCTGGCCGAGGCCATCAGCAAGGTTAAGCCAACGACCTACGACGAGACGCTGGCCGAGCTGAAACGGATGTACGACGGCTACCATTTCTCATACCAACTGACCGACGTGTACAATCCCTGGAGCCTCATCTACGCCTTCGAGAGTGGCTGGATAGAGAACTACTGGTTCTCGACGGGCACACCCTCGTCGCTCATCAACCTGCTGCGCGTGCGCCAGCTCGTCATGCCCGAACTGGAGGGCTATGAGGCCGACCTGAAGCAGTTTGACGCGCCCACAGAGCGCATAGAGGACCCCATCCCCGTGCTCTTCCAGAGCGGCTACCTGACCATCAAGGGCTACAACCGCAAGGAGAACACCTATATCCTGGGATTCCCCAATGCTGAGGTGTACGAGGGCTTTGCCTATTCGCTCTACCAGTATTACTGCCCGGAGTATTATGGCAGCAGCAACCAGATAGCCAACGTCTTCCGGAGGCTGCGGCGTAAGGATGCCACCTTCGAGCAGTTCCTGGAGTCGGTACGACGCTGGTATGCGGGTATACCTTATTCTATTACTGACAAGAACCAGAACGAGCAGTTCTACCAGGCACTGTTCTACTCGCTCATGGCAGGCATTGGCGCCGACGTGGAGGCAGAGGGGCAGACCAGCGACGGGCGCTTTGACATAGCCCTGAAGCTTTCCGATGCCATTTACATCCTGGAGTTCAAGTTTGGCGGAAGCGCCGAGGAGGCCACAGAGCAAATTGTCAGGAAGGACTACGCCGCCCATTTTGCCCAGGACCCGCGCCCCGTGTGGGCCGTCGGGCTGAACATCAGCAAGGACCGCCGCACGATTGACAACTACATCGTGGTCAGCGTTAAGTAACTCAAGTTTCCCACCCCTAAAACCTTTTAAGAACCACGAATTTCATAATGAACCACTAATTTCACTAATTTCGCTAATGAATATAACTAACAAAGATTTTAAGATTTAAAAGATTTTGAGCCGACAGACGACAAAGATTACACTCGCTCGGCTTTCTTGCTCTGGCAAGCGTCTCCTGTCGTCGCCGAGCGGCCGCTTGGTTCGACCAAGAATTTGCTACGCGCAGACTATCGGCACTTGCAGCGAAAAGTCGCGAAATTAGTTATAATTCGTTTAATTAGAGTGTAATTAGTGGTTGAAAAAGAAAAGGGGTAAAAAAGAAAAAGGGGTGGGAAAGTTCAATTAAGTAATATCTATGCTATAGCTTATCCGAGATAGCGGCGGATGTCATCCTGCAGACGGCGGAAAGGCTCCGACTGCAGATAGCCGGTATTCTTCTTGAGCATCACCTTCACATCCTGCAACGAGTTCTCGTAGCACGACATCTCATTGCGCTTCTGCGTCTTATGAGCCTGGGCATGGTAAATCTCGTTCTGACGCTCCTGACGCAGGAGGTTACAGACCTTGTTAAGGATAGGCGCAACGACGGTGTCGAAGAGATGATGGCCCTGAACATAAAGGTAGGTGGTCTGAGGGGTGACGCCGAGTCGCTTGACATCTTCTTTGGTGGCGAGGTACTCGTCCTTGGCATCGGGAAACTGACGCTGCAGGTCGCGCACCTTGCTATTGACCTTGCGCCGCACGTTCTGTAACGACGCCTCGGGGTGCTGCACGCTGAAACCGCCGGGGTCGGCAATGCGGTTAAAGTCGGTAATGGAGAAACGGCCGTAATTGCCGTTACGGTAAAGCATGATATTCCAGACGAAGAGGGGGAAGACGGCCTCGCTGAACTCACGGAAATAGTCGCTGAAGTCGAAGATGCGGTGGTCGTTGAGGGTGACACTGACGCAGACGTCGTGCAGCGAGGGGGCATAGCACTGGTAGTTCTCGATGGCGTAGACGTAGGTGTGGAAGACGTAGGGACTCTCAATAACCTTCTTCGACTGCTCGGTGACGCCCTGCTTCAGGTAGTCGTAGTCGGCATCGACGCAGGCTATCATATCGCGTCCCAGCGGATCTTCGGTGTCGCCTTTCTTCTCCAGGAAATTCATCAGTACCGACTTCTTGCCTCGTGTGAGATTGACCTTCGACGGCAGCATCACCTCGAAATAGCGCGTGTCGTCTTCAAAAGGACTGAGAACGGTACGCCAGAAGTAGATATCATCGTATGCCTCGACGTAGGCAACGATGCGACGCCGGGCACGCTTCGACTTCAGGGCGTTGGCAGCCTCGAAGTAGCGGCTGTTGATATTGTCCTTCAGACGGCTACTCATACCGTGATATCCGAAACTTCAGTGACAGCATCCGTCCAGCCGTTCATGATGACAGCGGGTGAATGGGTGGTAAGGATAATCTGGACGTTGGGGTTCAGTTCTAAACAAAGGTCAATGAGGCGTTTCTGCCATTCTATATGTAGGCTCACCTCGGGTTCGTCCATAAAGAGGACGTGAGGCTGGTCGTCCTCGACGAGGACGGTGAGCAGGATGGCCAGCATCTGCTTTTCGCCGCTACTGAGCTGGTAGGGCACGAGCATCTCGCCAATCTGCGTGAAACGGATTTCGTTCTCGGTGCGCACAATCTTCTTGCCGGTCTCCGAGAAGAGGTCGTCGACAATGTCCTGAAAGCGCTTCTTGCGCAGCGACAGCTGCTGGGCGGCCTCGGCGTTGCCCTGCTGCAGTTCGGCAATGATGCGGTTGCCGATGTTCACCTGGTAGTCGAGATACTTACGCTGCAGATGGTAGAGCTGGAAGTCGAGAGCCGACAGGATGCGGGTGTCGACATGAGCCATCGTATCCATATCAAGCACCGGCGAGTCGAGGGTGCGTATGACGTCGAAGCGTATCCACTTGGCATCCTCGGGGACGACGTCGAGATGGACGCCTTTCAGCAGATGCGACGGAAACTCGCCGCCTACCGACAGGCTCTTCACCACCTTGTTCAGGATGGTACTCTTGCCCTGTCCGTTGCTGCCGCTGAGGATGTTCACCTGCCGGTTCAGTTCCCAGACGATATGTTTCTTGCCGCTCCAGAGGGAGTCAATCTCGATACGCTTGATATAGTCAGCATACTTCTGCATAGGCTTGTGTTTTAAAGGATTTTATAGTTGGCGTGCCGACCAGGAAACCAGTTTGTCGGTGCCTGAAGCAAAGTCGATAAGCACAATATCGAAGACAAGCACGGAGCAGCCCGGAATCTTTCCGCTTGACGTTGTCGTTGTCCCATAGCCTAAGGCGTAGGGCACATAGACGAGGTAGCGGTCGCCACGGTGCATGTGCTGCAGGGCGGTGGCAAAACCGTCGGTAAAGGCGCTGATGGCGGCATCGTAGACATCGGTGGTACGGAGGTCGTAGTTGCCGACATAGGTCTGGTCGAAGACATAGCCCTGCGGATAGCTGGCCGAAGGTATGAGCCGTCCGCGATAGGCTATGCGGACGGTATCCGTATAAAGCGGACTGCTGCCACCGTCGCCCTTCTGCACCAGCTTCGCATAGACGTAGTCGGTAGTTGCTCCTACAATCTGAGCGTTCTTGGTATAGCTCTTCCACTTCGTCCAAAGTGCCGAGTTGCTGCGCAGCGAGTCCTCAAGGGTGAAGAAGAAGGCGTCGTTGCGCTCCTGCCAGTTGGCGAACTCGCCGGTAAGGTCCTCGTCGTCGCTTTCGGAACAGGAACAAACAAAACAACTAAGACAACTAAGACAACCTACGAAAAGAAGTTGTCCCAGTTGTTCCAGTTGTCGTATACAATAACGAATTGTTGTCATTGAACTTAACTTACAGTTTCTTCAGCAGTGAAGCGATGCTCACCTTGTCCTCAATGATGGCGTTCAGCTCGCTGATGGCGACGCGCTCCTGCTCCATCGTGTCGCGGAAACGCAGGGTGACACAACCGTCGTTCAGCGTGTCGTGGTCGACGGTGACGCAATACGGCGTGCCGATGGCGTCCTGACGGCGGTAACGCTTGCCTATAGAGTCCTTCTCGTCGTACTGGCAGTTGAAGTGGAACTTCAGCTGGTCGATAATCTCGCGGGCCTTCTCGGGTAGTCCGTCTTTCTTCACCAGAGGCATGACAGCACACTTCACGGGAGCCAAGGCTGCGGGCAGCTTCAGCACCACGCGGGTCTCACCGTTCTCTAATTTCTCTTCCTCGAAGGCGTGACACATGATAGAGAGGAACATACGGTCGACACCGATAGAGGTCTCGATGACGTACGGGGTGTAGCTCTCGTTGGTCTGCGGATCGAAGTACTTGATGCTCTTGCCCGAGAACTTCTCGTGCTGAGACAGGTCGAAATTGGTACGCGAGTGGATGCCCTCCACCTCCTTGAAGCCGAACGGCATCTTAAACTCGATGTCGGTGGCGGCGTTAGCATAGTGGGCCAGCTTCTCGTGGTCGTGGAAACGGTAGTTCTCAGCACCGAAGCCTAAGGCCTGGTGCCAGGCCATGCGCTGCTCCTTCCACTTCGGGAACCACTCCAGCTCCGTGCCGGGCTGTACGAAGAACTGCATCTCCATCTGCTCGAACTCGCGCATACGGAAGATGAACTGGCGAGCAACAATCTCGTTGCGGAAAGCCTTGCCAATCTGGGCGATGCCGAAGGGTATCTTCATGCGGCCGGTCTTCTGGACATTCAGGTAGTTGACGAAGATACCCTGAGCCGTCTCCGGGCGCAGGTAGACTTTCATGGAACCGTCGGCAGAGGCGCCCATCTCGGTAGCGAACATCAGGTTGAACTGGCGCACGTCGGTCCAGTTGCGGGTACCGCTGATGGGGCAGACAATCTCCTCGTCGAGGATAATCTGCTTCAACTCGTCCAAGTCGGGACCCTGCATGGCAGCAGTATAACGGGCATGCAGTGCGTCGCGCTTCTCCTTATTCTCTTTCACACGCTCGCTGGTGGCCAGAAACTGCTCCTCGTTGAAAGCATCCTTGAAACGCTTGCGGGCCTTCTCCACCTCTTTATTAATCTTTTCGTCGTACTTGGCTATCTGGTCCTCTATCAGCACGTCGGCGCGGTAGCGCTTCTTCGAGTCGCGGTTGTCGATGAGGGGGTCGTTGAAAGCGTCAACGTGGCCGCTGGCCTTCCATATCGTCGGGTGCATGAAGATGGCCGAGTCAATGCCAACGATGTTCTCGTGCAGCATCGTCATGGCCTTCCACCAGTACTGCTTAATGTTATTCTTCAACTCTACGCCGTTCTGACCGTAGTCGTAGACGGCGCCTAAACCATCGTAAATCTCACTGGAGGGGAACACGAAACCGTACTCCTTGCAGTGACTCACGATCTTCTTAAATACATCTTCTTGTGCCATAAAGCAATTTACTATTTGACAATTTACTATTTACTATTTTTATAAATGTGGGTGCAAAGGTACATATTTAAATTAAGAATTAAGAATTAAGAATTAATAATTAACAAAAAATTACGGAAAACATTTGGCTATTCGGAAAATATTAACTACTTTTGCACCCGCTAACAAAAGACAGGGGCATAGCCCAGTTGGTTTAGAGCGCTGCAGTCACATTGCAGAGGTCCCCGGTTCGAGCCCGGGTGTCCCTACTTAGCACGGCAGGATACGGCAAGTATCCTGCTTTTTTCGTTAAATAATGTATGTTTCGCCGTTTTATTCAGATTTTTTTGTATTTTTGCACGAAGAAATCTAAAACACGATATGGACGACGAAATAAAAGACGATATCAACGAAAGCCCGGAAAGCCCGGAGAATCCGGAAGTCTCAGAGTCACACTCCGACTACAAACCCGTGAACCGGTTTGACGCGGCTGCCGTTCACCATCTGAGCGGCATGTATCAGAACTGGTTCCTCGACTATGCTAGCTACGTCATCTTAGAGCGTGCCGTGCCTAACATTGAGGACGGCTTCAAGCCTGTGCAGCGCCGCATCATGCACTCGATGAAGCGCATGGACGACGGGCGATATAACAAGGTGGCGAACATCGTGGGGCACACCATGCAGTTCCACCCCCACGGCGACGCCTCCATCGGCGACGCCTTGGTGCAGTTAGGACAGAAGGACCTGCTGATAGACACGCAGGGAAACTGGGGCAACATCCTGACCGGCGACCGCGCCGCCGCCCCCCGATACATCGAGGCCCGCCTGTCCAAGTTCGCCTTGGACACCGTCTTCAACCCGAAGACCACCGACTGGCAGCTCAGCTACGACGGCCGTAACAAGGAACCTATCACCCTGCCCGTCAAGTACCCGCTGCTGCTGGCGCAGGGTGCCGAGGGCATCGCCGTGGGCCTCAGCTCGAAGATTATGCCGCACAACTTCTGCGAAATCTGCGACGCGGCCGTCAGCTACCTCCACGGCGAGGCATTCCAGCTATACCCCGACTTCCAGACGGGCGGTAGTATCGACGTCTCAAAATACAACGACGGCCAGCGCGGTGGCGTGCTGAAGGTGCGCGCCAAGATTGAGAAGCTGGACCAGAAGACGCTCGTCATCCGCGAACTGCCGTTCTCAAAGACGGTAACCACACTCTGCGAGAGCATCACGAAGGCTATCGAGAAGGGGAAAATTAAGGCCCGCCGCGTGGACGACCTGACATCGGCAAACGTCGAGATTGTGGTTCATCTGGCACCGGGGGTCTCGTCGGACAAGACGCTCGACGCGCTCTACGCCTTTACCGACTGCGAGATTAATATATCGCCCAACTGCTGCGTCATCAGCGACCAGAAACCGCAGTTCCTGACCGTCAGCGACGTGCTGCGACACTCGGTAGACCGCACGAAAGACCTCATCCGCCAGGAACTGGAGATTCGCAAGGGCGAACTGCAGGAGCAGCTGCATTTCTGCTCGTTGGAGAAGATATTCATCGAGGAGCGTATCTATAAGGACAAGAAGTTCGAACAGGCACCTAATGTCGACGCCGTTTGCGAACATATCGACGAGCGGCTGACGCCCTACTACCCCACATTCATCCGCGAGGTGACGAAGGACGACATCCTGCGACTGCTGGAAATCAAGATGCAGCGAATCCTGAAGTTCAACAAGGACAAGGCCGACGAACTGATGGCACGCATCAAGGCCGAGATCGACGAGATAGACCGCGACCTGGCAAACCTCGTCGAGGTGACGGCCTCGTGGTTCCAGTTCCTGAAGGACAAATACGGCAAGGAACACCCGCGACTGACAGAAATACGCAGCTTCGACACCATCGAGGCCACGAAGGTGGCCGAGGCTAACCAGAAGCTGTACATCAACCGCAACGACGGTTTCATCGGTACGGGTCTGAAGAAGGACGAGTACGTCTGCAACTGCTCCGACATCGACGACATCATCATCTTCTACCGCGACGGTAAGTTCAAGGTTGTCCGCGTGGCCGACAAGCTTTTTGTGGGCAAGAACATTCTCCACCTGCAAGTATTTAAGAAGAATGATTCGCGTACCATATATAATGTAGTCTACCGCGACGGTAAGAAGGGCGCCTACTTCATTAAGCGCTTCAACGTCACCAGCATGACACGCGACAAGGAGTACGACCTGACACAGGGTACGCCGGGGTCGAAGATCATGTACTTCACGGCCAACCCCAACGGCGAGGCGGAGGTAATCAAGGTGACGCTCGACCCGAACCCGAAGCTCAAGAAGATATTCATCGAAAAGGACTTCTCAGAGGTGATGATCAAGGGACGCGCATCGAAGGGTAACCTCCTGACACGCAACCCAGTACACCGTATCGGTCTGAAGAGTCACGGCCACTCGACATTAGGCGGGCGCAAAGTGTGGTACGACCCCGATGTCAACCGTCTGAACTACGACGAGCACGGACGACTGTTAGGCGAGTTCTTCGACGACGACCAGATTCTCGTTATCCTGCAGAACGGCGACTTCTACCTGACGAATTTTGACGTGAACAACCACTTCGAACAGGACATCCTTCGCATCGAGAAATACGAACAGGACAAAGTGTGGAGCGCTGCCCTCTGGGACGCCGACAACCAGGGCTACCCCTATCTGAAACGGTTCTTGATGGAGGCCACAAAGCGCAAGCAGAACTTCCTTGGCGAGAATACGCTGTCGAAGCTCATCCTGCTTACCGACGTGGTCTACCCGCGTCTGCAGATTATCTACGGTGGTATCGACGAGTTCCGAGGCTCAGAGGAGATCGACGTCGAGCAGTTCATCAGCGTCAAGGGCTTCAAGGCTAAGGGCAAGAGGCTGACAACCTACCAGATAGAGAGTATCACCGAACTGGAACCCACCCGATTCCCAGAACCTCCGGAAGACTCTGAAGACTCAGAAGACCCAGAAGGCTCAGAAACCCATGAAGACCTTGACCCCGATGCCGGCAAGAGCGAGCAACAGGTCATTGACGAAATAATAGGACAGACAAATCTCTTCACCGATGAAGACTTCTAAACGTTTTTGGGCTATTGCCTTATGGCTATTGGCCGTTGGCATCACAGCCAAAGGTCAGACCGACGTATCGACAACCTACATGATAGGCGGCGGCTCGACAAACATCCTCGACACCTACCTGTCGCAAGAGAAATTCAGCGGAACAGGACTGTCCTTGCTGGCTGCCAGCGAACGGCAGAAGCCGGGCAGCCAATGGGCAACCATGCTACAGCATCAGCTGAACTTCACATCGGCAGAAGACCGCGTGGGGACGGTCAACGAGCTGCAGGGCGACTACAGCTTCTTCTTCGGACGCTACTACGGTCTGCGGATTAACCGTCTGACGGTACAAGCTGGTGCAATGGCGGCCCTAAACCTGGGATTCATCTACAACACCAGCAACTCCAACAATCCGGCACAGGGACGGCTGTCGCTTAACATCATGCCGTCGGCCATTGCCGCCTACCGTTTCCCGCTCTTCCGCCTGCCCTGGACCGTCCGCTATGAGCTGGAGCTGCCACTCATCGGCGTGATGTTCAGCCCCAACTATGGACAGTCGTACTACGAGATTTTCTCGCAGGGCAACTACGACCACAATATCGTGCCCACCACCTTCGTCTCGGCACCGAACTTCCGACAGCAACTGTCAGTAGGATGCCAAGTCAACAGCAGGCTCACCCTGCGCCTCGGCTACCTCGGCGACTACCAGCAGGCACACGTCAACAACCTCAAGTCGCACATCTACCACCACCGCGTGATGATTGGTTTCGTGCGCCACTTTAAAGTAAGTTTGAAGTAAGAAGTAAAAAGTAAGAAGTATGATTACCTATCAGTCTCATAAGTCCCATCAGTCCCATCAGTCCCATCAGTCCCATCAGTCCCATAAGTCCCATCAGTCCCATTCCCCCCATCCTCTTACCACCGCGTACCAGGTAATCATACTTCTTACTTCTTACCTCTTCCTTCTTACTTCCCTCACCTCTTGTGTCGACGAAGAGGAGTTCGCCAATACCCCGCAAGGCAACTTCGAGGCTCTGTGGAAAATCATTGACGAACACTACTGCTTCTTCGACTACAAACAGCACGAATACGGACTGGACTGGCAGCAGGTACACGCTAAATATCAGACACAGATCAACAGCCGCATAACCAACGAACAGCTCTTTGAGGTGTTAGGCAACATGCTCGGCGAACTGCGCGACGGACATGTCAACCTGACCGCCTCACACGACATGGCACGCTACTGGCAGTGGTACGAACTGCACCCCGCCAACTACAGCGACACACTACAGCGACGGTATTTAGGCACCGACTATAAAATTGCTTCCGGACTCTACTACAAAATTCTTGACGACAACATCGGCTACATCCGCTATGAGTCGTTCCAGCATGGCATCGGCAGCGGCAACCTCAGCGAGGTGCTCAACGACTTCATCCTCTGCCGTGGACTCATCATCGACATACGAAGCAACGGCGGCGGCGACCTGACAAACGCAGAGAAACTGGCTTCGCGATTCACCAACGAAAGAACGCTCGTGGGCTATATACAGCACAAGACGGGAACAGGTCACAACGACTTCTCCGATATGGAACCACGCTACCTCGACCCAGCAGCCTCGCTGCGCTGGCAGAAACCCGTCTGCGTGCTCACCAACCGCCACGTCTACTCGGCAGCCAACGAGTTCACAATGTATATGAAGGCCCTGCCTAACGTCAAGATTGTCGGCGACCACACGGGAGGCGGCGCCGGTATGCCTTTCAGTTCGTCGCTACCCAACGGCTGGGTAGTACGTTTCTCGGCAGTGCCGATGTACGACGCTCAGCGACAGACGACGGAGTTTGGCATAGCTCCTGACTACGAGGTAAGCCTGCGACAGGAGGACTTCCTGCGTGGCGAGGACACCATCATAGAGTATGCGAGAAAGCTACTGGTGAAATAACTGTTAATTAAAGTTAACCAATAGAAATTTCTCATTTCTCATTTCTCATTTCTCATTTATTAGTAGTACCTTTGCACCCGCAAATCCCAATAGAGCGCCTGTGGCGGAATTGGTAGACGCGCTAGACTTAGGATCTAGTATCTCACGATGTGCAGGTTCGAGTCCTGTCAGGCGCACAAAAAGTCGGCATAGCTCAGCTGGTTAGAGTATCACCTTGACATGGTGGGGGTCCTTGGTTCGAATCCAAGTGTCGACACAAAACAAATCTCCAAGTTGTTGAAAATCAACAACTTGGAGATTTTTCTTTTCCTATTTTGGCGTCATTTTGGCGTGATTATAGATTTTTGGCGCTCCTTAGACCCTATTTTTGAAGTTTGCAATCTCAGGGTTTACAAATGGAGGGATTATCAGAACTTCGGCATTTTATATTCCCTATAGTTGAGCCAAAAGATGAGAGCTGTACCGCCACAGATAAGTACGAGGAAAAGGAATGGTACCCACAGACGCTCCCATAGCTGATCCCAAAGGCAATGCCCTGCGGCTGCATAGGTGGCATAGGATGTACTGGCAATGGTCATGATAATCATTATCCAGAAGTTCCACCAAGAAAGATAGATACCCTTGCCGTTGTTAAGCACCTCATGACTTCCTCTGACTTGGTATCACATGCTTTAGTGATAGAGTTCATAGTGGATTCGGTGTGCTTGTCTATATCCTCTTTCACCTTCTGCCCAGCCTGCCCTACCGTAATGGCAATATGCTTGTTGATGGTTACAGGAAGGGCAGACAACATATTCTTGTCATCTTCAGAAAGACTTACTTTTATATCCTTGCTGCCTTCCAAACGCCTCACCAGTCCATTTAGGCTTCTCATTATTTTTTCACTCTGCTCTTGCTGACTGCTAAAGTTCCGCTGTATCTGCAGAATCTTCTCCAGATAGTCAGCACTAAGCGTTGATTCACTCCCGGCAGGAGCTGGCACGTTCTCATTTTGAGTCGTACCAGCTGCTGCCATCATTTCCTTTGCGACCTGTTCCTCCTCATTGTCGAACAGGTTTTTCGCATCTTTATATCTCTTCATCATACCTTTATGTTTTATACCTTTATATAATTCTATCTTCCATAGCCTCGACGGACTACCTTTCTTGGACAGCTACGGGCAACGGCTTTGGCAATTCGCATTGCACGAAGCAGTTCATCATCGTCATCCTTCTTCTTGTGAGGCAGGTCATTGTTGCTTCCACCGCAGCTGCCTGAAGAATAGCCAGAGCCACCAGGGGCGCTCATCAACTCAAAGAACACGAAGAGCGAAGTCTCAATCACTTCTTCGAGCACAAAGTCAAACTCATCTTCGAGAGCCTTGAAGGTGCTACTCATAGCATCCACAACATTCTCAGAAACGTCAAAGGTGAAGTGCTCAGCCTCCTTGCCATCCACCATGTTGCGGTCAAACTCAAAATGCTCCTTCTTTGTATCAGGACTTATAGGCTCACAAACAAAGTGATGACGTTCTGCATACTCGATCCTGGCCTTCTGCTCATTGGCTTTCCTCTTGGCCGTCTCAGCATCCATATCCTTGTGCAACTGCCTCCAAGTCGCCTCAATTCTACTGGCCGT
>CADCET010000007.1 GCA_902800495.1 uncultured Prevotellaceae bacterium
GGATCTTCAATGCCTGCATCAACCTCGTCCATGTCGGCCTCTATCTCGGCCACCCGCTGCTCGAACACCTCCGAGTCGTCGGTGTAGAATCCGAATGTTTCCAGAGGAATACGATCTATCTTCTCTGCCTCTTCGTCCACATAAGTGATGCCAGAATGGCCAAACTCCCGTGTGGCGTAAGCAACAGCAGGCTCAGCAGCCGTCATACAGCCAAAGCCGTCCTCTTCTTCCATTACTGGGTATCTCTTTTCTTCCATATTCACAAATTCTATATAAGACCGCCCGCCGCCCACGAATGGGCTATCAAGCGATGGTGCAAAGATACGAATAAGTGAGCAAAGAACAAAATAAAAAGACGACTTTTTTATTTTTTCTTTCGTAATCGCGTAGTGCTTGCTACCCGCTCGGCTCTGCCGCTTATTCGAGCGTCAGCGAGTCTTAAGATAGGGACGCAAGAACGTGAGTATCTAAGACGAAACTCCAGCGACATATTGTTTTCAAAAACTTTTTTTTGATGAAAATCCACCACTTCCACCACTTTTTTAGTTATCTATCTGTAAATAAGATAGTTAGGTAGTGGTAGAAATGGTGGTTTTATTACCACCTTTCCACCACTTCCACTACTTTTACCACTTCCAACGCAGCACCTGTTGTTTCCTGCGAAAACGTTCCAACGCCCTTGGAACGATGTTCCAACGCCCACGGAACAATATTTTACGGCCCGAAAAACATTGTGTTCTACTTCCTTATTTTTTTAACAGATGACACAGATTAACGTGGCTAAAGCCACGATTGTTTATGATTAAACAGATTGGCTTCGCCTATCAATCGGCGGCTTCTGCCGCAGAAATCCAAAGAAATCTGTGTAATGTACGAACAACGCGCAGCCAAAATCTGTGTCATCTGTGCCATCTGTGGTAAAAAAACACTTGCGAATATCATTTTAACGGTAAAAAGTGTCGATTTTTATCACTTTTTCGTCACTTTTTCGTCGTTTTTCTATCACTTTTCGTAGCTTTTCTGTCGATTTTTCGTCATTTTTGCCACATTTCCACCACTTCTACCACCATATCTACCACTATTAAATAGATTGATTGTCAGGCTTTTAAATGTAAAAGTGGTGGAAGTGGTAATAAATCGCAAAAAAAAATTTTTTGGTGGTACCATTCCGGTTCGTGACTATTGGCGATGATGGATTCTGTGGTTTCTGCTTGTTTTTCAATCTATGCCAGGAATCCTTCGTCAGGCATTATTTTTTCTTACTTTTCGGCTTCGGCTCGGGCAGAGCCTTGCAGGTTTCACGGACGAGGAGCGAGACGTAGTCGCGGTCGTCGACATCGGCGATATAGAAGTAGTCCTTGGCGCCGTCGTAGGGAGGACGCATATCGACGACGCGAAGTAATGGGCGGACGGCATCCGTGGGCTTCAGATAGAAGCAGTCGTCGCAGATGAGTCCGAAGATTTTCCCGTCGCAGTAGATGCCGTAGTCGCCGAACATCTTCTTTGTCATAATCTCGCCCGCACCGCTACACTGGTCGGCGATGTACTGTACATAATCGGTATTGCTTGCCATATTTTAGAGTATTAGCTTAAACATTTGACGATAGGCCTCCACTTTTTTGTCGAAGGACAAGGGGTAGGCGCGGGAGGAGGAAGGGAGACGATAAAGGAGAAGAGCCTCACCCCCAACCCCTCTCCGAAGGGCGAGGGGAGTAGATACAAAAGTGTTAACCTTGGGAATCGTTGGGATGCCGAGCGAGGCACAGATGGTTTCGGTGGCCTTCTCGCCGGTGGTGACGATGGCACGAAGATGGGGCAATTGTTGGAGCAAGGCAGGGATGTCGGTCGGCTCTACCACCTCAAGGAACTTGTCGGAGGCGTTGTCCTGCAGGCGACGGACGGCCGTAGAGGTGTCGAAGAAGGCGAGACCCTTTTCCTGGCAAAAGGCAATAATCTCGTCAATCTTGAAACGCTTGGCTTCGAGGTCCACAAAATGGTTCTTGTCGCCAAAGAATATCTGACCCTCGATGCGCCAGTGGTCGTTGATGAAATTCGGATAGTAAAAATCCATACACCACCGCTTGCGCTGGGGCGGGAAACTGCCTAAGAACAGCACCTTCGCATTCTCGGGCAGGAAGGGACGCAGGGGATGGTACTCCACGCCATCCCTATTGCGGGCTATGTTTTCTGTATTCAGATAGGAAGTCATTGTTTCAACCAATATTGACGTTCTGATTCCGGCATCTTTTCGATGGCGTAGCGGAGCATGGTGCGGGGCATCTCGTGGGCGTGCTGACGGAGGAAGTCTCTTAACAAGTCCATGGAGACGCGCTTGCCCATCTCGCGGAGCATCCATCCTACGGCCTTGTGCATGAGATCGTGCGGGTGATGCAGATGGATCTCGGCATAACGCAGACACCACGACGGGTCGCCCATCTGCGACGTCTTCCACGAACAGACGATGCTCATGCGCTGCTTCCAAAGACAGGAGCTCTGAGCCAAAGAGCCGAGGAGCCCAATCTTGTAGTCTTTGTCGCCAAGGTTGGAGGGCAACAGCAGCCAATGGCCAAGGATCTTATGAACGGAGAGGTCGACGAGGTCCCAGTTGTTCGCCTGCTCAGCATATTGCAGATAGAGCGTCAGGATTTCGTCACGGGCACGGATGGCTTTCTCGTCGTTTTCCAACCGCTTCGTCGCCAGCCGTTCGAACTTCGCCACGAGAATCAGCAGCCCACAGAGGCGCACCTCGTGCCAGCGGTTCATCAGCAGTTCAGGCACCTCGCTCAAGGGGAAGTCCTTCGGAACAGCACGTACAACTTCTCGTGTCTGCGGCACTTTTAGGCCGAGGAACTCATCGCCCTCGCCGTATTCGCCGGGGCCCGTCTTGAAGAACCGCATGAGAATCTCTCGCTGCGCCTCGTTTTGCAGCGACTCCATATATTGTATAATCTCTTTTGCTGTCATTGTATTCATCTGAGGGTAAAGGAACCTTTATTCAACTTCACGGTTTTCTGTTCTCCGTTCATGACCAGCGTTACCGTGCAGGGTTGTTGGGCGGTGAGAGTGAGGCTGGTCACCTGTTTGTCCTTCCACGTCATATCGACCGTGATGCCGCCGCGGGCACGGATGCCACTGACGGAACCATCCTTCCATTTGTCAGGCAGGGCGGGAAGGAGTTCGATGGTTGTGAGGGGGGAATCCTCACGCACTGTATATTCGCTCTGCATCAGCATCTCGATGACACCAGCACAACCACCGAAGTTGCCATCAATCTGGAAAGGCGAATGGGCGTCGAGCAGGTTGGGGTAGGTGCCGCCACCACGACGGGCATCAGGGCCGCGATAGCCGTCGGGACTGACGTAGCTGAGCAGTTTGCGATAGATATGATAGGCGTTTTTGGCATCATGCAATCGGGCATAAAGGTTGACGCGCCAGCCAGTGCTCCAGCCGGTAGTCTTGTCGCCTTTCAGTTCGAGGGTTCGCGAGGCAGCACGGTGGATGGCTTCCTTGGTGTTTGTGCCGTCGTCGAGGTGATGGCCGGGGTAGATGCCGAAGAGGTGACTCTGGTGGCGGTGGTGGGGGTCTTCGTCTTCCCAGTCGTAGAACCACTCCTGGAGGTTGCCTTTCTTGCCGATTTTATAGGGGTGAAGGCGGGTGAGGGCGGCGTTGATCGCGGCGATGAAGGAGGACTCGGCGAGGGAATCGCCGAGCACACTGACAGCATCGCCGAGCACACTGACACCATCGTTGAGCACGAGGGCGGCGTCGCGGGCATCTATGAGGCATTCGCGAATCATGGCGATGTCGGCAAAGCCACCGAAACAGGTGCGCCCGTGATAGCCGTCGGGGGTGACGAAAGAGTTCTCGGGCGAGGTGGATGGGGCGGTGATGAGATAGTCGACGGCTGAGGGATGATGGCCGCTGTCGGATGGCTGAGGGTACTGGAAATAAAGGGCTTCGAGGTCGGGATTGAAGAGTGACTCATCGACGTAGGCGCGGAGCTGGGCGTCGGTAGACTCTCCCCCATCCCCTCCCTGTGAGGGAGGGACGTAGTTAGTTGACGAGTCGGCGGTCAGCGAGAGCTTGACACGGTTGTAGAGCGACTGGTAGTCGTCGACGTGGCGCTGACGGATGGTCTTGTAGGGGACGTTGGAAAGATGATGTAGGCGCGCGTCGGCCAATTGCTGATACGGCTTTCCCTGCTTGACGGGGTCTTTGTCGTAGCCGTTGAACGAGGTGGCATTGACGATGTAGAGTGTCACCTCCTTGGCACCATCGACGAGGAGCGTCTCCCCTTCGGCCTTGACATTTTTGGCATTTATCTGAACCTTGGTGCGGAAGTGGATACCGCGCTCGGGGTCGTAGGCGAACTTCTCCTTGGCATCGTAATAGCTGGGCAGCGAGGCATAGCCGGCGTAGCCGTCGGTGGTCAGCGTCTGGTCTATGGCTGTCGTGGTGTGGCGCAGCTGGCAACTCAGCGACAGTCGCGCACGGATGCCCTTGGGGTGATTGGTCGTCATGCGGACGACCAGTCCGGAGTCGGGATGCGATGCCAGGTATTCCGTGGTGTAACGGTATTTACCGCGCTTATAGGTGGTGTGAGCCGTAGCGTCGCCGATGTCGAGCCAGCGGCGATAGTCGGTGACGACGTCCGCGGTGTCGAGATACGTAATAACGAGCTGTCCCAACGGCTGATAATTCTGTGAGAAATGTCCCTGCACGTCGCGCTGCAGACGGTCGGCTTCGCGGTAGTCGCCCTTGCATAAAGCCTCGCGTATGGCGGGGATGGTCTTATGGGCATCGGGCGAATAGACGTTCATGTTGCACGGCTCGCCCGTCCATAGCGTGATGTCGTTGAGCGAGATCTTGTCGGTCTGGGTGCCGCCATAGATGATGCCGCCCATGGTGCCGTTGCCGATGACCAGTGCTTCCTCGAAGAACGCGGCCGGCCGGTCGTAGTGCAGCGTCTGCGCCACGCTTTCCGTCGCCACGAGCAGGAAGGTTGCCAGCCACCCAAGGATACCGTATCTAGTCTTTGCCATAGCTTCTTGTCGTTAATCGTTGGCAAAGATACAAAAAATCCCTGACATCACGAAGGATTCAGGGATTATTTATAGAGGGATGGTTGATTGTTAACGCTCGAGGTAGGCGGCCACCTTCTTGGCGGTGTCGCGGCCAGAGGCCATGGCGCGAACCACGAGGGAGGCGCCGTTGGCGGAGTCGCCACAGACGAAGACGTTCTTCGGGTACTCGGGGTGCTCGGGCTTGAGGAAACCCATAGCAAGCAGCACCAGTTCGGCCTTGATGATTTCGGGCTCGCCGGCCTCGACCATGATGGGACGACCGCCGGCGGGGTTGGGTTTCCAGTCGATGGGCTGGATGCGGACGGCGGCGACGTGGTCGGGGGAGGCGTCTTTCCCGACGGGGAAACCGTCGGGCACAGTGGCGGCGGAGAGAAATTCGAGGGTGTTGATGTTCCAGCGACGGGTGCAGCCCTCCTCGTGACTCGAGGTGGTCTTGAGGGTGCGGGGCCATTCGGGCCAGGGGTTCTGCGGGTCTTCGGAGCCCTCGACGGGACGGGGCATAATTTCGATCTGGGTGACGGATTTGCAGCCTTGGCGGTGGGCGGTGCCGATGCAGTCGGAGCCGGTGTCGCCGCCGCCGATGACGAGGACGTCCTTGCCCTTGGCGGTGATGCGCTCGTCCTTGCTGAACTCCATGCCTGCCAGCACGCGGTTCTGCTGGGAGAGCAACTCGAGGGCGAAGTGTACGCCCTTCAGTTCGCGGCCGGGGGCCTTGAGGTCGCGGGCTGTGGGGGTGCCCGATGCAATCACGATTGCATCGAAGGCCTCCCCAAGCCCCTCCGAAGGAGAGGATGTTTGATTACCTGAAGCATCGGAATTGTTCCCTGAAACATTGGATAAATGTATCTCAACACCCCCTCCTTCGGAGGGGCTTGAGGAGGCTTCAACGTTGTACTTAAACTCGATGCCTTCCTGTTCGAGCAGGGCGATGCGGCGGTCGATGATGGCCTTATTCAGCTTGAAGTTGGGGATACCGTAGCGGAGGAGGCCGCCGGCAGCTTCGTTCTTCTCGAAGACGGTGACGGTGTAGCCCATCTGGTTCAGGTCGTTGGCGGCAGCGAGTCCGGCAGGGCCGGCACCTATCACGGCCACCTTCTTTCCGTTGCGCTGGATGTCGGTACGAGGCTGTATAAAGCCCTCGCGGAATGCGGCCTCGATGATGGCGCACTCGTCCTCGCGGTTGGTGGTCGGCTCGTGGTTGAAGCGGTTGAGCACACAAGCCTTCTCGCAGAGTGCAGGACAGATGCGGCCGGTGAACTCGGGGAAGGGGTTGGTAGAAGTCAGGAGCTTATAGGCCAACTCCCAGTCACCTTTGTACAGGGCGTCGTTCCACTCAGGCGCCTTGTTGCCTAACGGACATGCCCAGTGGCAGAAGGGTACGCCGCAGTCCATGCAGCGGCTTGCCTGCAGTTTACGTTCGCGGGTGTTGAGCGTCTGCTCCACCTCACCAAAATCGTGGATTCTATCGTGAATCGGACGGTAGCCCGCCTCTTGGCGGTGTATCTCTAAAAATGCTTTTGGATTTCCCATCTTAATACATTAAACATTAAAGATTAAACATTAAAGATTAAACATTAAAGATTAAACATTAAATGATTAATAGTCGCGCTGGATGTCGGCAATCTTCTCGTGCAGTTTCTTCATTTTCTCCTCCTCGAGCACGCGCTTGTACTCGATGGGCACCACCTGGATGAAGTCCTCGATGTAACGGTGCCAGTCGTCTAGCATCCGGCCTGCGAGGGCTGAACCCGTGTGCAGGTAATGCTGACGGATGAGCTCGAGCAGTTCTTTACGGCTGACGCTGTCCTCAACCAGCGAGAGCTCGACCATGTCCATGTTGCAGAAGTAGTCGAACGTGTGATCGGGGTCGTAAACGTAGGCCACGCCGCCCGACATACCAGCGGCGAAGTTGCGGCCGGTCTTACCGAGAACGACCACGCGACCGCCGGTCATGTACTCACAGCAGTGGTCGCCGGCGCCCTCGATGACGGCGATGGCTCCGCTGTTGCGCACGCCGAAGCGCTCGCCCACCTTACCGTTGATATAGAGCTCGCCGGAGGTCGCGCCGTAGAGACCGGTGTTGCCGGCGATGATATTTTCTTCGGCCTTGAATTCGTCACTGCGACGAGCGGGGGGCAGAATCGAGATTCGACCGCCGCTGAGGCCTTTACCGAAGTAGTCGTTGGTCTCGCCCTCGAGGCGCAGGTCCAGACCGCGCACGGCAAAGGCGCCGAACGACTGGCCGGCCGAGCCCTTGAACTTGATCTTGATGGTTCCGTCGGGCAGGCCCGCTTCGCCGTACTTCTGGGCGATGGCACCACTCAGCATGGTGCCCACGGCGCGGTCGGTATTCTTGATGGCGTAGTCGAGCGTCACTTCCTCGCCGCCGACGATGGCCTTCTGCGCCGCGCGGATGATCTCCTCGTCCTTCACGCCGCTCACCTTCGTATAGGCGCCGCGGTCCCAGTACAGAGCCTTGTCGGTCTCGGGCTTGTGCAGCAGACGGGCGAAGTCGATGGTCTTCTGCTTATCGGTTGCGTTCTCGGTGTTCACCTCGATTAACTCGGTGCGTCCGATGATTTCCTTCAGACTCTTCACACCAATCTCGGCCAGGTATTCGCGCACCTGCTCGGCCAGGAAGGTAAAGAAGTTAACCACGTATTCGGCTCTACCCTCGAAGTGCTTGCGCAGCTCGGGGTTCTGCGTGGCCACACCCATGGGACAGGTATTGGTATTACACTTACGCATCATCACACAGCCCAGCACGATCAGCGGCAGCGTACCAAATGAGAACTCATCAGCACCCAGCATCGCCATAATGATGACATCCTTTGCCGTCTTCAACTGTCCGTCGGTCTGCAGGCGCACCTGATTTCTCAGGCCGTTCATCACCAGTGTCTGCTGCGTTTCGGCCAAACCGATCTCAGGCGAGATGCCCGCGAAGCGCATTGACGACGCGGGGCTGGCTCCTGTGCCACCCTCGGCACCACTGATCACAATCAGGTCGGCCTTGGCCTTAGCCACACCAGCGGCAATGGTTCCTACACCGCTCTCGGCCACCAGCTTTACGCTTACGGCAGCTGTGGGGTTGATATTCTTCAGGTCAAAGATGAGCTGTGCCAGGTCCTCGATACTGTAGATATCGTGATGAGGTGGAGGCGAGATGAGCGAGATACCGGGGATGGCGTTACGCGTCTTGGCGATAATCTCGTTAACCTTAAAGCCAGGCAGCTGTCCGCCCTCACCAGGCTTTGCACCCTGGGCCACCTTAATCTGTATTTCTTCTGCATTCACCAGGTACTCGGCGGTCACACCAAAACGTCCAGATGCAATCTGTTTGGTCTTCGAGCTCAGGCTTACACCGTCCACCTCCGAGTGGTAGCGGGCGTTGTCCTCGCCACCCTCACCGGTGTTACTGCGGGCGCCCAGCTTGTTCATGGCCAGGGCCAGTGCCTCGTGGGCCTCGATGCTCAGGGCACCGAACGACATGGCACCTGTTACGAAGTGCTTCACGATGCTCTCAACGCTTTCAACCTCGTCGATTGGGGTTGGCTTAGCAGCCTTCTTGAATCCGAAGAAGTCGCGGATAAAGATGGGGCTCTCCTTCTCATCCACCAGCTTCGACCACTGCTTAAACTTATCGTAGTTACCCTGACGGGTAGCCAACTGCAGCTTGGCAATCGTCTCGGGGTTCCAGGCGTGCTTGATACCGTCCTTGCGCCAAGCAAACTGACCCTGGTTCTGCAGCAGCGTCTGCTCCTTGGCAGCCTCATGCAGGGCAATGGCATCGCGTGCAATCTCCTTCAGGCCCACGCCACCAATGGTGCTTACCTCTGTGCCGAAGTAGCGACGCAGCAGGTCCTCGCTCAGTCCGATGCTCTCGAAGATCTTCGCACCACGATAAGAGCGGATGGTAGATATACCCATCTTCGACATAATCTTCTTCAGGCCCTTATCCACCGCCTTAATGTAGTTCTTCTCGGCAGTAGCGTATTCCTCTTGAATCTTATGTTTCTTCACCAGGTCATCCAGCACGGCAAACGTCATGTAAGGACACAGGGCGCTGGCACCGTAACCCAGCAGCAGGGCAGCGTGCATTACCTCGCGAATCTCACCGCTTTCCACAATCAGCGCGGTCTGCACACGCTTACCCACGCTAATCAGGTAGTGGTGAACGGCACTAACGGCCAGCAGCGATGGGATGAAAGCCCACCCCATCCCCTCCCCAAGGGAGGGGTCTTCAGATACCTTATCCGTCAGAATGATGTAGTTATAGCCATCATCGACAGCGTTCTCAGCATCTTTACATAACTTATCAAGAGCTGTGCGCAAATCCTCTCCAGCCTGAGTGTAATCAGGCTCCCCTCCCTTGGGGAGGGGTTGGGGGTGGGCTTTGAACGTCATGGGCAATTTTATCGTCTTGAAGCCTTTGTAGCGGATGTTACAAAGTATATCAAGTTGTGTGTTGGTCAAAACCGGCTGCGGCAGGCGCACCATCTTACAGTTCGATGCATCGGGCGTCAGGATGTTGGTACCCACGGCACCGATGTATTCGGTAAGACTCATCACGAGTTCCTCGCGGATAGGGTCGATGGCAGGGTTTGTGACCTGTGCAAACTGCTGACGGAAGTAGTTGAACAGCACCTGCGGACGGTCAGAAATGACAGCCAGCGGGGTGTCGTTACCCATCGCAGCTACAGGCTCCTGACCTGCTGTAGCCATCGGGATGATGGTCTTGTCAATATCCTCCTGACCGAATCCGAAGGTCACCAGCTTAGCGTTGAGGTCGCTTACGCCGTTGTCCACATGACGGCCACTCTTCAGCTTTTCTAACTGTACGCGGTTCTCGTTCAGCCACTCACGGTAAGGATGGGCCTTAGCCAGCTTCTCCTTAATCTCGCCGTCGTAGTAAATCTTGCCTTCCTGAGTATCAATCAGCAGAATCTTTCCTGGCTGCAGGCGACCCTTTGATACCACGTCGCCGGGCTCAAAGTCCATGACGCCAACCTCAGAGGCTACCACCATCATACCTTGCTTGGTGATGGTGTAGCGGCTGGGGCGCAAACCGTTGCGGTCCAACATACCGCCTGCGTAGCGACCATCGCTAAACAGCAGTGCGGCAGGACCGTCCCACGGCTCCATCAGGATAGAGTGATATTCGTAGAAGGCTTTCAAATCTTCTGAAATAGGATTTTTATCGTTAAAGCTCTCGGGCACCAGAATGGCCATGGCCTGTGGCAACGAGAGTCCGCTCATCATCAGGAACTCGAATACATTGTCGAGTGAAGCAGAGTCGCTCATGCCGTCCTGCACAATCGGGCGCAGTTCCTTGATGTCGCCCAGCGCCTCACTGCTCAGCACACTCTCTCTTGCCTTCATCCAGCCGCGGTTACCACGAATGGTGTTTATTTCTCCGTTGTGGGCTAACAAGCGGAAGGGCTGGGCCAGTTTCCATTTAGGGAATGTGTTTGTGCTGAAACGGGAATGTACCAGCGCCAGTCCGCTTGTAAAATAGTCGTTCGACAAATCAGGGAAATACCGCCTAAGCTGTCCGCTGGTCAGCATGCCCTTGTAGATAATATTCTTTGAGGAAAGAGAACAGATGTAGAAGTCGGACTCTCCCCCCTGCCCCTCTCTGCCAGAGAGGGGAGTAGATAGCTTGGCTACCCTGTTCTCGATTCTCTTCCTTACAATATATAATGTACGCTCGAAGGCTTTTTCTTCTTCGACAGGGTTGTAATCACTCCCCTCGCCCTTTGGAGAGGGGCCGGGGGTGAGGCTTCTCTTCACGAATATCTGCTTGATATCCGGCTCCACCTCGCGGGCAGCCACACCCAGCACCTCGGGGTTGGTGGGCACCGTGCGCAGATGCATCAGCTGCAAGCCCTCGCGCTCAATCTCCTCGATCATCACGCTCAGAATCTCCTGCTGGGCCTTCTCGTCCTTAGGCAGGAACACCAAACCAGTACCGTACTTACCCTTTTCCGGCACGGGAATACCCTGTAACAAAATAAACTCGTGGGGTATCTGTACCATGATACCCGCACCATCACCGGTCTTGTCGCGTGTCTCGGCGCCACGGTGTTCCATGTTCTCAAGCACCTTCAGTGCATTGTCAACCAGTTCATGACTCTTACCGCCATGAATGTTCACCACCATGCCCACGCCGCAGGCATCATGCTCATAGCTGGGCTGATAAAGTCCTTGAAATTTGCAATCCAACATATTATCCTTACTATTTATTTACTATTTTTTGCACGTTGTTTCTTTTCGGCTGCAAAGGTAATGCAGATTGTCAAAATACACAAACTTTTGCTTTCACTTTTATTCTAATATTATTTAACAACTAACATTTTGGTTGTATTTTACGATTATTACTTTCATTTTGACAACCATTCATCGCGAGTTAAGCCTTATTGCTTACACTTTGTAATTTTCCTCTTGTTGAGTAACCTTCAAACTATAAATTATAACATCATCACTTTACTACGCTCTCATGATGTCACACAGCCGCATTTTGACGATATGCTACATTTTATCAGCCTTTACAGCTAAAATGTTAGCAAAACGTCACAATAAATCATGTTTATGTTTACAAAATGTCATTCCAATGCTTTTTTAACACTCAAAAAGTCATTGCTTCAGATGTTTTTTTATGCGAAATGTATTACTTTTGCGGTCGATTTTAGAAAGGTGAAAAGAATATGGATACTAAATACATTTTCGTGACGGGCGGTGTCGTTTCATCGTTAGGCAAGGGCATCATCTCCGCCTCCATCGGTAAGCTGTTACAGGCGCGCGGCTTCAAAGTCACTATCCAGAAGTTCGACCCGTATATCAACATCGACCCAGGGACACTAAACCCCTACGAGCACGGTGAGTGCTACGTGACGGAAGACGGTTTTGAAACCGATCTCGACTTAGGACATTATGAAAGGTTCACGGGCATACGCACGACGCGCAACAACTCGATAACCACTGGCCGCATCTACAAGACTGTCATCGACCGTGAGCGCCACGGCGACTATTTAGGCAAGACGATTCAGGTGGTGCCGCACATCACGGACGAGATCAAGCGAAGGATGCTGAGGGAAGCCCCCCTTTCGTCCCCCGAGGGGGACACTATAGTTTCTGCGCTCAAAACAAATGAAGCCCCCTCGGGGGCAGTAGGGGGGGCTTTCGACTTTGTCATCACCGAAGTCGGCGGCACCATCGGCGACATCGAGAGCGCGCCGTTCATGGAGGCTATCCGCCAGTTGCGCTGGCAGTTGGGCCGTAATGCCGTTTGCGTCCACCTGACGTATGTGCCTTACCTGAAGGCTGCCGACGAGCTGAAGACAAAGCCTACACAGCACTCGGTAAAGGAATTGCAGGGAATGGGCATCCAGCCCGACATTCTCGTGCTACGCACGGAACGTCACCTCGATGATGGTATGCGCATGAAGGTTGCTTCGTTCTGCAACGTCGATCTGGAGTGCGTCGTGCAGAGCGAGGATATGCCGAGTATCTACGAAGTGCCCGTGAGCATGCAGAAACAGGGGCTTGACGCCGCCATCCTGCGCAAGATCGGCATCCCCGTGGGTGAAACCCCGGCAATGAAACCGTGGCACGACTTCCTCGACAAACAACGCAATGCCAAGCGCGAGGTACACATCGGACTCGTCGGCAAGTATGACCTGCAGGATGCTTACAAGAGCATCCGCGAGAGCCTCAACCTCGCCGGCATCTATAATGACGTGAAAGTCCGTCTGCACTTTGTGAACAGTCAGGAGCTGACGACGGAAAACGTCGCCACACAACTGGAGGGTATGGCGGGCATCGTCATCTGTCCAGGCTTCGGTCAGCGTGGCATCGAGGGCAAAATCATTGCTGCCGAATACACCCGCACCCACAACATTCCCACCTTCGGCATCTGTCTGGGTATGCAGATGATGGTCATAGAGTTCGCCCGCAACGTGTTGGGCTATAAGGATGCCAATAGTGCCGAGATGGACGATAAGACACCACATAATGTCATTGACATGATGGAGGAACAGAAGACCATCACACAAATGGGTGGCACCATGCGACTGGGTGCATACGATTGTGAACTGCGAGAAGGCAGTCGTACAGCGGAGGCCTACGGAAAAGCTACGAGCATCCGCGAGAGACACCGCCATCGTTACGAGTTCAACAACGCCTATAAAGAGGAATATGAGCTGGCTGGCATGAAGTGCGTAGGCATTAACCCTGCCGCCGACCTCGTAGAGATTGTCGAGATACCAGAAAAGCGCTGGTACATCGGCACGCAGTTCCACCCCGAATACTCATCGACCGTGCTCCACCCGCATCCTCTGTTTATGAGTTTCATTGAAACAATTAAACATTAAACATTAAAGATTAAACATTAATGGAGCAATTAAAGCATGAATGTGGTGTGGCGATGATTCGCCTGTTGAAACCGCTGTCGTATTACGAAAAGAAATACGGCACCTGGGCCTACGGCTTCAACAAACTCTATCTGATGATGGAGAAGCAGCACAACCGCGGTCAGGAGGGAGCAGGTATCGCCTCGGTGAGTCTCGGAAACAAGCCCGGAACGGAGTATATGTTCCGTGAAAAGGCTGAGGGCAAGGATGCCATCACGGAGATTTTCAGTCGTGTGACGGAGGAGATGAAGGGTGAGCTGTTGATGGGTCACCTGCGCTATTCGACGACTGGCAAAAGCGGACTGACGTTCGTTCATCCATTCTTGCGCCGTAACAACTGGCGCGCCAAAAACCTCTGTTTGTGCGGCAACTTTAACATGACCAACATCGACGAGATCTTTGATTTTCTGACAGCCCAAGGGCAATCGCCACGCATCTACGGCGACTCCTACATCACACTCGAACTGATGGGCCACCGTCTGGACCGCGAGGTGGAGCGACTGTTCGTGGAGGCGAAAAACAAAGGACTCGAGGGCACAGACATCACCAACTACATTGACGACCACGTGGAAATGGCCAACGTGCTGCGCACAACCATGCAGCATTACGACGGCGGCTACGTGATGTGCGGACTGACCGGTAGCGGCGAGATGTTCTCCGTGCGCGACCCCTGGGGCATCCGTCCGGCATTCTGGTATCAAGATGACGAAATTATTGCCGTGGCCAGCGAGCGCCCCGTGTTGCAGACAACCTTCGACCTTCAGGCCGAGGACATCCGTGAGTTGAAGCCCGGTCAGGCCATCATAGTACATAAGAATGGCGAAAGCAAACTTGAGCAGATCATGCCCGCCCAACAGCTGTCAGCCTGCTCCTTCGAACGCATCTATTTCAGCCGTGGTTCCGATTGCGATATTTATCAGGAGCGCAAACGACTCGGCGAACAGCTGACGCCAGCCATCCTGAATGCTATTGACAACGACATCGACAACACCGTTTTTTCATATATCCCCAACACCGCCGAAGTTGCTTACTACGGCATGACTGACGGTTTCCGGCAGCAAGGCTATAACGTCCGCACGGAGAAGGTAGTATGGAAAGACATCAAGATGCGCACCTTCATTGCCGACAACTCTGAACGCAACGATCTGGCCGCCCACGTCTACGATATCAGCTACGGCTCGTTAAAACCCTACAAGGATAACCTCGTGATTATCGACGACTCCATCGTACGCGGTACGACCTTGAAGGAGAGCATCTTCAAGATTCTCGACCGTCTGCACCCCAAAAAGATTGTGATGGTGAGCAGTTCGCCGCAGATTCGCTATCCAGACTACTACGGCATCGACATGGCACGTTTAGAGGAGTTCTGTGCCTTTCGCGCCACGATGGCGCTGATAGAGGAGCGCGGCCTGTGGCAGCTGGTGAATGAGACGTACAGGAAATGCAAGGCCTCCCCAAGCCCCTCCGAAGGAGGGGATGTTCAGATACCTACGAAGGCTGATCCAAGTAACCAAACACCCCCTCCTTCGGAGGGGCTTGGGGAGGCTTTCAACTATGTTCGTGCGATCTACGCCCCGTTCACGGTCGACGAGATCAACGCGAAAATTGTCGAGATGTTGCGTCCTACGAACATGCAGGCACCCATTGAACTGGTTTTCCAGAGCATCGAAGGCCTGCACGAAGCCTGCCCCAACCACCCAGGCGACTGGTATTTTACGGGACACTACCCCACCCCCGGCGGCACACGGCTGTGTAACCAGGCTTTCGTCAATTATGTTGATCAGAAGGTATTCAAAAATAGTGACGGATTATAAGATTTAAAAGCATAAAGGTATGAAGATTAAAAAGAGATGGATAATCCTGATGACGGCAATGACGCTCATTGCCTTTGCAGGACTGGCGGTGGGAGAGCCGTCGTTTGAGTGTGACTGGTCGGTCATCTCGGCCGCCGACGTGGCATGGCTCATCACGGCCACGATTTTCGTGTTGATGATGACGCCCGGACTGTCGTTTTTCTATGGTGGTATGGTGGGGGCGAAGAACGTTATCAGCACCATGCTACAGTCGTTCATCGCCATGGGACTGATTTCCGTCCTCTGGGTAGTCGTCGGTTTCTCGCTATGCTTCGGCGACGACATCGGTGGCGTCATTGGCAATCCGCTGACGTTTCTTATGTTTCATGGTGTAGGTGCAGACGTCTATACTACGCCTGCAGGTAATATCTTAGGTGGTGCAACGATTCCGTTAGCGCTGTTCGCACTGTTCCAAATGAAGTTCGCTATCATCACACCGTCTCTTATTACGGGGTCGTTTGCTGAACGTGTCAGGTTCTCGGCGTATATGTTCTTCATGATGTTCTTTTTCTTCATCATCTACTGTCCGCTGGCCCACATGACGTGGCATCCCGAAGGACTGTTTATGAAGTGGGGTGTCATTGACTTTGCCGGTGGTATTGTCGTGCATGCATCGAGCGGTGTGGCAGCCTTGGCAGGAGCCATCTACTTGGGACGCCGCAAAGCGGAGACCCGTAAGAGCGAACCAGCCAACATCCCCTTTGTACTTCTGGGTGCAGCCATGCTGTGGCTCGGTTGGTTTGGCTTCAATGCGGGTTCTTCGCTCCACGCTGACGGACAAGCCATCAAAGCGTTTCTGAACACCAACACCGCTTCGGCTACAGCCATGATGACATGGATATTCTTCGACTGCCTGCGTGGACGCAAGCCGTCGGCTATGGGTGCTGCTGTGGGGTGCGTCGTCGGCTTGGTGGCTATCACCCCGTCGGCAGGCTATGTCACTGTGGGGCAGAGCATTTTTATTGCCTTCGTCATCACGCTGATTTGTAACGTTGCCGTCTATTGGCGCTCGCACACCAGCATAGACGACGCTCTTGACGTCTTTCCCACGCACGGAACGGGTGGTATCTTCGGCACGGTACTGACAGGTATCTTCATCCAAGAAGGTCTCATTGCCGGCACATGGGATGGTTTTGTCATCTTCCTCTACCATCTGCTGGCCATCGCCATCGTGTTTGTCTACACCTTTGCTGCGAGTTGGTTGGGCTACAAACTCATCGACAGCCTCATTCCCATGCGCGTATCAGCCTACAGCGAGAAGGTCGGCCTCGACTTCTCGCAGCATGACGAGCATTACGGACTGGCGCAGATTGGCGAGCGGGAACTGGCAGAGTATGAAGAACACATCAGAGAGAAATATAAATAGTAAATTGTAAATCGTCAAATTGTAAATTAAGATTATGTGTGGAATTGTAGCAATATTAAATGTAAAAGAGCAGACGCATGCGCTACGTGAAAAGGCGCTGAAGATGAGTCAGAAAATCCGTCATCGCGGACCTGACTGGAGTGGTATTTATTGCGGCGGAAGCGCCATCCTTGCCCACGAACGACTGAGCATCGTCGACCCTGAGAGTGGCGGACAGCCGCTTTATAGCCCCCGCCCTTTGGAGGGGGATGGGGGAGGCTTGCAGGTGCTGGCCGTTAACGGCGAAATCTATAACCATCAGGAGATCCGCCGCCGCTATGCCGGACAGTATGAGTTCCAGACGGGCTCTGACTGCGAGGTGATACTGGCGCTGTATAGAAGCCTCACCCCCAGCCCCTCTCCGAAAGGCGAGGGGAGTGATTACACTCATGAGCAGATTTGTCAGATGCTGGAACAGTTGAGCGGAATTTTTGCGTTTGTCTTGTACGACGAAGAGACTGACGTGTTCCTGATTGCCCGCGACCCCATCGGCGTGATACCTCTTTATATAGGTTACGACAGCGACGGAACGGTCTATGTGGCCTCCGAGTTGAAGGCCCTCGAAGGACAGTGCGAAAGGTATGAACCCTTCCTCCCCGGACATTATTATTACAGTGGAGAACCCGGTATGAAGCGTTACTACCAGCGCGACTGGATGAAGTACGACGCTGTAAAGAATAACTCAGCCAGTGTCGAAGCCATCCATGATGCCCTTGAGGATGCCGTCAAGCGTCAGCTGATGTCGGACGTGCCCTATGGCGTGCTGCTTTCCGGCGGCCTCGACTCATCGGTCATCTCCGCCATTGCCGAGAAATACTCTGAGATGCGTATCGAGGACGACTCGAAGACCAAGGCCTACTGGCCCCGCCTGCACTCATTCGCCGTAGGACTGAAAGGAGCTCCCGACCTGGCCAAGGCGAAGCTCGTGGCCGACCATATCGGCACCGTTCACCACGAGATCAACTATACCATCCAGGAAGGCCTCGATGCCATCCGCGACGTCATCTACTTCATCGAGACCTACGACGTCACCACCGTACGCGCCTCAACGCCTATGTACCTGTTGGCACGTGTCATCAAGTCGATGGGCATCAAGATGGTGCTCTCGGGCGAGGGTGCCGACGAGATTTTCGGTGGCTATCTCTATTTCCACAAGGCGCCGACGGCCAAGGACTTCCACGAAGAGACCGTCCGCAAGCTCTCGAAGCTCTACATGTACGACTGTCTACGTGCCAACAAGAGCCTGAGCGCTTGGGGCGTCGAAGGACGCGTACCCTTCCTCGACAAGGAGTTCCTCGATGTTGCCATGCGCACCAACCCCGAGGCCAAGATGTGTCCTGGAACAACGATGGAGAAAAAGATTGTTCGTGAGGCTTTCGCCGACATGCTGCCTGCCGAGGTGGCCTGGCGACAGAAGGAGCAGTTCAGCGACGGTGTGGGTTACTCATGGATTGACACGCTCAAGCAGATAACTTCCGAAGCCGTCACCGACGAGCAAATGGCGCACGCCGCAGAGCGTTTCCCCATCAATCCGCCGAAGAACAAGGAGGAATACTACTACCGTAGCATCTTCGCCGAGCATTTCCCCTCTGACAGTGCCGCACAGAGCGTGCCCAGCGAGGCATCTGTTGCCTGTTCAACAGCCATCGCCCTCGAATGGGACGCTGCCTTCAAGGGTATGAACGACCCCAGTGGGCGTGCCGTCAAGGGCGTGCACGAACAAGCGTATTAACGGACTGTACCCATCAGCGTATAACGCACACCATCCTTTTCGATGACGAGCTGGCGGCCGTCAAGGTGCTTTGTAACCTTGGCGGCTGTCTTCTTTGTTCCGACAGTAGAAATGCCAGTTGCCGAAGTGTCGGGCACGCGGATATAGACGTCGTAGATGCGGGCACCACCGCTCGACGAGTTGTTCAGCAGTTCGAGGGTGCGAACCTTATTGCCGTCGGCAATGCCGGCCACGTCTAAGAGGTTCCAGGCTAAGAGCGTCTGCTTCTTCATCTTGTCTGTCGTCTTCGTCCCCTGTGTACCGTCGGCCAGCGTCCAGTTCAGCTTGTAGGAACGATCGCCGGTGAAGTGCAGGTTCACCAGTAGCTGTAACACGCCGTCGGTGAAGTGCCAACGCAGTCCGCCGCCACTCTTCGACATATCGATGCCACCCTTGGTGCAGCCGCCGGGTATGTTGCCGCCGCTCTCGGTCTTGGCCGGGTCGTAGCTCGTGGCGATGGCGCCGTCAATCAGTTCGATGACGCCTTGCAGGTCGGCGGGCAGCGCGTCCCAGGCATCCTGAAAGTGATACCAGTCGCCGGTGAGCACCTTGAAGGGTTTGACCACGCTGACAGACCCCGTCGTGCTGACATCCTTCACCCCCGCCTCGCGGTCGCCGCTGACAGTCAGCGTGTAGGTGCAGCCGGCTGCGGGTGTGCCGCTGATGGTAATCGTCTGTCCGTCAACGGTATATGTCAGTCCTTCGCTCAACTGACTGACGACGGCTGTCGTCCCTGCCACGCTCATCTCGTAGATGATGGGCTCTATGGCTTGCCCCTCGACGACTTCCTGTGCCGAGTTGGCCGTCTTGCAGGTCAGCGTAATCTTCTCAGGAATGAGGAACTCTGCTGGTATGCCGTCCAGTTCGAAGGCTCCAAAGTCGGGTGCCGCATCGTTGTAGCCGATATAGATGTCGTCGGCCGTCATCAACTCCAGTCCGGCCGCCACCGCCTCTTCGGCTGTCATCTTGCGGGTGGGGGTGAAGCCGATGATGGGTGTGCCCTTGTCCTTCATTACGCTGCCGGCTTTCAGTCGCGCAAAGCCGTTGTCGGGCAGCGAACCGTCGGCCTGGCGGTCGGCCATGAAATCGTCGGCGCTCAACGACAGGAACTCGCCCGAATAGTCCTTGGTCACAATCTGCGTCTTGCCCTCTTTGTAGCCCTCCTTGATAGGGCTGCAGCCGTCGAGTGTTGTCCAGGAGTTGAAGTCGGTGTCTGGCTCGCGGTAGCCCTCCTTGTCAGGCGACAGAAACTCGTGGTTGCCAATGTTGACGCCGCTCTTCTGGGCTGTGGCGCCCCAGCCGATGCAGTTGCGGATGGTCATCGTGCCATACTTGAACATCGTGGGGAAGCGGTAGTTGTACTCGTTGCCCCAGGCCGTACAGTTGATGATGTACATCCCCTCGTAGGCGTTGTTCTGGTCGAAGCCCTTATGCAGGTTGCCGAAAGCCACGCAGTTGGTCACGACATGGGCGCCTACCGACTGGTCGAAAGCCGCTCCGCCGGCGCTGCCGCCACCGCCGAGTTTGAAACCGTTGCCATTCTTGCCCTCGCTGCCGCCCTTCAGGTAGCCCGCGTGCCAGGCCCAGCAGTGGTCGATGACCACGGGGTGGTAGACCATATAGAGGTCCCAGTTGTCGTCGCTGTTCGTCCAGGCGCGACAGCCGTGGAACTCGGTGCCAGGCCCGGGGAAGAGCTTGCAGGCGAAGCCGTCGGCATCGCCTCCGTCGTCCGTGCCATTATAGGTGCGCAGGTCGGCGTTCTCGTAGGCATCGCAGTTGATGACCTTGTTGCCGCGGCAGTAGGTGTAGTTAGGATTATACTGCGGCTGTCCACTGATGGGCAGCGACTTGGTCTCCTCAATCGAGAAGTCCTTGTACATACCTATCTGTAGGCCGGTGTCGTTGTTCCAGCGGAACACGCAGCGCTCGATGACGTTGTACGATCCCTCCACCTTCATACCGTTATCCTCGGCATTCTGCAGCACCAGTCCGTAGAACGTCCAGTAGTTGGCTAAATGGTTCACGTAGATGCAGCGTCCCATCTTGAAGGCCGACTCCGTCTTGTGGTTCATGGCCGAGCCGTCGATGACAACCTTGCCGGCAGCGGCGTCGGGCCAGGCGCGCATCTCACAACGGCGGTCGGGGTTCGTTGGCAGTTCGGGAATCTTCAGGCGTTCGCTGATGGTGTAGGTGCCCTCGTGGATGAGGATGCGGTCGCCGGCCTGCACCTGCTCTAATGCTTTGTGAATGGTCTGCAACGGTGCCTCCTCCGTGCCGGGGTTCGTGTCGTTGCCGTTGGTGGCCACGTGGATGTCTGTGGCCATGGCTGTCAAGGCTGTTGCAGCCATCATCCAGATAGTAAGTAGTTTCTTGGTCATAGCTTGTAGTCCATTTATTCGTGCTGCAAAGTTACGCTTTTCTTCCGTTGGACACCCTATGTATGACGCTGTAATCCACGCAAACGTTTACAATACGAAATCGGCTCCGATTCCTATTGCGGAACCGGAGCCGAAGTACTATGATTTAAGGTTTGTTTCTACTTGTACGAACCAGAGCCTTTCGTGAAGTCCAGGTAGCACTTCTGGCCTGTAGTTACCTTGACGCGTGCCTGGTCGTTGCCGGCGCCGCGGTAGTCAATCTGTCCCTTGGCGGTGACGACGAACTCCGTCTGCCACCAGTCGGCACCTTCTAACTTGACGCACATGCGTACCTCGTCGTCCTTGGCGAAGGCCGGCGATACGAACTTGCCGTTCTCGGTGTCGGGGATGGTGAACAGGCCGCTCTCAGCCACCTCCCATCCGGCAGCAGCGGTGTTGCCGATGAGGTAAACCTGCGGTTTGAGGAACTCCACCTTGCGTGCGCCTGGCGTGTTGTCGACCTTGATGAGATACCATCCGGCGTTGCCTACGACGATGTTGTTGTCGCCCGACGGATTCATGCCGGCGTTGTCGACGACGGACTCAGCGTTCATGCCGAAGTCGTTGCCCCAACCCTGCTGAGGTGCGAACTTGAACTGTTCGCCCTGGTGCAGGTAGATGATGATCCACGACAGGTTGGCGTGGCTATGCACGGGAACCAGGGGTACCCAGTTGTCGGCTGCTGCGCCCCAGTTGTAGTGGTCGCCAGTGAGGTAGAGCACGGGGTCGGTGTCGAAGATGGCGCCGGCCGTTATCGGCGTGACGGTATAGGTGGCCGTCATGGCGTTGATAGTAACCTGGTAAGAGGTGGCACCGTCGGCAGCAGCAAACTTGATGTTGCCGCCAGCATTGTTGTTCGACAGCATACCCTCGTAGCTGACGACGTCGACGCCTGAGGGAGCTGAGAAGGCGCGGTCCCAGGTGTTGACGCTGCCGTCGGCCTTGAAGTCGGCAGCGGGGATGGCCTTGATCTCGTAGGTCTCGACACCGTCGACAGCCTCTATCTCTACCGTGAATACAGGATTGTCGTAGACGTCGCCGCCGCTGTTAGTCATGTGGAAGGCATCGACGCGTACACATTTCCAGCCGTCGATGTTGCCAACGAGGTAATAGCCGCCAGCATCGATGTAAGGAGCATCGAGCTTGGCTTTCAGGGTGAAGGGGCCTGCCTTGCGCTGCACCTTGACGTCGCCGTCGGCGGTGGCGTTCTTGGCAATGGTTCCTACGGCGATGTTCAGTGTGCGCTCAATGGGATTGGCACCGTAGAGCGTCTTCACAGCCTCTTTCAGGTCGTCAGTATCTACCTTGCCATAAGCGTCGGCAGCTACGATGACGGCGTTAGCAGCGCCTTCGCCGGTGATGGCCAGTGCGTAGGCGTCGGCCTGTTCGGCGGTGAGATTCGTCGTGAACAGCTGCACGACTTCCTCCTTATAGGTAGCGAAGTCGATGGAGCTGATGGTAGGCTGAATGGCCAGTTCCAACTTCTGGGCAGCATCCTTGGCAGCATTGCTCTGCGGGGTGCTCCAGTCGGTGTAGTCCTCGGTGCAGGACAAGAGTCCTGCTACCAAGGCGATACCACAAAATATTATTTTCTTCATAATGTTTCAGTCTTTAATGGTTTCTAACTGTTTACTCCTTCGGCAGGATAGTGAACTCGCCGGTGATGTCGTTGAAGACGATGACCCACGTGCCTTCGGCTACGCCGATGTTCTTGCCACCGCCAGTGCCCTTACCGCAGGTGTTCACCTCGCCGTCTTCAGAGCCGTAGCCCCAGTTGGTGTCCCATGAGCCGGCAATCTTGAACTTCATCTGCACGGTCTCGCCGGCAGGAACGTCCATGACGTAAGTCCAGACGTGGTTCTCGCCGCTCTTGTTGGCGGGTGTCATGTTGGCATCGCCCCATTCGTTGAACGAGCCAGCCATGCAAATCTGTGAGTAGACCTTCGGCGTGATGTCCTGCTTCACGATGGAGCATTCGTTGGTGGCCGTGTTGACTGTCACTAAGTAGTAGCCTTCAGGGTCGCACCAGATGTTGCCATAGTCTTTGCCGCCGTTACGATAGAGGGCTTTGTTTGCTTCTGCTGCAGCATCTTCGCTCGATTTGTAGGCCATAAAGCCATAGTCCCAGTTGAAGTCCTCGGGCTGAATCTTCCAGCCGTCGGTGGTGAAGTAGTTCAGATAGGTGATCTCACCAGCGCCTGTTGCCTTGTCGTAGGCGAAGTCGCTCTGAATCATCATCGGCAGGCTGCTCACGCCAGGATTGTTGCTCCATAAACCGTCGAGGATATTGTTACCCACGAGATACCACATGATGGGAGCAGCGTCCTTCAGCTCGATGTAATAGGGGTTGAACTTCAGTTCGACGGCGTTCGAGACGACGCTGTTCAGACGTGTGCCGTTCTCGTTGATGAAGGCGTTGATGCGGATGAAGGCCGTCTGGACATCGGGCACCTCGTTAACCGTCCACTTCTTAATCTGTACGAGCGCCTTGTCGAGGTCGGCTGACACGAGGGTGTAGTCACACTTCGTTGTTGTGCGGGCCAGTGCGGCGTAGTCGGCGACGGTGGCACCGCTCTCGTCGGCAGCCGCCTGGTCGGTAGACACGGTGAACGAGTTGGTGGGCGACACCTGTATCTCGTAAGTTACCGGCAGTGGTGCGTTGTCGCTTGTATATTGCGGCTGGCTCCACGACAGCTTCAGTTCGCTGGTCGACTCTAAGTCAACGGTCTCATTGACGTAGGCCGGCGTGTTCAGCGTGAACCCTGTGGGCTGTATCAGCGAGGGGTTCGAGTCGTTGTCGTCCGAGCAGGCCGTCAGTGTTGCGGCGAGGCCGCAACCAGCCATGAACATGGTCAGTGAATGAAATATCTTGCTATTCATAATCTTCAATCTTCAATTATCAATTATCAATTTCGTTGTAGCCGTCAATCTGGGTCAGGTTCGTGTTGGCCATGACCTCGGTCGAGGGGATAGGATAGACGTTGAGGTACTTCTCGAAGGCAGCGCCGGTGTAGGTCTCGTTACCGCCCTTGCCTTCCCAACCGTAGGCAACGTCGATACCGCCGAAACGGTTGTAGCGGATGAGGTCGGGACGGCGGATGCCTTCAAAGTAGAACTCACGGGCACGCTCGTCGAGCACGTCGTCTAAGGTGTAGCTGCCACGGGTGGCGGCATGGGCACGTGTGCGGATGGCATCCATGTACTGCTTGGCCTTGCCAGCGTCACCCTGATGCAGGGCAGCCTCGGCAGCGTTGAGGTAAGCCTCGGCAACGCGCAGCAGGAAGAAGTCGACGTCGACGTCGCCGGCATCATGAGGCGTGCCGCCGTTAGAGTAGTTGTTGTTCCACTTCGGTGTGGTGACGCCATGCGAGAACTCGCTGTTGGGCAATACCGACAGGGTGTGGTCCTTGCCCCAGAAGATGGCGCGGTCGTCAGTGCTCATAGCGCGAATCTCGGCAGCCGTCTTGCCTACGTAAGAAGCGGGGTTGCTGGTGAACTTCTCCAGCAGCTGCGGGCGGCAGCGCATACCAGCCCACGTGTTGTTCGTGGTAGCGGCGTCGAGGCCCGTGACGGTAAACATGTCGGGATTCCACATAGCAGCGATGAAGAACATCGAGCCACCCCATGCCTTGGTAATCTTACCGTCCTGCAGCAGGGGGAAGATAGCCTCGCAGCTGGCACCGTTGGAACCGTTGTCGCCCATGAAGAGCAGGTCGTAGGGCTTGTAGCCGTTACCCTTGGCTGCGGCCGACATCTTGCTCTCGTCGAACAGCGTGTAGCCAGAGTTGATGACCTTCTCGGCATACTCTAAAGCCTGTGCCCAGTAGGGGTTGTCCTGGCCGTTGTTGTTCAGGTAGGTACCGGCGTTCAGGTACAGACGGCTCAACATGAGCCATGCGGCAGCCTTGTCGACGCGGCCGTAGTTCGGGTCGTTGTCGGTCTTAGGCTGCGGAGCCATCAGGTTGGCCTCGGCCGTCTTCAGCTCGTTCTCCACCCAGCCAAAGAGGAACTGGCGGCCTAATGCGAGCATCTCCGAGCGGCTCATACCCTCTTGGAACTTGTCGTTGTAGGCGTGAGCCTGCTTAGGCATCTCTGACGACACAGCGGGGATGAAGGCGGGATCGCCAAAGAGGTCGAGCATCTGATAATAGAGGTATGCGCGGATGAAGCGTACCTCTGCCAGCTTCGTCTGGTCGGCCTGGGCACCGTCAAGCTCTAAGTAGTGGTTACAGTAGCTGATGTCCATAATCAGGCGGTAGTACAGGAAGCGGATGGCGTCGCTGTTGGGCTTCGGCGTGTTCTTGCCATAGTCCTCGAGACCGCCGTCGGTCCACCAGCAGATGCCCTCGTCTGTTGACAGCACGTTGGCATTGAAGACGTTACGTATGAAGGTGGTCTTACCATTGTCGTCGGACTTGAAGTCGGCAGTGCCGTCCATGCCTTCCAAGATAAGGCAGGCGTAGCACTTGCTGTAGAGCGCGGTAAGGTCGGGCTCAGCCTGCACGGTAGGGTCGATGTTGCCCTTGTCCAGGTCGTCCATGCAGGAGGTCACGCTGGCAGCCAGAAGTAAGGCTGCAGGAACCATTGCTTTGAATTTATTGAGTTTCATATTGCGTTCTTTATTTATAATGATGTGATTAGAAGTTCAGATTGAGACCCAAGAGGAAGGTGCGGCTACGCGGATAGACGCTGCCCTCGAAGCCAGAGGTCTGCTCGGGGTCGAGTCCAGAGTACTTGGTGATGGTGAAGACGTTCGTGCACGAAGCGTAGACACGTCCGCTAAGACCGTTGTAGCTGCCTGTCTTCAGCAGTTCCTCGAAGTTGTAGCCCAGTGTGATGTTGTCGCACTTCAGGAACGAGGCGTTCTGCACGAAGTAGTCGCTCAGAGGATAGTCGTACGACTTCCACTTCAGGGCAGCCACGTCAGGCATGGTGTTCTCGTAGAAGTTCTTCGAAGCATTGTAGCGTACCTCTGTGTTCATGCGGCTCTCGATGAGGTCGTTATAGACGTAGTTGCCGATGCTGGCACGGAAGTTGGTGCCGAGGTCCCAGTTCTTGTAAGCCACCTTCAGATAGAAACCACCCGTCCAAGGAGCGTGGATGTTCTTGTAGAAGTAGCGGTCGTTGTCGTCGATGGCACCGTCGCCGTTGCGGTCGACATAGACACCCTGGATAGGACGTCCGGCCTCGTCGTACACCTGCTGGTAGACCCAGAACGAGTTGGCGGGCTGGCCTACCTTGTGGTAGGTGAGGTTCTTCTGCATACCGACGGTCAGACCAGCTTCAATCATATCGCGGCCACCGTACAGCTCTTTCACCTCATTGTTATTATAGGCAGCGTTAACACCTAACTCTACGAACCAGTCCTTGCTGACAATAGGCTTGCCAGTGAGGGCGATTTCAATACCGTAGTTCTGCAGCTCGCCAGCATTCAGCAGCATGGCGTTGTCGTAGTTCTGACCGGCAGCGATGGTCGGTGTGCAGAGCAGGTCGGTGGTGTTGCGCTTGTAGGCGTCGACGTTCAATGTCAGGCGCTGGTCGTACATACCGAAGTCCAGACCGACGTTCCATGTCGTGGTGGTCTCCCACGTCAGTTCGTTGTTATAGACCAGCGGCTGGAACAGGCGACCGCTGTTGTCAGGACCGATAGGATAGAGGCGGTCGGTGCCGGTGGTCATCTTGTAAACCGGTGTGTAGTACTCCTTGCCGGTATCCTGCTGACCAGTCTTACCCCAGCCGAGACGCAGCTTCAGGTCGCTGACGGCATCGATGTTCTTCATGAAGGCCTCGTCCTTGATACGCCAGGCGGCGGCAGCAGAGGGGAAGAAGCCCCAGCGATGACCGTCGGCGAAGCGGCTCGAACCGTCGTAACGGGCGGTGAAGGTGAGCAGGTAGCGGTCCATGAGCGTGTAGTTGGCACGTCCGTACCAGCTGACGAGCACCATCTGTCCGCGCCAGTTGATGTCTGTCTTTGAGTTGAGCGTGCCGGCCTTGGGATTGCCGTCGTCGTCAGTACCCAGATAGGTAGAGGGATAGTACGAGGCACCGGTCTCGCCGCCCCAGTACTTCGTGCGGCTGTATTCGTAACCGCCCATCAGGTCGAAGTGGTGGTCCTTGTTGAAGTCCTTGTAGTACTGGGCGTAGGCCGTGGCAATGAGGTTGTACTTCTCCTCGGTGTTCTCACCGTCCCAGCCGTAGTAGTAGGCGTAGGTGGAGTAGCGCGAGGGCGTGTTGTACTCACCACCCGTTGCATATTCGCCAGCGAGGTTCATGTGCAGGCGGATGTCCTCCAGACCGTGAATCTTATAGTCGGCTTCGAAGTTGCCGAGCAGCACGTTAGACTTCTTGTAGAAGGTGTAGTTCTCAATCTGTTCTACGGGGTTCGACGGCGCGTCGCTGTTGCGGTCGTAGGGGAAGGTGGGGTCGTAGCTCGTCGTGGGCTTCGTCCACTGCCAGTAGCCGCCCCAGCCCTTGAACTCGTCAGCGTCGCTCATGACGGGACGCGTCGGATCCATACGGGTGGCATTGCCGATGGCGCCCTGACCGCCGGGGTTCGTCTTCGAGTAGGCGTACTTACCGTTGACGTTCAGGTTCAGGTGGTCGTCGAGCAGTGAGGGGTTCAGCGTAAAGCCTGCGGTGACGCGGCTGTAGTCAGAACCCTTCAGGATACCCTGCTGGTTGGTGTAGCCGGCACTGACGCGGTAGGGCATAGCCCACTTCGAGTTGCCGATGCCGCCGGTGACGCTCACGTTGTGGTCGTGGCTGATACCGTTGCGGTAGATCTCGTCCTGCCAGTCGGTAGAGGCGTCGCCGAGACCTTTGTAGGCGTCAGAGCCTTCACCATAGTAGTCCTTGATGAACTGGCGATACTCGTCAGCGTCCATCACGTCGAGTTTCTTGGAGATAGAGCTGACGGAGAACGTGCCGTTGTAAGTGACCTTCGGAGCCTGGTTCTTGCGGCCCTTCTTGGTGGTGATGATGATGACACCGTTAGAACCGCGGCTACCGTAGATGGCCGTGGCCGAGGCGTCCTTCAAAACGGTGAACGACTCGATGTCGTTAGGATTGACCAGCGACAGCGGGTTGTTCATACCTTTCGTGGCATTGTTGTCCATCGGCATACCGTCGATGACAATCAGCGGGCTGTTGGAGGCGTTCAGCGAAGCGCCGCCGCGAATACGGATCTGGGCACTTCCGCCAGGTTCGCCCGACGTCGTGTTGACGTTCACACCGGCAATCTTACCCTGGATCATGTCCTGGGCTGTGGTCACCATACCGTGATTCTTCTCATCGGGTTTCATGGCAACGACAGAACCGGTGAGGTCGTTCTTCTTGGCCACACCGTAACCGATGACCACCACGTCGTTCAGCGTCGTGGCGTCATCCTGCAGTATGACGGTGACGTTGGGAGCGGCAGCTACCGTGGCTGTCTGGTAACCAATGTACGAGACGGTGAGCGTTGCCCCCTGTTTGGCAGAGATGGAGAAGTTGCCGTCGAAATCGGAAATAGCTCCACCCGATGCCTGTCCGGCAACACGGATGGTAGCACCGATGATGGGTTCTCCCTGCGAGTCTTTCACATGGCCCTTTACCGTCATCTGGGCAAAGGCACCTACCGTTAGGAACAGCCCAAGCATTAGGCTGAGCATCCTAAGCGGGATTCGAATGTTTACCTGCTTCATCATTACTTTAATTAGTTAATTTTATAGTTTTAGTTACAAAATTTGGTGCAAAGTTACTTTTCTTTCGCTTTCATTGTACTTTTTTTTGTTTAAATTCGTTATTATGATTATGCAAACGTTTGCATAACGATAATGCGGCTTTGCACGGAATAAGTAGAACAAGGAGTGAAGATTTTTCCTAACTTTGCACAGTAAACTAAAAACCGATATGAGCGACAGGTCGCCAATTACGATGAAAGACATTGCCCAGGAGTTGGGTGTGTCGGTAGCCACGGTTTCACGGGCTTTGCAGAACTCACCGCGCATCAGTGAGGAGAGGCGTCGTATGATACAGACATACGCGCGCGAACATAATTTTTATCCTAATGTGATGGGCGAGGCATTGCGCCACGCCCGGGTAATGCCGTCGAAGGTTATCGGCGTCATCGTGCCGGAGTTTACACACTACTACTTCTCCAGCATCCTGACGGGTATCGAAGAGGCGGCCATGGCTCGCGGTTATTACATCATGGTGGCGCTGAGTGCCGAGCAATATGAGTGCGAGGCCCGCATCTGCGAGATGTTTCTCCGGCAGAAAGTGTGTGGTGTCATCGTGTCGCAGGCTAAGGATACAAAGAGCTACGAGCACTTCCAGCGGCTGATAGACTCGGGCATCCCTATCGTGTTCTACGACCGGATATGTACGGGCGTAAACGCGAGCCGCGTGGTGGTCGACGACTATATGGGGGCGTTCAATGCCGTGACCTACCTCATGGATACCGGCTGCCGCCGTATCGCGTTCTATGGCTCGCCCATGCAACTCGAAATCTCGAAGAACCGTTTCAACGGTTACAAGGATGCCCTGCTGAAGCGTGGCCTGACATACGACGAGAGCCTGATACGCATCTGCGACAACCGTCAGGACGCCGAACTGATAACGCCAGACCTCTTCGATGGCGACTACTACCCCGATGCCTTCTTCGCTGTCAACGACGATACGGCCATCGGCATCCTCTACACCGTGAAGCGTATGGGGCTCCGCGTGCCAGAGGATATCAGCATCTGTGGTTTCACCAACGGTCAGCGGGCCGTGGCCTGCGATCCGATGCTCACCACCGTCGAACAGCGTGGCAAGCGGGTAGGGGAGGAGGCTGCCGAGATACTGATTGACAAAGTGGAAGGCCACATCCCGTTGGACAAGGTGGAGAAGCGCGTCGTCCGGACACGCTTAATCATAAGAGGAACAACAAGATAAGAAAAGAAATATGAAACAGAAACCTGATTTATCGTTTTGGAAATTATGGAACCTGAGCTTCGGGTTCTTTGGCGTACAGATAGCCTACGCCTTGCAGAGTGCAAACATCTCACGCATCTTCCGTACCCTGGGAGCCGACCCCCACTCGCTGTCGTTCTTTTGGATACTGCCCCCGCTGATGGGTATCCTGGTGCAGCCGATTATCGGCACGCTCTCCGACCGTACGTGGACACGCTTCGGACGCCGCATCCCCTACCTCTTTGTAGGTGCTGCTGTAGCCGTGGCCGTTATGTGCCTGCTGCCTAATGCCGGTTCGTTCGGTATGGCTGTCGGCACGGCCCTTATCTTCGGACTTGTAGCCCTGATGCTGCTCGACACCAGCATCAACATGGCCATGCAGCCGTTCAAGATGCTGGTAGGCGACATGGTCAACGAGAAGCAGAAGGCGAAGGCATACAGCATACAGTCCTTCCTCTGCAATGCCGGCAGTGTGGTCGGCTTCTTGTTCCCCTTCGTCTTCACGTGGATAGGACTGAGCAATGTCGCCCCGGAGGGCGTCGTCCCCGACTCCGTCATCTGGTCGTTCTACGTCGGTGCCGCCATCCTCATCCTCTGCGTCCTTTACACCGTGGCGAAAGTCAGGGAGTGGAACCCGCAGGAATATGCCGAATATAATGCCGTGAGTGAAGAGCAGGAAGGAAGCGCCAACTGGTTTGTCCTGCTGAAGAACGCCCCGTCAACCTTCTGGCGCGTGGGACTGGTGCAGTTCTTCTGCTGGGCTGGTATGCTCTATATGTGGACGTATGTCGTTGACGCCGTCTCGGAGACGGTCTGGGGAACTATCGACCCGACGACCACCGACTACCAGGAAGCTGCCAACTGGACCGGTGTGCTCTATGCCATCCAGGCTATGGGCTCCGTGGGATGGGCAGCGTTGCTGCCACGATTCAAGAACACGAAGATGGCCTACGCCGTCAGTCTCGTCTTGGGCGGTCTGGGATTCTTGCTCATCCCCTACATTCCCGATATGTACGGTCAGATTCTTCCGTTCCTGCTCATTGGCTGCGGCTGGGCAGCGATGCTGGCCATGCCGTTCACCTTCGTGACTAACGCCCTGCAGGGCTATGGTCACATGGGGGCTTATCTCGGCCTGTTCAACGGCACCATCTGCGTGCCGCAGATTGTGGCAGCCCTTTGTGGCGGCACAATCCTGTCGTTGGTGGGTAGCCATCAGTCGTCGATGATGCTGGTGGCCGGCGTCAGTTTCATTCTTGGCTCGCTCTGCGTTTTCGGCATCAAGGACAAGAAATAGATGCAATCGTTTGCACAGAATAATAGATTAATAACCCGCTGACAAAGAACAGCGGGTTATTATTTTTGCTAACTTTGCAAAAACTAAAAACTGTAAAGCAATGAAAATCCTATTTAACCTGGAGTATCAGACGGTCTTTGGTGAAGAACTGGTACTCAATGTCATGAGTGAGAACGGTGGTATTGGCAAGTATAAGATGAACACGCTCGACGGGCGGCATTGGTTCTATGATTTGTCGAAGCATGTAGAAATGAGCACTTACATGGACTATTTCTATACCTTGGTGCGTGGCGAAGAGGAGATGCGGCATGAGTGGCTCGTGGCTCCCCACCGCGTGGAGTTCGTTGCCGCAAATAGCCAGCAGTATATTATCTACGACCACTGGATAGATATTCCCGAAGATGCCTATCTGTACAGTTCGGCATTCACGGAGTGTGTGATGTACAATCAGTGTGAGCCAAGTCCTGTGACGGACTTCCAGCGCACCGTGCGCCTGAAGGTACGTGCGCCCCAGCCTCGCATTGGCGAGCAGCTGGCAGTGGTGGGAGGCTGTGAACTCCTTGGCAACTGGGATGCCAACAAGGCTCTGCCAATGATAGAGCATGACAATCACGAGTGGGTTATCAGTCTGGACGCTTCCCAACTGCCCAATCCCTTTGAGTTCAAGTTTGTGATACTGGGTCTCGACCAGCCTATGTGGGAGAACGGTATCAACCGCTCCATCGCCCTGCGACCGATGGAGAAGGGCGACGTCGTCATCTATGAGCTGCCGCAGGCCTTCTTCCCCGTCTATCCGTGGAAAGGCGCCGGCACCGTTGTCCCCGTCTTCTCTCTCCGTACGGAAGGCAGTTTCGGCGTCGGCGACTTCGGCGACCTGAAGCAGATGATTGACTGGTGTGACAAGACCCACCAGCGCATCCTTCAGGTGCTGCCCATCAACGATACCAACATGACCGGCACCTGGCAGGACAGCTACCCCTATAACAGCATCAGCATCTATGCACTCCATCCGCAGTATTGCGACCTGCGCCAGTTGCCCGCCATCAAGGATGAGGCTAAGCGTGCGGAGATGGAGCAGCTGCGCCAGGAGCTGAACGCCCTGCCGCAGATAGACTACGAGCGTATGTTCAAGGCCAAGATGGACTACCTGCGCCTGCTCTTTGACCAGGAGTGGACGAAGACGTCAAAGTCTGCTGAATACAAGACCTTCTTTGAGCAGAATATGGAGTGGCTCGTGCCCTACGCCGCCTTCTGTTACTACCGCGACCTTTATGGTACCGCAGAATTCCAGCAGTGGCCTGCCGGTGCTACGGTGGCTGCCACGCAGAAGACGACATTCAAGGCCAAGAAGCAGTTGCAGTTCTGGTATTTCGTGCAGTATCACCTCGACCGGCAGATGCAGGAGGCTCACACGTACGCGCGTGCGCATCGCGTGATATTAAAAGGTGACATTCCCATCGGCATCTCCCGCGACGGCGTTGAGGCTTGGGTGGAACCGAAGTACTTCAACCTGAACGGACAGGCCGGTGCGCCGCCCGATCCGTTCTCTGCCGACGGTCAGAACTGGGGATTCCCCACCTATAACTGGGACGAGATGCTGAAGGACGGCTGTCGGTGGTGGGTGCGCCGCTTCCGCAAGATGGCACAGTATTTCGACGCCTACCGCATCGACCACGTCCTGGGCTTCTTCCGTATCTGGGAGATTCCCGTGCCTGAGAAGTCGGGACTGATGGGACAGTTCTCCCCGGCCTTGGGGTTGAGTAAGGAGGAGATAGAAGGCTATGGCGTGCAGTTCTCTGACGGGCTGTTCCTCGTCGACCACAAGCGCTCCGACCGCTGGCATCCGCGTATCGCCGTCCAATATCAGGAGGCTTACGAGCAGCTGTCCGATGACCAGAAGTTCTGCTTCAACCGTTTGTATAACGACTACTTCTACAGCCGCAACAACCAGTTCTGGTATCAGGAAGCTATGAAGAAACTGCCGCGCCTGACGCAGGCCACAAGGATGCTCGTCTGTGCCGAGGACTTAGGAATGGTGCCCGACTGCGTGCCCTGGGTGATGAACGAGCTGCGCATCCTCTCCCTTGAGATACAGTCGATGCCGAAAGATCCTCACGTGCGCTTCGGCCACTTGTCGCAGAACCCCTACCGCTCCGTATGCACCATCTCTACCCACGATATGCCGACGCTGCGCCAGTGGTGGGACGAGGACAACGAGCGCACGCAGGACTATTTCAACACCATGCTCTACCGAGGTGGTGCGGCTCCCCATCCGCTGCCTGGCTGGCTGGCCAAGGACATCGTTGCACGTCACCTGACGTCGCCGTCGATGCTCTGTCTGCTGTCGCTCCAGGACTGGCTCTCCATCGACGAGCGCCTGCGCCTGCCCGACCAGAATGCCGAGCGTATCAACATCCCGGCCAATCCGCGCCACTACTGGCGCTACCGTATGCACCTGACTATCGAACAGCTGCTGCAGGCCAACGAACTGAATGAGGAAATCAGCACATTAATTATACAAAGCGGAAGGAAATGAGAAAATTCTTAACGGTGGTATTGTTATGCATGATGTATGGCGCATTGTGTATGGCAACAGAGGTGAAGTCGCCTAACGGCAATGTGAAATTGAACTTCTCGGTTGACGCGTTCGGACGCCCGACGTACTCTATGACCTATAAAGGCAAGGCCGTCGTGCTGCCTTCGCATCTCGGTCTGGAACTGGCGAAGGACAAGCACGCCTCAAAAGGACTGCAAGAGACCGACCTGATGACGGGCTTCACCGTCAAGGAAGAGGCAACCAGCGAGAAAGACGAGACCTGGGAGCCGGTATGGGGCGAGACGAAGACCATCCGCAACCACTACGTCGAGTATGTTGCTGTGCTACAGCAACAAACAGAACAGCGCGAGATGATCATCCGCTTCCGCGTCTACGACGAGGGTATCAGTCTGCGCTACGAGTTCCCGCAGCAGAAGGAACTGAACTATTTCCTCATCAAGGAGGAACATACTGAGTTTGCCATGACGGGCGACCACACCGCCTGGTGGCTCCCCGGCGACTACGACACCCAGGAGCAGGAGACCCAGCAGACGAAGCTCAGCGAGATTCGCGGTCGTATGAAGGATGCCGTGAACTGGGGCAACTCCTCGGTGGCCGTCTTCTCGCCCACGGGTGTGCAGACAGCCTTGCAGATGAAGTCACAAGACGGCCTGTATATCAACATCCATGAGGCTGCCTGCACCGACTATGCCACGATGCACCTCGAACTGGTTGACGCCCAGACCAAGGCGCTCACCACCAAGCTCGACGGCAGCAGCAACGTCTACACTCCCGCACCTGTTGGCTGTGTTGCGGCGCTGCCGCAACCCTTCACCTTCGTCAGCCACCTCACCCCTGATGCCACCGGTCTGAAAGGTGCTATGCAGACGCCCTGTCAGACGCCCTGGCGCACGGTGCTGGTGTCCGACGATGCCCGCGATATGCTGTCGTCGAACCTTATCCTGAACCTCAACGAGCCGTGCGCCCTCGACGATGTGTCGTGGATTCACCCCACGAAATACTGCGGCGTGTGGTGGGAGATGATTGTCGGCAAGTCGAACTGGCACTATACCAACGACTTCCCCAGCATCAAACTCGACCAGATAGACTGGACGAAGGTGAAACCGCACGGTCGTCATGCCGCCAACAACGAGAAGGTGAAGCGCTATATCGACTTCGCTGCCAAGAACGGTCTCGACGAGGTGCTCGTCGAGGGCTGGAACGTCGGCTGGGAGGACTGGGCCAATATGTGGAAGCGCGACGTCTTCGACTTTGTCACGCCATATCCCGACTTCGACATCAAGATGCTCAACGACTATGCCCACTCCAAGGGCGTGAAACTGCTGATGCACCATGAGACCTCCAGTTCGACGCAGAACTACGAGCGTCACATGGAAAAGGCTTTCCAGCTGATGAACAAGTACGGCTACGACGCCGTGAAGACGGGTTATGTGGGTGACATCATTCCCCGTGGCGACCACCACTACTCACAGTCGATGAACAACCACTACCTGTATGTCGTCAAGGAGGCTGCCAAGCATCATATCATGGTCAACGCCCACGAGGCTACGCGTCCTACCGGTCTCTGCCGTACCTACCCGAACCTCGTCGGCAACGAGAGTGCCCGTGGTACGGAGTACGAGGCCTTTGGCGGTTCGCGCCCCGACCATACCTGCATCCTGCCCTTCACCCGCCTGCAGGGCGGCCCGATGGACTACACACCGGGCATCTTCGTGACGAAGTTGAAGGAGTGGAGCGACAACACGTCGTGGGCACGCATCACCATCGCTGGTTCGCTGGCCCTCTACCTGACGATGTACTCGCCACTGCAGATGGCTGCCGACCTGCCTGAACATTACGAGCGGTTCGACGACGCCTTCCAGTTCATCCGCGACGTGGCCTGCGACTGGGACGACTCCAAGTACTTGGAGGCAGAACCCGCCGACTACATCACCGTGGCCCGTAAGGCAAAGGGCACTGACAACTGGTTCGTCGGTGGCAAGTGCGACGAGAATGGGCACACCGCTGTCGTCAAGCTCGACTTCCTTGACAGGGGCCGTCAGTACGACTGCACCATCTATGCCGACGCCCCCAATGCTCATTATGAGACGAATCCGCAGGCATATACCATCACTAAGAAGACCGTCAAGGCTGGACAGACCCTGAAGATCAAAGAGGCTCCCGGCGGCGGCTTCGCCATCAGCCTGATGGCGAAATAACTGACAAGCACCAAGAACATGAACAGACTGTTTTTATTTATATTGATGATCGTAGCGACAGCAGCCCGCGCCCAGGACTTCGATTTCAACGAGATGGAGTACACGCCCGAGCAGACGACATTCCGCCTCTTTGCACCGGCCAAGGCCAAGGGTGTGAAGGTGCGTATCTACAATCAAGGCTTGGGCGGCAAGGCCGTGAAGACGGTCAGCATGAAATATGTCGGCGGCTTGTGGACGGCCACTGTCCGTGGCGACCTGCTGAACAAGTTCTACACCTTCGATATGGGCCGGGGCGAGACACCGGGCGTCTTTGCCAAGGCTGTCGGCGTCAATGGCCGCCGTGGTGCCATCATCAATAACATGAAGACCTGCCCCGCCGACTGGAGCAGCGACCGGCATCCCGTCATCAAGTCGCCTGCCGACCTCGTGGTCTACGAGCTACACCACCGCGACTTCTCCATCGCCCGTAAGGATGCCAAGTATCCCGGCAAGTTCTTAGCGCTGACAGAACCGTGGGCTATTGAGCATCTGAAGCAGTTAGGTGTCAATGCCGTCCACATCCTGCCGAGCTACGACTATGGCTCCGTCGACGAGACCCGTCTCAGCCAGCCGCAGTATAACTGGGGCTACGACCCCGTGAACTACAACGTGCCCGAGGGTTCTTACTCCACCGACCCCTACGACCCCGTCTGCCGCATCCGAGAGTTCAAGCAGATGGTGCAGGCGCTGCACAAGGCCGGCATCGCCGTCATCCTCGACGTGGTCTACAACCACACCTACGACATCGACCACTCCAACTTTCAGTTAACCTATCCCGATTATTACTATCGCAAAACACCCACCCAGTCTTACAGCAACGGCTCCGGCTGTGGCAACGAGACGGCATCAGAAAAGCCCCTGATGCGCCGTTTTATGATTGAGAGCGTCAAGTACTGGTACAACGAATACCGCATTGACGGCTTCCGCTTCGACCTCATGGGCTGTCACGACATCGAGACGATGAACACCATCCGTCAGGAACTGTCGAAGCTCGATCCTTCCATCTTTATCTACGGTGAGGGATGGAGCGCTGGCGCCTGTGCCCTGCCCAACGAGCAGTTAGGTATGAAGGCGAATATCAGCCAGATGCCGGGCATTGCCGCTTTCTCTGATGAGATACGCGACGGTCTGCGCGGCCCCTTCGACGACGATAAGAAGCCCGGCTGGCTTGGCGGTGCTCCCGACTGTGAGGAGAGCATCAAGTTTGGCATCGCCGGTGCCATTGCCCATCCGCAGGTAGACATGACGAAGGTGAACTATTCGAAAAAGCCATGGGCCGCTGAGCCGACGCAGATGATGGCCTACGTCTCTTGCCATGACGATATGTGCCTGGTGGATCGCCTGCGCTCCAGTATTCCTGCCCTCGCTGCCGAAGCCGAGCTCATCCGCCTCGACCTGTTGGCCCAGACGGCCGTCATGACCTCTCAGGGTGTCCCCTTTATGCTCAGCGGCGAGGAGCTGCTGCGTAACAAGAAGCTCGTCCACAATTCCTTCGAGTCGCCCGACAGTATCAACCAGCTCGACTGGCAGAACAAGGAGCGCTACCCGCAGGTCTTCAAATACTACCGCGATCTCATCGCCTTGCGGAAGAACCACCCTGCCTTCCGCCTCGGCGACGCCCATCTCGTGCGCAAACACCTGGAGTTCCTCGATGCACCAGCTGGTGTCGTGGCCTTCCGCCTGAAGGATTATGCCGGCCGCGATGACTGGCGTAACATCATCGTCATCCTTAATGCCAACCGCGAGACAACCACCGTCGACATCCCCAAGGGTGCGTACACCGTTGTCTGTAAGGATGGCGTGATTGACGAGCGGTCTGCGATGACGATCTCTGACTGTCGTGCAGCGGTCAGTCCCCAGTCTGCCCTCATCCTGCATGATTAGCCTATGACCGAGGAAGAGTATGCGACGCATAAGAAGTATGCCGGACCGGCGAAACCGTCGATGAACCGCCGGCGTGTGGGTCACGACTATTCGTCGCGGCGTATGTACCTTATTACTATGACCGTCGAGGGCCGCCGGCCCTTGTTCGGCCGGTTGGTGGGCCATGACGGAGCAACGCCCGAGACTACCGAGGCCTCTGTGGAGCTGTCGCCCTTAGGACAGCGGGTGAAGGACGAGTGGCTTGCCGTGACGGTCCATCACCCTGAGGTTACCGCCGTCTCCCTCCAGCTCATGCCCGACCATCTGCATGGTATCCTCTTTGTTGAGCAGCAGATGGAGGGGCACCTTAGCGACGTCATCCGCGGTTTCAAGACAAGCACTAACAAAGCCTACCGGCAGATAGTCCTTGGACAGGCGGAGGCGGGGGCTGCGGCACCGCCGCAGCACAGCCAACAAGCCGAAAAGGGGCATGCTGTCGGGGCTTCTGCTGCTGGCTTTTCTGCTGCCGAGGCTTCTGCTGCTGGCTTTTCTGCTGCCGAGGCTTCTGCTGCTGGCTGTGCTGCCGGGGTTCCTGCTTCTTCTGGCTCTTCTGCCGCTGTTGGCTGTGCTGCGGCGGTGCCGCAGTCAAAACGGGACCGCAGCCACGAGAGCCGGGAGCACGGCCTCCTCTGGACGCCTAACTACAACGACCACATCCTGAGCAACCGCGGCGAGCTGGACCGCTGGCGCCAATACTTAGCCGACAACCCCCGCCGCCTGTATCTCCGCCGTCGCTATCCGGAACTGTTCCGCGTCAGCTTCGGCCTGCGCATCGGCCGTTTCAACTGCTCCGCCGTCGGCAACCGTTTCTTGCTGGCATACCCTAAGATTACGCAGGTGCAGTGCAGCACTCATTTCTATGAGTCGGACGTCCAGAAGGCTGTGGCTGGTTATATGGCTGCAGCCCGTGGCGGCGCCGTGCTGGTGTCGCCGTCCATCAGCGATGGCGAGAAACGGACGATGCGGGCGGCTTTTGACGCCGGCCTGCCCCAGATTCTCATCACGGCTAACGGCCTTGGTAGTTACTCCAAGCCTGGCGGCGCGTTCTTCGACGCCTGTGCCGAGGGGCGGCTGCTTATCCTCTCGCCATGGGAGCACCAGAACCGGAAGGTTGTGCTGACAAGGGCAATGTGCATGGAGATGAACGAGCTGGCAAGGCTCATTGCGGAGGGCTGCGGCACCGCCGCAGCACAGCCAACACCGGCAGACGGGCCTGACAACGGGGCAGCACAGCCAACAGCGGCAGGCGAAACGGGCAACAGCGGCAGAGCCAACGGCGGCACAACAAACAACTAACAGATAAAAACGAAACGATATGAAAAAGGTACTTTTACTAACCGCCCTTGCGGCACTCAACCTGACAGCTATGGCAGCTAAGAAAACAGTGATTGACAGAATTGAACCGACTGACTGGTACGTGGGGATGAAGAACCCGACGGTGCAGCTGATGGTCTATGGCAACGGCATCCGCGATGTGCAGAGTGTGACCACCGACTATCCCGGTGTCGCTATCGACAGCATCGTGCGCCTCGACTCCCCTAACTACCTGCTGCTTTATCTTAACCTGAGTGGTGCCCAGCCTGGTACGATGACGCTGAAGTTTTTTAAAGAGGAGAGAGGAAAGAGGAGAGAGGAGAAAGTGCCGTATCTGCTGAAGGCCCGCGAGATGAGCGGCGACAAACGTAAGGGCTTCACCAACGCCGATGTACTCTACATGCTGATGCCCGACCGTTTTGCCCAGGGCGCCGGTCATAACCCTCAGGTGAAGGGTATGCGCGCCTATAAGGAAGACCGCACACAGCCCTCGCTGCGCCACGGCGGCGACCTGAACGGCATCCGCGAGCATCTGGACTATTTCTGCGATCTCGGCGTGACGGCTCTCTGGCTGACGCCCGTCCTTGAGAACGACTCGCCTGACAACGAGCGTGGCTTCTCTACCTACCACGGCTATGCCACCACCAACTACTACCGCGTCGACCCGCGCTTCGGCACCAATGCCGACTACCGCCGACTGGTGGATGAGGCTCACGCTAAAGGCCTGAAAGTGGTGATGGATATGATCTTCAACCACAGCGGTTTCGAACACCCCTGGACGTTGGACCCGCCGACGAAGGACTGGCTGAACCTGCCCGAATGGTTGAAGGAGTCGAAAGGCACGAGCGACCCCACGGGCACCTCGTTCCTCCAGACGTCGTACAAGCTGACCCCCGTCGTTGACCCCTACGCCTCGCAAGTAGACCTTCGTGAGACAGTGGAAGGGTGGTTCGTCCCGACGATGCCTGACCTGAACCAGAAGAATCCGCACCTGATGCGCTACCTCATCCAGAACTCCAAATGGTGGATAGAGACCGTCGGCATCGACGGCATCCGTATGGACACCTATCCTTACGCATACGCTGACGCCATGGCTCAGTGGATGAAGGAACTCGACGAGGAATACCCACACTTCAATACCGTCGGCGAGACGTGGGTCACCGAGCCTGCTTACACCGCCGCCTGGCAGAAAGACTCGAAGCTCTCTGCTCACAACTCGTATCTCAAGACCGTCATGGACTTCTCTTTCTACGACAAGATTAACCGTGCCGCTACCGAGGAGACCGACGGCTGGTTTGCCGGACTGAACCTGCTCTACAACTCGTTCGTCTATGACTACCTCTATCCGAATCCGTCGAGTGTGATGGCTTTCATCGACAACCACGATACCGACCGTTTCTTGAAGAACGGCCGTGACACGCTGATGCTGAAGCAAGCCCTGGCCCTGCTGCTCACCGTCAACCGCATCCCGCAGCTGTACTACGGCACGGAGATTCTGATGAACGGCACGAAGGAGGTGACCGACGGCAACGTGCGCAAGGATTTCCCCGGCGGATTCCCCGGCGACCAGCACAACGCCTTCACCCGTGAGGGTCGCACGAAGGCCGAGCAGCAGATGTTCCAGTGGACGAGCCGTCTGCTGCACTGGCGTCAGGGGAACGACGTTGTCACCAAGGGTAGTCAGACGCAGTTCATACCGTATAAGGGCGTGTATGTGGTTGCGCGGCGGTTGCAGGCTGCGGCAGCGCCGCAGCACAGCCAACAGGCCAAGACTGTACTTACTGTTCTGAATGGTACCAGTAAGGAGACGGTCATGGAGGTGAAGCGCTATGCTGAGGTCATCGGCTCTGCTACCCGCGCCCGCGACGTACTTACCGGGCGGTATTATGACCTGTCGGGTAACATCGAGCTGAAGCCTCGCCAGAGTTTGGTCTTGGAGTTCTGACGCCACGGCCTCTGATGAAAACGCCACGGCCTCTGGTGAAAACGCCACGGCCTCTGATGAAAACGCCACGGCCTCTGGTGAAAACGTCACGGCCTCTGGTGAAAAAATACCGGCCTCTGGTGAAAAAATACCGGCCTCTGGTGCAAGCGTTGCGGTCTCTCATTTTGTTTTCAATATGTCTCACGTTATCGCACCTACGCGCGTATGGATAGCGAAATAGAAAAACAACCCACCCACGTCACCCATGTCGCTCCTAAATTAGGAGTGGGATGGGCGACGTGGGCGGGGTTATTTTGGCTTATAGCTACCCTAATAAGGAGTAATAATTGTTAAAAAAACACTTAAACGAAAAATTATTTAGGAAAAATGTGTTTGTTTTAAAATAATTTATTAACTTTGCCCAAAAATCCAAGCTGTCGTCTCAAAAAACGTAGCAACTAACCGATACTAACAATATTTATATACTACTTTATTATCTAAAAACTTTAAGCTTATGAGAATCTCTAAACTATTCGTTTTGAGTGTGTTGGGGCTTTTTGGTCTCAATGCCAGTGCCGCTGACCTCGTCGAGCGTACCGCTCCCGAGAAGCCAGCTGAGGTAGCTGCTCTTGATGCAGCCTCATTTGAGAGTCTTGACAAGACTCCTGCTCCGTTAGCCGTCGATCAGGCTTACGTGATGTATAACGTCGCAGCCCAGAAGTGCTATCTGGCCGGCAACAACTACAACACCCGTGCCAGCATCGGTCCGTGGGCATCGACAGATGGCGACACAAACGAGTATGCTGCTGCTGTGATGTACTTCACGCAGACCGGCGAAGCTAAAGCCAAGGGTGACGATGTCTACGAACTGAAGAGCTGGGTTCCCAAGTTCAGCGAGTTCCGTAGCTCGTTCGGTGGCAACACCGGCGTTGGCGACATCTGGACCGACAACAACGGCCGTGATGACCGCTTCTGGAAGTTTGCCGACCAGGGTAACAACACCTATCGCATCAGCAACCAGAAGAACAGTACCACTTTCTTCTTGGGTTGGAACGGCTCCGATAGCGACTGGACCCTGTACCTGCTCGACCCCGCCGCTGAAGGCGTAGGCATCGACTGGCAGTTCTTCACCGTTGCTGACTGGAACAACTACCTGATTGCAAAAGCAGCCTATGACGCCGCTCCCGCTCTGAAGAGCCTCATCGAACTGGCTGAGACAGGTGGTGTTGACGTCAGCGCCGCTGTGGCAGTGTACAACAACCTGCAGGCTACGGCTTCCGATATCAATGCCGCTATTGACGCCCTGAACGAAGCCCTGAACAGTGGCATCGCCAGTGGTACCGCCGAGAACCCCTCTATCGCCACGTCGGCCATCAAGAACCCGAACTTCGACAATGCCAGCAACGCAGACTGGAAGGGTACAGCTCCCAACATGACGGGTAATGGTCAACATGGTGCCGCCAATGCTGCCGAGCACTATAACAAGACGTTCAATACCTATCAGGACATCGAGAATCTGCCTAATGGCGTTTATCTGTTAGGTGTCAACAGCTTCTTCCGCGGCTCTTGGGACGATTACATGGAAGGCACCAATCTGGATGCTTACCCTGCACTCTATGCCAAGGTCGGTGAAGACTCTACTTCTGTTCGGTTCAATAACGCGTGGTCGGCTATGAATACGAAGAAGATGGCCGGCAAGACCGATTTCGGAACAACTTCTGGCGAGGGCAGCCAGTCATACGAAGGAACCACCTATTATATTCCTAACGACCCGTCGGCTTTCCGTCAGTATGAGGAGGCAGACTTCTATAAGACTGCTCTCGTTGTCGAGGTGACTGACGGCAAGATGCGTATCGGCGTGGCTAAGAATGCCAAGAGCAAGGATAAGGAAGGCAAGGAGAACACTACCGACTGGTCTATCTTCGACACCTTCTCGCTGATGTACTACGGCAATACCGCTGCTTCGTTCCAGGCTGCCTACAAGGGCTATATGGATGCTAAGTACACGTTGGTGATTAACTCTGCAGTGACAGAGAGCTATGTGGTAGCTTACAACGAAGCCGTTGCAGCTGCCATCGCTGCCAAGACCGTCAGCAGTCAGGCTGAGGTTGTAGCCGCTATGGCCGAGGCCCAGCCCGCTATCGCTGCCGCTGCCGAGAATGTCTATAAGAATGCACGCCTGTGGGCACAGTGGGAGGCTCTTCTCAATGACGCTCTGACCTATAAGGGTGAGGGTAACGACGAACTCGACGAGTACGTAGAGTATGACGCTCCTGAAATCAAGGAGGCTGTGGCCCTGACCAATGAGGAGCTGACTGCCGACATCGCTAAGCTTCAGGAATGGATTGAGCAGGCCAACATGAAGGTTGAGCCGGGTACCGACGTGACGAAGATGTATCTGAAGAACGCTGACTGTGAGAGCACCCAAGGCTGGCAGGGCGGTCCTGTCCCCGGTTCTGGTGGTGGTAACACCTGTTTCGAGAAGTACGGCGTTTCTAACTTCGACGTTTACCAGATTGTGACCAAGGCACCTAAGGGTGTGTACTCTATCGAGGTGCAGGGCTTCTATCGCCGTATGCGTCCTGAGAGCGGTTCGTACACCCTCTATACGAATGGTGAGCAGACACCTTGTGGCTATGTCTATATGAACAGCAACCAGTCGGCCCTGAAGTGCGTCTACGACGATCCGAGTGAGGAAAAGTACTCACAGGGTAATGACGCACAGAAGAATGCCGACGATGTAGAGTTGTACTATCCTAACGATATGACATCGGCTGCCGAGGCATTTGCTGCCGGTAAGTATAAGAGTAAGGCTTACGGTCTCGTGCTGAACGCCGGCGACGAGCTGCGTATCGGTGTGAAGGGTCAGGAAGGTGGTAGCGACTGGGCTATCTGGGATAACTTCAAGCTGGTGTACGAAGGCTATACCGCTGACGTTGTGAAGCCCGTGCTCGAAGAGCAGATTGCTGCTGCTGAGGCTAAGGTGAACGAGACGATGGGTAAGGACGTGAAGGAAGCTCTGACCACTGCCATTGCCGAGGCTAAGGCTGCCGTTGCTGGCACTGACGGTGAGGCTATGTTCAATGCTCTGGCCAAGATTTCTGATGTCAATCCCGATGCTTCTATCGAGAAGTTCAAGAATCTGATATCACGCAATGAGGAGCTGGCCGACGCTACTGCCAGTGCAGAATGTGCTGTTTCTACCATCCAAGAGGCTCAGACCCTGAACACGCAGATTACTACAGGCATTGCTGATGGCATCTATACTGACGCTGACGTTGAGGATCTCCTCGCACAGATTGCTACTATGATCAAGAAGCTCCAAATTCCTGATGGCTTGGATCAGGCTACCGATCAGGATCCGAAGAATGCTACCACCATCATCACGAACTATAACTATGACAAGAATAACAACGAAGGTTGGACTCTTACCGATGGTGTAACGCCTGGCTTCAACTCTGGCTTGATTGAGGTTTATAACACGAACTTCGACGAGTATCAGGATCTCGAGGGTCTGCCCGAGGGTACTTACGAGGTGAGCGTACAGGGCTTCTATCGCTTTGGCAACGGCGTACGTGACGACAGCACTTATGTTCAGGCTCCTACGGAGAATAACAACCTGAAACTCTATGTCACTGTGGGTGAGAATACTATCAATGTTCCGATGCCGCGTCTGGCTAAGGACGGTAAGGAGGAACATACCAGCTACCAGCTGACTGATGATGGCAAGGGCTTCGTTGCAGGCGACGACCTCGATAAGGACGTCCAGTGGCAGTGGATGTGGCTTGGTGAGCCGGTGGCTGATGCCGACAGCACCTCTGCTACGGGCTATCGTTTGGCTAATGGTATGGTTCCCGTATCCATCCTGTTCGAGGCAGGCAAGTTCTCTGGTACCAGCATCATCTTCAAGGTCGGTGCTGAGGGCAAGGCCCGCATCGGTCTGAAGAAGGAAGTGCAGGAAGCTGAAAACTGGTGTATCTGGGACAACTGGACGCTGACCTACTTCGGCCCGAACAGCGCCAAGGAGCCTACCGTTGACGGTATCGTCAGCACGACGGCTGCCGTGGCTGCCAAGGTAGAGTTCTTCGGTCTGAACGGTGCCCGCATCAGCAAGCCGACGAAGGGCGTAGCCATTATGAAGCAGACCCTGAGTGACGGTACTGTGAAGACAACCAAAGTCATTGTTAAATAAATGAAGTACATACGCTTGTACAATTTATAAATTAAAAGGGACTGGAGCCGGGATAAAACCCGTGCTCCGGTTCCTTTGTTTTACTATGGAAGACACGATTTTACCCGTCTGGACCTATTGATGGTCTGACCACCGGAAGAGAAAATACTATAACGACAATATATAACTAAAAAGTAATAATAAAACCTAAAACGTATGAAACAAAGACAAATCGTAAGACAAGGACGGCGTATGACGCTGCTCGCCTGTGGCTTGCTGATGGGAGTCTGGTCGTTGCAGTCGTGTAAGGATGACGACACGCTGCTGACGGGTCAGCCCGACTGGCTTGGCAACTCCATCTACGAGCGTCTGCAGGACGACGGTAACTACACGACCGTGCTCCGTCTGATTGACGATCTGAATCAGCGTGAGGTGCTGAGCCACACAGGATCGAGGACCTTGTTTGCTGCAACAGACTCCGCCTTTCAGGCCTGGTATGGGCACAATGACTGGGGTGTCAGCAGCTACGGACAGCTGTCGACGGCACAGAAGAAGCTGTTGCTGAACAACTCCATGGTGAAAAACGCCTATTTGGTGGAACTGCTCTCGAATGTCAGCGGCAATCCGCCGATGGAGGGTATGTGTATGCGTCGCGAGACGGCGGTCACTATCTATGACTCCGTGCAGATCCTGAAGCCGGAGCTGATGCCTAACACGGCTCCTTGGCAGCGTTTCAAGCAGCGTCAGAAGAGTATTCCCATTCTGAAGGATGAGACGTCGGCACCGATGATTCACTTCCTGCCAGCTTATATGCGTAAGATTAATATGACGAGTAATGACCTGTCGATCTTGACGAACCGTCGCGCCAGCGATATTTCTGAGGCGTGGGTGAACGGCGTGAAGATTGTCGACCGTGACATCGTCTGCAAGAACGGTTACGTTCACAAGATGGACGGCGTCATTGAGGCTTCCCCGAATATGGCGGAGATTCTGCGCCAGCATCCCTCGATGTCGAAATGGTCGGAACTCGTCGACCGCTTCTCGGCACCGTATTACAATGCCGCCGCCACTCGCCAGTACAACCGCCTCTACAGTAATGAGGACTCGGTCTATTCGCTGCGCTACTACAGCAAGCGTTCGGTAGGCGGTGCTGCGAACACCAAGGATCCCAGCGGTGAAGAGGTCTCTGCCACGCTGAAGTTCGACCCGGGATGGAACCACTATATGTACTCCAATACCATGGGCTATGACCTGCACTACGATGCCGGTGCCATGTTCGTGCCTACGAACGACGCCTTAGACTATTGGTGGAACCATGAAGGCAAGGACCTGCAGAATGTGTACGGTACGTGGGACAGCATCCCTGCTCCCATGTTGGCCAAGCTCATCAACGTGAATATGCAGGATGTGTTCTCGTCGTCTATCCCTTCGAAGTTCAATACCATCCTTGACGATGCCAAGGAACAGCTGAATGTCAAGCCCGAGGATGTCGACTCCTGCTTCATGGGCTGCAACGGCGTGGTCTACCTGGTCAACAAGGTATATGCACCGGCAGAGTATTCGTCGGTGGCCTATCCCGCATTGGTCAATTCAACGACCACGATGGACATCATCTACTGGGCTATTGAGAATCTGAACTTCCTGCCATACCTGCTTTCTATGGACTCGAAGTACAGTCTGCTGCTCCCGACGAGCGAGGCCCTGTTTACTTACGTCGACCCGGCTTCCTATGGTACTATCGACCGTTTGTCGGGCTTAGAGGCACCGTCGGTGATGGAGTTTTACTATAACGCCACCAAGTCGTCAGCCGAAAAGGTGCAGTACCGCCGCTATGCATCGACGATAGATGCCGATGGTAACGTCACCAAGGGCGCGCGTACCTCGTCGGAGACAGAACAGACCGTTGTCAAGGATCGTCTGACACGCCTGCTCGACCAGCTCATCATCGTGGGCGACGTACAGGACGGTCATGAGTACTATAAGTCGAAGGGCGGTACGCTCATCCGCGTCACCCGCGACAGCGAGGGCCGCCTGGCCTTCTCTGGCGGTTGGCAGATCGAACATAACAACAGAGCTGTGCCCGTAGAGAACAACAAGATATTTGAAAAAGCCAACGGTAATGCCTATCAGCTGAACAGCGAGGCGCTCTATGGTTCACAGAAGTCGGTCTACCAGACCCTGCAGAGCCATGAAGAGTACTCGGAGTTCTTTGAATTGCTGTCGGGAAAGTCTGGCTTGCTGGCTACCTCCCTGAACAAGGGCGCTTATATTGCTGGTCAGCAGAATCAGGGCAACCAGAACCTGAGCCTGCTCGACAACTATAACTATACGGTCTATGTACCTACCAACGAGGCTATCCGCAAGCTCATCGCCGACGGTCTGCTGCCCACATGGGATGACTATGAGGCACAGACATACGAGGTCTGGGGCTCGGAGGACAAGGCCAAGGAGGCTCAGAATCTCATCAAGAATATCATTGTCAACTTCCTGCGTTACCATATCCAGGACCACTCGGTGGCCGTGGGCATGGCCAAGGAGGAAGGCAGCTACGACAACTCCTACGAGTCGATGAAGCGTAATCCCGAGACCGGCCGCTTCTACCCCATCAGGGTGAACCATGCCGACAACCAGATGACCATCTGGGACGTGCTGGCACAGGAGAAGCCTGGCGATGCCAGTCTGCAGCGCCATGTCATCAAGACCGAGGGACTGTATAATAACATCTGCCGCGAGTACTGGCTCGACGAGAGCGCAGGCACCAACAAGCGCACTATCTTTATGGCTTCCGATGCCGTATTGCACCTCATCGATGGTGCACTGTTCTACGAGCAGATGGTGCCCTGGCAGGAACAACTTAATCAATTAAGGGAGGAATAAGGTATGAGAAACCGATTCAATCGCTTCGCTATGCGAAGAATACTCAGAACCATCATACTCATGATGGCGCTCGTAGCCACAGGCACACTGAGCGCACAGACAATCACGTCGGTACATGGTACGGTGAGCGACGATATGGGTCCGTTGATGGGTGCCACCGTCTGCGAGATTGACGGTACCGGACGTATCATCAACTCGGCCATCACCGACCTCAATGGTAACTTCACCATGAAGGTGAAGAGCACGAAAGACAAGATCCGCTTCAGCTATGTAGGTATGAAGACACAGACGATGTCGCTTGACCGAACAACTTATAAGATCAGTATGTCGTCGGCCACACAGCTGAAGGAAGTGACCGTGAAGTCGAAGCGCCGCGTCACAGGCAGCGGCCTGCCCATCCCGCAGCGCGAGGTGTCGAGTGCTACGCAGACGCTGTCGATGAAGGAGTTCGAGGGTCTGGCCATCACGTCGGTCGATGAGGCCCTGCAGGGACGTATCGCCGGTCTCGACATCGTCGGCAACTCCGGTGACCTTGGCTCTGGCTCTACCATGCGTCTGCGTGGTTCGGCTTCGCTGTCGTCGCTGACCGATGCCAACCCGCTGATTGTCGTCGACGGCAACGTACGTGAAGTCAGTCTCGACAACTTCGACATGGGCTCGGCCAACAATGAGAAATTCGCCGAACTGCTGAATATCAACCCCGAGGATATCGCCGACATCCGCGTGCTGAAGGATGCTGCCGCTACGGCCATCTACGGTTCGCAGGGTGGTAACGGTGTCATCGAACTGACGACGAAGCGTGGTGTGCGCGGTGCACCGAAACTCACCTATTCGCTGAAGCTGACGGGTACTTACCAGCCCAAGGGCTACGATATGCTTAACGGTGACGACTACACCATGCTGCTCAAGGAGAGCTACTTCAACCCGGCACAGAGCGACAATGCTTCCGACATTCCCGAGTTGAACTACGACCCTACCTTCTCAGAGTACGAGCAGTTTAACAACAATACCGACTGGCGCGACGCCGTTACGCAGTGGGGTCTGCGTCAGAACCACTATCTGACCGTCAGCGGTGGCGGTGAGAAGGCTTCGTTCCGTATCGGTGGCGGTTTCGACCACGAGACGGGTACTATCATCAAGCAGAAGCTGCAGCGCTTCTCCACCCGTGTGGCTCTGGACTACAACGTGTCAGAGCGCATCCGCGTGAGCACCAACTTCGCCTTGACCTATACCAAGAACGACATGAACTGGAAGTTCAATACCGGCAACTGGGTTGACTTCAAGGGCAATGGTGAAGGTCTGCTGGGTCTGGCCCTGCGTAAGATGCCTAATATGGGCATCTACGAACAGGACCCGACGACGGGTGCCGATACCGATGCTTATTACACGATGTTGCAGAATGGCTCTGCCGTCTTCAACAACGACCAGAAGCGTTATCCCAACCCCGTGGCTGTGGCCAATCTGGCCAAGAACCAGCAGACGACCTACGACATCACCCCTGAGCTGATTATCCAGTACCAGCTCCTTGGCATGGACGAAGAGCACTGGCAGCTGAACTGGCGTGGCTCCGTCTATATGAACATCTTCAACGATTATACCAACCGCTTCTACCCGCAGGAACTGCGCACGGTGAACTGGGATGCCGGCGTCAACTCGTCGTATGACGGTTCGTCGAAGAGCGTGGCCTTCAACACCAAGCAGCAGCTGACACTGATTCCGGCGTTCAAGAACCAGGACCACAGTGCTATGCTTCTCGGTAAGTTCGAGCTGACCAGCGGTTCGGCAACAGGCCAGTCTGAAGACAAGAGCGGCGCTCCCTCGGGCATCACCACGACGCAGGGCGGCGGACAGATTACCGGTCTCGGCTCTTGGTACAACCAGTGGCGCTCGATGTATTTCACAGTGTCGGCACACTACGCCTATAAAGGCCGCTATATCGCTGACTTCACCCTGCGTGCCGACGGTACGACGAAGTTCGGACCGAACAACCGCTGGGGCTACTTCCCCTCAGCTTCGCTGAAGTGGATTGTCAGCGACGAACCGTGGATGGAGAAGCTCAAGCCGACACTGTCGATGCTGGCCATCCGTCCCAGCTGGGGTCGCGTCGGTAACCAGCCGCGTTACGAATACCTCTTTACGTCGAAATACGGCGTCACCTCCAAGTACATCGACATCAACGCCATGGCTCCGCTCAACATCCGCCTGTCAGACTTGAGGTGGCAGATAAACACCAGCTATAACATCGGTGTCGACTTAGGCTTCTTCGACGACCGCCTGAACCTGGTTGTCGAAGCCTACCAGTCAACCGTTACCGATATGCTGATGGAGAACTATCGCATACCCTCCAACGCCGGTTTCATCACCGTGCCTTACCGCAATAGTGGTAAACTGCGTAATACGGGTTGGGAGTTCCATGTCAACACCAACCGCCTGATCAAGAAAGGTAAGTTCCAGTTTGACCTTAACGCCAACTTCGGTAACAACCGTAATGAGATTCTTGAGATGGAAGAGTATGTGCTGAACAACCTCAACTCTACCTTCGGCTATAACAACGCTGAGTGGCTGCGCCGTGTGCAGCTGAACAACCCGCTGGGTGCCATCTACGGCTTCCGCTACAAGGGCGTCTACCAGTACAATTATAACACGGTGGCCAATATGAGTGCCGACGAGCGCGCCCAGTTCCTGGCCAGCGGCAAGACGGCTCCCGTAGCTATCAATGCTGACGGCAACCTGGTGCTCGACGCTAACGGCAATCCCGTCCGCATGAAGTACAACTACACCAACGACACCTCCGGCCGTAACTATTCCTTCAACGGTGGCGATGCCATCTATGAGGATGTCAACCACGACGGACAAATCAACAACCTTGATATCGTCTACCTCGGCTCTTCGCTGCCTAAGCTGACGGGTGGCTTCGGCTTCACGTTCTATTACGGCGACTGGAAGCTGAACACACAGTTCACCTACCGCTATGGCAATAAGATCCTGAACATTGCCCGCCTGCGTGCCGAGTCCATGAGTTCGAACGACAACCAGTCGCAGGCCGTGAACTACCGCTGGCGCAAGGAGGGTGACGTCACCACGATACCCCGTGCCATGTATGGCGACGCCAGCAACTTCAACTCACAGGTCAGCGACCGCTATGTGGAGGATGGCTCTTACCTGCGTATGGGTTATGCCCAGCTCTCCTACACCATCAAGAAGCAGTATCTGAAGTGGATTGGCCTGAACAAGATCAGTGTCTATGCCAGTGCCAACAACCCGTTCGTGCTGACGAAGTACACGGGTGTCGACCCCGACATCTCGGCCAACGGCTATGATCCGGCCATCGACTACTCTCAGACACCACGTTCGCGTTCTTATACCTTAGGTATTACAGTAGATTTCTAAAAAGGAGGAACAATTATGAAAACCAAGATTTATAGTAAGATAAAGAATGCTGGTCTGATGGGACTGTTAGGGCTTGTCGGACTGATGGGATATTCAAGCTGTTCTGACTTCCTTGAAATAGAACCGCTGAATGAGATTACCCTGGAGAAATTCTGGACGGAGAAGGCCGACGTCGAAGGCATCATTGCCGGTTGCTATTCGGGCTTGCAGGACCAGAACATCATCCGTCGTATGATTGTCTGGGGCGAGTGCCGTTCCGAGAATGTCGGCATCGGTATGAACATCAACTACGACACGCAGCTGGAGAAGGTGATGAAGGAGAACATCGACGCCAAGAACGGCTATACCGTCTGGGATGGTTTCTACAATATCATCAACCGCTGTAATACCGTTATCAAGTATGCGCCTGGCGTGGCTGCCAGCGACCCCGCTTACGCGGAGAGCGAACTCAATGCTCACATCGCTGAGGTGACGGCCTTGCGCTCGCTGTGCTACTTCTACCTCATCCGCACCTTCCGCGATGTGCCTTATTCTACGGTAGCCTTTACCGACGACGACCAGAAGATGGACCTGCCGGCAACGAAGTTTGAGGACGTCCTTGACTCGCTCATCACCAGTCTGGAGGGCGTGAAGAATATGGCCGTGAAACGTTATCCTACCACCACGCCGCTCTATCAGACGGGCCGCATCACTCAGGATGCCATCCATGCCATGCTCTGTGAGATGTACTTGTGGAAGCAGGACTACCAGAACTGTATCAAGTATGCCAATCTGGTCATTGACTCCAAGAAGCAGATAGCCGAGGAGAACAAGCGGTCGTCCAATAGCTACGGACTCTCTGGCAACACAGACGAGAACCGCTTCAATGGTTACCCGCTGGTCAACGGTAGCATCACGAGTGGCTTTTTCGGCAATGCCTATACCACACTCTTCGGTAAGGACGACAATGCGCAGAGCTATAATCAGGAGATTATCTTCCAGCTCGTCTTCGACGATGACCCACGCGGCCACAGCATGATAGCCAATGGCGCCGTCAACGCCTTCTATGGCAATGCTACAACGCCGATGGGTATGCTGGTGCCCTCTGACTATGTGCTTGAAGACATCGAGAAGTCATCGCAGCGCACCATCTTTGCCGACCGCAACAAGAAGGTGGATGCCCGTATGTATGAGAACTGCAACGGCCTCCTGGGGACTGTCAACAAGTACGTCACCAATTCCGTCATCATCAATGCGCAGAGCTCGTCAGACATCTCCCTCACCTATAGCGGTATCTACACCGAAGGACAGAATGCTTCCAACTGGGTGATTTACCGCTTGTCGGACATCATGCTGCTTAAGGCCGAGGCACTGTCACAGCTGCTCAGTCCCGACGCCGACCAGGCTGCCATTGACTATAACAAGCCGATGATTGACGAGGCTTTCGCCTTGGTGAACGCTGTCAACAAGCGCTCGGTATGCGAGACACAGCTGGTCGACACCCTGTCGCGTAATGACTACACCACGAAGGCACGTCTTGAGACGCTTGTCTATCAGGAGCGTCAGCGCGAACTGATGTTCGAGGGCAAGCGCTGGTACGATCTGGTACGTATTGCACGCCGTGAGGGTAACACGCAGACGCTGGTCAATGCAGCCCTGCGCAAGGTGACTACCGGTTCGGCGCTGATAGCCAACAAACTGGCTAAGATGGATGCTATCTACTGGCCTTATAACTATGAGGAGCTGAAGGTCAACAGGAACCTGCATCAGAACACTGCGTTCAGCAGTGGCGATAACGGCAGCTATGCGACAAACAACTGATATATGTAAAAACGAAGAAACGATTATGAGACTCATACGATATATTTATATGATAGGTTTCTCGATTCTGGCATCGGTATCGCTAACAAGCTGTTCCGATGAGCCAGACGGCGAGAACTTCTATACTTTTACCGGTGAAATGGCGAGCGACTACTTGAAGAACCGCTCACAATATAGCCAGTTTACGGCCATCGTGGAACGTGCAGGACTGATGGACCTGCTCTCTACCTATGGCAAGTACACTTGCTTCGTGCCTAACGACAGTGCGGTGACGGCCTACCTGTCGCGCCATGGCAAGAACAGCGTCTCCGACCTCTCCAGGGAGGACTGCGACACCATTGCCCGCACCCACCTCGTGGCTAATATGTACTCTACGATGGAGATGACGCAGGACCGTCTCGCTACGGCCAACATGCTGGGACGTTATATCGCCACCTCGTCAGGCTTCGATGCTGACGGCAATGCCGTCGTCATCTTGGAGGGTATCGCACAGATCTACAACACGCTGAAGGACGACTCTGTGGAGAATGGTATCATGCAGCCCGTCAATATGGTCATCGAGAAGTCCAACAGCTACGTCACCGACGTGCTGCGCGACAATCCTAAGATCAGCACCTATTATCAGGCACTCGTTGCTACGGGAATGCTTGAGGAACTGGCTTTGGTGGACGACCCCACCTGGGATCCCAAGAGCCACATCAAGTACTACTATAAGTCTCACACATGGAGTGAGGTGGCATGGGTACCTGACACGAAGAAGTACGGCTTTACCTTCTTTGTCGTTCCCGACGACGTGCTGACACAGAAGTACGGCATTGCCAAGGGCGACGTCCGTGCCCTCTACGAAAAGGCCTGCGAACTCTACGACCCGGTATATCCGCAGGACGTCAATGCGCCCGGTCACAGCTTTGAGAACCTGAGCGACTCGGTGAACCCGCTGCGCCGCTTCATCCAGTATCATATCTTGAACAAGTATGTGGCCGGTACGGCTGACCTGACGCCGATGGAAGTGAATATCGGTGTGGTGAACGGTGCCTTCGGCTTTGACGAGTCGCTGATTAACCCTGTCGACTGGCATTACACCTTGTTGCCTCACACGATGATGAAGGTAGAGCAGCTCACGGTGTCCGACTATGCCGGCCATGGAATCATGCGTGAGCGTTATATCAACCGCCGCTATGACAAGACCTACAACATTGAGGGCCAGCATATCGATGCCACCGTGGAGACGGATAACATCCATGATGCCATCAATGGCCACTACTTCTATGTTGACGACATCGTCGCTTTCACTGACCAGGTGAAGAACATCGTCCAGAACGACCGTATACGTATGGACTTCTCGTCCGTATTCCCGGAGGTCGTCTGCAACGGTCTGCGCTATGAGGGCAACCCCACGCAGGACGACAGCAACGACACGCCTGACGACTCGTCGACACCGAAGAACGGACGTAACTACTACTTCCCCATGGGCTATCTTGACGGCGTCAGCTTCACCAACTGTAGCGTGGTGCTCCGTCGTCCACATATCAACTTCTGGTCGTGGCAGGGCGACGAGTGGAACCTCTTCGGCGACTACGACTTCACCTTCCGCATACCGCCGGTGCCCTATAGCGGCGACTGGCAGATACGCTTAGGTTTCTGCGCCCTTGAGACGCGTGGCGTGATGCAGGTCTACTTCGATGGCGTACCGCAGGGTATTCCTCTCGATATGACGAAGTTCCTTAACAGCGACCTGTACATCGGCGACCGCTTCGAGACCGATGAGACGGCGGCAAAGTATGACGCTATGAGCGATGAGGACAAGGCTCAGGAGCAGAAACTGCTGAAGAACCTCGGTGCCTACCGCGCACCGCGTTCCATCTTCCACTTCTCAACGTCGGCCAAGTACTACTTCGTGGGCAACGAGCGTACCTATCGCCGCATCCTCTGTCAGACTTACATTGACGCCACCAAGGACCACTATCTGCGCTTCCGCGTGGCCAGCGATGGTAAGCAGGGTAACAACAACGAGTTCATGCTCGACTACCTGGAGCTGGTGCCTAAGAGCGTTTACGGTGTCGACGGCGACGGCGATATGGAAGACGACCTGTAAATTAGTAATGAGAATTTAGAAATTAGGAATTATGATTACCAAGTTATATAATAGATTATGTAGAGGTCTGCTGTACTGCGGCGTCGTCGCAGTCTTCACCGCCTGCACTGATACGTGGGATGACCATTATGACGGTGTTGCCACTGGCGTGCAGGAGGGCTCCCTCTGGCAGGCCATCCAGCAGAACGACCAGCTCAGCAACTTCGCCAGGGTTCTCCAGGCCTGTGGCTACGACAAAGCCTTGGGCGGCAGCCAGGTGTTTACCGTCTTTGCGCCCACCAACGACCAACTGTCGTCGGCAGAGGCTGATGCCCTCATCCGCTCCTATCAGGCCGAGAAGGGGCTGGTGAACGATGACGACAATACCGTCATCAAGGAGTTCCTGCAGAACCATATTGCCTTGTACAACTACTCGGTTTCGCCCAGTAGCAAGGATACCATCACGCTGATGAATGGCAAGTACGTCTCGCTGGGAGCCAACAAGATTGGCAATGCTCCGCTGACGTCTAAGAATCAATTGTATGGTAATGGCGTGCTCTTCACCATCGGCGGCAAGCTCGACTATCTGCCAAACGTGTTCGAGTATCTGCGTAAGGATGCCGACCTCGATAGTGTTGCCCGCTTCTTCTACAGCAGCCGCTTCTATCGCCGTGAGTTCCAGGAGGACAAGAGCGTACGCGGTGAGATTGTCGATGGCAAGACGGTCTATCTCGACTCTGTCTTCACACAGGTCAACGAACTCTTTGGCAATGAGTTCCTCAATGCCAAGCTGAACAGGGAGGATAGCACCTACTGGATGGTGGTGCCCACCAACGAGGTGTGGCGGCAGCTCTACGAAGCCTACACTCCCTGCTTCGAATACGACCAGACGGTGGCCGATGCCGACTCACTGGCTTACACCAATTCCCGGTTGGCCATTGTCAAGGGTACTATCTTCAGCCGTACCCTTAACCCTGATGCTGCCTTGGCCGATTCGGCATTCTCTACTAACGCCGTCCATCCGCTCTCGCGTCAATATACGTGGGGGGCTAATCCATTCCATTATTACCAGTATGGCGACGGTACCGGCTATAGCCAGCAGAAACCGCTTCAGCCCGGTGGCGTCCTCTTCGGCACGCAGAATGTCATCTGCTCTAACGGTCAGGTGATGAAGGCCAACGCCGACAGCTGGAATTTCAATCCGCTGAATACGTTCTTACGTCCCGTCATCATCGAGGCCGAAGGTCAGGGAAGTATCAAGTCGGTGAGCCGCAAGATAAACAGCACGACGCGTGAGGTTGAGGATGCCGTTATTCCTACAACACGTGTCGTCTCGACCGAGAACAACTTCTACGGAAAGGTGTGGAGCAACAGCTATGTGGAGTTCCGCCAGCTTTATTCCCAGAACGACAGTGCGACGTTCAACATCCGCGATGTCCTTTCCAACGTGGGATACGACATCTACCTCGTGATGGCTCCGGCTTTGGCCAACGACAGCAATGCTACTGACATTGAGCGTGCGCCGGTCAAGATGAACACCGTCATTGCCTATACCGAGAAAGATGGTACTATGAAGGAGCAGAAATTGGCTCAAGGCCTTGTCACCACGCCCGATCAGGTAGACTATCTGCTGGTGGCTGAGGATTACAAGTTCCCTGTCTGCACTTATGGACTGAGCTCTACCGGTGATGCCAAGGTAACACTGCGCGTCGAGACCAATGTACGTCCCTCCGAGTTCAACCGTGGTACCTATTCGCGAACCCTGCGCATCGACTGCATCATGCTCATCCCTCATGGAATGGCGGTCGACTCGGACGAGATGTTCGGCATTGCTGCCCACGGCGACGGTGTCGTATATACTAGGCGCAAGAAGTAATATTTTGTAAGTATTTAGAAATGTACTGATATGAAAAGATATATATTATTTGGACTAACACTGCTGATGGCCTTCCCGGTATGCGTCATGGCGCAGGACGATGATACGGAAGACGAGGCTGAAGCCGCCGTCCGTGTCGTCAAGAAACAGCAGAAGCAGTATCCTACACGTGTCATCCGTGGTCGTGTGCTCAATGCTACCACGGGACAGCCCGTCGCTGGTACGATTATCGCTGCCGACGACATCGAAGGCTACTCCGTATTGACAGAGGATGACGGTACCTACGAACTGAAGGTTCCCGTCTTCACCACATCGGTATTCGTCTCCATGCCCGACTTTAACGCTGTGCGTGTGGGCTTGCAGAAAGGCGAAACCCAGCACGACATCATACTCTATCCGACAACCTTTACGGGCGAGTACAGCCGTCAGCAGAACGTTCGCAGCGACTATTCGGCCTCTGACTTCCAGTACACCAACTCCGTGAATATCAAGGACGAGGTGCAGAAGCAGCTTGGCGCGCAGGTGTACACCATCACCCGCAACGGTACGCCGGGCGTGGGTAGCGTCATGTTCGTTCAGGGCTTGAACTCGCTGAACATCAACGCCCAGCCCTTGGTGGTTGTCGACGGCATCATCGTTGAGCAGCAATATGGGCGCACCACGATTCATGAGGGTTTCTATAACGACATCCTGTCGGCCATCAACCCCGCCGACATCGAGAAAGTCACCGTCATGCGCAACGGTACGGCCCTCTATGGTGCCAAGGGTGCCAACGGCGTCATCCTCATAGAGACGCGCCGCTGCAAGTCGATGGCTACACGTATCACGGCCAACATCTCGGCCGGCGTGACGCTGAAGCCGAAGTTCATGTCGGTGATGAATGCTGACGAGTATCGTGGCTATGCCTCTGAGTTGCTCAAGACGACAAACACCACGAACCGTACCTTCCGCTTCCTCAATGAGGATCCTAACTACTATTATTATAACCAGTACCATCAGGATACCGACTGGAAGGACCTGGTCTATCACACCGCCATGACCCAGAACTACGGCATCAATGTCGAGGGTGGCGACGCTGTGGCCAGCTACAACCTCTCTGTGGGCTATGTCACTCAGCAGAGCACGTTGAAATTCAACGATATGGATCGTCTGAACATCCGTTTCAATACCGACATCTCGCTGACACCGGCTTTCAGCATACGCTTCGACGCTTCGTTTGCCAACAGCACGCGCAATATCCGTAATGACGGTGCGCCTGAGACGTATGATGAGGGCACACCGACGGCACCTGGCTTCCTGGCATACGTCAAGAGTCCGTTCCTCAGCCCCTATAGCTATGGCCGTGGACAGTTCAGTAGTACACACTACGACATCGAACCGGAATCCTATCTCGCAGAGGCTCTGGCTAACTATACCGGCTACAACTGGCAGCTGGGTAACCCTGCCGCTATCAACGAGTATGCCGATGCCGCCAACAAGAACCGCTTCGAGAACTCTATGCTGAACCTGTCGATTACGCCGAAGTACCAGTTCAACGAGAGCCTTGCCCTCAGCGAGCACTTCAGCTACAACCTCGTCAACACCAACGAGATGTTCTACATCCCCATCAACGGCACCCCGAAGTACTATGTCAGCAGTATCGGTGATATTAATGGCATGGATAATGAGGTGCGCTCTATGGCCGGCAAGCAGAACTCTGTGATGAGCGACACGCGTCTCGACTGGCAGCACCGCTACGATGCCCATCACGTCCATCTCTTTGGCGGCGCACGCATCAACTGGGAAACTTATAAGATGACCTCGCAGCTGGGCTATAACACCGGTAACGACAAGACACCGTTTATGAGTTCCAGTCTCAGTAATACCAGCGATGTAGGCATCAGCGACAGCTGGAACTCACTGGCCTGGTATGCACAGGCTGAGTACAACTATCTGGGCCGCTACTTCCTGCAGGCAAACCTGACGGCAGAAAGTTCTTCGCGCTTTGGACGCGAAGGTGGCAATCTCCGCCTCTTCGACGTGGCCTGGGGACTCTTCCCCGGCGTGCAGGCTTCATGGGTGCTCAGCAACGAGCCGTGGCTGTCAGGACTCAAGTCTATCAGCTACCTGCGTCTGACGGCTGGCTTCGATGTCAGCGGTAACGACGATATCGACTACTATGCTGCCCGCAGCTATTTCAGGTCTTCACAGTTCCTGCACTCCATCGCCGGACTGTCGTTGGCCGAGATTGGCAATACCGAGATACAGTGGGAGACTACCCGCCGCTTCAATGTAGGCTTGGAGGCTAACCTGCTGGACAACCGCTTGGGCGTCAGCTTCAACTATTTCCGCTCTACCACCGACAACCTGCTGACACGTCAGTCGTTAGGCTTCCTCAGCGGTTTGAACCAGAACTTCTCTAACGGCGGTCAGCTGAAGAACGAAGGCTTCGATGTCACTGCTAACGTCAAGGTGCTTGCCATGAAGGATTTCCAGTGGCAGGTGGGCGCCAGCATGGGTCATTACAAGAACAAGATTACCGAGCTGCCCGAGGGCGCACAGTTTATCGACAACAAGGCCTACGGCGCTACCATCCGCACGCAGGTCGGTCAGGCTGCCAACCTCTTCTATGGCTACAAGACGTTGGGCGTCTTCGCTACCGCTGCCGAGGCAGAGGCCGCAGGACTCTATATGCTGGCCGATAATGGTGTCGACAAGAACTATTTCAAGGCTGGCGACATGCACTTCGCCGATATCAATGGCGACAACCAGATTACGGAGGCTGACCGCATCGTCATCGGCGACCCCAACCCCGACATCTATGGTAATATCTTCACCACCGCAGCCTACAAGCGTCTGAAACTCGACCTGCGCTTCAACTACTCGCTGGGCAACGATGTGTTCAACTACCAGCGTATGCAGCTTGAGAGCGGTTCGCGCTTCATGAACCAGACAACGGCACTGAACCGCCGCTGGCAGGTGGAGGGACAGCAGACCGACATCCCGCAGCTGTCGTTCCAGGATCCTATGGGCAACTCACGCTTCAGCGACCGCTGGATAGAGGACGGCTCCTACCTCCGCCTGAAGTCCGTCACGTTGAGCTACGACCTGCCCGTGACCTCAGAGTTCCTACAGGGACTGCAGTTCTGGGTGCAGGCTAATAACGTCTTCACACTGACGCGCTATCTGGGTACCGATCCCGAGTTCTCTATGACCAGCAGCGTCATCGGACAGGGCATCGATGTGGGACAGCTCTCGCAGAGCCGCTCCTTCGTAGCAGGAATTAAAATCAACCTCTAATACTTCAAGATTATGAAACGTCTCAAAATATTTGCAACTGCTATCTGCGTTATCTGCGGTCTCGCCTCCTGTGCCGATTTCTTCGACCAGGACTCCGAGCACGTTATCTTCGCCGACACCGATCATCTTAACAATGCCACCGACACCATCTACAGCGTCACTGGCATCCTCAACAAACTGCAGGTGCTGGCCGACCGCACCATCCTGCTTGGCGAACTCCGTGGCGACCTGACCGATGTCACCAACGAGGCTGCCAGCGACCTGCGCGACGTAGCCAACTTCAACATTGGTGATGACAATAAGTATAACAGCCCGCGCGACTACTATGCTGTCATCAACAACTGTAACTACTTCATCGCCCACGCTGACACGGCTCTGAAGAACAACCGCAACGAGTATATCTTCATGAAGGAGTATGCGGCTGTCAAGGCGATACGTGCCTGGACCTACCTGCAGCTGGTGCTGAACTACGGCCGCGTTCCTTTTGTGACGACGCCGATCCTCACCAAGCAGGAGTCTGAGGCCGAATATCCGTCTTACGACCTGCAGGCCGTCTGCCAGTATCTCATCAGCGACCTGCAGCCACTGGCCGAGCGTTACGGCAACGAATATCCTGGCTATGGCTCCATCCGTAACACTGACTCGCGCTTTTTCTGGTTCCCCATCAACATCGTCCTCGGCGACCTGAACCTCTGGCTCGCCTCGGCAACGGGCAATACAATGAACTATCGCGAGTCGGCACTCCGCTACTATAAGTATATCTCTGAACGTAACGGCCAGAATTCTGCTTATCCGCTTGGCATCACCCTGATGACCTGGAATCCGGGCAGTTCGTCATGGACGGAGCTGCGCAGCTGGGGTAGTGTCTCAAACTTCCCTGAAGCCTATTCTGCGGATGCTGAGGTGATCACGCTGATTCCTGGCGACTCTATCCGTGCTGAGGGAAACTACAGCGAACTGCGTAACATCTTCAATTCACGCGATGAGAACAACTACCGTTTCAGCGCAACACCCTCACAGGCTATGTTCGACATCTCGGATGCACAGGTTCACTGCTGCGTCAGCCGTACGGGTAGCTCTGCTTACTATGCACCGCAAGGACTGACACTGCACCGTTCGGGCGACCTCCGCCTGTTCAACAATTACAGAGAGGGCTATGCTATTGATCCTATGTCGGGCAACCGCATTGAGGCTCAGATAATCAACAAGTATTCTACACGTAACGTGCGCATCTATCGCCGGCAGATGGTCTACTTGCGTATGGCTGAGGCACTCAACATGGCGGGCTATCCCCGTATGGCGTTCCAGATTCTCTCGCAGGGCCTGAACAACGACAGCATCAAGACGCAGGTTTACCCCTATTACTCGCAGAGCGACTCCGTCTTCATCAGCCAGTTTGACTTCCCCACGTCACGCTATGGCATCTTCACCGTCGAGAATCTGGTTAACAACCGCACGACGGGTACCATCAATACGCTGGGTATCCATAGCCGTGGCTCTGGCTGGACGCCTATGAACGAGTACTACCAGCTGCCTGTCGACACGACGAAGACCGAGGCAGAGCAGACGTCTCGCTTCCAGACTTACGTCGACAGCCTCATTCTCAACGAGGGGGCCTTGGAGCTGGCTTTCGAGGGCACACGCTATTACGACTTGATGCGCTATGCCATGCGTCAGTCTGATCCTGGCCAGACGCTGGCCACCTACGTCTACGCCCGTCGCGGACGTGATAAAAGCGATGCTATGCGTGCGGTGATCCGCAAGGACCTGACAGACCGCCGCAACTGGTATCTCCAGTGGAATGGCAAGATAGGTTATTAAACGGTATCGTCAATCTATTATGATAGCGTGGTCAGCCCAACAGAGCTGGCCACGCTTTCGTTTAGTAGAGGAGCAGCAGACCCGCAAAGGCGGCGTAGCAGATCATGCGGATGGGGTTGATTTTCAGGTAGCCCGTGCCGAAGGCGGTGGCAGCAAAGAGGGCACAGCTGATAAAGAACTGCCACGGGTTCTCCTTGGGTGTGGAGAAGTTCTCACTGTTACAGAGCAGCAGCGTGGCAGCGGCTAACAGTCCGACGACGGCAGGACGCAGTCCGGCAAACACCGACTGCACAGAACGCGTCTTCATATATTTGATGAACAGCTTGCTGATGAGTATCATCAAGATCAGCGATGGCAGCATCAGGGCGACCGTTGATGTGAACGAGCCGAGGACAGACATCAGATGGCCGTAGCCAGCGTTATGGATGGCTGTGTAGCCGCAGTAGGTGGCTGAGTTGATGCCAATGGGACCAGGGGTCATCTGCGAGATGGCGACGATATCCGTGAACTCTGCCGTCGACAGCCAATGGGCGCGCTCCACTGTCTCATGCTGGATGAGCGACAGCATACCATAGCCGCCGCCGAAGCCGAACAGCCCTATCTTGAAGAACGTGATAAACAGGTCGAGGAAAATCATGACTCAGCCCCCCCTACTGCCCCCGAGGGGGCTTCATTACATTGTAGGACATTTGTGTCCCCCTCGGGGGACGAAGGGGGGACTACCTTTCCGTAAAGATAACCACCAATACCCGCTATCACTATAATATAAATAGGTGAGACGCCAAGTGCCCAGATGGCCAGTGCGCTGACGATGGGAATCCAGATGGTGTAGCGGTTCAGCTGGGCTCGTTTGCCTAAGTTGAACGTCGGTACGGCAATAAGTGCCACCACCGCAGGACGGATGCCGCGGAACATAGCCGCCACGATGCGGTTCTCCTTGAAGGCACTGAAGAAAATGGCTATGGCCAGAATGATGAGGAAGGAGGGTAGGGCAGTGCCAATGGTCGTGGCCAGTGCGCCTTTGGTCTTCTTCAGCTTATAGCCGATGAAGATGGCAATGTTGATGGCGAAGACGCCCGGACAGCTCTGTGCGATGGCGATGAGGTCGAGCATCTCTTCCTTCGACACCCATTTGTGGCGGTTCACCACCTCCTCCTCTATCAACGGAATCATGGCATATCCACCTCCGAGGGTGAATATGCCAATCTTAAAGAAGGTGGTGAAGAGAGACCCACCCCCTTGCCCCTCCCTGTGAGGGAGGGGAGTGGTTACTTCAGTGGGGTTGTTATCATTTATGCTCATTGCTCCTGGAGGTAATTACTCCCTCCCTTACAGGGAGGGTGAGGGGTGGGTCTTTTCTATCCACTTACGCGCATTCACGAATGCCTCTATCCACGGCGTCACCTCGTCCTGACGGCGGTCTGCCGGGTACCAGGCGTTCTGCCAGGGGAAGATGGCACGCTCTAAGTGTGGCATCATACACAGATGGCGACCGTCGGCTGAGCAGATGCCGGCAACGTCGTAGTCTGAACCGTTGGGGTTGGCGGGATAGCCGTGGTAGTTGTATTTCGCAATGACGTTATACGTGCTCTCTGCTTCCGGCAGCGAGAATTTACCCTCGCCGTGGGCCACCCACAGACCGAGCTTCGTGCCGCTGAGACTGCCGAACATCACGCTGTTGTTCTGAGGAATACTCAGGCTGATGAACTCACTCTCGAACTTATGAGAGTCGTTGTGCAGCATCTTTGTTTTTAATTGAGATTTGAGAGGTGAGACCTGAGAGGTATGATTAGAATTGTCGCCCTGAGAGTAACCGTACCTCTCAGTTCTCAGTTCTGAACTCTCAGTTAATCCCAACTCCACCATCAGCTGACAGCCGTTACAAATACCTAACGACAGGGTGTCCTTACGTGCATAGAACTTGTCAAGCGCCTCCTTGGCCTTCGGGTTGAAGAGGAAGGCGCCTGCCCAGCCCTTGGCCGAGCCGAGGACGTCGCTGTTGGAGAAACCACCGCAGAACACGATGAGGTTTACCTCCTCCAACGTCTCGCGACCGCTAATCAGGTCGGTCATCATCACGTCCTTCACGTCGAAGCCGGCCAGGTAGAGGCTGTAGGCCATCTCACGCTCACCGTTGGTGCCTTTCTCGCGGATGATGGCCGCCTTGATGCCTGACTTCTCACGACGGTCGGCAGAGATGCCATACTGGGCAAGCGTGCCCTTGAAGTCCTTGTTGAACTGCATCTCGATAGGCTGTTTCTTATAGTTCTCGAAGCGCTCCTTAGCCTTCCCGTTGAAGCTCTGCTTACGGTCAAGCAGGTACGACGTCTTGTACCACACGTCGCGGAGGGCATCAATGTCAAACGAGTGGGAATCGGTTTCCCCGTTTCCGCAAACCACCACAATCTCCCTACTGTCCTCTACGGGATAGCCAATCTTGGCGAATCCTACACCCTGCTCCTCCATGAAGTCTTTGAACTCCTGCTTATGCTCGTCGCTCACCTCGATGACCACGCCGGGGTTCTCGGCAAACAGTGCCTTGACGACATCTCCATCTTTGATGATGTCATGCAGGTTGATATGCATGCCGCCCTTTGTGTTGGCAAAGCACATCTCCAGCAGCGTCGTGATCAGACCGCCGGCAGAGATGTCGTGGCCAGCCATGATCCAGCCTTTCTCTATCATCTGCTGTACGGCCATGAAAGCGTCGGCGAAGTACTCGGCGTTCTTCACCGTCGGCACGTCGTCGCCCACCTTGCCTAAGCTCTGGGCGAAGGCCGATCCGCCAAGACACTGCTCGTCGAACGAGAAGTCGATATGGTAGAGCGAGGCGTTCTTGTCGTTTACCAAGACGGGGCTGACCACCTTCTTCACATCGCTCACCTCACCACCGGCACTGACGATGACCGTTCCCGGCGAAATGATCTTCTCGCCATTGGGATACTGCTGACTGAGACTGAGGGAGTCCTTACCCGTAGGCACGTTGATATGCAGGTCGCAGCAGAAGTCACTCAGTGCCTTCACACCTTCATAAAGACGGGCGTCCTCACCCTCCTGCGAACGGCAAGGCCACATCCAGTTGGCACTCAGACTCAGCGAGTCCATACCGTCGGCGAGCGGTGCCCAGACGATGTTCGTCAGGGCTTCTGCCACGGAGAGCACACTGCCTGCAGCAGGGTCTGCCAGTCCGGCCTGTGGCGCATGGCCAAGGGCTGTGGCGATACCTTTCTCACCGCGGTAGTCGAGGGCAACGACGCCACAGTCTGAGAGCGGCAGCTGTATCTCACCCAGGCACTGCTGGCGGGCTATCTTTCCCGTCACCGAGCGGTCTACCTTGTTGGTGAGCCAGTCCTTGCAGGCCACGGCCTCCAACTGCAGCACGCGCTCCAGGTATTCTTCTATCTTATCTTGTGTGTAGGTCACATCCTCATAGTGACGCTCCACCGTATTATCCTTCATGATGGTCTTCGGCGAGTGACCGAACATCTGGGCTACGTCCAGGTCGAAAGGCTTCACACCGTCGCCCTGCTTAAACGAGAAGTGAGCGTCGCCGGTGGTCTCGCCGACGACGTACAGCGGGGCACGTTCGCGCTCGGCAATCTTGCGGACATGGTCGATATGCTTCTCATCGATGAGCAGACCCATGCGCTCCTGACTCTCGTTGGCAATGATCTCCTTGCTGGAGAGGGTCTTGTCGCCGATGGGCAGCTTCGTCATGTCTATCTCGCCGCCACACTCCTCGACCAGCTCGGACAGACAGTTCAGGTGTCCGGCAGAGCCGTGGTCGTGGATGCTGACGACGGGGTTCACGTCTTCCTCACAGAGGGCGCGCACCAGGTTGTAGGCACGCTTCTGCATCTCGGGGTTGGCACGCTGGACGGCGTTCAGCTCGATACCGTTGCTGTAGCGGCCAGTGTCTACCGACGACACCGAACCGCCGCCGAGGCCGATGCGGTAGTTATCGCCGCCGACGACCACCACTTTATTTCCCTTCTGTGGATCTTTCTTCAGGCAGTCGCGCTTCGTGCCGTAGCCCACGCCTCCCGCCAGCATGATCACCTTATCATAGGCATACTTCGTGGCCGTTGGCTGTGCGTCTCCGTTCCCCTCTGTTGGCTGTGCAGCGGCGGTGCCGCTGCCCTCCTGGTGCTCAAACGTCAGCACCGACCCGCAGATCAGCGGCTGGCCGAACTTGTTGCCGAAGTCCGAGGCGCCATTCGATGCCTTAATCAGGATCTGCTCCGGCGTCTGGTACAGCCATTGGCGCACGGGCAGGATGTCCTCCCAGTCGCGGGCAGCCCCCTCATCGTCTGTCAGACGAGGGTACGCCGTCATATACACCGCCGTGCCGGCTATCGGCCATGAGCCGACGCCACCGCCCATACGGTCGCGGATCTCACCGCCCGTTCCTGTAGCGGCACCGTTGAAAGGCTCCACCGTCGTGGGGAAGTTGTGGGTCTCGGCTTTCAGCGAGATGACGCTCTCTATATCCTTCACCTGGAACCAGTCGCTCGTGCTCTGGTCTTTCGGTGCAAACTGCTCCACCACGGGACCTTGGGCGAAGGCCACGTTGTCCTTATAGGCTGAGAGGATTTTGTTAGGGTTCTCCTGTGTGGTCTTCTTGATCATCGCGAAGAGCGAACTCTCCATCTCCTTGCCGTCGATGATAAAGGTGCCGCCGAAAATCTTGTGGCGGCAGTGCTCGGAGTTAATCTGTGCGAAGCCGAAAATCTCGCTGTCTGTCAGCGGACGGCCGTTCTGCTTCTCCAGTCCGTGCAGGTACTCAATCTCCTCGGGACTGAGGGCCAGACCTTCCTGCTCGTTGTATTCCTCCAGGTTCTCAACGTGCTTGATGGGTTCCGGCTTGATGTTGACGGTGAAGATGCGCTGGTCCAGACCGTCGTACATACGCTGCAACATCTCGTCGTGCTCGGCGTCCTTGCTGTCAACGGCAAAGTACTCCTCGATACGGCGGATGCCCTTCAGACCCATGTTCTGGGTAATCTCCACGGCATTGGTAGACCATGGCGTGACCATCTCGCGGCGCGGACCGACAAAGTAGCCGGGCAGACTGTCGCCGTCTGTCAGCTCTGCGTTGCCGTAGAGCCAGCAAAGTTCCTTGACTTCTTCCTGAGTGAGCTCGTGGTCCACCTCGGTGGCCACCACGCTCTGTTGTGGGGTTTTGAAAAAGCGAATCATCTCTTTTACGTTTTATTTTGTTGTTTGCATAATCTGTCGTAACTGCTCTTTTACCTGTGGCGACGTCGCCCTCTGGTTCATCTGCCTGACCACCGTCTGCTGAAATTCCGGACGCCGGTTCTCTCGTAGTAGGTCCATGATACACTGCTCTAAGGTCTGCCGCTCATTCGTGGGCATATTGGCTGAGATATTGATCATGTGGCTGATGCCGGTCTCCATGATTAGGGGATTCTTCTCCTTGGTCATATCGCGGTAGAGCTCGCCGAAGTAACTGGGGGGAATGCGGCCCATCAGGTAGTTGTCGTGCAGCGTCAGCATCAGAGCATAGCGGTTCAGGTCGCCACGGGTGACGATGAGACGCAGCGGCAACTTCTGTGTGTAGGGGTCGTCAAGGGTGAAGCGTCCGTAGCCGCGACCGCTGTAGTTGGGGATGATGCTGCTGGGCTGCCGCCCCAGCTTCATGGTCACCGTGGGTTGCGTCATGTCGATGGTGACGGTGCGGCTGTGGTCGAGGTCGTAGATAAGGCGTATATCGAACTTCTGCCGCCAGAAGAGACCGCGACCGTAGGGGTCAGTCTGACTGACGACAAGTTGGCCGTCGCGGTAGGAGGTGTGGATGATGGGCATACCCTTCTGTTTCACCCAGACGTCGCTGAACTGGCGGACGCCGGCCTGCGGTGTCTGCCGGTCAATGATGGCGACAAGGTCGTCCCACGAGGCACTTTTATAGTAGAAGTCCCTGATATACTGCTGCAGGGCGGTCTGCAGCTCCTTCTGGCCGATGATGTCTTCTAAGATACGCATCATGACCGGCGCCTTGTCGTAGATGATGTCGTCGTAGAGTTTCGTCGTGTGGTTCGGCTTGTCCTGCCGCTGGGCGATGGGGTGGGTGGCCTCTCTGCAGTCGAGGGCCATGGCCCGTGCCTGATAGGTGCTCAGGAAGTTCAGGTCGTAGTCGCTCTTCGACAGCTGTTGGCGCGTCATCTTCGATGCCATGAAGTTGACCAGCACCTCCTTCGTCCATGCCTCTTCGGCTTGCTTCAGCGTTACGATGCCGCCAAACCACTGGTGGGCTGTCTCGTGGGCTATCAGCTCCCAGCGCCGCAACTGCTCATGGTGCGACGGCTTCTCGCTGAGGAAGAGATGCTTGTCCGACAGCAGCATGGCTCCGGGCAGTTCCATACCGCCAGGCTGGTAGTCGGGCAGGATGACCATACCGAATTCCTCAAACGGGAACTTCACGCCAGTGTAGCTCTCCATCCAGCGTAGCGACTGGGAGGTCTCCTCGATGATCTTCGGTAGCTGCTTCACCTTCTCTGGCGTCTGCTCGCGGTGGAGCACGCATATCTTATATCCCTCACGCGTCTGTTGCTGTATCTCCTCGAAACGACCAGTGACAAAGGAGTAGAGAGAGGTGGGGATAGGGATCCTGCCGTCGCAGACTGTCGTCTTCCAGTCCTTGGGCACGTTCATCTGTGTGGTGAACTTTGCCCGCAGGTCGGGCTGGTCGAAGCAGGGGAAACACTGCTGGGCCTGGCCGGGTGCAAACTGGGTGTACGCATAGTCGCCGTGACGGTTCAGAGCCTTGTCCTGACAGACGAAGTTCATCTCAATGCTGTTAAGCCCCTTCTTCGTCATCTTCAGCGGGATGATGATGTGCTCGTTCTTCATGCCTGCCACGCGCTTCTTGCCGTTGACGAGACAGGCGCCTGAGAAACGGCCCTGGAAGTCGAGCACGACGACGGCCTTCTCCTGGAGGAAAAAGCTGATGATGGCTGTCCCGTGGACGCGCTCCTTCTGCGTGGCGGGTATGTTGAAAGTCAGGTCGTAGCTCACGTCGGAGATGGTTCTTGTCCGATAGTCGGCCAACGTCTTCGATACGCCCTTCTCATAGATCTGTGCGCCTGCGCCGATGGTCAGCAGGCAGAGTAGCATGGTCAGTATATGCTTCATCGTCAGAATTTGGCCACAAAGGTACGAAAAAATTTTTAAATAAACATAAAGAAATCAACTATTCGCTCGTTTTGTCCGTTCAATGACTAATTTTGCAACCGCAAACGTGTGCGCCAAGGGCGCCTATTTATTCACAAAACAGAAAATGAGTATGAAAAAGATTATGATCATGAACCTCGCAGTGGCAGCTATGATGCTGACCAGCTGCGCCAGTAAAAAGGCACTGACGGAATGTCAGACGGAGAACAAGTCGCTGACGGCATCGCTTCAGTCGGCTAAGGAGGATCTGGCAGGCAAGAACGCCCGCATCACCAGCCTTGAAGAGCAGATTGCCTCACAGAAACAGGCATTGGAAGCCTCGAAGAAAGCCTATCAGGCTTTGCAGTCGTCGCTCGACAAGAGTCTGACGAATGCCTCGCAGAACAATATCTCTATCGAGAAGCTCGTCGACCAGATTAACGAGTCGAACCAGTATATCCGCCACTTGGTGGAAGTGAAGTCGAAGAGCGACTCGCTGAACCTCGTCCTGCAAAACAACCTCACCCGCTCGCTCTCGAAGGAGGAACTGAAGGAGGTCGACGTGCAGGTGCTCAAGGGTGTCGTCTATATCTCCCTGGCCGACAATATGCTCTATAAGAGTGGCTCTTACGAGATTAACGACCGTGCCTCGGAGACGCTGTCGAAGATTGCCAAGATCATCAAGGACTATAAGGACTACGATGTGCTGATTGAGGGTAACACCGACGACGTGCCCATCACGCGCGAGAACATCCGCAACAACTGGGACCTCTCTTGTCTCCGTGCCTCCAGCGTCGTCCAGGCTCTGCAGACGAAGTATGGCGTAGACCCGAAGCGTCTCACGGCCGGTGGCCGTGGCGAGTACAACCCCATTGCCGACAACGCAACGGCTACGGGCAAGCAGCGCAACCGCCGCACGCAGATTATCATCACGCCGAAGCTCGACGAGTTCATGGATCTCATCGGTCAGGCTCCGAAGGAGTAAACGGTAGGATAAACAAAAAGAGGGGATGCTCACGATGACGGACGGCATCCCCTCTTTTCGTTGTTTAGATGGCGTTGCCGATGTCTTCTTCTTCTGCTGATTTTGGGTCAACGACCACCCTTGTGCCGTCGTCGTCCAGTGTGTTCACCGTGTTCACCGAGCCAACGAGAATTCTCGTGGTTCGGATGTATATCGGTCGTGTGACAGGGGGCGTGTATCTGTTATTCTTCATGGTGCTTCCTCCTTATCTGATGATGACTTTCTTACCATCCTTGATATAGATACCTCGCTGCGTGGGCTGCGAACTGAGTTCTTGGCCGTCGAGTGTATACCATCGGTTGGCGGTCGGTGCTGTCTCTGTCTCTGTCTCGCTGATGCCCAGGGTGCCGTCGCTGAACAGCAACCGGGCTGGTGAGCCGCTTGCCACGGTGAAGTAGGCGCGCAGTCCCTTCAGCTTAGTGCTGCCACTGGCCCGCTTCAGCTCGCCAGTGGCCGTCAGGAAAAGTCCCGTGGTGCCAATGTCTTTCGGTGCTAACGTGCCTGTCATACTGGCATCGCCGTGAGTGACCGTTTGTGCGGTGGCGTCGCCTTCCAGACTGGCCAACGGGAAAAAGGGACTCGCCGACGTCTTTGTCACCTTTATCAAGAAAGGCGTACCGGCGCTGACCGTGTCCGTCGATTCAAAAATCATGGCACCGTCGGCGTAGCTCGTAAACGTCCGCAGGCTGACATCCTCAACAGCATTCCCCGTAGCCTGTGCAATGGTGTTCTTACCCGCGTTAAACGGCAGGCAGAGCGTGTTCCAGACACCGCCTTGTATCGTTCGTCCCACCGTCACGTCTGCCACCTTCGTTTCCAAAACATTCGGCTCTGATTCACTAAGCACTACTTGATCGGCAGTAGAGATAACTACGTCGTCGAGAACGAAATAACCTTCATTGGTGCTGGTCAATTTGATGGTTATTGATGTGGCTGCACTGACGCCGATGAGTTTTAATGTTTCGTTATTAAAAACTTTTGAATCTGTTGTAATAGTGGTTTTCCATGTATTTGATCCATCGGGAAACCTGCCACCTCCGTTGATGGTAACGGAGAAACTGGCGTGTTTGCTGCTATTGGTGTTAGCGTATCTGAAAGTCATCACAGCATTGCAGGTCTCAGTGAGGTTGGAGAATGTTGGTGTGGTGGCATAAGAACGCTCCTTTCCATTGACAAAATTAAAAAAGATAGTTTCTGGAAATGCACCTCCGCCGTCATCACATTTGAAGAGTGTCCAGTTGTTTTTACTAGTAGTAGCGTACGTGATGTCCGTAAACCCCGAGAAGTCCTCGTTGATAATGTCCCCTGTTGTCGCCCCAGCCGTGGCGCACGTAGCACCGAGCAGCAGCGTCAACAGGGCATGCTTGTAAATCTGTTTCATGTATTGATGTAGTTTTGGTTTTGCGCTGGCAAAGTTATAAACTTTTTTCCATATAACAGCCATTACGCCCCAAACATTTTTACATAATTGCGATTTATGGCCTTAAATTAGCGTTCTAAACCGTAGGGATGATTCGTTTCTAATGTCAAAGATCGCTTTTCTACGTTCGGCTGTCGACTGATGGATGACGGATAGACTGCTGACGCGCCAGGGAATTGCACCGGAGTTTGCAACCAGATGATGGTCGCCCGTATTTTGGCAGACAGAACAGCAGCCGTTTCCGACGATAGGTTTGCGGTGCGCTTGTAAATGTTAGCGACGACCGCTTGGTAGATGGTCGGAGTGCCGAATGGCGGTGCAAAGATACGGAAAAAGACTGGACGGTGCAAGAGCCCGACGGGGGTTGGCGGAATCCTAAATCGTCAAGTGGCTAACAGTCAGCACCGTACAAGCCGTTCTGACGGCTGCCGTCCCTTAGTACCTTTCGCCCTTCGCGTGCGTATGCGCGCATTACAGTGAAATGACGAAAAGAGGTGACACCCGCCGCACCGCCCACTGATTATCAGACAGTTGCATCGCCTGGTGGTCGCACCAATACCCGCACCAGTGGTCGCACCAATACCCACACCAGTGGTCGCACCAAGTGTCGCACCAACCCTTCCGCCAATGTTTCACGCCAAAAGCTGGAAACGTACAAGCCGCTTATGAAAATTTCCCGGCCTCTCAGAAAAATTTCGCGGCCTCTCGTAAATGTTTCACGGCCTGCCAATATTCTTGCCTTTTTCTTGGCAAGCGTCTCCTTGCGTCGCCGAGCGCCCTGGTGTCACCTCTGGTGCGACTATAGGTGCGACTTGCCTATGAAAAAACCATATTGAAAATCAGTAAGTTAAGTGCCGGGTGTAAGAGGTGTCACCTATTGTTTTTTATGGAGTGGCGCCCACCGTCCCTTGCTCCGCTATCTCCTCCGCCATCGCGTTGAGGGCTACGCAGTCAGCACGGCTGATGTGTCGTTTCCCACTGTCATATGGCCAAGGGCTGAGAATGAGTAGTCTTCCTTCGGCGCACGCATCGAAGAGAGCGTCGGCGGGCTTGTAGTAGTCACGGAAACCGTTGTCCGTCAGGAGAATGAACGGATGCTGTTCGCGCAGCAGAACCTGCATCACCTGCTTCTCGTCCGGCGAAATGAATGGCGATACCATCACCACACCTCCGCGAGCCTTCAGTACACAGCTGTTTTTGTAGTTGCGCAGCGGTTCCGTCATGCCGTGGGTGGCCTGCTCCACCAATAGATGGCGTATATGCACGGTGGCATACCGCTCGTTCATCAGCAAGGCCACATTCCCCACGCCGTCGTAGCTCCTGTCACCGATGGTGATGCTCTTTTGTACGCGGAAGAAGCCAGGCTTGAGACGCTTGGTTGCCAGTCGCTGGGGGTTCATGTCGATGTAGCGGATGGTGTTGGGCAGTTGCGAGTAGTGGGCCATTGGCCGGATGAAGGGCATTTCTGCAAACACTGGCGCAAGGCGGTAGTAGGCCTCGTCGCCCATCTGCTCGCGCAGTGTGGCGGCGAGTGTCTGTAGCTGGCGGCTCTCTTCTTTTAGTTTCTCCCGAATGTTATTCGGGGTAATGAAAGAAGGGGCAGAGTTGGCGAAAGAAGGGGTAGTGATGGCGCGCCCTAATTTCTTTGCAGCCTGCCAGAAGCCCCTCGCCACCGTGCCGATGCCTTTGGGCATAGAGCGCTGCACATACAGCACTGCATGCAGATGATCGGGCATAAGGCAGAAATGCAGCACCTGTACCTCTGGGTGGTGCCGTGGTATGCTCATCAGACAGTCCACCAGCGCGTCGCCTAAGGCTGTGCGCACCACAAATGTTTTTGCAGGGTCGCCATTAGGCGTGATGAGTCCGCCCAACACGGGTTGGCGGTCGGTCACCGTCATGGTAATATGATACAGGGCGGCCCCTTTCCATGCGGTGCCTGGCGTCTGCCATTGCCATTTCTCCTTATCTGCCATGTTGCCTTTGTTCGCAATTTGTGTGCAAACATACATATAATTCCTGGATTATACAACTGTTAGGGCAAAAAAGTATGGACTACGGCTCTTTTTCTGTCAGTACCTATGGGAAAATCTATTTTTATAGAATAGCTTCTATATTATATAATATAAAGGTGAAGAGCTTTTTATGTTTGATGTGAATCAAGAGGCGAAAAAAAATAAGCGATTTTGGTGAAAAAAGTCTCGAAAAGTTTTGGTGGTTACGAAAAAAGTCGTACCTTTGCACCCGCTTTCGAGAACACCACTCGACAAGCAATAAGAAAGAGTTCTTTGAAAGATTTTCATAAACAGAGACAAGTAGTACAAGAAGCGAGTACTTTTTAGTACTTGGGTAACAAGATACGAACTGTCGATTC
>CADCET010000008.1 GCA_902800495.1 uncultured Prevotellaceae bacterium
GGCAAGGGCACCGACAAGGAAAAGAAATACGGCTATATCATCATCCCCGTCATTGTGCCCAACGATGTAAAGCCAGAGGATGCGCTCAACGATAACGAGCGCTTTAAGGTGGTGTGGACGATTCTGAATGCACTCCGCTCTCACGATGAGAACTTCAATGCCCACGTCAATCAGATTAACCTGAACAAGACGCGCCCGCCAAAGATTACCGTTGCCCGTGTACCTCGTGACACCTACGGACTTGGAACGATGGCTGCTGACGACGGGCCACAACATCTCGAAAACGAGGAAGTAGCCCGTCAGTTGGAGTTGCGCTTTGGCACACTTCAAGATGGCATCTATGCCCGCTTGGTTGAGAAGGTGGGCGACAAGATGTATTGGGAGAATTGGGCCAAGTCGGTTGGCGAGATTGCCCAGAAGTTTATCGAGCGTATCGCCCTGTTGATTAAGGAGAACGAAAATGCCCGCAACTATTTCAAGGAGTTTATCAGTGGTCTGCATAAGAACATCAACGACAGTATCGATGAGGGACAAGCTATCGAGATGCTGGCTCAGCACATGATTACCCGCCCTGTGTTCGATGCGCTGTTTAAGGAATACGAGTTTGTAAACAACAATGCCGTAAGCCGCTCGATGCAGGATATGCTCGAAGTGCTTGAAAGTGAAGGCATGGAGATGGATACGGCTGTGCTTGATAAGTTCTACACCTCAGTCAAGAACAACATCAGCAACATCGACAACCTGGAGGCTAAGCAGACCATCATTAAGAACCTCTACGAGAAGTTCTTTAAGGGAGCCTTCCCGCTGACGGTCGAAAAGCTGGGTATTGTCTATACGCCTGTGGAGTGCGTTGACTTTATCATCCATAGCGTTGAGGATATTCTGCAACAGGAGTTCCACACCTCGCTGACCGAAGAGAATGTACACATCCTCGATCCGTTTGTAGGCACCGGAACATTCATCACCCGTTTGCTGCAAAGTGGACTGATTAAGAAAGAGGATATGCTACGCAAGTACAAGAACGAAATCCATTGCAATGAGATTGTCCTGCTGGCGTACTATATTGCCGATGTAAATATCGAGGCCGTATTCCATGATATTATGCATCCTGAGAAATACGAGATGTATGATGGCATCTGCCTGACAGATACCTTCCAACTGAATGAGCATGGGGATAATGATATCTTCTCGCAGCTCTTCCCCGAGAACTCCGAGCGCCTGCAAAAGCAGAAGAAAGCACCAGTAAGGGTGATTATTGGTAATCCGCCGTATTCTGCAAAACAGAAATCAGCTAACGACAATGCTCAAAATCTAAAATATCCATGTTTAGATGCTCGAATCGCTGAAACATATGCTGAAAAAACATCAGCAACAAATAAAAATGGATTGTATGACAGCTATATCAGAGCAATTAGATGGGCATCTGATAGAATTGCAAAATCAGAAGAAGGTGGAGTTATTGCATTTATGACACCAAACACATGGGTTGATGGTAATTCTCATGATGGAATAAGGACGATGCTGGAATCAGATTTTTCATCGATTTATATTTTAGATTTAAAGGGAAATGGTAGAACAAGTGGGGAAAAATGTCGTCAAGAAGGAGAGCCTTTATTTGCAGCTCATGGTGGACAAGGAGGCAGCTTGTTAGGAGCATGTGTAACTATTCTTGTAAGGAACCTAGAAAAAGAGGATACTTCTATTTATTATTATAATATTGGGGATTATCTCAAACGAAGTGAAAAACTAAAAAGAATAAAGGCAGCTCATTCTATTACGTCAATCGAATGGGTTAAAATAACTCCAAACGATAAACATGACTGGCTAAATCAAAGAGACGGTTTATTTGATGTATTAATTCCTATAGAACCACAAAAGAAGTTTGAGGTAAAATCAGATAGCATATTTACAGTCAATTCAAGAGGACTAGAAACTGGTAGAGATGCATGGAATTATAATTTCTCTACCGACTCCATATATGGTAATATTAAGAAATCTCTAAAGGAATATGAGCGTAATTTAGGAATCTCCGATGCATCAAAATTGAATCTTGATGAGACAAAAATAAGCTGGACAAGCAGCCTTATATCAAAAGTCTTAAGGGGTGAAAAAGCAGAATCCGCTTTTGAAATTCGAGATTCCATTTATCGCCCATTCGTTAGAGAAAAAGTTTATTTCGGAGACATGCTTATCCACAGAAAAGGGCAGCATAAAGAATTCTTCCCAGAACCGGGGAAAGAGAATTATTGTATATGTATGGGGGGAATTGGTAATAACAAGCCTTTCTCAGCTTTTATTACAAATATTGTTCCTGATCTAAATATCTTTGGAGGGGGAGCCCAATGCTTCCCCCTCTACTGGTATGAAGAAAATAAGAACAAACAGCGGTCGCTCTTTGATGAAGAGTCAAACGATGACTATATCCGTAGGGATGGCATCACCGACTGGATATTAAAAGAGGTACGCACGCGATATGGCGCTAAGAACATCACAAAGGAAATGATATTCTATTACGTCTATGGCCTGCTGCACTCCAAGGACTATCGCGAGCGTTTTGCTGCTGACTTGAAAAAGTCGCTGCCACGAATCCCCATCGTGGATAGCCTCGATGACTTTATGGAATTCTACAAAGCAGGTAAGGAACTGGCTGACCTCCACCTGAACTACGAGACGGTAGCACCTTATCCAGACGTAATAGTACATGGCGACCGCCAAGTGCCTCTGACCGTGAAGCGTGACCCAGCGACTGGCGGCTATATTCAAGCACCTGTAGATGACGGTGCCTACGATTACTTCCGAGTGATAGATAAGATGCGCTTCAAATCGAAGGACGATAAGAGCGTAATCATCTATAACGGCAACATCACCATCGAGAACATCCCGCAGAAAGCCTACGACTATATCGTCAACGGCAAATCGGCCATCGAATGGATCGTGGAGCGTTACGCCGTCACCCAGGACAAGAAGTCGCTCATCAAGAACGATGCCAATGACTGGGCCCGTGAGCACCACAAGCCCCGCTACATACTCGACCTGCTGTTGTCAGTCATCAATGTCAGCGTCCAGTCTGTCGATATCGTGAACAAGCTGCCCAAATTGAAATTCGACTAATGTGCGGTATCGTGGGGCAAAAGCTGACTGCCATTTGCCCCACTGATGGTTTAGAAATTCTTAATCAGCCATAGGGCGAAGAACAGGTCGTAAACCTTGTAGATGCCCTTATCCTGCGTGAGCAACCCTTTGTCTATCAATGCGGGGATGGCGGATTTCACAGAATTGGGTGACACAAGGCCATGGCGTTTGATGAATTTCCCACTGGTCACATTCTCAGCATTTCCGTCCTTTGCCACAGCAATCAATACGCGGCTCTGTTTCTCAGGCAGTTGGTACATAAGGTCCTCGTAGATAGGAGATGAAACAGCAATGATTTCATCTACGGCTTTGCTGACATCGTCTTCAACACAGGTGCCATTCGCTGCTGTCTTGCTGAACAATTCGTTCATGACTCTCTGCATGTAATAAGTGACTCCGTCGAACTGACTGTAAAGGCGACTCACGACAGCTTCATCCAGATTTTTACCCTTCTCCTTGAAGTGGGCAACGCAGAACGCAGTATATTTGTCCAATGGTAGTCGGCCCAGGTGATATAGGGTGACACTCTGGTAGAAAGGTCTTGCTGGAGAGGTGAAAATGGCTCCCATCAGTTGCCTCCTGGAACCTGAGAATACGAAGTGGGCATTGTTACAATACTGAACACGGGTCCGAATCTCTGCTTCAATATTCGGGTCGCCGTATTTGGTTATCTGCTGGAACTCGTCAATAACAACCAAGCAGGGGCGGTCTGCATTTTGCAGATAAGTGAAAATCTCGTCGAGTGTAGCTGTCGGTGATTGGATGTCACCAACACTCATGGTCCATGACGGTTGCCCGTTTATATCGAATGATATACCAGACTGCACCGATGCAAGAATAGCGAGAAACTTCTCCCATGCCTTCTTTCCATTCGGCTTCAAGGTCTCCAAGATAGCACTGCCCAGTTTGGCTACCATCTCCGCAACAGTCTTGGTGGAGTAGATATCGACAATAAATGTGTAATAATGGTCTGCAATAACCTTCTGAGCGAAGCAATGCCGAAGCAGGTCACTCTTGCCATATCTGCGCGGTGAGATCAATGCTACGTTATTGCCGTTAGTGAGGTAGCGGATAATGTCTGCTGTTTCTTTTTCCCTATCGCAGAAGTATTCGGCACCTGCATAACCAGTGGTTACGAATGGGTTGTCAATCTTTACTTTCTCCTTTGCCATACTCATTTGAACATTTCGCTTGCAAAGATAATAATTTTTCCATAAAATGGAAATCATAAAATGGAAAAATAGGACGTTGTTAGCATCTTTTAGCTTTTCAATATACCCACACCTCTTACACCTGGCACTTAACTGCCTGAAAATCAATGGCTATTTTGGTGTGGGTAGTCGCACCAATACCCACACCAGTGGTAGCACCTGCCGCACGACAGGTGACACCCGGGCGCTCGGCGACGCAAGGAGACGCATTCTTTGCAAGCAAAGCGTCGCAAGCGCCGAGCGGCCAAGAAAAAGGCAAGAATGATGCCAGACCGTGAAACATTTCTGAGAGGCCGTGAGATTTTTCTGAGAGGCCGTGAAAATTTTCTGTAAGGCCGTGAAATTTTCGGCTATGTCGTGAAACATTGGCATCAGGTGCGGCACTTGGTGCGACACTTGGTGCGACACTTGGTGTGGGCATTGGTGCGGGTATGTGGCTTGCTAAGTGGCTGATACTCAGGCTTGGTGTAAGAGGTGTCACCACAAGTCATCTTTTCCCTTGGGAGGGGCATCAGACATTCCTCCTCACCCACAGGGCAAAGAATGGGGCGTAGACAAAGATAGAAAAAGAAATAGGATTATCCAAATCAGGATAATCCTATTTAGGATGATGGAGCGTTTATGCCTTAGCTGCGCTTCGAGGTGACGTCCTTCTCGTACTGCTGGATGGCAGCGATGAACTCCTCGCCTACGGGCACGTTGTTCTTCAGGTTGAAGTAGTCGTAGACGGCGCCGAACGGCATCGACTTGGCCTCTTCCATCAGGGCGAGACGCTCGAAGTACTGGCCGTTGTCCTCGTACTCGCGGAGCTTGGCCTTCGGCTCGAGCAGTGCCTGGAGGATGCACTTCTGCGTGGCACGGCTGCCGATGATGTAGGCACCGATGCGGTTGATGCTGGCGTCGAAGTAGTCGAGACCGACGTGAGCGCGGTCGAGGGCGTCGCTGCGTACGAGCTCCTTGAAGAGGTCCAGCGTCTGGTCGTTCATGATGGTGACGTGGTCAGAGTCCCAGCGTACGGGGCGGCTGACGTGGAGCATCAGCTCAGGTACGTACATCAGCAGGGTCGATACGAAGTCGCTGACGTTCTCGGTGGGCTCGTAGTGGCCGGTGTCCAGGGTGTACATCTGCTTGCGGGTGGCGCAGTAGGCGGTGTAGAAGTCGTGCGAGCCTACGGTGTAGCTCTCCAGACCGATGCCGAAGAGTTTGGCCTCGAAGCAGTTCTTCACGCCGTCGAGCTTCTCCTCCATGATTTCGTCGAGCGAGGCAGCGAGGATTTCGCGGTACTTCTTACGCTGCACGGGGATGTCCTTCATGCCGTCGTGTACCCAGATGTTCATGATACAGGGGTCGTTCTGAGCCTTACCCATGGCGTCGGCGATGCGACGGCAGCGCTTGGTGTGCTCAATCCAGAAGTCGCGAATCGACTTGTCGGGGTTCGACAGTGTGAGGTCGCCGCTCTTCGGGTGCGAGAACGACGTTGAGTTGAAGTCGAGCTTCATGTTGTTCTCCTTGGCCCAGTCAATCCAGCTCTGGAAGTGCTTCACTTCTACCTGGTCGCGGTCGACGAACTGTCCGCCGAAGTCGCCGTAAATCTCGTGGAGGTTCAGACGGTGGTTGCCGCCGAGGAGGGTCTTGACGAACTCGATGTCCTTACGCACCTCGTCGATGGTGCGGGCACGGCCGGGGTAGTTGCCCGTGGTCTGGATGCCGCCAGAGAGGGCCTCGTTGCGCTCGAAGCCGACGACGTCGTCGGTCTGCCAGCAGTGCAGCGAGAGCTGCTGCTTCTGGAGTTGTTCGAGTACTGCGTCAGTATCGACGCCAATGGCTGCGTAGCGCTCTTTAGCTACGGCATAAGCTTTTTCAATCAGTTCAGCTTTCATTTGTTTTTGACTTTATTTATTAATGATTCTAAGATATTTGTCGTAAGCAATGTCCCAGTCGCCCTTGTCCTGCGGCTCGTACTTCACAAGTTCGATGGAGTTGGCGATGATGGCGCGCATCTCCCAAATGTCGTTGACGACTCTGGCCGCTTTGGCCTGCATCATGATGTTGCCAATGGCAGTACACTCCTGCGGCCCAGCCAGAACGGTAGCACCTGTTGAGTTGGCGGTAAACTGGTTGAGGAACTTGTTGAGCGAACCGCCGCCGATGATGTGGAGCGTTTCGAGCTTGAACGGTGCAAACTCCTGCATCCACTGGAATACCTGACGATAGCGCAGAGCCAGCGAATCGAAGATGCAGCGGCAGATCTCGGCAGGCGTCTCGGGCACGGGCTGATTGGTGTCGCGACAATACTTCTGTATGGCCTGAATCATCGAGACAGGTGCCGCAAAAGCCTGGTCGTCGGGATTGATGATGCTGCGGAACGCCTCGACGGTCATTGCTTGTCCCTGCAGTTCGGGGTGACTCAGCTGGCGCACCTCCTCGGGCCACTCCAGTCGGCAGCGCTCGTAGAGCCACATGCCGCAGATGTTCTTCAGAAAGCGTGTCGTACCCTCGATGCCGCCCTCGTTGGTGAAGTTGCGCTCGTAGCTGAGGTCGCTGATGATAGCGTCCTTCGTCTCAATACCCATCAGCGACCATGTGCCGCTTGAGAGGTAGGCAAACTTCTCGTCCTTGGCGGGAACGGCAGCGACGGCCGAACCAGTATCGTGACCGGCAACGGCGATGACAGGCACCTGTCCCAGACCTGTTAGGCGCTGCACCTCGTCGGTGAGGACGCCGATGACGGTGCCGGGGTTCACCATCTTGCCGAACTTCGAACGTGTCAGGCCTAACGACTGCAGAAGACGCTCGTCGAGCAACTTGGTGCGCGGGTCCAGCAGCTGCGAGGTTGAAGCAATGGTGTACTCACACACCTCGTTGCCCGTCAGCATCCAGCTGAGGGCGTCGGGCACGAACAGAATCTTCTGGGCATTCTTCAGCGCCGTGTTGCCTTCGCGCTTCATGGCGTAGAGCTGGAAGATACTGTTGAAGTTCAGAAACTGTATGCCGGTGATGTCGTAGACCTCTTTCTTCGAGATGACGTGCTTCAGGTAGTCGTCCATAGCGTCGAAAGTGACAGGGTCGCGATACGCGCGCGGATTCCTTAATATAGCGCCGTCGTCGCCGATGAAAACGAAGTCGACACCCCAGGTGTCAATACCTATCGACGTTATTTCCAATCCGCGCTTGGCCACCTCGCGCAGTCCGCGGATGATTTCGAAGTAGAGTGCGTAGATGTCCCAGTAGTAGTGACCGCCCTGTTCTATGAGGTTGTTGGGGAAACGGGTCACCTCCTCCAGGTCGAACTTACCGTCAGTAATATTACCAATGATGGTGCGTCCGCTGGTGGCGCCCAGGTCTACGGCAAAGAAATATTTTTTCTGTTGTTCCATATTTGTTTTAGATGATTGTTAGCAGTTGCTTGGTATTGCGTCGGCAAAATTACGCATTTTTTCCATACGGCGACAATATAATTTGATTTTCTGACTTGTTTTTTTGATAATTGAAAAGAAAGTGTTACCTTTGCAGGCAGTTTCTGAAAAAACTACAATCAAACTAATACTAAAAATTTTATGTCAACATTAACACTGATGATTGTCATCGTTTTCTGTATTGGCTATTTCTGTATAGCCATCGAAAGCCTGACAAAAGTAAACAAGGCAGCCGTCGCGCTGCTGATGTTCGTGGCTACATGGACGCTCTTCATGATTGCCCCAGAAACTTACCTGCCCGATGCTATCGGTGCACTGAAGGCATCGGTTGTAAGCACCACCATTGAGCACCACCTGGGCTCTACGGCAACGACGCTCTTCTTCCTGATGGGTGCCATGACCATTGTCGAACTGGTAGACCAGAACGGCGGTTTCAACTTCGTGCGCGACACGCTGAAGACGAAGTCGAAGCGGGCCCTGTTGTGGCGTATCGCCTTCATGACGTTCATCCTCAGTGCCATCCTCGACAACTTGACCACCTCTATCGTGATGATCATGATTCTGCGCAAACTCGTTGCCGAGAAGAAAGACCGGCTCATCTACGCCGCCCTCGTCGTCATCGCGGCCAACAGCGGCGGTGCCTTCTCGCCCATCGGCGACGTCACCACCATCATGCTGTGGAACAAGGGCGTCATCACGGCTGCCGGCGTCATCATGGAGATTTTCATTCCCTCGCTGGTGTCGATGGTCATCCCCGCCTACATCCTGTCGCTCTCGCTGAAAGGCGACCTCGTGCCCGTGCAGGACGCCGTGGTCGTCGAGGAGTCCGACGGACTGTCAGCCACCCAGCGTAAGGCCATCTTCTTCCTCGGTGTCGGCGGACTGATCTTCGTGCCCATCTTCAAGACCATCACCCATCTGCCGCCGTTCGTGGGCATCCTGCTGGTGCTTGGCGTGCTGTGGACGGTGACGGAAATCTTCTATACCCGCATCCATCAGGAGAGCGAGGACACGGCCGACAACCGTGGTACGCAGAAGCGCGTGTCGAAGATGCTGTCGCGCATCGATATGGACACCATCCTCTTCTTCCTCGGCATCCTCATGGCCGTTGCCTGTCTGGAGACCATCGGCGTGCTGACCATGCTGGGCCAGGGCCTCGACGTGGCCTTCGAGGGCAACCACTACCTCGTCACCGGCATCATCGGCGTGCTGTCGTCGATTGTCGACAACGTGCCTCTCGTGGCCGGCTGTATGGGTATGTATCCCGTTCAGGCCGCTGGCGACATGGCCGTCGACGGCATCTTCTGGCAGTTGCTGGCCTACTGTGCCGGTGTGGGCGGTTCGATGCTCATCATCGGCTCTGCCGCTGGCGTCGTTGTCATGGGCTTGGAGAAGATCACCTTCGGCTGGTATATGAAGAAGATTACGTGGATAGCCTTCGTCGGCTACCTGGCCGGCATCGTCTGCTACTGGGCCGAGAAGACATTCCTGTTCTGAATAATCATAACGACATAATAATTTTTTTAACTACAACCATGACAACCATGACCGCTCGACCTCTGGTCGCTTCGCTTGCGAAGAACTTTTTATTTATTCGATACCATCCGAATGGCTAAGTTGTCTTTGTTGTCTAAGTTGTCGTTAAATAATACCAAGTTGTTTTTTAAACGATTATTAGAAAAGTTATGAATATAGTAATACTTGACGGCTACACAGCCAACCCCGGCGATCTGTCATGGGACGAGTTGGGGCAGATGGGCGAGCTGAAGGTCTATGACCGTACAAGTCCGCAGGAGACGGTAGCAAGGGCAGCAGAGGCTGACATCGTGCTGACGAACAAGGTGGTTATTGGCAAAGAGGAGATGGAACAGCTGCCTCGTCTGAAATACATCGGCGTATTGGCTACTGGCTATAACGTCGTGGACATTGAGGCGGCTCACGAACGTGGCATCACCGTGACCAACGTGCCAGCATATAGTACGGAGAGCGTCGTACAGATGGTGTTTGCCCATCTGCTGACGGTGACAAACCAGACGGGGCATTATGCAGCCGAGAACCGTCAGGGACGATGGAGTAAGAACGCAGATTTCTGCTACTGGGATGCTCCTGTCCGTGAATTGGCTGGCAAGACGTTCGGCATCGTCGGGCTGGGTAATATCGGACTGCGTGTGGCGTTAGTAGCCCGTGCTTTCGGCATGAAGGTGAAGGCGTTTACGAGCAAGGTTGCCGAAACCCTGCCTGTCGGCATACAGAAAGCCGAACTGCAGGAGCTGTTCAGCACGTCGAATGTGATATCGTTACATTGTCCGCTAAATAGAGACACCCATCATCTGATTAACAAAGAGACCATCGGATGGATGAATGCCGAAACCATTCTCATCAACACAGGTCGTGGACCATTAGTGGACGATGCTGCTTTAGCTGAAGCACTGAAGGCAGGCCGTATACAGGCCTACTGTGCCGACGTGATGACCGAGGAACCGCCTAAGGCCGACAATCCGCTGCTGCCATTGCCGAATAGCTACATCACCCCTCACATAGCTTGGGCATCGACAGAAGCACGTGTCCGGTTGATTCAGGTGGCCGTCGACAATGTCCGCGCTTTTATTGACGGACATCCTCAGAACGTCGTATAACGTCACTTACCCTTATTGATGATATAGATGCCGGCCGTTGCGAGAGCTGCGGCCAACGCATATTTCATGTGGAACGGTTCGCTGAGGCAGAGGCAGGAGGTGACGGCGCCGACGACGGGAATGAGCGAGTTCCAGATGGCGACCTTCCCCACGGGGTTGCAAGTCAGCAGTTTGTTATAAAGCGTAAAGCCAACGGTGCTGATGGCGATGAGCATCAGCAGGATGACGATGCCGTAGACTGTAATATGGGGCAGCGAGCCGTCCATGAACAGTCCCGGTATGATGAGCAATGCACCACCGAAGGCCAGACTGTAGCCCGTTCCTACGAAGACGTCCACCCGCTTTCCGACACCCCGCGTCAACAGTCCGGCAAAAGCACCGCACAGGGCATTGATGATGATCATGCCGTCGCCCAGGAAGGTGAAAGCACCACTGTCCTTGCCGTCCATGTTTAAGGCGAGGATTCCGAGGAATCCAACTACGCATCCTATGATTTTGCGGACGGTCATCTTGTCGCTCTTGAAGAATAAGCAGGCTAAGATGACCAGTGTGAAGACACTCGTGGAGTTCAGAATAGCCGCACGAGCCCCTTGGCTGTGGGACAGGCCGATGTAGAAGGCAGCGTAGTGCAAGGTGGTGTTCAAAAGCGTGAAGAGCAATAAGAACAGGCTGGCCTCCATCTTTCCCTTTGGCAGATGAGGCTTGAAACTGAAGGCCCTGCCGGCCACGCTTGCAATGGTGAGGATGATGATGCCCGACAGACAGAACCTGATGCCTGCAAAAAGCATCTTGCTGCCCGTCATGTCCTGAGTTATCTGGAACTCGTCGAATCCTAACTTAATGAGCGGATAGGCCCATCCCCACATAAAAGCTGCCGTAAAGGCGAAAACGGCCACCCACGCAGGGCGTTGGAAAATACTCTTCATCGGCATGTACTCTTGTTTCGATTACAGGAACAGGCCTGCGCCGTAGATGAGGATGAGGTAGCGGACGATTTTGCCGGCGGTGATGGCGAGGAAGGTGATAGGCAAGTTGGCACGCATCAGACCTAAGAGGATAGTGATGGCGCTGCCGATGACGGGCAGGAAGGCAAAGAAGCCCATGAGGGCACCGCGACCAGCCATGAACCGCTCGGCACGCTCCATATCGCGTGGTTTGACGTGCAGATAACGCTCGAACCACTCTGTCTTGCCCATGTGTCCCACCCAATAGTTGAACATCGAGCCGAGGACGTTGCCGATAGTGCCGTAGAATGCCAGCCGCCAGGGGTCGAGGCCTGTAGCCATAAGTCCTACCATCACCGCTTCGCTGCTGAAAGGTAGGACGCTGCCGGCTAAGAGTGAGGCAATGAACATGCCTGTATAGCCGTAGCCCGTTAGAAACTCAATGATGGCATCCATAGGTTGAGGGCAGTCAGAATGAGTGCCGTTGCGCAGATAACGTAGAAAGCGATGTTCGTGTAGCGGGTTCTGGTGAGTGTCACAAAGTGGCCTATCAGCGGCGCTGTATTAATGATGAGCTGCCCCAGCAGTATGTCGAAATGCTGTGGCAGCACGAAGAAGGCCACCATGCTGAGCACCGTCATCAGCGTGAAGAACCCATAGAGTTGGCGTATGCGTATGCGGTCGGCCGAGCTGTTACGCCAGAAGTGGATCATGCCGGTAATGGCCAGCAAGGCGGTAAAAAGTGCCGTCAGCACCTGAGGGGTTGTCAGATGACTGTAGTCGATGGCAGGCTGAATGTCAGTTAGAGTGGCAAGGTGTGCCATGAGGACGTGGCGTTGCCCCTGATAGATGATGATGGGCATGAACAGCCAGTAAGGCGTGATGATGCCGATGATGGAGGCGGCGAGCGTGCGCCAACTGAGCGACGACAGGTGGACGAACATACAGATCCAGAAGATGGGCACTATCCAGAGCACCTTGACAAAGGCGGCGCTGGCCAGACCGAGGCAGACGAAGGCGTAGAACGTAAGGCCCGCCGCCTGCTTGTCCTGATAGGTATGGAACAGAAAGACGTAGAAGGCCGTGAGGCAGAGCGTGAAGAAAGCACCTGAGAATGAGCTGAAAAGGAAGTTGGCGGCACACGTCAGAATGACAAAGGAACAGGAGATGGTACGGCTGTAGACGCGAATCAGGGCGTTGCTGTTGTTCAGCACCACCATCAGATATGTCGATAGTAGAAAGCACGCAAACTGTAGCCACAGCTGTTGCTGCAGCAGTCCGCCAGCAAGCCAGACGGCGATGGCATAGACCATCACCGCCGACAGTGTAAGACGGCTCTCCGCCACACGATTCTGTGTGCGCTTGATTTTCATTTACAGGTCCTGACCGATGTCGCGACGGAAATACTTGTCGGTAAACTGGATTTTCTGAGCTTCGGTGAATGACTTCTGCAAGGCTTTGGCCTTGTCCTCGCCGTAGGAAGAAACAGCGATGACGCGTCCACCGTTGGTCACCACCTCGCCATCCTTCAGTGCTGTACCGGCGTGGAAGACAATACTGCCCTCTACCTGATCGATGCCCGTGATGGGGTAGCCCTTCTTGTAAGCCTCGGGGTAGCCGCCGGATACCAGCATGACGCAGACGGCAGCGCGCTCGTCCTGCTCGATGGGATGCTGGTCGAGGTTGCCCTCTGCCACACCCTCGAACAGGTCGACGATGTCGCTCTTCAGACGCAGCATGACGGTCTCCGTCTCTGGGTCGCCCATGCGGCAGTTGTATTCAATGACGTAGGGCTCTGGCTCTGCGCTTGGCGTATTGGTGCGGTTGATCAGTCCGAAGAAGATAAAACCCTTGTAGTCAATGCCTTCTGCTGCCAGTCCCTCGACGGTAGGACGGATGATGTGGTCTTCCACCTTCTGCATCCACTCCTTCGTGGCGAAGGGAACAGGTGAGACGCTGCCCATGCCGCCGGTGTTCAGACCCGTGTCGTGCTCGCCGATACGCTTGTAGTCCTTAGCCTCGGGCAGAATCTTGTAGTTCTTACCGTCGGTCAGCACGAACACGGAGCACTCAATGCCGCTCATGAACTCCTCGATGACGACACGGCTGGAGGCGTTGCCGAACATACCGCCGAGCATTTCCTTCAGTTCCTTCTTGGCTTCGTCCAGTGTAGGCAGGATAAGTACGCCTTTGCCTGCGCAGAGGCCGTCGGCTTTCAGCACGTAGGGGGCTTCGAGGGTTTCCAAGAAGGCCAAACCTTCTTGCACGTGTTCGCCGTCGAAGGTCTCGTAGCGGGCGGTAGGGATGTTGTGGCGCTGCATGAAAGCCTTGGCGAAGTCCTTCGAGCCTTCGAGCACGGCACCAGCCTTCGATGGGCCGATGACGGGGATGTTCTTCGTGCGCTCGTCCTGCTTCAGGTTGTCGTAGATACCCTTTACCAACGGGTCCTCAGGACCAACGACCACCATATTTATTTTGTTGTCGACGACAAACTGCTTGATGGCCTCGAAATCGTCAGCCTTGATGGCCACATTCTCTCCACAATTGCTGGTGCCAGCGTTGCCTGGGGCAATGTAAAGTTTCTCACACTTCTCTGACTGGGCAATCTTCCATGCCAAGGCGTGCTCGCGGCCGCCGCTGCCTAAAAGTAATATTTTCATATCGTTTGTTTTATGGGTCTTATGGGTCTTATGGGACTTATGAATTATTTCAAGTAGTCCTCAAAATACTGTGTGATGCGCTCATGCAGATGGACGCTGGCATGACCGCGCATATTATGCTCCTCGCCGGGGTAGGCGAAGAAGTCGGGCTGTGTGCCGGCCTTGATGCAGGCATCAAGGAACGACAGACAGTGCTGGGGTACGACGGTCGGGTCGTTATAGCCCGTGATAATCTGGAGCTTGCCCTTCAGGTTGCCTGCCTTGCTGATGAGGCTCGTCTTGGCATAGCCCTCGGCATTGTTCTCTGGTGTGCCCATATAGCGTTCGCCGTACATCACCTCGTACCACTTCCAATCGATGACGGGACCGCCTGCCACGCCTACCTTGAATACGTCGGGGTAGTTCGTCATCAGCGAGATGGTCATGAAACCACCGAACGACCAGCCGTGGACGCCTAAGCGGTTCATATCGACGTAGGGTAGGGTGCGCAGGTAGTCAACACCATTCATCTGGTCCTGCATCTCTATCTGTCCTAACTGGTGGAAGGTGGCCTGCTCGAAGTCGCGCCCACGATGCTGGCTGCCCCGGTTGTCGAGGATGAAGACGATATAGCCTTTCTGTGCCATATACGTCTCCCACGGGCGGCTGGCCCAGTGCCAGGAAGCCTGCACATTGTTGGCGTGTGGACCGCCGTAGACGTAGACCACCGTCGGGTACTTCTTGTCAGGGTTGAAGTCGGCGGGCTTCACCATTCTATAATAAAGGTCGGTCTGGCCGTCGGCTGCCTTGATGATGCCGCACTCGAAGATGGGCTGCTGATAGCCGGCCCACGGGTCGTCGGCGTCTAAAATATTTTGCCTTGTGCATTGTGAATTGTGCATTGAAACGACGTCGATAACGCGTGGTCTTGTTGGCGTGGAGTATCTGTCAATGAGGAGATTGCCTGACGATGACAGTACGCCGTTATGTACGCCGTCCACCGTCTCTAACTGCTTGACAAGTCCCGTCATACTGACGCTGTAGAGGCGATGGTGCAGGGGATGCTCTTTGTTGGCCTTGATGACGATGCTCTTCTGTTTCTTGTTGAAACCTAATACGTCCATGACCACCCACGGCCCACTGGTCAGCTGGCGAAGCAGTTTTCCGTCCTTATTATATAAATAAAGGTGGTTATAACCGTCGCGCTGGCTCTGCATGATGAATTTCGTGTTGTCCCAAGGCAGGAACATGATGGGGTGCAGCGGCTCCACATACTTGTCCGACGTCTCGCGGTAAAGCTCGGCTATGCGGTCGCCCGTCTCAGCGTTGTAACTGACGAGGCGACAGTCGTTCTGACCGCGGTTCAACTCGAACATATAGACGGTCTTTGAGTCGGGACTCCATGCGATGTTCGTAAAATAGCGGTCGGTAGGGTCGCCTGCCTTCAGATAAACAGTCTTGTCTGCGGCTATGTCATAGACGCCTACCGTCACCTTGTGCGAGGTCATGCCTGCCATCGGGTATTTGTCGGGCTCGTAAGCGGCAGAGCGTGGGAAGATGTTCACCTGTGGGTAGTCAGTCACCATGCTCTGATCCATGCGGTAGAAAGCCAGACGCTGACCGTCGGGGCTCCAGAAGGTGCCCTTCTCGATGCCGAACTCATTGCGGTGTACACTCTGGCCGTAGACGATCTCGCGACTGCCGTCGGTCGTCAGCTGGCGCTTTTTGCCCTGACCGTCGACAACGCAGAGCTGATTCTCCTCAACGTAGGCCGTTGCCCGTGAGACGCTGTTCCAGTCGTTGGCCGTCTGACCTGAGATGCTGTCCTGCCACACCACCTTCTTTGCCTTGAAATCCACGAGGATGAAGGCTTTCTTGTTGCCGACAGCCACCAAAGGCTTGTCAGGGTAGGGGAAGGAGGCGTTCATCAGGTGACGCACATAGCGGTTGGCTTCTTCGTCGCTCTCAGCCCATTTGTTGATGTCGTCGAGGGTAAAGAGCAACGTCTTTTTTCCCGTCTTCGTATCAACGAGGTGACACTCCTCGACATCGGTCTGCACCAACTGGTCGCCCCACCATGTGAGCCACATGTTCTTGGGCTGCATGTTGTGGTAGTTCGTGCCGCCGAAGTTCAGGTCTTCCAGGGTGAAAAGCTTTTCCTGAGCCATAATGGGGAGTGAGATGAGGGCGAGTAGGGTGATGAGTGTCTTAATCTTCATCGTCGTCGAATCTGTTACGTCTCTTAAAAGGTTTGCCTGACTTCCCTTGGAAGCCGCCTTTGCCTGGCTTTCCTTGGAATCCACCCTTGCCAGACCTTCCTTGGAACTCTGATTTCCCGGATTTCCCGCCGCGCTTGTTGTCGAAGACATCGTGGCGGTGGAAGGTGAACGAACGGATGTCGGCATCCTCATTCTGTTCCTGTTCCTCCAAGCGCTGCTTAAACTCACGGTTTTTCTTGAAACGGTGCTTTTCGGCCATCTGGCGCTTCTCGTCGTCGGTCTTGACGGCTCCGCCTTCTGAGCGGAAGACCTTCATCTTGCCGTCAAACATCTGGTACTTGCGGAACTCGCACTCCAAGGAACCATTGTAGAGGGGTATCTTGATCGAAGGCTTCAGACCAATCTGGTCGAAGCATTCCTCGCGGTAGCTCAGCACCCAGGCGTCGTTGCCCGTGAACTCGTGCTTCAGGCGTTCGCCAATCATACGGTAGGTGCCTAACAGGTCGGGCGTCGAGATGCGCTCGCCGTATGGCGGGTTGGTCACGATGATGCTCTTCTCTGCCGGTTGCTTGAAGTTCTTGAAGTCCTGCTGCTCAATGGTGATGCTGCTGGTCAGTCCTGCCGCCTGAACGTTATGGCGTGCGGTGTTCACTGCCTTCGGGTCGATGTCGTAACCATAGAAATGGCACTTGACATCCTCGTTCTCGTTCTCTTCGCAGTCATTGTAGATGCGGTCGAAGAGTTCGGCATCGAAGTCGGGCCACTTCTCGAAGGCATATTCCTTGCGGAACAAGCCCGGCGCCATGTTGTGGGCGATGAGGGCTGCCTCGATGAGCAGTGTGCCAGAGCCGCACATAGGGTCTATGAAGTCGGTCTCGCCCTTCCAGCCTGTCATCAGGATCATGCCTGCAGCCAGCACCTCGTTCAGCGGGGCCTCCATCGTTTCCTGACGGTAGCCTCGGCGGTGCAGCGACTCACCGCTGCTGTCGAGCGACAGCGTACACTTGTCCTCGGCGATATGGATGTTCAGACGGATGTCGGGGTTAGCCACCGAGATATTGGGACGACTGCCCGTCTTCTCGCGGAACTGGTCGACGATGGCATCCTTCACCTTGTAACTGACGAACTTCGAGTGGCGGAACTCTTCGGAGAAGACGACAGCGTCGACGGCGAACGTCTTATCGTTGTCTAAATACTCCGTCCAGTCCGTCTTGCGGATCTCCTCATAGACGTCGTCGGCACTCTTGGCCTTGAAATGACGGATGGGTTTCAGAATCTTGATAGCAGTGTGTAGTTGGAAGTTAGCACGGTACAGCATCTCCTTATCACCTTTGAACGACACCATGCGTCGTCCTATCTGTACGTCAATAGCCCCCAACCGGGTCAGTTCTTTCGCCAATACAGGCTCTAAGCCCATGAATGTTTTGGCGATGATTTCAAATGTTTGTTCCATTAAATGTCTTAAAAATACTTTTCGGGGTGCAAAGTTACAGTAAAAACGAGATAAAAACAAAATATTTCGCGTTTTTATTTCCACATTCGAAAATAATTGTGTAACTTTGCGCTGATGTTTGAAGTTTTTTTAGTAGCACAGCAAGGAGCGATAGGCACAGAAGTGCTGGTATGGATAGTGGGAACCATCCTGCTACTCTCTTGTGTTGCGCTGTTTTTCCACCAGAGTCAGATAGGTAAGGAGTTGGAGTCGGAGTTGGCTCAGCTGGAGAAAGTGCAGAAGCATAATATAGAATATGAGTTTGTGCTGAAGGCTATGAGACTCTGTACCTGGCACATTGATGCCGAGGCGCGCACCATCACCTATGATAATGACTATCGTGGCAAGAATGACAATGTCGTGCCGCCGCCCGATAGTCCTATTGACAATCTTTATGATTTTGTGGCACTGAGTGACAGACCGCGGTTCATGAAGTCCGTGGATGACCTCTTAGCCGGGCGGACGGAGGATTTTCACGAGGTATGCCAGATATTGGTGCCGCACAGTGACAAAACCTATTGGGCCGAGAGCTATGCTACGGTGGCTGCCCGTAATGACGAGGGACTGCCGAAGACCATTGTCGGCACGTCGATGCGTGTGGACGAACGTAAGATGATGGAGACGGCCCTGATGGAAGCCCGAAACAGGGCTGAGGAGAGTGACCGGCTGAAGTCGGCTTTCATTGCTAACATGAGTCACGAGATACGTACGCCGCTGAATGCCATCATCGGCTTTACCAGTGTACTGCCCGACGTGCAGGGCGACGAGGAGCGCCGTGAACTGATTAACCTGATACAAGAGAACAACCAGAAGTTGCTGACCATCATCAACGATGTGATGAATATCTCGAAGATTGAGTCGGGTAAGGAGCAACTGGTGATGTCTACCTTTGAGTTGAACAGCACACTGCAGTCGCTGACCGACACCTTTGTGCCTCGTGTACAAGGCGATGTAAAACTGTCGACAACGTTTGCCAAGAGCAGTCTGAACGTGACGACCGATCTGAGCCGTCTGACGGAGGTGATGAACCATCTGTTGGCCAATGCCGTGAAGTTTACCATGCAGGGCAGTATCACCGTAGGCTACGACGAACCGGCAGGCAAGCGCTTGCGCATCTGGGTTCGTGATACAGGTAAGGGTATCGCCCCCGAGCATCATGAGCGCATTTTCGAACGCTTCTTCAAGGTCGACGAGTACATCCCTGGAGCTGGCTTGGGCTTGAGTATCTGTCGCACGATGGCCTACAGTCTTGGCGGCGATGTCGGTGTGGAGTCGACGCTTGGCGAAGGCTCAACGTTCTGGTTTGAGATTCCCGTGAAGTCTTAGCGTCCTGTTTTCCGTCCGTCGAGTAGCATCTGCAGACGGGCAAAATCTTCTGGATACGTCAGTTTTTCGAAATAAGGGGCATCGAAGTCGAGATACACTTTCGATGTCGGCGGCAGTTGCTGTATCGACTCCGTCAACGGTGAGTCGGCACGGAAATACCGGTCGAGAAGACTGAAGCGGAATCCTTCAGGTGCGTTCATCGTGTAGTATTCCTCCCGATTGACCACCCACTCGCCGTAACGCCCTAAACTGTCGGTAATCTTGCGCGCACAGGCCACAGCATCGTATTCGTCGAGTAGCGTGAAGAACTTGTCGAGCAACGCTCCTGTGACCGTCGGACGGACAGCATCGACCACCAACAGCTTCTCGCACGCCGAGTGTGTACCGATATAGTCGATTCCATGGCGCTTGGTGACATTCAGCTCCGGGCCGCTATCGGCTACGTCGACACCGTATCTTCTCGTCAGTTCGTCATGATAACGGCTGTCGGCCACGACGACGATGGCATCGGCCTGCCGACACTCGCGGCAAGCCTCGATGACGTAGGAGATGACCTGACGCCCGTCAATCTCGACATACTGCTTGGGAACGGAGGCACCAAACCGTGCCCCGACGCCCCCAGAGGTAATCATGATGATATTCCTGTCCGTCGTTTTCATACTTGCGTGTATTGATTCAACGGACAAAATTACATATTTATTTTAAAAAAATGAAAAATAAGGAGGAAAACGACGCGCTGTCGCACAAAATACCTACCTTTGCACCTCAAATTTCGAAAAAACACATGGAAAAATCATTCAGACAGCTGCTGCAAGCGTCGTTTAAGTCGGAAGATACCGAGGAGTGGCTCGACGTGTACTTCACGCGCCCCATTGGTCTGGTGTTTGCCCTGATGTGGATAAAGATTGGCGTTACGCCTAATTTTGTCACCATTCTCTCCATGTTTCTTGGGGCTGGTGCTGGTTGGTGTTTCATACATACCGATTTGTGGTGGAACGTGTGTGGTGTCGTACTGATGATGTTGGCAAACTTCTGCGACTCCACCGACGGGCAGATGGCTCGTCTGACGAACCATAAGACGACCATAGGCCGTATGCTTGACGGGTTTGCCAGTGATGTGTGGTATTTCTTCTGCTATCTTGCTATTGTCATCAGACTTTGGAATGAACCCATTCCGCTGACAACCGTCAAATGGGGCATCGGGATTGTACTGTTTTGCTCCTTTGCAGGGTTTTATTGGCATGCCCGCCAGTGTCAGTTGGCTGACTACTACCGCCAGATACACCTTTATTTTATTAAGGGCGAGGCTGGTAGTGAGCTGAATAGCTATGAGCAGCAGCGACGTATCTACGAGTCATTGCCCGAGAAAGGCGCTTTCTGGGAACACATTTTTTACTATTTCTATCAGGGCTGGTGTAAAAAGCAGGAGAAGGCAACACCCCACTTCCAGCACTTCTTCCGTCAGGTGAAGTCTAAGTACCCCAATGCCGCTGATATGCCGGACGATTTCCGTCAGGCGTTCCGCCAGCGAAGTCTGCCATTGATGAAGTACACGAATATCCTGACGCATAACACCCGTGCTACGGTACTTTACGTGGCATGCATCATTAACTTGCCATGGATTTACCCGCTTTTTGAGGTGACCATTCTGGCAGCACTCTATTACTATATGAAACACAAACACGAGTCGATGTGCCGACAGATGGTAAAAATTATATAAAAAAAAAGTGGAACGCATACTGTTCCGCTTTTTTTTGTCTACCTTTGCACCAAATTGACTATAGTAATGGAAAAAACAGGGATAAAGCCGGCTGATGGCCGGTTGGGAATTCTTATTGTTGGCAACGGTGCTGTTGCCACCACCTTTATGACGGGTGTGCTGATGACTCGCAAAGGGCTGACGAAACCTGTTGGCTCAATGACGCAGTACGACAAGATCCGTGTCGGCAAAGGCGACCAGAAGAAATACTTGAAATACGACGAGATTGTGCCTTTGGCCAACCTCCATGATATTGTCTTCGGCTGTTGGGATGTCTATCCTCAATCAGCTTATCAGAGTGCTATGTATGCTGAGGTGCTGAAGCCCAGTGACATAGAGCCCGTGCGTGACGAACTGGAGAAGATTGTGCCGATGAAGGCCGCTTTTGACCATAACTACGCCAAGCGATTGTCTGGTGACAACGTTAAGGACTGTGCCACGCGTTGGGACATGGTGGAGCAGTTGCGCGACGACATCCGTCGTTTCCGTGAAGAAAACCAGTGCAGCCGTATCGTGGTTCTTTGGGCCGCTTCGACAGAAATCTACGTGCCTGTCGACGAGAAGGTACACTACCGTCTGGCCGACCTTGAGGCTGCTATGCGTGCCGACGACCGTGAGCATATTGCTCCGTCGATGTGCTATGCCTACGCTGCCTTGAGCGAGGGTGCTCCCTTTATTATGGGTGCCCCAAATACGACGGTCGACATCCCTGCTATGTGGGAATTGGCTGAGCAGACGAAACTGCCTATTGCCGGCAAGGACTTCAAGACGGGCCAGACGCTGGTGAAGTCGGGCTTTGCACCCATCATCAGTACCCGCTGCTTAGGTCTTGACGGATGGTTCTCGACGAACATTCTCGGCAACCGTGACGGTCTTGTACTCGACGAGCCTCAAAACTTCCACACGAAGGAGGTGTCGAAGCTGTCGACGCTTGAGACTATCCTCAAGCCTGAGAATCAGCCCGACCTCTATACTGACTACTATCACAAGGTGCGCATCAACTACTATCCGCCACGCAACGACAATAAAGAGTCGTGGGATAATATTGACATCTTCGGCTGGATGGGCTATCCGATGCAGGTGAAGATCAATTTCCTCTGTCGCGACAGCATCTTGGCAGCCCCCGTCTGCCTCGATCTCTGTCTGCTGAGCGACCTCGCTGCGCGTGCCGGACGCTATGGCATCCAGCGCTTCCTCAGCTTCTTCCTGAAGTCTCCCATGCATGACTACACTGTTGGTGAGGAGGCTGTGAATAACCTCTATCAGCAGTACGCGATGCTGAAGAACGCCATCCGTGAGATGGGCGGCTACGAGGCTGATGAAGAGCTGGATTAATGTCGCAATTGCCCTTATCATGCTCCTACTGTGTCTGCCTGTCCAGGCACAGCTGAATCCTGATGTTGATACCGACACCACCAAGTGGTTCAACCGCACGCAGCGCATCGGCAATGTCGACGTCAAGGCCAAGCGCAGCCGTTACAGCCGTAAGAGCAACCCTGCCGTCGAACTGATGCGCAAGGTCATTGCCGCCAAGCGCCTCACCGACCTGTCGCGCCGTGACTATTACCAGTACAACAAGTATCAGAAACTGACGTTGGCCGTTAATGAGATAACGGCTCAGCGCATCATGGATCCGAAGTACAGGGACAAGAAGTGGCTCGTCGACCAGGTGGAGTTCTGCCCTTACAACGAGAAACTCATCCTGCCCGTCTCTGTTGAGGAGACTGTGCTGAAGAAGCTCTATCGCCGTGAACCGCACGATGAGAAGACCATCATTATGGGCATCAACTCTTCGGGAGTCAACGACCTCATACAGACAGGCGACATCCTGAACACCGTGCTGAAAGACATCTTTACCGATGTCAACATCTACGACGACCAGATACGCTTGTTACAGTATCCGTTCACCTCGCCCATCGGCAAGGATGCCATCAGCTTCTACCGCTATTATATTGAGGACACCCTCTATGTCGATCACGACCGCTGCTTCCACCTCTCGTTCCTGCCCAACAACCAGCAGGACTTCGGTTTCCGTGGCGACCTCTATGTCCTCGCCGACTCGTCCTATCAGGTGAGGCGCTGTACGATGACCATACCGCCGAACAGCGATGTCAACTTCGTCAGCAACATGAAGCTGACGCAGGAATTTGGCAAGGTCGATGACGGCTCCTGGGTACTCACTGCCGACGATATGTTCACCGAACTGCGATGGGCCAGCTATATGGAGTCGTTTGCCGTCATCCGCAACACCCGACTGACAGATTTCGCCTTCGACCGTCTACCCGATCACCTTTTCAAGGGCAAGAAGAAAGAGGTACGCGAGGCCAACGCCATGATGCGTAACGATGACTTCTGGCAGCAGTACCGCCAGGTGGAGCTGACTAAGAGTGAGAACTCGATGGACGCTTTCGTACGTGGCATCCAGCAGATCAAAGGTTTCAAGTATATCATCTTCGGATTGAAGGCCCTGATAGAGAACTTCGTCGAGACCCGTACCAAGCATCCCAGCAAGATTGATATCGGCCCTGTCAATACGATGCTCTCCACCAACTACATCGACGGTCTTCGCACCCGTCTCTCAGCACAGTCAACGGCCAACCTCGACTCCAATTTCTTCTTCAGCGGCTATGTCGCCCGTGGCTGGGGCTCGGGCAACAACTACTACCGCGGCGACGTCATCTGGTCGCTGAATAAGAAGGACTACCTGCCGCGCGAGTTTCCCAAGCGAACGCTGACCTTCTCGTCGACCTACGATGTCATGGCACCAACAGACAAGTTTCTTGATACCGACAAGGACAACGTCTTCATAGCCTTCAAATGGACCGATGTCGAGCGGATGATGTACTACAACCGCCAGCAACTCAGTTTCGAATACGAGACCTACAACGGTGTGAAGACCTCGTTCAGCGCGAAGACCGAGCATAACGCGCCGGCAGGCGACATCGATTTCCAATCCTTCCGGACAACAGAACTGCACGCTGAACTGCGCTATGCCCCCGGAGAGACCTATATCAATACCAAACAGCGGCGTACCACCGTCAACCTCGATGCCCCCGTCTTCACCCTCGGCCACACCGTCGGTCTGAAAGACGTGTTAGGAGGCGACTACCATTTCCATGTGTCCGATGCCATCGTCTACAAACGTTTCTGGCTCGGTGCCGGCTGGGGAAAGGTCGACTGCCGCCTGCGAGGAGCCGTGCAGTGGAACACCGTCCCCTATATGTTGCTGCTTATGCCCGAGGCCAACCTGTCGTATGTCCTCTCCGAGAACACTTTCTCGCTCATCAACAACATGGAATTCCTGACCGACCGCTACGCTTCGCTCATGGTGAACTGGGATATGAACGGCAAGATTTTCAACCGCTTGCCCCTCATCCGGCGCTTGAAGTGGCGAGAGTGGCTGGCCGTACGATGCCTGTGGGGCACCTTGTCGGAGAAGAATCAGCAACCGCTGCCCGTAGGCAGCTATATGCTCGACGGCGAAAAGCCCTACTGGGAACTGTCCGTCGGCATCCATAACATCTTCAAACTCTTGCAGATAGAATATGCGCGACGACTGAACTACAACCATCTGCCGACGGCGCATAAGCACGGCATACGCTTCACCTTCCGTATGTCTTTCTAAAAAAGAAAAACCGGGAGTGTCGTCGCGACAGCCCCGGTGTAAAGTACTAACTAACTTATTATCAACTATTCATTACTCATTCTGCTTGCAAAGGTAACGAGATTGGCGCATTTTTTTTCTTCCAAGAACGAAAAAAATAACGTAAACGTTTGCGTCATTCGCCCTTTTTTCTTAACTTTGCGCCATCAAAACCTCAATCGAATATGGCTAAGACAAAACATAGGGTGTCGCTCAAGGATCTGGCACAGGAGTTGAACGTCAGTATCGCTACCGTCAGCCGCGCCCTTCATTCTTCTCCCGAGATAGGAAAGGAGATGCAGCAGCGTGTCAAAGAATTGGCCAAACGGCTCAACTATCGCCCAAACCCCTTTGCACAGAGTCTGCGCAAGGAGGCGCCAAAGGTCATCGGCGTTGTCGTGCCCAACCTCGTTACCCACTACTATGCCGCCGTCCTTGACGGTATCGAAGACGAAGCACGGAAGTCGGGCTATAGCGTTATCAGCGCCAATACCCACGAGGACTGCGAGGCTGAGCGTGTGGCGGTCGACAACTTCATCGACCTCCACGTCGTGGGCATCATCGCTTGTTTAGCGCAGAGCACTACCGACTACAGCCATTTTGAGGAGATTAACGAGATGGGCATTCCCTTGGTGTTCTTTGGCCGTACCTGTCTGACCGACCATTTCAGCAGTGTCACCGCCAATGGCGACGAGGCCGCCCAGCAGGCCACGCAACACCTCATCGATACTGGCAGCCGACGTATTGCCTTCGTCGGAGGACCTAACCACCTCGATATGGTGCGCCGCCGTAAGCACGGCTATTTAGAGGCACTCCGTGACAACCGTCTGCCTGTAGAGCGCACATTGGTGGTCTGCGACAACATTGACTATGACGTTGCCTTGCGCAACACCATCGCCCTGCTGCAGCGTCCTGACCGCCCCGATGCCATCCTCGCCTTTAACGATATCATCACCTTCGCAGCTTTCAACGCCATTAAGCAGTGTGGTCTCAGCATCCCTGACGATGTTGCCCTTATCGGCTTCACCGACGACGCCCACGCCCGCTACACGACACCTGCCATGTCGACCATCGAGGATCAGTCGTTTCGCATGGGGCAGGTCGCTTGTCAGCTGTTGCTCGACAATATCGGCGGCAATATGAAGGTGCGTAAGGAAATTGTCCGTCAGAAGATTGTCATCCGCGAGACCTCCGACAAGAAAAATAGCAGGTGAATCGTTTGGTGATTCGCCCGCTTTTTATTAACTTTGCAGGCACAAATCAATAATACACAATGTAACCAATTATAATCTATGGGAAAGAAAAGAATCCAGTTTAGTCTCGTCTATCGCGACATGTGGCAGTCGAGCGGTAAGTTCCAGCCCCGCAAGGACCAGTTAGAACGTATAGCACCGGTCATCATCGATATGGGCTGTTTCAGCCGTGTGGAGACCAATGGCGGTGCCTTCGAGCAGGTGAACCTCATGGCCGGCGAGAACCCCAACGAGGCCGTCAGAGCCTTCTGTAAGCCGTTCAACGAGGTGGGCATCAAAACCCACATGCTCGACCGCGGCCTTAACGCCCTGCGTATGTACCCCGTGCCCGACGACGTGCGCGAGCTGATGTATAAGGTGAAGCACGCACAGGGTGTTGACATCCCCCGCATCTTCTGCGGTCTGAACGACACGCGTAACATCATACCTTCTATCAAATGGGCCAAGGCTGCCGGCATGACGCCGCAGGCCACGCTCTGTATCACGACGTCGCCGGTTCACACTGTAGAGTACTACTCGCAGATTGCCGACGAGGTGATAGCTGCCGGTGCTGAGGAGATCTGTCTGAAGGATATGGCCGGTATCGGCCAGCCTGCCATGCTCGGCCAGTTGACGAAGGCTATCAAGACGAAGCATCCCGACATCATCATCCAGTATCACGGACATTCGGGACCCGGTCTGTCGATGGCCTCTATCCTGGAAGTGTGTAACAACGGCGCCGACATCATCGACACCGCCATCGAGCCGCTCAGCTGGGGCAAGGTGCACCCGGACATCATCTCCGTGCAGTCGATGCTGAAGAACGAGGGCTTCGAGGTGGCCGATCTGAACATGAACGCCTATATGCAGGCACGTACCCTGACACAGGAGTTCATCGACGACTGGCTGGGCTACTTCATCAACCCCGCCAACAAGCACATGTCGAGCCTGTTGCTCGGCTGTGGACTGCCCGGTGGCATGATGGGCTCGATGATGGCCGACCTCGGCGGTATCAAGAAGATGATCGACAAGCTGCGCGCCCAGAAGGGAGAGCCTGAGCTGACGATGGACGACATGTTAGTAAAGCTCTTCAACGAGGTGGAGTACGTCTGGCCGCGTGTGGGCTATCCCCCATTGGTGACACCGTTCTCGCAGTACACGAAGAACATCGCCCTGATGAACCTCCTCACGATGGAGCAGGGCAAGGGCCGCTACGTCATGATGGACGATGCCATCTGGGGCATGATCCTCGGCAAGAGCGGAAAGATTCCCGGCACCATCGCTCCCGAGCTGGTGGAACTGGCCAAGCAGCAGAAGCGCGAGTTTACCGATGTCGATCCCCATACCCTTATTCCCAACGCCCTCGACGGCTTCAAGAAGGAGATGGACGAGAACGGCTGGGACTACGGTCAGGACAACGAAGAGCTGTTCGAGCTGGCCATGCATCCTGAGCAGTACCGTCCGTTCAAGAGCGGTCAGGCCAAGAAGCAGCTCCTCGCTGACATCCAGAAGGCCAAGGACGCCAAGCTGGGTGGCGGACAGAAGATCTCGCAGGAAGAGATTGACGCCCTGAAGCACGCCAAGGCCGACGCCGTGAAGTCGCCATTGGCAGGACAGCTGCTGTGGAGCTTCGGTGGCGAGGGTGTCATGGCACCCTGTGTTGAGCCGTTCATCGGACAGAAATACCAGGAGGGCCAGACCTTCTGCTACCTGCAGACGAAGTGGGGCGAGATCGTCGAGATTCCTGCTGCCATGGGCGGCAAGCTCGTCGATATCAGCGTGAAGCCCGGTCAGCAAATCCGTCAGGGCGACACCATTGCGTGGATAGAGCGCTCACAAGGATAATGGGCCCCCATTGGGTCTTATAGGTCTTATAAGTCTTATAGGTCTTATAGGTCCCATAGGTCTCATAGGTCCCATAAGTCCCATAGGTCCCATAGGTCCCATAGGTCTTATAATTATGAACTACCAGTCGATTATCGATAAATTCTATCCTGCGGACGACGACCTCCGGCGCTTGCTCATCAAGCACTCGCGGCAGGTCGCCGACCGTTGTTTACAGATTTGCAGCCGCCACCCCGAACTGCGCATCGACCGTGAGTTCGTGGAGGAGGCGGCCATGTTGCACGACATCGGCATCCGCTGGTGCAACGCCCCGTCGATTTATTGTTACGGCACGGAACCCTATCTACGGCACGGGCCTATTGGCGGCGAACTGCTCAGGAAAGAAGGCTGGGAGCGTCATGCCCGTGTCGCCGAGCGGCATACCGGCACAGGACTGCCTGGTTTGGAGCCTGAGGAGTTAGAGGAACAGGTGGTGTGCTATGCCGATAAATTCTTTTCGAAGTCGCATCCCGACCGTGTGCTGACGGTAGTTGAAGCGGCTCAAAGCCTGGAACGCTTTGGGCATGAAGGCGTGGAAAAGTTCTTGAGTTGGGCAAAAATGTTTGAATAAACTCTAAATTCTTTACGCTTCACTCTTCACTCTTCACTTTTTTTCGTACCTTTGCACCCGTGAAACAGAAAACGGTCATCTTTTTGATGTTCGTTGCCTTCACTTTGTTGTGGGCATGTACGCCTTCGTCACTCCGCCAGGGAAGTACCAAGGGAGTGACCAAGGTGGCTGATGTTTTGCCCGTTCCCGACGAGGTGCCTGTCGATGAGGTGAAGGCGGTGTTGCCCGATGCTATTGCTCAAGTGAAGCCGTTAGCCGACACTCTAATGGCCAATGCCGACACACTGATAGCCAAAGCCGGGGCGATGGTGGCGCAGGCTGACACGGCGGCCCTGAAGGCTGCAGCCAAGGCTGTCGCCGACACATTAGCGCCTATTGTGCCAACAGTATCCGACTCACTGTTGCAGAAGGTGACAGACGTGGCCGCAGCCAAGATGAAGCGCGACACCACGACGATGGACTCCTTGGAGCTGGCCATCTATAAATATAATAAGGTGATTGACGACTCGCTGCGCCTTGACAGTCTGAACCGCCAAAGGAAGAACGGCATTGACTCGCCTGTGAAGTACTCGGCCAACGACTCGCTGACCTATCTGGCAGGTTCGGGTACCGCCCATCTCTATGGTGACTCGCACGTGGAGTACCAGAATATGGACCTGAAGAGCGAGAAGATATACATGGTGCTCGACAGCAGTCTGGTACACGCCACGGGTGTGAAGGACTCGGCCACACAGAGACTGGTGAAGACGCCCGTGTTCAAGATGGGCAGCGACGAGTATGAGAGCGACACGATGGCCTTTAACTTCAAGACAAAGAAAGGTCTCATCACACAGGTATACACCCAGCAGGAAGACGGTTTCCTGACGTCAGAACTGTCGAAACGTGGCGGCGAGGGCGAACTGTTCCTTATGCATGGCCGCTACACGACGTGCGATGAGCCACATCCCGACTTCTACCTTGCCCTCTCGCGTGCCAAGGTGCGCCCTGGTAAGGATGTCATCTTCGGACCGGCCTACCTCGTGGTGTGCGACGTGCCCTTGCCGCTGGCCGTCCCCTATGGTTTCTTCCCCTTCACGAAGAGCTACTCCAGCGGTTTTATCATGCCAACCTACGGTGACGAGACCGACCGCGGCTTCTACCTGCGCGACGGTGGCTACTACTTTGCCGTGAGCGACAAGATGGACCTGAAACTGATTGGAGAAATCTACACCAAGGGTTCGTGGGGCGTCACCGTCACATCGAACTATTACAAGCGCTATAAGTACAGGGGCACGTTTTTGGCAAGCTACCAGAACTCGGTGACGGGCGAGAAGAACCTGCCCGACTACAACAAGACGACGAGCTACAAGGTGATATGGAGCCACAGTCAGGACTCGAAGGCCAATCCCTATTCCACATTGTCGGCATCGGTCAACTTTGCCACGACAAGCTATGAACGTAATAACCTGACGTCGATGTACAATCCGCAGGCGATGACGCAGTCGACCCGTACCTCGTCTGTCAGCTATAGCACCGGTTTCTCCAGTCTCGGTATAAACATCTCGTCGAGTATGCGCCTGAACCAGAACATGCGCGACTCAACGATAGACCTGACACTGCCAAACTTGTCGATAACGGTGTCGAAGTTCAACCCCTTCAAGCGAAAGAAGATGGTCGGCAACGAACGGTGGTACGAGAAAATCTCGCTCCGTTATACTGGTGACCTCAGCAACAGCATCCATGCCAAAGAGGATAAACTGCTGCACTCCGACTTCCGCCGCGACTGGCAGAACAGCATCAAGCATACGCTGCCTATCGACGCAAACTTCACCGTACTGAAATATCTGACGCTGACACCGTCGTTCAACTTCAATGCCACGAACTCGTTCATCAAGACAAATAAGGCGTGGGATGTGGATAAACAGAAGGAGTTGGTCGACACCATCACTGGTTTCTATACCGTCTACAATTGGTCACTCAACCTTTCGGCAACGACGAAGCTCTATGGTTTCTATACACCTTCACGGAAACTCTTCGGCGACAAGGTGCAGGTCATCCGCCATGTGCTGACGCCAACCATCGCCTTCAGCTACGCTCCTGATTTCAGTGCCGACCGTTACGGCTTTTACGACACCTACCAGAAGACCGATAAGGATGGCAATGTGTCGTTGGTGACTTACTCGCCCTATCAGGTGAGCGGCGTCTCGGTGCCGGGTGCCGGTAAGACGGGTAGCATCCGCTTTGATCTCAAGAACAACGTCGAGATGAAGTACCGCGACAAGAACGACTCTATCAAGAAACTCAGCCTCATTGACGACCTGAGTGCCAATATGTCGTATAACATGGCTGCCACGCGACAGCCGTGGAGTTCGCTGAACACCAATATCCGCATCAAACTGTGGAAGACGACGCTGAATGTGAATGCCGTCTTCAAGAGCTATGTCTACGAGGCAGACTCCGTAGGTGCCACGCCCCATGAGAGTGACCATACCACCTACTGGGGACAGGGCAAGTGGGGCCGCTTCCAAGGTATGTCGAAGAACCTGTCGTACACTATCGACAATACAAAGGTGGCGAACCTCTTCAAATGGCTGCGTGGTGAGCGTGTAGACAAGAAGAAAGAGGACGAAACCAAGAAGAAGGACGAGGATGATGACCTGCTGGACATCAACTCGAATATGGACCGCGACATGGAAAAGGGTAAGAAAGGCGCTAAGAAGGAGAATGCCGGAATGGCAGAGACCGATGAGGACGGCTATATGCTCTTCAACATACCTTGGTCGCTCAGCTTCGGCTACGGCATCACCATGAGTGAGGATACCGACGTCAAGAAGTTCAACTACGACAAGATGCGCTATCCCTATAAGTTCACGCAGACGCTGAACTTCAGCGGCAACATCCGTATCTCTGACGGTTGGAACATCACCTTCTCCAGCGGTTACGACTTTGAGAACAAGAAGATTTCTATGACCACAGCTTCGCTGAGCCGCGACCTGCACTGCTTCAATATGTCGTGTCAGGTGGTGCTGGCACCTTATACCAGCTATAACTTCTCCTTCCGTTGTAATGCCTCCACCCTGACCGATGCCCTGAAGTACGACAAGCGCTCAGGAAACACCAATCAGGTGCAGTGGTATTGATTCTTAACTTGTCAGTAGTGCGTTGAGCGATTCCTGTTCGCCGACGACCCAGATGATGTCGCCCTCTTCGAAGCGGCGCTTGGGACTGACGCTCGACAGATTCTCCTTTCCTTCCTCCAGACCGACAACCATACAGCTGTAGAGGCTGCGGATGCCGCTCTCTTCCAGGGTTTTGCCCACAAAAGGACTGTCGGCACCGATGATGAGCTGCCGCAGTTTCATCTCGCGCTGCTCCACATCATAATCCTCGCCTAACAGCTCTGTCTCTAAAGCGTGGCCGAGGTTAGACAGCTGTTCATCGCTGCCGATAGCTTGCAAACGGTCGCCAGGGAAGATGATGTAGTCGCCATCGGGGATGTTCAGACGGTGGCCACCACGCATGATGCTGCTGATGTGTACACCATACTTACGCCCTAACGACAGCTGTTTCAGCGTCTGACCCATCCACTGCGAGTCGGAAGGCACCTCAAAGTCGGCAATATGAATATCGCGGTCGAGCAGCTTCCCTTCGTAGAGTGGACGCTTCTTGCCGTGTACCTGGGCTTCGATGTCGCGGCTACGCAGGTTGTTGATAAACAGGCGCTCTAACAGGATGCTGCGGTGCTTGACAGTGCGTGAGAAAACGATCAGCACAATCGCGATGACACCTAACGTCATCATAACGGCACTACTGAAACGGCTCAGGTAGTTGCAGATATAGAAGATGAAGCTCACCGCTACCAAGCCGCGTACCAAGACGGTAAACAGCAGCGGCAGACGGTTGCGGTTGCTCTCGGCCCACAGGGCTTTCCACTCTTCGGAGTGGTTCTTCTTCATCACCATAGCCCGCAGGAAGGGGGCAATGCAGATGACGGTGAGCAGACCGGTGATGGCGTTGGCATACCAGTGTAGCTCCCAGCCCGGCAGCAGGCGGCGTGTAAACGGCAGGACGAAGGTGAACATCAGGGCGATGACAGCCGATGACAGGATACTGTAGACGACGGTGTAGACGGTCATCTGCGTCAGCAGCCGTTTCCACTTGCTCTGTTCCTTGGTGTCAGGACGACTGGTCGACAGGTGGTTCAGGGCGCGGATGATGCGCGACGGCAGCCGATGCTCTAAAGCACTATAAGCCGGTGTGGCGAGCCGTATCATGTAAGGTGTGAGGAAAGTGGTTATGACTGATACGGCCACCACGACCGGATAGAGGAAATCGCTGATGACGCCGAGCGACAAGCCTAAGGAGGCGATGATAAACGAGAACTCACCGATCTGCGCCATCGAGAAGCCGCAACGCATGGCTGACTTCAGACTCTCGCCGCCCAGCATGAACGACAGGGAACCAAAGATGGCCTGTCCTAAGAGGATGGTGACGACGAGTGCCAGGATAGGTAAGGCATATTCGACGAGGATCTGCGGGTCGACCAGCATACCGACGGAGACGAAGAAGATGGCACCGAAGAGGTTCTTCACGGGCTCGACAAGTTTCTCGATGCGTTCGGCCTCGATAGTCTCGGCCAGGATGCTACCCATGATGAAGGCACCGAAGGCCGACGAGAAACCTACCTTTGTAGAGAAGACGGCCATAGCACAGCACAGACCTAACGAGACGATGAGCAGCACCTCGCTGTTGATGAGCTTGCGCACCTGACGCAGGAACAGGGGGATGGCGAAGATGCCCACCACGAGCCAGAGTATCAGGAAGAAGCCAATCTTCATGATGGAGCCTAACATCTGGCCGCCATCAGGGTTGTTGCCGCTGGCAATGGCACTCAGCATGACCATCATGACGATGGCCAGAATATCTTCGAGAATAAGTACCGACATGACCAGACCCGCAAACTGCTGTTGCCGCAGACCAAGGTCGTCGAAGGCTTTGTAGATGATGGTCGTCGACGACATGGCGAGCATACCGCCGAGGAAGATGCAGTCCATCTGGCTCCAGCTGAAGGCATGGCCGACGATGATGCCTAACATCGACATCGAGAAGATGATGGTGATGGTAGAGATGATAGGCGAGGCGCCCATCTTCAGGATCTTCTTGAACGAGAAGTCAAGACCTAACGAGAACAGCAGGAACATCACGCCGATGTCGGCCCACAACTGGACGTTCTCACGGTCGGCGACAGATGCGGTGTAGGGCATGTGGGGCGACACTAAGAAGCCGGCCATGATATAGCCCAAGACAAGGGGCTGTTTCAGACGCTTGAAAATTATTGTGACGACGCCGGCGACAACGAGCATCAGCGCCAGGTCCTGAATCATTGGGGCTAATTCTGCCATAAATCCTTTAATTTAGTTTTTTTGACATGAGTACTTTTTTGACATGAGTACATGAGTACTTTTTTGACAGGAGTACAGGAGAACTTTTTTGACAGGAGTACATGAGTACATCTTTTGACAGGAGTACATGAGGACATCTTTTGACAGGAGTACATGAGTACTTTTTGACAGGAGTACATGAGAACCATTGAGGTTTTTGGCCTTATGTTCTCTTGTACTCATGTCCTCATGTCTAAACAGTTCTCCTGTTCTCCTGTTCTCCTGTCTAAAAACGTTCTCATGTTCTCTTGTCTAAAGACGTTCTCATGTACTCTTGTCAAAAAAGTACTCATGTACTCCTATCGAAATGTTCTCTTGTCAATCATTGTAGCTGGCTGTCAGCTCACAGATTTTGACAATCACCAGCATCGCTTTCTCCATTGACTGTCTGCTGACGAACTCGTAGGGACCGTGGAAATTGACGCCGCCGGCAAAGATGTTGGGGCAGGGGAGACCACGGAACGACAGCTGGGCACCGTCGGTGCCGCCACGTATGGGTTTTACGCGCGGACTGACCCCTACCTCCTGCATGGCGTGCAACACAAGGTCGACGACGTGCATCTGCGGGTCAATCTTCTCTTTCATGTTATAGTACTGGTCGCTCACCGCGCAAATGACAGTGCCCTCACCGTAACGCTCGTTCATCTGCTCTGCGCAGCGCTGGATGACACGCTTGCGGTCTTCAAAGCATTCGCGGTCGTGGTCGCGGATGATATAGCTCATACGCGCCTCCTCGACGGACGACTGGATGCTCGTCAGGTGGTAGAAACCCTGATAGTCCTCTGTGGTCTCTGGTGTCTCGTCCTCAGGCAGCATCTTGGCAAACTCAGTGGCCAGGGCGTTGGCGTTCACCATCTTACCCTTGGCATAGCCAGGATGGACGCTGACACCCTTGATGGTGATCTTGGCAGACGCGGCGTTGAAGTTCTCAAACTCTAATTCGCCGATGTCGCCGCCATCCATCGTGTAGGCCCATTGGCAGCCGAAGCGCTCCACGTCGAAATAGTGGGCGCCCATGCCGATCTCCTCGTCGGGATTGAAGGCGATGCGGATTCGTCCGTGCTTGATCTCGGGGTGCTGCTGCAGGTAGACCATTGCCTGCACAATCTCGGCGATGCCTGCCTTGTCGTCGGCACCGAGCAATGTCGTGCCGTCGGTAACAATCAGGTCCTCGCCGACGTGCTGCAACAGCTCGGGGAATTTCTTTGGTGACGATACGATACCCTCGGAAAGCTCAATGTCGCCGCCGTCGTAGTGGCTGACAATCTGTGCCTTGATGTCGGCACCAGAGCAGTCGGGACTGGTGTCGTAGTGACTGATGAAGCCAATGGTTGGCGCTTCGTCGCGGATATTGGCCTTCAGCGTGGCGTAGATATAGCCACGCTCGTCCATCTCGACGTCGTCGAGACCTTCCGCTTGTAGCTCCTTCTTCAGGTATTCAGCGAAGACAAGCTGCTTCGCAGAACTTGGCACGCAGTCGGCATCTTCTGCCGACTGCGTGTCAAACTTTGTATAATTGATAAATCGTTCTACTATGTCCATTGTGTTGTATTATCCTTGCTGGTCGAGTGCCTTCAGGTTCTCGGCAATCATCTCGTCGGTGACGGTGTAGTTCTGCAGGTCACCCTTGATGAAGGCCTCGTAAGAAGGCATGTCGATGAGTCCGTGGCCAGAGAGGTTGAAGAGAATGACTTTCTCCTCGCCCGTCTCAATGCACTTCTTGGCCTCGCGGATGGTGGCGGCGATGGCGTGAGTGCTCTCAGGAGCAGGGATGATGCCCTCGGTACGGGCGAAGAGCATACCAGCCTCGAAGGTCTCTAACTGCGGGATGTCGACACCATGCATCAGACCGTCCTTGATGAGCTGCGAGATAATCATGCCGGCACCGTGATAGCGCAGACCACCAGCGTGGATGTTCGACGGCTTGAAGTTGTGGCCCAGCGTGTACATCGGCAGCAGCGGTGTGTAACCAGCCTCGTCGCCGAAGTCGTAGCGGAACTGGCCACGCGTCAGCTTCGGACAGCTGTCGGGCTCAGCAGCGATGAACTCTGTGGTCTTACCGTCGAGCAGGTTGTGGCGCATGAAGGGGAAGGAGATACCACCGAAGTTGGAACCACCGCCGAAGCAGCCGATGACGATGTCGGGATATTCGCCGGCCATCTCCATCTGCTTTTCGGCCTCCAGACCGATAATCGTCTGGTGCAGACCCACGTGGTTGAGCACGGACCCCAGCGTGTACTTACAGTTCGGGGTGGTCGTGGCCAGCTCCACAGCCTCTGAGATGGCGGTGCCGAGAGAGCCAGAGTGCGTGGGGTCCTTCGTCAGGATGTCCTTACCGGCACGGGTTGACATCGAGGGAGAACCTTCGACCACAGCTCCGAAGGTACGCATGATGCTGGAGCGATAGGGCTTTTGCTGCATGGTGATCTTCACCTGATAGACAGCGCAGTCAAGACCGTAGATCTTGGCGGCATACGAGAGGGCAGCACCCCACTGTCCGGCACCCGTCTCGGTGGTCACGTTCGTCGTACCTTCCTGCTTGGCATAGTAGCACTGGGGCAGGGCCGAGTTAATCTTATGGGAACCTAAGGGGTTGGTTGACTCGTTCTTGAAATAGATATGGGCGGGCGTACTCAGGGCCTCTTCCAGGGCATAGGCACGCACCAGCGGCGTTGAACGGTAATACTTGTACTTCTCGAGCACGTCCTCGGGGATGTCTATCCAGCGATGCTCCGTGTCTAACTCCTGCACACAGCATTCGCGCGGGAAGATGTGTGCCAGGTCGTCGACGCCTAACGGCTGCTTCGTTGCCGGGTGGATGGGCGGCATGGGCTTGTTGGGCATGTCGGCCTGGATGTTGTACCACTGTGTTGGAATCTCACTCTCCTGAAGGATGAATTTCTTTTGTTTTGACATAATACTTTAGTTTTGGGATTGGTGTATCCGAGTGCAAAGGTACGACTTTTTATTGAGAATCCTGCAAAGAATCTATTTTTTTTCATACCTTTGCAAGCCGTATGATGATACTAATCACGATATTGTGCTATTTCGGCCTGCTCTTCGGCATCAGCCGACTGACGGCAAGGCGCTCGACGAACGAGACGTTCTACAGGGCCAACCGCCAGTCGCCGTGGTATATGGTGGCCTTCGGCATGGTGGGCGCCTCCATCTCGGGCGTCACGTTTGTCTCGGTGCCGGGCATGGTGCAGCAGTCGCAGATGACCTATCTGCAGACCTGTATGGGCTTTGTACTGGGCTATGTCATGGTGGCTTTCGTGCTGCTGCCCTTGTACTACCGGCTGAACCTGACCTCCATCTATGCCTACCTGGGCACGCGGTTTGGGGCGTGCTCCCATAAGACAGGGGCGTGTTTCTTCCTGCTGTCGAAGATGGCGGGGGCTTCCGTCAGGTTCTATGTCGTCTGCATCATCTTGCAGCGCTTCGTATTCCAGCCGATAGGAGTGCCGTTTGCGCTGACGGTGACAGGACTGGTGCTGCTCATCTGGCTTTACACCCGGCAGGGCGGCATCAAGACGCTGGTGTGGACAGACTCGCTGCAAACAGTTTGCCTGTTTGCGGCTCTGCTTATCATTATCTATAAGGTGGAAGACGACCTGGGGCTGACCTTCAGCGGTGCCGTCGCTGCCATACAGACCAGCCCGTTGTCGCAGGTGTTCGTCTGGGACGACTGGATGTCGAAGCAGCATTTCTGGAAGCAGTTCCTGAGTGGCGCCTTCATCGTCGTCGTCATGACGGGGCTGGATCAGGACATGATGCAGAAGAACCTGACGTGCAGGACGTTGCGTGGCGCTCAGAAGGATATGTGTACGTATGGCGTGGCGTTTCTGCCGGCCAACTTGCTGTTCTTGGCACTTGGTGTACTGCTCACGATGATACCTGGGGCGGCCACGGGCGACGAGCTGTTGCCTGCCTACGTTACTCAGGCATCGACGCTCTCTCCGCTCATTCCGCTCCTCTTCGTCTTGGGCATCGTGGCAGCCTCGTTCTCCAGTGCAGATTCTGCACTGACGTCGCTGACCACGATATTCTGTGTAGACATTGTAGGCCGGCAGGACGACGAGCGACTGCGGCGCAGGGTTCATATCGGCGTCTGTGGCGTGTTTGTGCTTTTCATCCTGATTTTCAAGGCGCTGAACTCCACCAGCCTGATTGATGCCGTTTATATCATCGCAGGCTACACCTACGGTCCGCTGCTCGGCCTTTTCCTTTTTGGCCTCTTTACACGGAAGCAACCCGCCGACCGGCTGGTGCCCTACATCTGTGTGGCTTCGCCGCTGCTCAGTTATGGCGCAGACCAGCTGGCACAGCAACTCTGGGGCTATCGCTTCGGCTACGAACTGCTGATGCTTAACGGCTTGCTGACGTTTACTGGTCTTTGGCTAAGCTCTCGGCATACTCCTTCGGCTGAACGCCAAACTCCTTCTTGAAGCAGGTAGAGAAGTACTTAGGGTCCTTGAACCCTACCTTGTAGGCTAATTCGTTGATGCGGATGGCGGGCGACCGCTGAATCATGCGCATGGCTTCTTTCAGACGCTGGTCGCGAATGTAGACGCTGACGTTCATGCCTGTCAGGGCGCGCAGCTTGTTATATACCGAGGAGGCGCTGGCTCCCATGTCTGCGGCAAGGGCGTCGCGGTCGTAGTCGCTGTCGCTGAGGTGCTCACTTACTTTTTCATAGATTTGTCGCAGGAACAGCTCGTCGGCCGTAGGTTCTCTGTTTAGCGCTATGGGCATGAAGTCGCCATGCTGGCTGATGAACTCCTCCTGAATACGTTTGCGGTTCTCGATGATGTTGTTGATACGCAGTTCCAGGTCGCTGAGTTTGAAGGGCTTGGTGACGAAACTGTCGGCACCCACCTCAAGGGCATTGTTGCGGTCTTCCTCCTGCGTCTTGGCCGTCAATAGGATGATTGGCAGGTGCATGAAGTTGGAGTCGCTCTTGATTTTGCGCGTCAGCTCTATACCGTCCATGACGGGCATCATGACGTCAGAGATGATGATGTCAATCTCTTCTTCGCTGATAATCTTCATCGCCTCCTTACCGTTAGAGGCGGTTTTGACGATGTACTTGCTGCTGAGCAGCTGGTTCATTAGCATGAGCAGTTCGAGATTGTCCTCTACGAGGAGCAGCTTGTAGGCGTCTTCGTTGACGTCCTCAATGGGCTCAACGTCAACAGGTTCCTGGTCATGCATGCGTTTGGCGATGTCGAGGATGGCGTTGCGCGGCGTACTGATGTCTATCTGGTGGCTCTCGTCGATTTGCGAGGCCGAGAAGGCTTCCTTCTTGATAGGGATGGTGACGGTGAAGACCGTACCCTTGCCTTCCTCGCTCTCGCAGTCGATGTTGCCGCCGTGCAGGAAGACAAGCTCGCGTGTCAGGGCCAGTCCTAAGCCGTGACCAATGGTGTTCTGCTGGCGATAGGCGCCGTCGTAGAAGCGTCGGAACAGCTTCTTCAGCTTGTCCTGGGGTATGCCTATGCCGTTGTCTGACACCTTAATAATAATATGGTCGTATTTCTTGTTGGTCTTGACCTGTAGCGTCACCTTGCCATTCTCGCTGAGCGAGTATTTGGCAGCGTTCGACAGCAGGTTGTAGATAATCTTGTCCAGCTTGTCGGTGTCTATCCAGCCCATCATGCTTTCTGGTGTACACTGGATGGTAAACTTCACACCCTTCTGCACCATCAGCGGTTCTATGCAGAGGGCTGTCTGCTGAATGTACTGCATGACATCGCCGTAGGCTACTAACAGTTTCAGTTCGCCCGACTGCGACTTGTTGGTTTCCAGGATTTGCTGCAGCAGTCTCACCATACGGTCGATGTTCAGTTGCATCAGGTCGTAGTCCTGCTCGTGTGCCGGTTCCTTGGAGCGCAGACGTTCTACCGACGCTGAGATAACGGTCAGCGGCGTCAGCAGTTCATGGGTGATGTTGGTATAGATGGCATTCATCTGCAGGCGGTTTCTCATGCGTACGCTACGCTGGAAAAGCTCCCTTCCGGCAAAAAAAAGGCCGACGGAAAGTGCTATAGCCGACAGAATGATGACTGTTGTTAGGTTCATAATGGTTTATTATTCGTTGCAAAGTTACTCTTTTTGTGTCGAAAAGCATCCCTTTTTTGTCGAAAAAATGCGAAAAAGGCCGAAAAAAGGTAGAAAATGCGTGAAATTAGGTTTAAAATGCGTGATTTCACGCATTTTAAACCTCAAATAATTTTTATTCGACCTCCGTTCGCGAAAGTTGCATTATCTTTGCATCACAAAAGATTTTTAATGGTTAAGGTTTATGGTTGATTAATTTAGTTTTTAAAGTATTGAAAAGCCCCGCTGTGAAGCGAGGCTTTTTGCTTTTTATTGCTATAGGTCTTATAGGACTTATAGGACTTATAGGTCCAATGGAACCTATGAGTTCAGCAGGTAGCGCTCGGCTTCGATGGCGGCCTGACAGCCGCTGCCAGCAGCAGAGATGGCCTGACGGTAGACAGGGTCGGCACAGTCGCCGGCGACGAAGATGCCGGGCAACTTCGTGCGGGGCGTTCCGTCAATCTTCTTCAGGTAGCCTGTCTCGTCGGTGTCAAGCCATTCGCGGAAGATGTCGGTGTTGGGCTTGTGGCCGATGGCTAAGAAGAAGCCGTCAATCTGTATGTCCACCAGCTCTTCGTCGGGTTCGCCCTTACGCTTGACGAGGTGGGCGCCTTCTACGCCGTTTTCACCAAACAGTCCGAGGGTGTTATGCTCGAACAGGATTTCGATGTTCTCGGCTTCCATAACGCGCTGCTGCATCACCTTCGAGGCACGGAGGAAGGGCTTGCGCACAATCATATACACCTTCTTGGCCAGACCTGCCAGGTAGAGGGCATCCTCACAGGCTGTGTCGCCACCGCCCACTACGGCCACCGTCTTCTTGCGGTAGAAGAAACCGTCGCAGGTGGCACAGGCCGAAACGCCCTGACCGTTGTATTTCCGTTCGTCGTCCAGTCCGAGGTACTTGGCCGAGGCTCCGGTGGCAATGATAACCGTGTCGGCAGCAATCTCGGTACCGTCGTCGGCAGTGCAGACATAAGGAGCCTTGGAGAAGTCTACCTTCACGATTTCGCCCATGCGGACGTCAGTACCGAAGCGCTGAGCCTGTTCCAGCAGGTCCATCATCATTTGGTTGCCGTCAACGCCCTGCGGGTAGCCGGGGAAGTTCTCCACCTCCGTGGTCTGCGTCAGCTGTCCGCCGGGCTGCATGCCGCTGTACTCGATGGGCTGCAGGTTGGCGCGACTGACATAAATGGCAGCGGTGTACCCTGCGGGGCCGCTGCCAATGATTAAGCATTTGGTTCTTTCCATATTTCTATACAAGAATACAACTTGTTTGTTTCTTTTTTAACGACAACTTGAACAACTAAGACAACTTTTGGCTGCGCCGGAATCAATTCGAACAGTTGTCATAGTTGTTCAAGTTGTCGTTTATATAATTGAGATTGTCGTTCTACTTGAGCAGTTCTTCAATCTGTGCAGCAATGTTCTCAATCTTCTCCGTCGGTTCGAAGCGAGCCACGACCTGGCCCTTCTTGTTGATGAGGAACTTGGTGAAGTTCCACTTGATGTCGGGCTTCTGCTTGTAGTCAGGGTCGGCCTTCGACAGCATGTCGTCCAGAATTGGGGCGATGGGGTGGTTCATGTCCCAGCCGGCAAAGCCCTTCTGCTCCTGCAGGAACTTATAGAGCGGGTCGGCATCTTCGCCGTTGACCTTGATTTTCTTGAAGCGCGGGAACTCCGTTCCGAAGTTCAGCTTGCAGAACTCGTGGATGCTCTCGTCGGTGCCGGGAGCCTGCTGGCCAAACTGGTTGCAGGGGAAGTCCAGAATCTCGAACCCCTCGGCGTGATACTTCTTGTAGAGTGCTTCCAGCTCGTCGTATTGCGGCGTGAATCCGCATTTAGTAGCTGTGTTGACAATCAGCAGCACTTCGTTGGCATACTCTTTCAGTGATACGTCCTTTCCTTTTCTGTCCTTGACAGAGAATTCATAAACAGTCTTCATTTTTACGTTTTTGATAGTTAGTAAATCTATTCAGCTACAAATTTATGCATTTTTGCCGTGACGGCCAAAGGATTTACAGAAAATTAATGATTTTCTTCTATGAAAAAGAAGTGCGCCGAGGTATATGCAACTACCTTGACGCACTTCTTATGGGCTGTCCCTGTGAGAATTATCTTATTTCCTGGCAGCCTTACCGTAGCGGCTCATGAACTTATCGACGCGACCGGCGGTGTCGACGAGCTTGCTCTTACCGGTATAGAACGGGTGAGAGGTGCTTGAGATTTCAACTTTTACCACAGGGTAAGTTTCGCCTTCGAATTCCACCGTGTCATTGGTCTTTGCAGTGGACTTCGTAAGGAACATATCGCCGTTGGACATGTCCTTAAACACGACGGGGCGATAGTTCTCGGGATGAATTCCTTTTTTCATTTTTACTGTTTGTTATTTATTGATGATAATTTCGGGCTGCAAAGGTACGACTTTTTTTTCATTCCACCAAACTTTTTCTCTTTTTTATGACGACAACGCTGATAACTAATACAACTTTTACAACATTTTGTTGTCTGTGTTGTCCAAGTTGTCGTTATTATCTATAATTGCCAGAGCCACTTGATGTTTTCGACAGTGGTTGTCTCTACCTCGTTCTCGATGTCGTCAGGCAGGTTACAGAAGAAATCGATACCTGTGCGGCGCTCCAGCTCACGGACGCTGATGACGTAGTTGCCGAGCGGGTCGTTAGAGTGGTCGTCGTCGGTATGCTCCACCCAGAAGGCCAGGGCCTTATAGCCTGTCTTCTGTTTTCTAAGCAAGGCCATGAAGAAGTAGCGGGGAACGATGAGGCCATTCTGTAGCGTCTCGCGGATGGGGTTGTCCGTCACGCCAGACACAGCGTCGATGGTGCCGCCCTTGCAGACGTAGAGCGTGTCCTCGGCCTTTGAGCCGGTGCTGATCCACGAGCGCAGCTTCTCCTCCATTTTCTCCCAGATGCCGGCATTGAAGACGTGGCGCTGGGGCTGCATGTTCGTCAGGTAGAAGGTCTGTATGTTGGCATCCTTGGAGTAGAGCCGGTCGGCCGACGGACAGATATGGCCGTGGTCGTAGCCGCTGCCACGGAAGGGGTCGTAGTCGAAATAGTACTGGGCGGGCAGGTCGGGGTCCAGCGGGTACTGGTTCGTGTCGGAATAGTAGCGGCTGGTGTTCTGCTTGCGGTTGGAGGCATACATCTGGTAGCACGACCAGCGTTGCGACCGTTTCGTGCAGTCCCATTCCACGCTGTAGTTGATGCCAAACTGGTCGCTGTTCGAGTGGATGATGACGCGGCTGTTGCCCCCTTTCACCTTCGGGAACTCCAGGCGTTGCAGTGCCGGTTCCTGTGAGATGTCGTTACGGTTCACATTCCGCTCGGCAGGTATGCCGCTGTCGCGGTCGTCGTCGTCGTCGCTACAGGCCGTGAGGAGCAGGCTTCCTGTCAGCAGGAGGGTTAGGATTCTGAATGTTGTCTTCATGTTGGAAGTTTGCATTGTTATTGATTTGCAAAAATACGAACTTTTCATGAGACAAACAAACAAATGCCGGATTTTAACTTTTCATTCGCGCGCGCGTACGCGCTTATAATAGATGGTATAAGCGAAAAACATCCCACCCATCCCGCCCATGTCGCTCCTAACTTGAGGAGTGGGGTGGGTGACATGGGCGGCGTCTTTTTCTTTTTTCCTTTCCATCGCGCGTGCGCGCGAGAGATTTCGGATAAGCCCCCTGTGAAAATTTTACGGCGTGAGAGAAAAATTTTACGGCGTGAGAGAAAAACGTCACGGCCTCTGGTGAAAACGTCACGGCCTCTGGTGAATCTCGCGCGCCCGCGCGTAAAGGATAGCGAAACGTAAGTGCGGGATTATTATGGCTTATAACAACCATATATGCTCAGGTGGCAATTTTTTCAGCTTCCGTAAGCGGGAAATGAAATTTTATTTGTAATTTTGTACACATGAACGAAGAAAAACAGGAAAATCCCTTCAAGCGTCCGACGCAACCGTCGATGAAGCGCCGCAGCAATGAGCATGACTATACCAGCCAGTGTTTCTATATGGTGACGATGGCGGTGGAAGGGCGGCGGCCGCTGCTGGGCAGTGTGATAGGGCAGTGCGAGGCTCCCGCCGACAGTGTCGAGGCGCCCCGTCTGCAGCCGACGCCCCTGGGAGAGGCCGTGCGCGAGGCGTGGTGGGCTATCAGTAGTTTTTATCCTCAGGTGGCGGTAGTGGCGCTGCAGCTCATGCCCGACCATCTGCATGGTATCCTCTATTTTCGAGAGGCCACGGAGGGGCTGCAGCTGGGGGATGTTATCCGCGGGTTCAAGGCGGGGTGTAATAGGGCTTACCGGGCGTGGGAAGCTTCCGTTGCGACAATGTCGCAACGCACGAGGGAAGGCAGGTTACTAAGTGGCGGTGGCTTGGCTTCGGGCGGTGGTGGCTTTGCTTCTGGCGGCTTGGCTTCTGGTGGTGGCGGCTTGGCTTCGGGTGGTGGTGTCCTGCCTTCCCCGTGCGCTGCGACAGTGTCGCAGCGTAAGCGGGGCCTCCTCTGGGAGAAGGGCTACAACGACCGCATCCTCCATAACTACCACACCTTAGCCCGGTGGAAGGCTTACCTGCAGGACAACCCCCGCCGCCTGCTTGTCAAGCGCGAGCATCCTGACTTTTTCCGCGTGCAGCGTAACGTGCAGTATGCCGGTATGACCTTCTCGGCCATCGGCAACCGCTTTCTTCTGGACCATCCGCAGAAGGTGCAGGTGCAGTGCTCGCGACGTATCACCGACGAGGCGCTGGCAGCGCTGACGTCGCAGATGCTGGCGATGGGTGCCGCAGGGGCGGTCTTTGTGTCGCCCTGCATCTCGAAGGGCGAAAAGGCCATCATGCGCGCTGTCTTCGATGCTGGCTACCCTGTCGTCTTCCTTCAGGAGAACGGCATCACCGACCTGGCGAAGCCCGGTGGTTGCCGTTTCAACGCCTGCGCCCGTGGGCAGATGCTGATTCTTGCTCCGTGGGAGCACCATAACGAGCGTCTCGCCATCACCCGCGACAAGTGTAAGATGCTCAACGAAATGGCCCGCCGCATCTGCGAGTAGCAGTAGCGGCGGGCCGTGGAAGTTGGTAACCGATAAGCTTATTCGGCGTAGGTGATTTTTAAGGTCATCATTCGCAGCTGGCTGGGAGCGCCTGTCGTTGTAGACGCATTGGCTACGTTAGCCGTAGAGGCATTGGGACCGGCAAACTTCAGATTGAGGCCGTCAATGGTCATCTTGGTGTTATTGACGGTGATGTCGCCACTGGCATTGTACACCGTTCCACTGTACTCGTTGCACTCAATCTCGATAGCGGCAATCTTCTTGCTGCCGGCGTTGATAGTCATGGTGTTCTTGGGGTACATACGGAGAGCAGTTCCCGTGTTGTAGTATGCCGGTGAGTTTGAGTTGCCGCCACCGTCGAATGTCAGGGTGGTACCGTCACTGAGTGTCAATGTCGAAACCTTTTCCTGGTTGGATAGTCCCAAGCTTGAGAAATTAACGGAAATAGCGTTGCCGCTAACTTCACCGCCTCCGCCGCTTGGTTCGGTGCCACCACCGCCCGTGTTGCTGGTCTTGACAAGGTAGTTGCCTTCTGCCACTTCCGGAACGATGGCACCTGTGCTGCTGTTCTTGTATTTCATCAGCTGGCCGTAGACGATGACCTCGTCGTCCACCTTCAGCTGGTCTGCCGATGTGAAGTCGGTGTTGTTGAGGTTCTTGCCACGGAAAATCTGAAGCTCATTGTTACCGTCGTCGGTTATGAAGTAGTCGATGTTCTTGTACTGGGCAATCTTGTCGGCAGCCGTCTTGACGCTCTTCACCTTACCTTTGATGTAGTACCACTCTGTAGAGGTAGCACCGTCTGACAGGGCATTGATGGCTGTCAGAGCTGTGGCCACGCTGACGGGATTGTCAATAGAGCCTACGACCGTAGGAGCCGGCGTGTCGCCGCCGCCGTTGTTCTCGATAGAGATAATCTGGCTGCTCTGGTTAATCTCAGGCGTTACGTTACTGTCCTTGACATACTTCTTCAGTTTACCCTTGACCACGACGATGGCCCCCTTGTTCAGGTCGGTCTTCGCGGCGAAGTCAGCACCGTTGAGGCCCTTGCCGCTGTACACCTGCAGCTTGCCGTTCTCCGTGCCGTCGTCAGAGATGTAGTAGGTGATGCTCTTGTACTGAGAGTTGTAGTTTTCTACCGACACGATGATACCCTTAACGTATGCTTCGGTAGACGATTCCTTGCCGTCGGCATAGCCGTTGATGGTTTCCAGGGCTTTAGCAACAGTAATCGGAGCATCTGCTGTCCCTAAGTCTTCAGTTGGGGTGGGCTCGGGAGCTGGGGTAGCCTCGGCTATGCCTTCCTCCATCTTGAAGCTCTGCAGTTCCCAAGTCGTCGAAGCGTTGGCGGGAGCCTTGAACCAGAAACCGATATAGACGGTCTCCTTGCCGACGAACTCTGCGGGCAGCTGGATTTCGCCTGACGAATAGAGTGTCCAGTCGCTATAGGGCGAAGCCACCGGCGTGAAGCTCAGTTCCTTCCAGGTTGCCGTGCTGCCGTTGAAGTCGGTAGCGGCGTAAACCTTATGGTTGGCCTGCCATCCGCTCACGTTGTTGGTGTACTTGATAGTATGGTTAAACGACAGCTTGATGTTCTCGTAGCCCTCGGTGCTGATGGCCGGTGACACGAGCCAGCCCTCGACAGCCTTGTTCGACTTCGTGCTGGCACCGTCCCACGTCTGATAGCCAGTAGCCTGAGCATAGCTGCTGCCCTTGCTCCAAGGCTGTGCGCCAGCTGTTATTTCAACGAGCGACCAGCCAGTGTTCAGATTGGCCGATGCATAAGGTAGTGAACCAGACCCGCTTCCACCACCACCGGTAGGGGTGTCGTAGGGTGCGGGTACGTCTTCACAAGCGGTGAATGTCATGGCTGCGATGGCCAAGGCCATGACGCTGTACAGTATTTTCTTCATAGTTTTATTTTTAAAATTTTCAATTTTCCATTCTCAATTATCAATTCACAATCTCAATGTCGCTCTCCTTGCGGATGAGAATCTGCCAGGTGTCGTTGTAGCGGGTGGCAATACCGGTGATGTTCACCACGTGAGGCTTCTTGTTCACCTCGTCGTAAGGCAGTTTGTTGGCTGCAAATTTGGCGTAGGTACTGGTACGGATAACCAACTTTGACGACGAGATGCCTGTCAGCGCGCGGTTGACGCAGCCACCCACGACGGGGGCGCTGTTGTCGCCAGGCGCGTAGGTGTTAGTGCCGTTGGCATCAGCAAAGGTGACGTTCTTCAGTGTCACCAGCTTAGCACAGTGCTCGTCCTTGTTCATGTTGATGTCGAAGTCGATGGGCTGTACGGGCTGAAGTGCGCTACCTGTGAACTTAAAGTGCTTCTGGAACACGTCCTTCTGCATACGTCCGATACTGCTGCCATTGTAGGGAGCGCCAATCTCTGGCTGTTTGCGGTAACCGCCAATATACAGGCCTTTCAGGTCGATGATAATCTCCTGGCCTTCGGCCATGTAGCCACTGATGCCGCTCTCGTTGACAGCAATGATGATGGCTCCCGTCTCGTCTTGCACCATAAACTGCTTGTAGATGTTGCCGCGGAGGTCGTTGCCGGTGACGCGTGCCTTGATCTTCACGTCTCTGTCAACCAGTGCGTTCTCGTCTGTACTGGCAAAGACATTGGGATACATCTGCTTCAGCTGGGCAATGGTGACGATGTTGTCGTTTGTGATGCTGTTGTTGCCGTAAAGTTCAGATGGGGTAGGGGTAATGACGTCCCATTCCGTCTTTTCGCACGCTGCTGCCAGCAGGCAGAAGGTGGCTATGGCGAAATATTTAATAGCTTTCATACGATGGTCCTCCTTTCTTTAGAAGTAATAGTTAATCATCAGCATGCCGTTGATGCCGTTGGCATAGAACTTACGCGGGCTCTGCTGGAAGCGGTAGGCATTGTTCGTGCGCTCCTCTTCCTGCTTGGTGTCGAGACGGTTCTGCTCCATACCGCCGGTGCAGATTTTGATGTTGTTCAGGATGTTGGTCAGCATCAGGTTGAAGCCGATGCGCCGGCCCTGCTTCAGTCGGAATGTCTTGCCGATAGAGGCGTCGAGCATGAAGCCGCCGTCGCCCTTGGCCTGGTCGGGGCTGTTGTACACCTTCTCGCCGTTGACGAGGGTCTTGGGGACCTCGGTCTCGCGGCGCGAGATGGGCGCGAAGTACATATAGATATTGTCGTAGTAGTTGCCGATGAGGTCGATATACCAGAAGTTGTAGTGGATGTTCAGGTCCAGGCTGCCAGCTGCGAGCGGCGTGCTGCCCTCACGCATACCGTCGATGATACACAGTTCGTCGATGTAGTTGCCGGAGTTCGACAGAATCATACGCATATTGGCATTGCTGGTGTACTTCGCCTCGCTGACGGTACCCAGTGCCTTGATGTTCAGCCATTCGGTGGCCTTGACGTTCAGGCCTAGCTCTACGCCGTAGAACTGCTTCTCGATGCCGGTCAGCGACACGTAGGCGAACGAGCTCTCGATGTCGGAGTAGAAGAGACTCTGCTCCGTCACGTCCTTCATCTGGGCGTAGTAGCCGTTGAGGTTGAGGCTTAACAGGGCGTTCTTCCACTGGTAGCCGAACTCGCCGGAGAAAATCTTCTCCTGTTTCAGGTCGTTGACGAAGTCGTTGTTAATCTGGGCTGCAGCGAAGGCAGTGCGTGGGGTGGGGGCTTTCCACTCGTAGCCAGCACCTATGGCGATGGCGTGGCCACCGCCCAGGGTGATGTTGGCACCAGCCTTGGCACCGCCGTCGAGGAACTTCGCCGTGCCGCTCTTGCCGTAAGAGTTTTCGGGAGCCATACCGTTGCGCATCTTACCGTCGCGCTGCATGGTGATGCCACTGAGACGACCGGCAACAAAGAGGTGGGTGAATCTGAGGTCGGTAGCCAGCGACGCCCATGCCTGTGCCTTGTTGACCAGGATGTTGTAGTCGTAGGCAAACTTGTCGCCAACCTTTACTTCTTTAGGCGTGGCACCGTCGTTCATGTCGTAGAATACCTTCGACGAGAGTGAGCCGTAGTCCTTCAAGGCGTAGGTGTTGATGTTGTGGAACTTGGCATTGCCCAGCAGGTCGTCCATCGTCTGGTAGTGCATACCCGTATTGTTGGCCAGCTGCAGTCCGACGCTCAGCGACGTGTTCTTGCCTAACTGCTTGTCGAGCTTCGAGGCCAGCGAGAACGTCAGCTGGTCGTCGTGGGCGCGCTGCACATAGTACATGGCGTCCTGATTCTCAGCCGCCATCAGACTGTTGGCGTAGTACATACGTCCCCAGTTCACCTGGCGGTTGTCCTCCGATGCACTGAGGTAGTCGTAGGCAGCCTGCCAGTTGGCAAAGGCGGCATCGTCGTGGAAGAGTGTTGCCTCCGGGTTCCACACGTTGTAGTTGAAGCTCGGCATCAGCGAGTAGTAGTCCGGGTCGGGGTTCGTACCGCCGTTGTAGGCCAGTCGGCTGTTGCTGTACATCGTGTACCTGCCTAACAGCGAGGTCGTGAGCTTCGTCTGTTCGTCAATCGTCCAGTCCCATGTCAGCAGGGCTGCCGGAGCGAAGTCCTTCACGATGCGCGAGTTACGCTTCTTGCCGTCCTGGTAGCCCCAGTTGGGGTTGTAGTAGTGTGTGCCGGCAATCCAGTACATCTCGTCCGTTGCGCCACGTTGGGCACCGCGCTCCGTGGGGTTGCCCCAGGTGACAAGGCTCACGCGGTGCTGGTCGTTCAGAATCTTCTCGGCACCGAGGAAGTAGCTCAGCGAGTTGTACGACGTGCCCTCGACGAATCCGATGCCGTTGCCCCAGCGGTAGGTCAGTGAACCCGTGAAAGCCCAGCCGTTCTCCATGACGCCGGTGTTGTAGGTGTACATGGCGCGCAGGTTGTAGCTGCGGTTGCCGAAGGCGAGCGATGCGCGCTGGCCAGTGGCAAACGACGACGGGCGGAAGTTGTAGTTGCCCGAACCGCCGAGCGCACTCATCGAGTAGTTGTTGTCCTCGAACGGCAGCGATGACTCGCGGGCACGTGTCTGATTGTTCAGACCGCCCACGAAGGAGTAGCCGAACTGTCCGCGTTCGATGTCGTTCACGGGATTGCCGTTGATGTACATGTCGGTGTACTTGGCGTTGTAGGCGCGATACTTGAAACGTGCCGGACTGAAGCGGTAGCCCACCTCGCTGGCATAGACGTTCCTGTTCGACGAGATGACGGTAATGTTCTGCGACGCCGTCTCGTCATCCTCTAATTGCGCCTCAGTGAAAGTGAAGGCCTGCTCGTCCTGCAAATCTGTGGCAGTGGAGTCAACAGGCTCCTGCGCCATGGCAGCGGCTGAACAGCAGATGGCCATCACTGTTAGTTTCAGCGTTTTTCTCATAGACAGTTTGTTTAACGGTTAGTAATCATTGTTTGCACGCAAAGTTAAGAAAAAATACCGAACCGACAAAACTTTTTTCAAGGAAACTGCAATACTTTCCAAAAAAAAATGTATCTTTGCATCATTATTACTAACCGCTTATGAAAAAATGTCTGTTTTTTATGGCGCTGACGTTGCTTCTGACAACGGGCGCAAGCCAGGCACAGAAGAAGTTTTCGGTGTATGGCGTAGGATTCTACAACCTGGAGAATCTGTTTGACACTTGTCACGATGCAGGTAAGAACGATTATGAGTATCTGCCTGAAGGAACCAACCGCTGGAGTGGGCTGAAGTACACCAATAAGCTGAAGAACATGGCCCGTGTGCTGAGTGAGATGGGTACCGACAAACTGCCGGGCATTGGCTGTGCCGCCATCGGTGTGTCTGAAGTTGAGAACGCCAAGTGTTTGGAGGATTTGTGCAATCAGGAACCGCTGAAAGCCCGTAACTTCCAGTACGTCCTTCTTGAAGGCCCCGACCATCGCGGCGTCGACTGTGGCTTGGTGTACAACCCGAAACTGTTCCAGGTGCGCGACGTCAAGCTCGTACCTTATATATATATACTGCCTGAGGACTCAGCACGCGCCACCCGTGGCTTCCTCACCGTCAGCGGTACGCTGGCCGGCGAGCACGTCACCATCGTCGTCAACCACCTGCCGTCGCGCGGTGCCACCTCTTTCTATCGTGAGGAGGGAGGCCGGCAGATACGCCTTGTGGTCGACTCGTTGGTGAAAGCCGATCCGAACGTGAAGATACTCGTCATGGGCGACATGAACGACGACCCGCAGGACAAGTCGATGGCTGAAGCCCTGGGCGCCAAGCGTAAGATGAAGGACGTGCCCAACGAGCCCGGCGGACTGTGGAACCCCTGGTGGGACGTCCTTGCCTCGGGCACGGGAACGCTGCAGTACGACGGCAAGTGGAACCTCTTCGACCAGATTATCGTGTCGAACGCCTTGCTCGACCGCGACGGCAAGAAGGATTACAAGACGCTGAAACTCTGGAACTACCAGATTTTCCGTCGCGACTATCTCTTCCAGAAGGAGGGCAAGTATAAGGGCAACACCCTGCGCACCCATGCCGGCGGCGCCTGGCTCAACGGCTACAGCGACCACCTGCCCACGGTAGTGTACCTCATCAAGGAACAAAAATAGAAAATCGTAAATCACTAACTGATATGACCATCATCGGAATCGCCGGCGGAACGGGTTCTGGTAAAACCACCGTCGTCAAGAGAATAGCCAAGGCACTGCCGCCACACTGCGCGGTAGTGATTCCCCTTGACTCGTATTATAATGACACTACAGGCATGACGCCCGAGGAGCGGAAGGCCATCAACTTCGACCATCCTGACGCCTTCGACTGGAAACTGCTCGCGGAGCATATCAAGATGCTCAAGGAGGGGAAGGCCGTAGAACAGCCCACCTATTCTTATATTGAAAGCAACCGCCAGAAGGAGACCATCCACGTGGAGCCTAAGCCCGTCATCATCATTGAAGGCATCATGGCACTGCACTACAAGCGCTTGCGCGACATGATGGACCTGAAAATCTTTGTCGATACCGACGACGACGTGCGCCTCATCCGTAATATCCGCCGCGACGTCGTAGAGCGAGGCCGTACTGTAGACATGGTGCTCGACCGCTACGAGAAGGTGCTCAAGCCGATGCACGAACAGTTCATAGAACCCACGAAGAAATTTGCCGACCTCATCATCCCCTGGGGCGGAGACAACAGGACGGGCATCCACATTCTCAAGACTTATATTCAGGGTATCGTCACCGGCGTATAGCCTCGATACTGTTCACCTGTTCGCCTGCTGTCTTATCAGCCTCACGGGGCAGATAGATGGGGGCATCTGGCTGTAATGGCAGCACACGCAGTTCCAACGTCGTGCATCCCTTAGGCAGTCGCCACAGACCGTAGAGGAACGGACGGCCATAGTAGAAGTTGTCGGCTATCAGCCGGCCGTCAGCATACAGCCGGGCACAGTCACCACGGTAGTTGATTCTCAGAAGGCAAGGAGCAGAGAGTGACGCATCAGCGAGGCTGACACTGTAGACGGCAGCCTGCTGCCAGTCCTCCTCCGACGGTGCCTCAGCCACCTTGGCCTTACCTTTAACGATGGAACGCAGGTAACCAGCCTCCTTCACCTTTGTGAATTGACAACGGATGACGGACTGTGGAGAATGGCTTTCTTCGAGGAAGAGGTGTTCGGCCTCAGCCTTCGTTATCAAGTATATATTGTCATAGACGGGTTTCGCCATGCCGCGTGGCTTGACATGCTTCAGCGTCTTGCCGTTCTGCATGCTGATAGTGGTGGGGATGCCTGGTATCTGCATCATATAGGTCTTGCCGTCACGGCGCGCCACTAACTGGGCGGTGGCATAGCGTATGCCGTCGACATTGACGGGGAAGATAGCCATACAGCCCGTAGGAATGGTCAGCTTAGGCAGCTTTACACCGCACGCCTCTAACTGTACGTCTTTCTTGGCAGAAAGGTTGAAGAAGCGCTCGTAGTTGTTGACAAAGATAAAGCCGCTCTTCCCGCTTTCTGACCTTACCGCCCATCGCAGTTGCGTGTCCTCGCCCCTTTTCAAATCCTGCGGACTCGGGAACGACGCCTCCATCGGGGCCAGCGTCTCGCCCCAGTCGTGCATAAAGAGATGGAGCGGGCGCAGCATATAGTAGTGTGGATAAGGCTGTCCGTACTCGCCTAAAGGTGCCTGAAAGTCGTAAGTGCAGACAGGCAGGTCGTTATTGGCAGTTCCGGGTGACGTCTGACATTCGTTCAGCGTGTGGAGCACGCCCTCGGGGTTAGTGCCGCCATGATACATATAGTAACCTAAGAGGTTGGAGCCGCTACCCAGCTTGACCAGTGCCATCGAGTAGGCATCCTCGGGGTAGACATACGGCCGGCGGTGATAGGCGGTAACCATACCGCCTCCCAGTTCGCAGGTGAAGTAGGGGTACTGGTCGTCGCCCTTGTTGATCTTCTCTTCTTGTTTGCCTAAGAGGTCGGTGCCGATGGCTGTCGACGAACGGAATCCCTTGAAGTTAAACGCTTTATAGTAGTTTCCGGTTCCCTCCGTTGTCTGCTTGTCCCAGAAACCGTCGGCATAGTCGCCGTAGAGCGGCAGCATCTCGCCGTAGGGCACCGGTGTGAGTAGTTCGGGCCACCCCGTACGGGTATAGAATGGCAGGTCGAAGCCAATCTTCTCCGCTATCCGTTTCAGGGCTACCAGGTAGGCACCGTGTCCGCGATACTCATTGTCGAACTGGGCTGCCATCACGGGACCGCCGTCTTTCCACTGCAAGCCTTGTACCTGGGTGAATATCTGACGGTAGAGGCGTTCTGTCAGCCCGAGGAACACGTCGTTCTGCTCACGCGGACGGCAACCCTTGGCGAAAACCCAGTCGGGGATGCCGCCGTTGCGCACCTCACCGTGACAGAATGGTCCCAAACGCAGGATGACAGGCATCTGCTCTTGCTGGCAGACCTCAAGGAACCTGCGTAGCGAGCGCTGACCGTCCCAGCGGAAGATGCCCTCCTGCTCTTCGATATGGTTCCAGAAGACATAGGTGGCAATGATGGTCACACCGCCCTCCTTGATTTTCTTCACTTCAGCGGCCCACTCGTCGGCAGGGATGCGTGAATAGTGTACCTCGCCCATCACGGGGCAGACGCGCCGGCCGTCAATCATCAGGCTTTGGCTGTCCCACGTCACGGTGGGTAAGCCTTCTGCCCTTGCCGTCGTCCCAAAGGTCAGGAGTGCTGCCGTAGCACAGCAGATAGTCAGTAGTCGTTTCATCAGTCAGTTTCAGAAATAGGTCGCTCCGTAATCTCCTCGAACGTGTCGAGCTGTTGGGGCTGCTCCTGGGCTTTAATCCAGGCGCGCTTGTCGCGGTAGAACTTCAGTGCGTGGACCAGCTCGACTAAACCGTAGACCAATGTACACCAGCCGAGGATGAGCATGGCCATGTTGAGCGGCTCCATGGGCTTGAGCATGACATAGAGGCCCGTGAGGAGGATGAGTGTCGGCATAATTAAGTACCAGAAGCTGATGCGCCCGTAACGGCGTCCGCTGATGAGGCTCATGTATTGGTTGATGGCTCCGAGTATGAGGATAATGCCGATGATGTACATCAGGGCCGAGACGAAAGTCGTTGGCGTGAAGACGAGGATGAGTCCGAGGATGGCGCTGCCGATGCCCACGATGGGGAATGTCGGCTGTTCGCCGGCCACGAGGTGTCCCTCGGTGTCGTAGATTTTATACTCGCTGACGTGACGCTTCGACCAGAAATAGGTGACGCACGAGATGATGCCCGAGGCGAGGAAGAGCACGCCGATGGCCACCGTGATGCCTGTCACCGTGTTATCGGGAAACTTAATCAGCAGAATGCCGATAACAATAGCGCACAGCGCGCGGAAAACGGAACTCTGTAATATCTTTTTCATTTGTCTAATCTCCTTACTCTTTCACCTCCTTATTCCTCAGCTCCTCAAGAGCGCGACAGAGCTGATCGGGACACGATGTCCCCTTGGTACCACAGCGGATGCCGTCGAGCTTGCGTATCACGTCGTCGATATGCTGCCCGCGCACTAACTGGCTCACACCCTGAAGATTGCCATTGCAACCACCCAAGAAAAACACCTGCTGGATAATGTTGTTCTCGTCGGCCGTCACGTCAATCATCTTTGAGCACGTGCCGCGAGTCTCGTACTGTACATGTTTCGTCTTCATAAGCCGTTATTATTGCGTAATCAGTTATGTTTCCTTTTCACTGTGCAAATATAATCAAAAATATCGAGGATATGATAATTCGCAACATAAATTAAGAAAAAGTGTGGCGGTTTCTTTGTTTTTAGCCCGACTTTTCGTAATTTTGCCGACATGAAAACAACGTTGTTATTGGTGCGTCACGGAGAGACGGTGGATAATGCGGCTCAGATCATGCAGGGACAGACGCAAGGACGGCTCAATGAGGTGGGGCTGCGGCAGGCGCGCGACCTGCGTGACGAGATGGCTCGTGTGGAGATTGACGTCGTGGTGGCAAGCGACTTGTATCGGTCGGTACAGACGGCTGAGGTGTTGGCAGAGCCTCACCGCTTGCCGGTGGTGCAGACGCCGCTGCTGCGCGAGCGTGACTGGGGTAGTTTCACAGGCCGTTATATTCCTGACTTGAAGGGGGCTCCGTGGTCTGACGACATTGAGACGTTAGACGCGCTGTTGGAGCGGGCACGACAGTTCCTGGACTTTATCAAGACGCACTATGAGGGAAAAACGGTGCTTGCCGTAGGACACGGTATCGTCAACAAGGCGATACAGGCTGTCCATTACGGCAAGCAGATGCGTGAGGTGGAGCGTATGACCAATTGCGAGGTCCGCACCTTGATTCTTTAGTTTCTTTTGATTAACGGTGGCCTTTGCCGAAGTGGCCGCCCCCGCGGCTGCCGCCTCCTGCGTTACCGCCGCTGCTGTGGCTGCTGCTGCCACCACCACGGGTGAAGTTTCCGCTGCCACTGTGGCTGCCGGCGCTGCTGTGGCTGCTGCCACCACGGTTGTAATTGCTGCTTCCAGTGCTGCCACTACGGTTGTAGCTGCCGCTGTTGTCACGGCTGAAGTGTCCGCTGTTAGAGCGCTCGTAGCCACCGCGGTTCTCGCTGCGATTGTAGCTGCCACTGTTTCCACCGCGATTGCTGTATCCACCGCGATTGTTGTAGCCGCTATTGTCACGACCACCCTGATAGTGTCCGCCACCCTGGTAATGACCGCCACGCTGTCCTGTAGCGCGGGTAGAACTGCCGGCACGTGAGCCGCGGTAGTCGCCGCGATCGTAGCCGTTGCGCATTCCGAAGTGGCTGCGTCCCTGTGGTAGGGCGGGGCGGAAGTGGCTGCTGTGGCCGTGGTAGTAGCCGTGGGTGCCGTGGAGATGCCAGGCGTGAGCACCGCGATAGGTGGCGTAGAAGTGCGGACGACCGAAGTAGAAGTAGTCGCGGCGCGGGTAGCGGGCGTAGATGCCGAAGTGCCAGTAGCCGGCGTCCCAGTAGAGGGGGCGGTAGAAATAGGAGGCTGCCAATAAGGCATCCCACTGCCACTGGTAGAGGATATAGCTCAGGTCGAGGTTGCGGCGCTCCCAGTAAGTGCCGTAGACGTCGTCGACGCTGGTCACGCCCATCAAGTAGTCGAGGTTAATCTCGTAGGCGGCTTCGTACTGTGCGTCCGTCAGGTTCAGCTCGTACGCCATCTTGTCTGTCAGGAACAGGGCCTCGTTGCGGGCCTGCTCGTAGCTCATTGCCTTGCCCGTGGCTGCCGTCAGCAGCATCATTGTCAGGGCTATCATCATCTTCTTCATAACTGTAGAGTTTTTATCGGTTTGACATGTTTGTTACTTGTTCACGCTGCAAAGTAACAACAAAAGCGCGACCTGTGCAAAGGATTTTCCCTAAACCATAAGGGGAAAATCCCTATACTATCAGTTAGAAAACCTTACCGAAGGCAATCTTGGCAAATGTCAGTCCGAGAATCTTGATATCGAGCGCCCAAGAGCGGTGTTCCAGATACTCGAGATCCATCTCCAGACGCTTCAGCATCTTCTCCATCGTGTCGGTATAGCCGTTGTAAAGCGTTGCCATCGACGTGATGCCGGGACGTATCTGGAAGAGATACTGGTAGCGGGGGTCGTACTCCATAATCTGACTGATATGATACCGGCGCTCAGGACGGTAGCCAACGAACGACATATCGCCCTTCAGCACGTTCCAGAACTGCGGCAGTTCGTCAAGATGGTGGGCGCGTAGGAATCGGCCTATCCGGGTCAGTCGCGGGTCGTTGTCCTGCTGGAACAGTTCCTCGCCCTCCTTCTCGGCATCAACCACCATGCTGCGGAACTTATAGATATTGAACGGTCGCCCGTGAAGCCCGATACGTTCCTGCTTGTAAATAGCAGGACCGCCACCTATCTTAATAATAAGGTAGCAGACAATGATCAATGGCGAGAAAGCCACTAAGCACAACAGCGACAGCAACACATCGAAAGCACGTTTCATACGGCAACAGCTTTCAACTTTACATTGACAGACAAATGGAATACACAGTAGAGCAAGACATCGACGCCAATGATGATCGTTGGCGACACCCAAGTGTAGAGCAGGCTGTTGACGACGACGTAAACCAAAGCCAGCAACAGAATGGTGATGAGTGCCTGATGCTGTGTCATCCCCATCCGCATCAGTTTGTGATGGACATGGTTCTTGTCAGCATCGAACAGCGGCTTGTGGTGGCGCAGACGGTAGAACGTCACCCTGACCACGTCGGCTGTTGGCACGAAGAGCAGCGTCAGCGGAACCATAATGGCCTCGGGGCGTGACGGCCAGATCAGCGTATTCTCGGATGCACACTTGACAGCCAGGAAACCCAAGGTAAAGCCTAATGACAGCGAGCCAGAATCGCCCATGAAAATCTTCGTATTACGCTCAGGACTACCGAAAAGGTTGAAATAGCTGAAGGCAATCAGTGCGCCAATCATACCGGCTACCAGGATGCTGTAAGTGTTCACAAAGACACCGTAATAAACAAAATAGGCCAAGAAACCACCTAACGCGATAAGCGACAAGCCTGCAGCCAAGCCGTCGATGCCGTCAATGAGATTGATGGCATTGTCAACGAAGACGATGACGAAGATGGTCAACGGTATGCCGACGTATCGGGGAATCTCAAAAATGCCGAACAGGCCGTAGAGGTTGTTGATATACAGGCCGGCAAAGGGCAGCAGACAGGCAGTGAAAATCTGCATGGCAAACTTCGTGCGGGCATCCAGGCCTATCAGGTCGTCAATAATACCGGTACAATAGATAACGAGCAGACCTATGATGAATATGGCACTCCAAAGATTGACAGGCAGGGTGTGCTGCTCGGTAACAGGCATGAACAGCAATACAGCGGCAAAGGCAGTCAGCATACTGGGAAAAAACGAGATGCCACCCATACGCGGGATGGCCTTATGATGCACTTTCCGCTCACTTGGCAGGTCGTACAGCTTCTTCCGTTTGCAATAATCAAGTATGACGGGCGTGAAAACAAACCCGCAGACAAGGCTCAACAAAAAGGCTCCCAGTAAATATATCGTCATAAGCAATCGTCGTTTATTATATAAACAGACGAATGACGCAAATATTGTATTCTACGCCATTTTTTTTCCAAGCCTTATAAAACTTCGTAGCCTTCCAATTTTGACTGCCAAGAATAGTTCTGAATGACTGTTTGGCGCCCCCGCTCTCTCATGACGGCACGGAGGTTCTCATTTTCAATCAGTTGGATACATTTATCGGCAAATGTCTGATCATCATCACAGACAAAGCAGTTCTCACCGTCGTGCAACTCAGGAATAGCCTTGGCTATCAATGAAGTCAGGACAACTGGAATGCCGTTTGACATAGCAACAAGTACTTTGTTTTGTATGCCGGCAGCTATTTGCACGGGAGCAACGGCGATGCAGGAGTCAGCAATATACTGGTTGAGATCGTCTACGAAACCAGTAACGAAGATATTCTTACCATTATCCAACTTCAGTATACTCTTGGGGGGGTGTGCCCCAACAACGTAGAATCTCATATCGGGCTTCTTGTCAAGAATCAGTGGGAATATATCGTTCACGAAATGAATAACGGCATCCTGATTCTGAAGCGACTGCATATGGCCAATGAAGCAAATCTTATTCGTATCAATATGCCCACTAATCTGTGAAGAACAACCCACGCCGTTGGCATGAAGGGCCAATGAATGGATGTGTCGGGCGTCAATCTTGCTGCTGAGAAAAGCGATGTCGGGCTGTGATACCAATACAACTTTGGGATAGTTACTAATCACGTATTTCTCGTAGCTCGCTATCAGGCGCTTCTCTATCTTATAAACATTACGCAGCAAGCGGTTGCCCTTTGCTCCTGATGATAACGCATAGGTCTTCGACAACGCATCGGTCATCTCAACAATGGACCGTTCCTGAAGCTCAGCACTTTCCAAAAATGGCACCATACGTAACAGATGGGATATATACAAATCAGGGGCTTCATTCTTGACGACCCGTTTGAACAGTCTTTTAAATGCCAATGAGTAATAATAGCCACACTGTATGGGTCGTCCGGTCAGCATAAACACGGCTGAGTAGAACGCAGAGGCTATCTTGCTTCGATTGATGGTAAATACCTTATCATATATCTCCTGAGCCGCCTCCATATCGGGTGTCTCCTCTGTGTAGGACACCAATACCAGTTGGTGACCACGTGATTTCAAGTATCGTGCAATATTATTTATCCTTAACAAGTCGCCGCCACATTCAGGTAGAGGGAACCTTGGGGTTAATATACATATCTTCATGCTGCTCCTTTTTCTTAATAAAACGAAAACTATGACACTTTATTGTTATATTATAAGAATAGTCGCACTCATTTTCCGTTTTTTTTTTACCTTTGCAGTATGATTAGTGTTTGCATGGCCACTTTCAATGGCGAAAAATATATCAGAGAACAGGTTTACTCCATCTTGTCACAATTGGATTTCAATGACGAACTCATCGTTTCTGATGATGGTTCTACGGACTCCACTCTTCAAGTATTGGCAGATTTCAACGACCCACGCATCAAGGTTTTTGACGGACCGAAATGTGGACTAACCTATAATTTCGAGAATGCCATCAGACAAGCCTCAGGCGATTATCTGTTTTTGTCTGATCAGGACGACGTCTGGGAGGACAACAAGATTGAGCGGATGACAGAAGTCCTACAAGAAGCCGACTTGGTGGTGAGCGATGCCTGGATATGCGATGAAAAGGCCATCAGTACCGGTCGTTCACTCTATGATGTCTACAAGCCACATAAGGGCTTTTGGGCTACCCTTTATCATACCACATATATCGGATGCTGCACAGCTTTCCGAAGGAAAATACTGAAAAGGCTCCTTCCCTTCCCTCCACATATCGTTATGCACGACTACTGGATTGGACAAATCGGAGACCTGTATTATAAGACGGTATTTATCCCTGACAAACTGCTACGCTACCGGCGACACGGTGACAACACTTCCGCATTGACAACAGGCAAGAGTCCGTTAACGCTGTGTCAGAAAATCAACTACCGCTACTGGATAGTACGCTACGTCCTAACAAGGTGGCTAAGATCGTAATACATCCTCGTAAATAGTCTCCCTGACTTTAGAAAGCTGTTGAGGGGAATAGTTGCTCTGGAATACGCCGTTGGCAGCCTTCCCTAAACGGCAGCGCAGTGATGCATCGTCAAGAAGCATTTCCACAGAACGAGCAAAAGCCTCTGGGGTATCTGCTATCAGACAGGAATCCCCATTGACAAGAGGTATGCCTTCTACGCCTACGGTCGTTGTGACAACAGGCATACTCATGGCCATTGCCTCCAATATCTTCATACGCATGCCACTACCTGTCAACAATGGTACTACCATCATGTTTCCATATAAGGCTTCTGACAAATCATCAACAAAGCCCATTAGATGGATTCTAAGATGGCCGAACTGCCCTTCATAATCGGAAGGCCAGAAAGCACCGACAAGATTGACTTGTATGTTACGAGTCAGAAACGGCGCCACTTTCTGGCAAAGCCAGTCGAGGCCTTCTCTGTTTGGTATATGTCTATAGCCTCCAACAAAGACAACATTCCCCTTCCATTCACCATAAAGTCGTGACGGAGAAGAAACGGCTGCTGGCGAGACTGAGATAGGAGTCGTCACTTGATTCTTCTGTAAGATCTCACGATCAACATCCGTAAGGGTTATCACCCGGTCGTATTGATTCAGACTGTCTATTTCTTCTTTTCTCATCTGGACTTTGGCCTTTTCTTCCTTTGACGACAGATGGAATTCCTGAAGAAAACGTTCGTTTCTTACGAAATTTATCTCATGATGAACAAAGACTTTTTTAACATCCGAAGGCAAATAGTTAACCCACTTCAGACACTGAAAGAATTCTACCTGAACAAGATCCGCCTTAGCACCCCTGATGACATCCCTTATGAATCTTATCTGATCTAAAGAGAACCACTGTCCATAAGGTTGTAATATCCGCTCTATCTTAAGCTTCCTGCTTTGGGGGGCCAGTTTCACCAGAAGTCCTCGCTTTACTTTATCACGTATGAACCGCCAACAAAGCAATTGTCTGTAATAACGATAGGCAAGAATTTTCACGTCAGGCCATAACGCCTGTAATTGTTTCATTGCATGTATGGTGTTGCCACTGCCTTCATTAAAGACAAGTGTTATCTGATGCTCATGACGAAGCTGGTCTATCATGTTATATTGAGCCTGAGCGCCACCCGATGAAAGCGGGTAAGGCAGATAATGGGTTATAATAACAATATTCATAGTATGTCAAATTAATCATCATAGTCTGAACAAGAGAATATCCCCTCCTGGCAAGCGATATTCCTCCTGTAATGGTTTAGACTGAAGCCGCTTATCAATTTCTACCACAGATGCATCTGCTTTGATACGGATCCTTATGGACTTCCTATAATCCTTGTTGACAACGACCATGTATTCGCCTTTTTCTGTTTTCATCTGGGAAACCAATACGCCCTGACTACCATAAACAACCAAGCGGCTAACATGAGACGGAGTCTTCGTCATTCGAGTTGCTCCTTCAGGAGTGTTCTTGCCAAGATGACGGACAGATGTCACCTGAGCTTTTTCAAACAGAGGGAGCAACGGACGGAGTTCGTTATTCATCTGACGTACAGTTTCATAAGTTGGGGTTCGGTGGCCATCTACACTGATGGGACCATCGTGAAAAACGAAATCCTTAGTACGCTGAGGAGTCCAATAAGTGAAATACAATAGGGCCTTGGCACCATAAGCCAGATTCGTATACATCTGAAGACGAAGCATGGCAAGTGTAGGCATTGGATAGTCGGCATGAGGAGTGCTCAGTGCAAACGCCCAAAAAGGGCGATGGTTTAACAAGGATTCCTTGCGGATGAGTTCCAGATTATGATACCATTTGGAACGGATACCAGACTCTGTTATGGGGTAATAGTCAAAGCAAATCTGTGGAACTCCAATCTTGACACATTGTTTTACATATGCTTCGTAATCCTTGATACCTGACATTCGGAGAGTCGCCTCATCATAATATGGTATCAGGTTCAAATAGAAAGCCTTTGTAGAATCAGCTGCCATCATCTGCAAGAATCTATCCGTCATCTGCTTAATTTGGTTTGGCGCGGGCTCATCGTACACATAATAGCCATAAAGAGCCGGATGTTTCTTTATAAGCGCAATAGTGCTTTGCGGATTCTCCCATAGTTCTGTGCTCAAAGCAAATAACTTGACGTCACATTGTTTTGCGATATCAAGGACCTTTATAAACTTCGAAGTAGGCAGATCGCCAAAATTGGTAATACAAACATCAAACCCCGCATTACGAAGTTCTAAGAACCTCTCTGCCGTTGCATATTTAGGACTCACACCACCATAGGCAATAATTGGAATTGCATAACCCTTGATACCAAAGAGCAATACCAATACAGCAAAAACAGATTGTCTGATAATGGACATCATAGGCTTATCTTATTAGTTCGTATACAAAAACGTCCATAAACAGCATAATACTGCATAGTAAAAGAACCATTGTCTTTGCTACATATTTGGGTTCTAATACATAAATCACCAATGCAATAGTGATTATATCAATAGCACCAAACAGCTCATAAAGTCGGCCTGACAGAACTGGAAGGGAAGAAAAAGCAAAGAAACAGAACAGAGAAATTCCCATTGTCTTCATCAGTAATGGCAAATAGGAGCATTTCTGACAAAGGACATCATGGTAGAATAGTAACACATAGAAACATAGGATTTTTATTAGCAGAGTAGGATTCTTGAACACATAAATCTCGTCAAACATACCAATTTCTTTCATGTCCATATATAATTCCAGTTTTTGCCCAATTACAGGAATTGGTATAGTGGTCAACAAGTCTATATGCAGGAAAAACATCACATAGCCTAATGGGACAATTGACGCCAGCACCCATTTCCAAGCCGATGACAACGGATTGTTACTGAGAAAAAGCAGGCCAAACAACACCAACGACGAATAATGGAAGAAAAGAGCCATGAGGAGAAAGAGAAAAGCCTTCTTTTTCTTCCCCTCGCACATCGGCTTTATCGACAGGAGGAAAAAGCCAATGGCTACAGAAACGCGTATCTCAATCATATCATGCAATATGAAGAAATGGCTTACATACACCATGACAGAAGCAAACAACATCGGCGATAACTGTTTGAAAGCGACAAATTTCATAGTAATCGCAATGACGGCATAAATAAAGAAGAGAGTATGAATATCTCCTTTTATTGAATGAACGAAAGAGGATATCAAAATAAAAGACGGTTCTGTTGTAAGCCTTATGAGGGTATCATCATATCTGTCAAACATAATCTGGTAGTTTTCCGAGTCGTCATCATTCCCAACAACACGGAGTCCTGCTATCAGTATGAGGGCAATAGCTATAGCTACGTAGACAGGCCATTTGACATCTTCGATATACTCCTCAGTATATACAAAAATACAAACGATGACAAATACTATCAATAGAAATGGTATCATAAGCTATTCCAATCAATGCTATGTAAGAGGTTGCCAACCTGTACAATGATAATTCAGCTGTTGGGGACGGTCGCCTATTTTCCGAGCAGGGACGCCAGCTACGATAGTATAAGGCTCGACGTCCTTCGTTACCACTGCGCCGGCAGATACAACAGCTCCACGGCCTATGGTGACGCCCTGTAACACTGTACATCCCACGCCAAGCCAGGCATAGTCTTGAATGACAACAGGAACGAACATACCCATAAACGATGGTGAATAAGCATCGTGGCCGCCTGTAATCAAACTGACACGATGGGAAATCGACACATTGTCACCAATCACAATCCCTCCCCTTGCATCAATAATGCAGTCACGATTTATATGGCTATATGCACCTATCTTCAAGTGGTTGGTATTCATGATATAATTATTTTTCATGATAAATGAGCCCTTACCCAATTGTGCGCCAAGCAGGTGCAAATAACATCTCCTTACTGACCAAAAAGGAATATAATGTAAAACATCATTCGTAACGAATTCCAAGAAGAAAGCACGCAGCCAACGGAAAAGCGAGATTTTTCTCACAAAGGTTCCAACACACCACTTAAAGAAAAACAGAAATTTCAACAGACTAAACCTACCTCCAGAGGTAATCTGATAATTATACCACAGGCTTTTATACGGATGGTTAGAGACACCGTCTTTCCGATATGCCTGCAACATAGCATCTGCCTTGTTAAAATGATGACCATCCTTAAAGACCTTATAGAGCAAGGCCCAGTCAAGAGCATAGCCATACTTCTTCTTTAGTGAGAGGTCAAATCCATAATCGCGCTGAAGAACCGTTCTAATCAGAGAGGAGCCATGCCTAAACGTCGGTCCCATCTCCAAACGAGATACATCTTCCGAAGCAATTAACCGTTTTTGAAAACAATCGTGTATCTCAATACTATTACCAAAGACAACGTCGGAATCAGTAATGACGTCTGAAACCATAACATTCTCCAACGAGCCGGATGACACATAGATGTCACCGGAATTCAGGAAATTGACCCATTCACCACTAGCGTGTTCAACCCCTTTGTTCATGGCATCATAGATTCCCTCATCATGTTCGGAGCACCAGAAAGCCAGTCGGTCAGAATACTCACGGATAATATCCACAGTTCCATCGGTGCTACCCCCGTCAATAACAATATACTCTTTCTCCTCCCATGTCTGGGCAAAGAAACTCTCCATTGTCTCACGGATGTGTTCAACATCATTATAGACAACCGTGATAACACTGACTGTATTTTTCACTTGATCCATATTCCTTTTGCTTTTTGGGTTATAATCAGCCAGCATTGGTACAGGTGAATAATGCCCATGACCGCATAGCTTGATGCCATACAGAGTACAACACCAACAATTCCCAAGCTTTTTCCAAGCAAGGTTACAACAAGAAGATAGAGAACCGTGACAACCACCGAACAACATATCTGGACACGAATGATGTTAAGACCATTCAGCAAGTAGGTGACACAATTGTTCAGATTAAAGAAAGCCACGTAGACAAGGACTGAAACAGACACAAAAAATGGCACAAGGACTTTTTCTCCAACCCACAACTGGTAAAAAAGATTGCAACAGAAAAGCATAACGACACCGGCGCCTATCATGACTCCCCAAACCATTAGTGTTTTGAAAAAAGTTCTTTTTATCCAAGACCAGTCACCTTTGACATAAGCATCTGTATAGGCATTCCATAACGGGGCTATAAATACTGTAAAGCCTATAACCAGCAAGTTGAAATACTTATAAGCTATATTATAAGTAGTGACAGCCGCGGGCCCTGAAAAATGTGATATAAAGAAATTGGATCCTCCGAAGATGACAAGGCAACTCGTTATCTGAATGACAAAGAAACCCATACCTTTCTTCACAACATCCTTATTGAAGTTGATATCAATCTTTTTGTACGAAGGGCGTAATTCCGGATACTTGACAAACAAAGGAATTCCTCCTAAAACAAACATCAAGACAGGCATTGCCATTAACGCTATTACGACATATAGCAGACTGCCGTCTGTCAATTTTGTCAGCAAGAAAATGACAAACAAAGCGAGCACATTGCCTCCAACCGTTAGCAAGTCATTAATAGCATATTGTTGTAAAGAAACATAAATAAAACCAATATTCTTGACAACAAAATTAATAAGCGTTAGAAAAATGGCAACGAAAAAGACAAAGCGCAGATAGTCATTACTTAAACTACTTGTATTCAGTATCCGATTGAAGTCCAGTACGGTAATAAAAGGAATAGATAGCAAGCCAATAATAACAGCAATAACAGAGAGCATAGCAAAAGTAGAGGACACATAAACTCCTCCTGTACGAAAGTCGCCTTTGGAAATTGTCGCAGTCAAATAATTGCGCAAGCCGTTACCAAGACCTATATCAAAGGTGAAAATCCAAAAAGCCATAGACGATATGGTCATCCATATACCATATGGCTCATTATCCAAATAGTGAAGGGTGACAGGAACAATCAAGAAAGAAGTCGCTAAACCGACAAACTTCAGCATCCCCGAAAGAAGGATGTTGTTTCTTAACATTTTGTCCCTTGACGCACTATTCATCCCCGAAAATCAATATTCTCTGACAAGTATCCGTCCAGTAATTACAAAAAAGGCCAACAGCATCATACAAAAAGATATTATCATACGCTTCGGACCTGCTGGCTTGGTGGGGATGGAGGCACTTTCAATGACAGTAAAGGCCGGCGTAGCTTCCTGTAGTTTAGCCTCAGCGGTCTGCATCTGCGTATTCATTGCCGTATAGACATTAAACCTTGCCTGCATCTCGTTCTCAAGGCTTTCTATCTTTGCCTGATAGGTAGCAAGGATGGCATTGCGATTTGCATCTGAATTAGTGGCATATTTCCGAAGAGCTTTTTCATATTCCACCTTACTATCCTGACACAGTTTCTTGTAATACTCATAATCTATCCGTGCCTTGTGAGTACGGTAATTAACAATGAATTTTTGTAGTTTCTGGCAGGTGGAGTCGGCTATCAAGGCACAAACCTTCGGATCCTGGTCGGTGACGGTAATCGTGACAATATCTGTTTTTTTATCGACCGTACATTGGATGTTATTCTGTACAGCGCTGAACAGGTCCTCTTGTTGCTTAGTCAGGTCAAAAACCTTTAAAGCCGTCTCACCATTATAAGTATCCTTAGGCATAGGTTTTATCAATTCACTAACGGTTCCTTTTACCCAGTCCCACCATGCAACAGACCGTTTATCACGTAGATAGGTATAATAGCTGCATTTAACATCGCCTTTTTTAGTACTCACCTCCACTGGCATCAATTCTGCAATGAAATTCTTGGACTGTATGACATCAGGATAAATATCTGAGTATATCGCATCCTGCGAAGCCATTTTTCCCAACGAGCTACCTAATCCGAAAGACGATGCCAGCGAACTAAGAGACCCACTCACGGAAACCCCTGTTGGTTCGGGGGCCAAACTAACAGAACACCGATAATAGCGCGGTATAAACAACAAGAACAAATAGGACAGGATTAATGTGGCAGGCAAGACAACATAATACCTTCGCCTGTTCGACCACAAAGACTTTACTATTTTTCTTATATCTATAGGCTTAATCTCTTTCTTTTCTTCCATAATTCTTTTACTTAACAAGGTTTGCAATCGTAGCAATCATCGTGGCGATAGAGGCGGTAGACGTACCGATGGCTAACCATTCGGTCAAGCCGAGACCACGTTTCTTGGCTTTCGTCGGCACGAGGATCTGACAGCCGGGAGCTGGTCGATGCTTACGGTCGGCCTTGGCCACGTTGCCGTTCATGTAGATGATGATGGTTTGGCTGCGCTTACCTGTCGAACTGACACCACCTGCTAAGTCGAGGTAATAGTTGGTTTTCTCGCCGGCTTTGTATTGCACAGTGTTGGGGTAGAGCACCTCGCCGTTGATGGTAACAGTACTGGTGAATCGTGGTACGACGATGCGGTCTCCTTCGCGCAGCACGATGTCATCCTCGCCACCGGGATTCTTCAGGGCTTTGTCCAGCTCGATAGCTACCGTTGTGGTGGTCATCGTCTGCAGCTTCTTGACGTCGATAGAGTCATTTCCTGTGTTACGCTGAGCTGTACGCAACATCACCTCCATCTGTTCACGTTCTTCCTGCGTCATCTGGCGTACCAGCTTGGCACCTTCAGGATAGGCACGCTTGGTCAGACCACCAGCCTGTTTGATAATCTCACTTAGCCGCTGGTTGCTACTTGACAGCGTATAGTTTCCTTTGAACTGCACCTCACCCTCAATCGTGACATTCTGCTGTTCGTTGTATTTCGGGCTGCGGCGGACGTAGATCTCGTCAAAGGGCTGCAGCGTAAAGTCGTTAACCTCGTTGATGTTGAAGTCTTTGTCGATGCTGAAACTGTAGGTGAAAGCCAAAGTGTCGCTGGCTTCTGAGGCTTCAGGGTCGATGATGCGGCGAGCCACGTCGACCTTGGCCAGCGAGGCGGCATTGGTCAGTCCGCCGGCCTGCAAAATGGCGTCCTCCACAGTTTGGTTGGCAGCGTATTTATAAGTACCGGGGTAAGGAACCTCACCGTGGATGGTGATAGTCTTGTCGGCTTCCTTCTCTTCGTTGCTGGCAATATAAAGCACATCTTCGCTCTTCAGAGGAACGTCGGGCGACGTGCCATTGAGAATGCCACTGACGTCGACACTCAGTACTTCAAGCGACCTGTCAGGGCGTGTGCGGTGCATGACGGCATGTTGGCCGATGGCTTCTTCTGTCAGTCCGCCACAGGCCTCAACCAACGACTTGACAGTTGTGATGTGTCCTCCTACCTGATAGTGACCAGGGTGGAAGACAGCGCCGATGACCTCAGCCGTATTCTGGTAGCGCACGAAGGTGGAGTCTACAAACACAGAGTCTTCATCCATCATACGGAAGTCGTTCATGTCAAACTCGCCGACGCTGAATACAGAATACATGGCACCTGCCTTACGGTTGACGCGGATAGATTTTGTAAATGCGTCTCCAGTAAAGCCACCGGCATAGCGCAGCAGCGTGGCGGCACTCTCCGTCTTCTTCATCTCGTAGAACATGGGGCGTTTCACCTTACCGGCAATGCACACCAGCGACTCGTAAGGTCCGACGGTGATGATATCGTTGTCCTGCAGACGGACATCACCGGTCAGATGGCCATTGAGCAGGAAGGCATAGACGTCGACACTCGATATCTGACGGCCATCTCGGAACACCTTGATGCTACGCAGTGTACCGATGTCGTTAGGACCACCCGCCATATAGAGGGCGTTGTAGACGGTAGCAAAAGCTGACATGGTATAGGTACCGGGGGTTTTGACTTCGCCTGTCACACTAATGGTGATGGTGCGTGTCTGACCTAATGTCAGTTCTATCTGGGAGTCCTGATAACGTGGACCGATAACCTGACGGAGGCGGTTCTTGGCCTGACCGACGGTCAGACCGCCTAATTGGACGACGCCAACCCCCTCGATAGTGATATAGCCGTCAGGGGAGATGGTCTCGGTAATGCTCTCCTGCGAAGCGCCCCAGATGTCGACGTTCACTTCATCGCCAGGGCCTAAACGGTAGTTCTGGGGTGTCGCGATGTTCATGGAACTCTCGAAAGTCATGTCTTTACGATTGAAGACGTCGTGGCCGAAGATTTTACGTCCTTTCTCCTTCTTCTTAAAATCCTCGTCGTCAAAATATTTCAGCGAGTCGGGCATCATGAAGTCCATAGCCTCGTCCATCTCGACAAACTCGTCGTCTTCGTCATCGTAGGTATTCTTCTTCGTCTTTGGACGTCCGTCCTTCTTACGGTATTTCGAGACGTTACGCTTCTCGCGCTCTTTTTCTTCATAACGCTTCTCGCCGTTGGCCTGGCGCATACGGTTCTTTACGTCCTTGGAACCGGCGGTAATATCGTCAGCACCAAGGGCACCGTTTTTCATTTGGCGCTGGTACTTCTTCTGGATGCGGCGAATCTGTTCGATGGTGACACCACGCTGCATCAGGTCGGTCACGATCTTTTGTCGTGATACGCCCCTCGAGTTCTGTTCAATGACATAATCCATCACCTGATTGTCGGTCATTCCTGATTGGGCTTGGGCATATCCAATGGCCAGCAATAGGCAAAGCAATACGGTAGTAAAGCGTTTCATCTTTATTAAATAGGTAGGTTTTTTACATTATTTATAACCGCAATTCCTCATGATTATTGTGAAATAAGCAGCAAAATCGTTGCAAAGGTACATATTTTTTCGCAAATAACTTGCAATATCCGAAAAAAGTAGTAACTTTGCACCGAAATTACGTGACGCGTTCACTCTTGGGGTTGACTGGATTTGACGGCGAGATGAAATGGTACGTAAGCACGCGGAGGCTCGTTGGTTCCCTCCTAAATCTGAGTCAGCAGAAAATTAATTGGCAACAATGAGTATGCTCTCGCTGCTTAATCGAAGTACAGTAGATTACGAGCTTAATTCCACTACCAGGTAGAGGAACGAGACGTCGCTCCAAGGATGTTGTTCCGAATCCGAAGATCAAGCGGCGCAGGTTAAATCGGAAATAGTCTTGACAGGCCTCGATGTCAGGATGAAGTTTTAGAGGATAAGGCTGTGATTGGTGGCTTGGGTCTTGTCACAGCACGAAAATGAAGGCCAAGATAAGCGTGTAGAAAGCGTATGGTTTCCTTGTGCGGACGAGGGTTCGACTCCCTCCAGCTCCACTTCGTTACGCCCTCGCGAGGTCTCACCCTCGTGAGGGTTCTTTGCAATGCAAAGCGTTTTGTTTCTTGTTTCCATTTATGCGTTTAACTTGGTGATAAACAAACGATTTTTAATGATGAAACAAAACGAAGCAAAAGGTCAAAGACCTGTCAAAGGATTCCTCGCTTTCCTCAAAAACGAGGTGAAACGTCAGTGCGAAAACGGACATCTGTCTGTCGCCAACAACTATGCCAGTGCCGGCAACAGCTTCCGGCGTTTCCTTGATAGCAAGGGGATGAAAGACCTCTCTTTCAAGAAACTGACGTCGCTGATTGTCAGCGACTACGAAGCGTGGCTGCAGACCAATGGCCTGTGTAAGAACACCTGCTCATTCTATGTCCGTGCACTCCAGTCGGTCTATAACAAGGCGGTACGCCAACAGCTGACCGTCGACCAACAACCCTTCCGACATGCCTACCGAGGGGTAGCTAAGACCGTCAAGCGGGCCATCACGCCTGAAGACATCTATCGGCTTTGTGTGCTCGACATCCATCAAAAACTGATTGCGCAGGGCTATAAAGCCGATAGCTGTCGCCTGGCCGGTCATCAGCGTCCGCTGGAGTTTGCCCGCGATCTGTTCGTGTTCTCCTTCTGCGCTCGTGGTCTCACGTTTGTCGATCTGGCCTTTATGCGCAAGTCCGACATTGTTGGTGGCATCATGACCTATGTCCGTCGGAAGACTAAACAGCGCATGGAGGTGCGGGTGGAGCCGCTGATGCAGACCATTATCGACCGCTATCCCTCCGACACCGCCTACCTGTTCCCCATCCTCACCGATACCGACGACCATCGTAAGGTCTATCAGCGGTATCGCTATGCCATCACCCGCTATAACCACTGTCTTCGGCAGCTGGGCGAGATGATGGGAAACCTGAAACTCACCTCGTATGTCGCCCGACACTCGTGGGCGACGACGGCTCACCGTCAGAATGTACCGCTGCCGGTCATCAGCCAGTCTATGGGCCATGATTCTGTGAAAACAACGGAGATTTACTTGAAGTCATTAGAGGGGAATGTCATCCATCAGATGAACCATAAACTTATCAATCAGGTGTTCCGAATGGATAAACATCTCTGATATAGAGATGTTGTTAAATCGGCTGCAAAGATAGCAATTTTTTTTGAAACAATCATTAATAAAACGAAATAAAAGTCTTTTTACCTATATTTTTTATTATTTCAACATTTAAAAATATATGAGCATTTTCTGGAAAAGAAGCGTTTCTTCCAAGAAAATGCTCACTTTTTTTCTAACGCTTTCTTCGTATCTTTCTGTTATTCAGCAGATAGAAAAAGTGCAGTATCTCTATATCAGAGATACAGCGTTGAGCCCTGCAAAACTGCATAAAGGCTCTGGCTTTGCCGTATAAAACGGGAACGAAAAATGGGTCAATGGTATATAGCAGAGTGTAAGCCCACGAGGGAGCGCATGATTGGTAAGATGCTTACCAACGACGACTATCAGGTGTATCTTGCCTGTAAGGTTGAGGAGAAAAGGTATAAAAGCCGCAACCGCTACAGGAGGGAAATACCCTTTCTTCCTGGAAAATTCTTTGTCTTTACTGAGGAGAAGCTGCTGATGGATATTCTCCTTAAATATCCGTCTGTCCATCGGTTTATGCTGAACAGGGCTGCTTGCGACAGAGAACAGAACAAGCGCGTCTATGCCTATATCACCGAAGAGGAGCGGCAGCGGTTGGAGAATATCCTCACCAACGCCCCGCGCCCCATCACCATCACGGCCGACAAGCTTGAGCTGGGACAGGAAATCGAGGTTACGCAAGGTCCTTTGAAAGGGATAAAGGGACATTTGTACTCCAAGGACAAGGCTTCCTACCTCGTTTTGAAGATGGAGATGGGCACGACCCATTACATTTATACCGAGATTAACATTCAAGACATTCAACCGTTATGATGATGAAGAAGGATGATCATGCTACCACTGTCGACCGCCTGTGGTATGTGGCTCAGGTACTGCCACGTCATGAAATTAAGGTACGCGAGCGTCTGACGCTGTTGGGCTACGAGGCTTGTGTCCCCTCTCAGAAGGAGACCCACCGCTGGAAGAACCGGAGGACAGGCCAGGTTGAGAAGATTTTTATTCCGGGCGTCGTCTTTGTCCGTCTGAATGATGAGGAACGCAACCTGATGGTCAACTTCCCCTTTATCAAGAAGTTCCTGGTGAACAGAGCGCTCCCCGTCGGAAAGGTCGGCAGGGCCGTACATCCCTTCGCTACCTACAACGACGAGCAGATGACCCGTCTTCAGCAACGCATGGAGACCACCGCTATTTCTCCCGAACTGGCCTCCCAATATCCTTTGGAGGTGCTCGAAAGTCTGAAACCAAAGAAACAAACAATATGAAACAATTAGGATTTCTGATTCTGTTGAGTGTGACGCTGCTCACCTCGTGTAAGACTCCCCGTGACATTGCGTACCTCCAGGACGTTTCTGAGAACGTGCCTATCGATACGCAGAAGGACGGTTATATCCGCTTCATGCCCGGCGACAAGCTGAGCATCTACGTCCACAGCCGCGACGAGAAACTGATGGAGCTTTTCAACATCTCCGGCCGTAACGGCGGCAGCAACATGATGATGGGCGGCAGCCAGAACTACGCTCCCTACACCGTCGATGACAATGGCGAGATCGACTTCCCCGTTCTCGGCAACATCAAGATTGCGGGCTTCACGCGCGACGAGGTGGGAAAGTACATCAAGAGCGAGCTTGTCAACAAGAGCCTGTGCAAGGACCCCATTGTCACGGTGGCGTTCTACAACATGCAATTCGCCGTCCTCGGCAGTGCGGGTACGGGTGTGAAGCAGATCAACAAGGACCGCATCACGCTGTTGGAGGCC
>CADCET010000009.1 GCA_902800495.1 uncultured Prevotellaceae bacterium
TCGCTGCTGTTGGAAGCTGTGGAGTATTACGATCGTCACGGCACACCCAACCAACGGATGCGTGCCCACTATCTCCTCGGTTGTTCGTACCGTGACCTGAACGATTAGAGGGGGCGCTGAGTAGTTACCTTTAAAAAGTCAGGTGTATTAAAATTGTTTGTATCAGTTGATGCGGATTTGAAATCCGCATCTCACGAGTTGGGGATTTCAAATCCCCTTCAACAACAAACAAACTGTTCAGAAGGGTATCTTAGAATGAAACTCTCCGATAGTTTTTGTGTGACTATCGGAGAGTTGTTTATGAGTTTTTATTCATTCGGTACGTACTTATGCAGATACCATTCAAAGTTTCTTGCGCCTTCACTGATAGACCAGTCGAGGAATTCGGGGAAGAAGGTGTCGATGCGCTTGCTCTCGTTGGCACGCTGCAGGATGGTCTCTTTGAACTCGTCAATCGAAACGCCGTGGAGGTAGAAGGCGAATGGGAATTCACCAGAACCGACATAATACATCTTCTTGCCGTTCTTTTTCTTATTTGGATTCGACTTGTCGGCGTGTGTTCCGAATAAGGTAGCGTCAATTTTGCTGGTGGGATCCTCGTAGGGGATGTGTACCTCAAGATGCTTGCCATTATCGAGCTTGCGCCAGAGGAACGGCTTGATGGTGGTACCACTTTCTTCTTGTGCTTCCTTATAGGTCACCTCGAAGAGGTAGGTCACGCCTTCTTGTTTGGTAATGTCGTCCGTAAGATACCACAGTTTCGGCTCTGATTCACTCCACGTAATCTCAGGGAGATAATAGTACAAGTTATTATACTTCTTGTATGTAGCATCTACGGGCTTTGTCTGTCCGGGCAGAATCTTCTTGACGTAGATGGTTGCAACCTTACTGATAGTATTTTCGAGGCGAACGGCGAGTCCGTTCTTAAGGGTGATATAGTTATGGTAGGGGGTGACGTAGAAATTCTCCCTAATCAACTTCTTGGAACCATCGGGGTGGGTGTAGTATTCCATGTCGTGTCGTAAGTCGACCATGAGGTCGTTCATGTCGTAGTCGCCCTCCTCTGGCCACTTGTCCTCGAAGCCATAGACGCCTTCTACGGAGAATCTGCGGCTTGCAATTCTTGGTGTACCTGTCAGATCGAAGGCTTCTGCAGGATTAAGTGCAAACATCAGGTCGTCGTAGTCCTTATCGTCGCAGGCATCTTCAAATGACACGACCACATACTCTTTGTCGTTGGGGGCGGTATAGGCGAACTTGGCACTACGGGCCTCGCCGTTCTCATTGGGACACTTGACACCGCTGTCGAAAGCTGAGGATAGTCCGTCGGTAGTGGATGCCCAAATGTTCTTCGCTTTTGCATAGCTGCTGCCATTGACTGCATAGTTGCTGCCACGCTGTCCCCAGGCATTGGTCTTGAGGATGAAGCCGACCTTGGTGCCGGCAGGGAATAATGTCGTTTCACCGGAGAGGTCTCCATTAGCGATGTTAGGATAATACTTGAGTTGTATGACGTCGCCGCGGAGCATACCGATATTACCGTTATAATTGTTGTTGGGATAGCTGCCACGGGGCCACTGACCATCCTGCGTGTTGGGGAAGATCATGATGATGTTCATGTCCATCTTGCTCTGCGGCGGGGTGTTCTTGTTATAATAATAGTAGCCTAACGAACTGTTCCAACAAGTACTGCTACCCATAGCTGTGATGCTGATTTCGGAAGCTTTTAAAAGCTCCAGGTCGGCTGCAGCTCGATAATCTTCCTTCATAGTTGTTCCTGAGTTGAGGGCATCGCAAGCTGTGCTGTACATACCGTTGAACTCTTCCTCTGTGAACACCAGTCCTTTGCTGATTAACACGGGGTCGTTAGAGTTAAGCAGATAGTTCGGACGACCGCTATTTGAGTCCCACGTGCCTAATGGTGTTACCCAAGGCTTGTAGACTTGATCTCCATTGCCTTTCTTGTAGAGATGCGTCATTTTGCTCAGGTCGTTGGTGGCTGTGCCAGTACCAGGTACATTCCATGCCCCCCTGGTCATTCGTGATTGGGCGTTGGCCATAGGATTCTCGACCACGGCTTTGGCCTGGCCGTTGATAATCTCCACAGCTGTGCGCCGCAGGCCTACCACGAAGTTGCCCGTCACGATATGCAGCACTCTGGCGTATGCCGGCAGTGTGACTGTCTGGTCGTACTTGCCATCAAGGCCAGTATAGGCAGCAAAGATGGGCTTGATGCTTTCGTCAATATACTCGTCAGCCTTGTTTTCGTTAACAAACGGATTGACGTTGTAGACGCTGAAGTACACAGGAATCTTTGCATTGAAAGCCGAATAGTCGACGATGAGGTCAATGTCTTGTGTGGTGGAGAAGTCAAATGTGTTTGCTGTATTGTCTACGGATGAATCAGTTCCCTTGTCGAAAAAGTCATCAGTGTCCTTACAGGCGATAGCCACAACACAGGCAAATGCATAAATGCAAAGGCGCATAATGAATTGTTTTGTTTTTGTCATAGTTGTACCCTTTAAATTGATAATATCTGTAGTTTCGTCTGCAAATATAATAAAAAAAATGTAAAATCGCAAATGATTTTACATTTTTTTTGTATTTTCTATGTAAAAAACCATTTTACAGCCTTCCGTCAATGATATCTCGCGGCAAAATGCCCTTGACATCGTAGACGATACCGTTGTCATTAAGCAGCGATTTGATGTCGAGCGCGAGGAACTCCTTGTGGGCGACAGCAAGGATGACGACATCGTATTTCTTGTCGTCAGGCAGTGTGTTGACGATGGGCACGTGATACTCCTCCTCGACGTGTGCTGCATTGGCCCACGGGTCGTAGACGGTGATGTTGCTGGTGTATTCGCTCAGCGACTCGTAGATGTCGACGACCTTGGTGTTGCGGATGTCCGGGCAGTTCTCCTTGAACGTGATGCCGAGAATCAGGATGTTGGCATCCTTCACCAATACGCCCTTCTTGTTCATCAGCTTGATGACCTGTTCGCCTACATACTCACCCATGGTGTCGTTCAGGCGGCGGGCTGTCATCATAATACGTGGCCATACACCATAGACCTGTGCTTTCTGGATGAGGTAGTAGGGGTCGACGGATATGCAGTGACCGCCGACGAGACCTGGCGACAGCTTGATGAAGTTCCATTTCGATGCTGCAGCCTCGATGACGTCGTGCGTGTCGATACCCATCACGTTGAATACCCTGGCCAGCTCGTTCATAAAGGCAATATTGACGTCGCGTTGCGAGTTCTCGATGATTTTCGAAGCCTCGGCCACCTTGATGCTCGGTGCCTTGTGCGTACCGTTAATCAATACTGAGTTATAGACGTTGTCCACAAGGTCAGCCACCTCAGGTGTGGATCCCGACGTCACTTTCTTGATTCTCTCGACGGTATGCTCCTTGTCACCCGGGTTTATACGTTCAGGTGAGTAGCCGGCAAAGAAGTCGACATTGAACTTCAGACCGCTGACGCGCTCCACCACGGGCAGGCACTCGTCCTCGGTCACACCGGGATAGACTGTACTCTCGTAGACGACGATGTCGCCTTTGCAGATAACCTTTCCCACCGTCTCGCTGGCCCCGCGGAGGGGTGCCAGGTCAGGATAGTTGTCCTCGTCGACAGGAGTAGGAACGGCCACTACGTAGAAGTTGCAGTCGCGGATTTTCTCCAGGTCTGTGGTGCAGACGAAGCCGTGGTTGCTGATGGCATCCTGCAGCAGTTCGTCGCTCACCTCGAGTGTGGCGTCGTGGCCGGACATCAGTCCGTCTACTCGCTTCTGGTTCATGTCGAAACCAACGGTTGGATACTTGGTTGAAAACAGTCGTGCCAAAGGCAGACCTACGTAACCGAGGCCGATGACACAGATTTTTAGGTTTTTCATAATAGCGTTACTCTTTTATAGATTATTGTTTATGTTTTTTTATTCTTCAATCACTACAACTCTGCCGTTTTCTATTTTCCAGATGACGTCGCCCTCCATGGCCTTGATGACGTTGCCTACATATTGGGCAGCCATGGAATTGCCAGCCTTAGCCAGATACTTCTTGGCGTCTCCCAAACGTTTGGTCATCACACAACCGCAGGCCGCATTGAGATTTGCCGTCTTATCGTCAGGATAGCGTTTGACAGCGATGATGAGCGCATCGAGCCAGTTTTCCGATCCCTCCTCATAGCTCATGGCCACATTGTACATCTCTGCCATACTTAATCCTTCGGGGTGAGTATAGATGAGTTTACGGCCTTTTTCTACGGAGAACGGCTTGATCTTGTACTCGATGATGTAGTCTGTATGACGCAGACCAGGATAGACGTATTCCAACAGCCATCGGTAAGGTTCGCCGTCGGCCACTTTCTTCAGGAGTTCCTCCTTGGCGTCAGGATCAATGTTCCTGTCAATGATGCGTAGCAGTTCATTGCGGTTTTTGAGTACAATCTCTGGAACCTCTGGCGTTTCCATGAAGTCCTTGCTGTCGTACCAGAAATCGCCCTTCACCCTTCGGGTATCCGAGTCAGTCAGGAATCCACGTAGGTTGTCCCAGTCCTCAGGTGTGAAGTTGGTCTTGAAGACCTGTGGGTCAAAATGGTATTTACGTATAAGGAGGTTTCTCAATGCTTCCGTACGTCCTTTGGCTAACCGCGTATTGTTGCTATAGGGACTCTCAGGCGAGGCATAGCCGTGCAGTGTGATGCGGGTAATGGTGACTGAATGGTCGAATAGCGCACTGTCGACCGATGCGTAGATCTTTGCCAATGCTTTCGGATTGCTTCGGTATTCGGGATAGATTATTGTCTCGTTGACCGGGAAGTCGAGGAACGCGTGTCCTTGAATCTGACGAAGTTTCGTGTCTTCCGGGTCTGGCATCATCAGGGGTAATATTGGGCAGTCCCTTAACTTGATTTTCCTGATGACAGGCTTTTTCACCTTACGGGTCTTGAACAGCATGTACGTCAGACCCACTTTCAGGTTGGTACGTGTGTCCAATGGCGCATCATAGGCCACCCCATTAAAGTGGTCTTCGAAAACGGTCTGACTCAGTTCTGCACCGAAACGCCATCTGTCTGACAACTTCCAACTGGCATTCACACCGACACGTAAAGCCGGCAGCATCTTGCTGGAACGCGAGTAGGGATGGGTGTATGACAGCGGCACTTCGTCGAAGCCCCACGTATAGGCCAGTCCGATGCCAGCGAAGGCTTTTAGGTTGAAACGAGGTGAGCGGGCGGACTGTACAGAATCCTTATGTATATAATAAGGTTTGCGCAAGGCATCCGTCACGTCGAAGGTGGCATCGCCAAACAGTGCGATATTGTTCCATCCCCACACCTCTTTCGATTCACATTCCGGCACGTTTCGGCTTTTGTTGTGGTTGATTCGCAGGGCTGCTCGCCATCCCCATAGCGGCGACAGTTCACGACCGATGGCCATAAACACACCGGTAGACCAGGGATAACCACTGAACTCCGTCCACGGCAAGTTCTCGTTGGCCGATTTGTTGATGCCAAGATATAGTTGTAGATAGAAAGGGTCTCGACCAGCTTTGACGCTGTCGTTCTCTGTTTCAGCGTGCATGTTCAACGAACACAGCACCAAGCTCACAAAGATAAGTATTCTCATTTTCCTTGAATTCTTAATATGCAATGACAGAATTTAAATTCGGCGACTTGTACCATTCCCAGAAGCGTGTCCTCGTCTCGTCACGTGCCCATCTCGAGAAGTCGCTGTAGGAATCATATATATGATTGCCCTCCAACGGCCACTGCCAATCACCGGCCACAAGGATCGCCTCTGGCATCTTTCCTGGTTCTTGGGCTAAGGTGATGACATCGGTACAGTCCGTACAGGTTCCACGCTGTATCTCAATATAGAAGCGTTTGGCATCGTTGGCCATGGTATAGTCCTTAGGCCAGGGCACGCAGTCAATCTCCACGAACGGGGTCTCTGCCAAAGCTCTTTTGGTGTTGATGTAGGTCTGGTTGTTCTTGCTGCCTAACAGATTGTGTATCTCTCCCATGTTTACATCACCGTCCGGGCCGTCATAATGCAGGTACATTCTGGCGTCGGAGCCCGCTGCCATCACGGTGACGCAGCATAACTCGTTCTCATAGTCAGGCATCAGCTCGATGACGGCGTCGTTGAAGTCGAAGTCCGGGTTACGGTTAACGTCCTCGTAGGCGATGGTCCATGGGAAAGGCTCTGTTCCGTCCAGATCAGGAGTCTCTGGATTGACGGGGTCTTCAGGCGTGGGGTCTTCGGGATCCTTCAGTTCTGGGTCTACGATGGTTGGCATCAAGATGATAACATCCGATACCACACCGAAAAGCACATCGTTACAGTCGTGGTCTCCACCCTCTAAGATGTCTTCCATGCCCATCCAGTAGACCTCGCCAAAATCCTCGATGAAACTGCGGTGAGTACCCCTCCCGTTTCCCTCAATGTTCATAAACTCTGCACAGAAGCAGGTGCCCATAAACTTGGTGGGATCTGAAACGTATGGTTTGATGCCTTTCGATCGTAGCAGGTAATACTGTTCAGGAAGTGGCTCCTGGTCTGAGCGTAGGTAAAAACCGACACGTTTCCCTTCGGGTACATTGATCTTGAACGAGATACCACGTAGTGCAGAGATGCCGGTTCCGTAGTGGTTGTAAACGGTATGCATGTTAAAGGCATCGTCCCCGACACGATCCATGTTATAACAAGTGGTGGCACCATAGACATCAGACATGTCAAAGTTGGCATCGTACCACTTATTGGCATAGAACGTTTGTCCGCCAATACGCTCATCTCTTGCAATTTGATACTGCACCTTGGCCAGTCCGTCGATATAGTCCCATTTATGGGTCTCTGACAGGTCCACATATACGATGTCGTCGTAGGTCGTGGCCGAATGATAGTAGTAGCCCAAGATGTGCGACCTCTGTTCTGCTTCATTTCCCGTAACCCAGGTTATATAGAACGGGCCGTTCGATTCCAACTCATAGTTGCATATCTGTCCTTCAACGTCTTTCGCATCCACTCTTTCCACATTGGTGGCCATCCATTCAAAGAAATTGTTTAGCTGTATGTCTGAAAACTGATAATACCTGGCATCGTGGTTGATGCTGGCTCCACATAATGAGACGGGCGGGTTGGCGACGCGTCTTGCCAATTGTCGTGTTGTGGTCGTAGTCGTTTTCAGGGTGATATTTTCAGTCGATTTGCCTGAAAGTGTGATGCTTTGACTTCTTTTCTTATTTTTATAGATATAGCATAAGTTGAACGTGTTACCCTGTCCTTGCGGGGCGGTCATGGTAACAATGTCACTGGTCGCCACCTCCTTATAGTCGTAGAGTATGCTTCTGCTGCCTTGCGCTGATAGTAGCATCAGTGTCACAGGAGCATCGGTCGTCACGTTTATTTTTAGGGTTACGGCCGTTCGCCACCATTGCATCGAACTGATATCCCCGCCAAGACTATCCAGGAACTCGGCGTTGGTACGCTCATATTCCGTTGCTTCTTCTGTGCTACAGCTGTATGACAACAGAATGAGAAAAAGTAGTGGGAATGATAAATATTTCATAACGATTGATGATAATGTTTCAAGGTACACGTAATTCGGATATAGATAAACTTTATTCGCGCCATCAAGCCTTGAAGGCGAGTCCCTTTCTTCACCCAGGAAGCCATGTAATGGTGAATGGTACGGGTATTCTCCGTCATGTTCATCTCGCCTGTATAGTAGTTCAGCGGACAGAAATACTCAATAGGATAGACGAGTAAGTCGTTCACGCGAATAATGCCTCCTTCAAGTACTTCCTTGTGGGCGTAATCTATAAACCGTGTCACTTTATGGGTGATGTTGCCAGAGTTTTTTCCATTCCATTTTGCGAAATGGTGGTGATTGTAAAAGTCCAACATGGTTTGGAAAAAAGGATGTTTGGGAGGTACTGCCACTCCTAATCCTGGATTCAAATTCCCGTTGGGATTATCAAATGGCGTGCCTTCCTGACACTCGAATCCCACAAAAGATCCTTTTGCAAGGAGGTCATCCAAGGGACGAATCACTTCAACGTCGGTATCAAAGTAAATGCCGCCATAGTGGTAGAGAATCCAAAAACGGGCATAGTCGCTTACATGGGCGTACTTCTTTAGTTTGTAGGCCTCTGCAATATAGGGCGCCTGATAAACATCGAAGTTGTGCTCGTTCCATTCCTTGATTTCGTGGTCAGGCAGGAATTTCTTCCATGATGCGATGCACTTCTGCGCCAATTCTGGCAGTGGGTTCCCGCCAAACCAGCAGTAATGTATAATCTTGGGAATTTGTTTGTCCATTATCTCACCTGTATCTTTCTTGTGTTACTTCCCTGTTTTACGATATAGATACCTCGTGGCAGACGCTGCACGTCATCAGTATAAGATTGTCCAGACAAATCGTATATCTGATAAGGCAGGGTGGTGTCGAGGGTGACATCTGCTATGCCGTTAGGTTTGTAGGTATAGCCAAGTTTTTTGTCCATCCACAGGAGCCGTTCGCTCATGTATTGGCGTACGTTCTGTACCTCAGCTGTATAGCTGCCCCATACTTTGGGGTTCTCATGCACCAGTTCATTCATGATAGGCCAGCGCATGAAATTCAGCTTCTGTGACTCCTGCAGGTTCTCCTCCTGCTGACTGATGAAGTCGACAAGATGGCGTTCGGTGACGGTTGTCTCCCTGGCTTTCGCCCAAATCTCCTGCATCTTGGCTTTTGCTTCAGCGTCCCGTACTATGATGTTGTCTACGAATGTCCGCATGTTACCTGTGTTACTCCCCCCACTACGATAGACGAAGTCTTTCTTGCTGTTGATGGGATAGGTGCGTTGATCATTCTCAAAAGCGATATCGAAGTCCCATACTGGCCCCGTGAAAATCGTGTCATTCTCGCGGTGCTTATACATATAGGTACTCCAATAGGTGTCGGTATTTCCGGAGAGTTCGCCGACCAGGAAATGACGGATAAAGGTATTCAAGTCCAAGGTCTTCTTCCAGTCTTCTTCAAGTGCGTTGAAGCAGTCTTCGATATAGGTCTTTTGCTGCGGGGTTATTTCGTCGTCATCCGGATAGTGGATTGTCATGGGCGTTCCTTTTTTTGACGTAAACCAACAATCCTCGGTAGACGCACGGGCATCCGCCTCAATCAGGAAAGCTGTACTTAAGGGATCGTCACGCTCTTCTGCCAATGTGTCAACCAACTCCACGCGGTTCTTTCTCACATCTATATGGTCACACAGCTGATAGTTGCCTTTGTACTCGCCATTCACCAGTACATCTACGGACTGACCGTAGGGCGTGTACGGCATTTCCAGGCAGCGGCTCAGTTCAAAGGCCAACAGGTTACGCATCAGTGTCTTGTCGCCGTAGTTGTTGATGAGTGTCCATTTCTTGGCTTTGGCCGGGGAATCGAGTACCTTGTGCTTACTGCTATATTTAATGCGGTAAGGTTTTTTGGGAAATGAAATAGATTTGTTGCCGCGCAAACGCACAGTTCCCGAATCTGTTCTCAGTTTCTTGTCCTTGTCACTGATGATTGTTATCAGTGCATTGATGTCATGTATCTTGTCGTAGGGTTCTACATTGTTTTCTGTGTGAATGCTCACTGTCGGTAGATTCGTCAGTCGATAGAGGTTCGATTCGTCGCCTTCTCCAGCATGACCATAGAACTCTATCTCTGCGATGTTACATCGTTCGTCAGATGGCCCCACATAACGCACATAACGGAATCCTTTAGAGCAAGTGATATTAGCGTAGTCCATGATTCCGTAGGAGCCTATTTCTGTAATGATATAGAGTGGCAGGGCATCCATGAAGTCGGGCGTGTTGGCTCCCTCGAAGACGCCAAGCAAGATTCTCTCGTTCCCTCGGCTGCGACGTGCGGGAGTCCAGCCTATGCGGGTGATGACGTGTGGCTCGCCCAGGTCCAGGCCTACCCAGGCAAAGCTGCGGTCGTAAGCCGCGAAATAGGTGTTGAGGTTGTCGTCAAAAGCACATTCGCGAGTGTTGACTGTCGTAGATGCCGTGTTGGTGCTATAGTCTACCGACTTCAGCGTACCTATCACCGTTCCCGTCAGCTTGGAATCTTGTCCTTGTGCTGTCGTCGCAAATACACCGCAGATAAGGATTGTTATTGTAGAGAGTATATACTTCATATTTTTCCTGCTGTTATAATCCGAACTTTACTTATAATAAGACTTCTCATCTCCTTATCGATACCGTAAAAGAAACTTAGAACACTTGTGCTGATGACTGTTAAAAAAATCGTAACTAATGAATAAACAAAACTGTTATCTGCTAATAGCTTTAACCCGAAAGGAACGAACAATGAAAGGAACAAGACGACAGCACATGGTTGTATGGCATGTTTAAAGTAATCCGACACTCTTAGCTTAATCATTGGTAGAACAATAAGCAAGATAGCAACGAATGATATGATTACAATGATCAAATAGACGACGAATACAGACCACGGTGCACCCCCCAACTTTAAAACCACGTATGCAATCGGTAAGATGGACAGCATTAGGATTCCCATCGTCACTTCATATCTCTTGATGTTCCCTGTTGCTGCAATCGCAGTAATTAACACACTTGTACTCTGACGAATCATGAGGATAACGAGTAACAGCCTCAGAAATGTGACACTTCCGTCGGGAACCTCTTTTAACCAGAGTCCAAGAATGGTTGGAGTCTCGACAATAAGGGGAAGACAGATGGTCAACAATAGACAGAAGGTAAGTCTGCTCCCTTTGTAGATGAGTCGGTGGGTCTCTTCCAACTGGTCTGAGGCATAAGTCTTCATAATCTGCGGATTGATGGCTACCTGGAAATTGCTGGCAAAATTGCCTACGGCCAGTTGGACATAGTTCGCGGCAGCACGTGCAGCATTGACGATAGGTCCAAAGAACACGTTCAAAAGGATGTCCAACCCTTGGTTGTAGAGTACCATTGCCAGTTCTCCCCACATCTTCCATCCAGCAAAGGAAGCCATTTCCTTAAAAAGATCTTTTCGGAAGAACCATCGATATTTACATTCCTCGAAATTCTTGACACAATAGATATTGTATATCAGACGGATGAGCAGTTTCTCTGCAGCATACAAAATGGCATAGAATATGAGTCGGTCATAGTCGAATAAGAGTAGCAGATATACCAACAACAATTTAAGCACCGCATCGAGAATGGCAATGTAGGCAAAGGACGACATTTTCTCATGCGCAATGATGGCCGAGATATAGGGATAGCTCAGCACATTAAGAAGTGCCGTAAAGATACTTAATTGCATGCACCATTCCGCAGCCGTCATACGTTCTGGCGGGATAATCATCTTCTCGTGCAGGAACCACATGCCGAGAGTCTCTCCCAGAACGACGATGATCAGAGAAATAATAAGGTGGATGTTGATGCTGGTAGCAAATACTTCGCGCAACTTCTGCTGATTGCCAGAACCCAGTTCGAAAGACAGAAAACGTTGGGTGGAGGCTGTCATGCTATCGTTGATGAAACTCAGCATGACAACCACTCCTCCCACAACATTATAGATGCCATAATCCTCCACACCTAACGTGTGCAAGACAATGCGTGAGGTGTACAAGTTGATACATAGCATAAGAGCCATCCTGAAATAAAGCAGGACGGTATTCTTTGCTAACCTCGTATTATCAGGCGTATAGGATTTGGACATCGGAACAGGTGGCTTTTATTACCAATCAGCGCTTGTCGTCCCATCCGAAGGGATGTGCTGCCAATGGCATCTTGCACAGCGGGTGGTAGTCGCCCTTCAGACCGATGGGTGAAGAATTGCGGATGTCGCTGACAATCTCGATGCTGGGACGAGCCTCGCTGATACGGAAACCTTCACCGGCTAAGATCTTCTCATAGCTCTTGGTGTGCAACTCTGTGAAGCCCACACTGAACTCGAATTCCTCGCCGTCGATGTTCAACGTGCGGTAGGTCTTCTTTTCACCCTGTACGGCATTGGCAGGCAGACACTCGGCATTGATGCTCAGGAAGTAGCGGACACGGGCCTTCTCTAACTCCAAGTAACCACCCACACGGTCGAAGCTCATCACATGTACCACGTTACGCTTCACAGGACCGAAGACCCACTGCAGCATATCGTAGAAGTGTACACCGATGTTCGTTGCCACACCGCCGCTCTTGCGGATGTCACCCTTCCAAGAGATATAGTACCACTTGCCGCGTGAGGTGATATAGGTCAGGTCAACATCGTAGATCTTGTCCTTCGGACCTTCATCGACCTTTTTCTTCAGGGCCACAATGGCATCGTGCAGACGCAGCTGCAGGATGGTGTATGCCTTGTGACCTGTCTCATTCTCCATCTCAACCAGGTTGTCAATGTTCCAGGGGTTCAGCACCAACGGTTTCTCGCAGATGACGTCCGTGCCCAAACGTAGACCGTAACGGATGAAAGCGTCGTGGGTGTAGTTTGGCGTACAGATTGATGTGAAGTGCAGCGGATTAGACTTGCGCATCTGTTTGGAGCAGAAACGGTCGAACTGCTCATTCTCGGTGAAGAACTCACAGTCGGGGAATGAACTGTCGAGACGTCCCACACTGTCGAACTTGTCGTAAGCTGCCATCAGGTTGTTGCCGGTATCTGCAATAGCCTTGATGTGACGCGGAGCAATATAGCCCGCAGCACCAATAAGTGCAAAGTTTTTCTTTTCCATAATAATTTTTTTAGAATTAGGTTTTTTGTTAGTTTTCTTCTTCTCCATTTTTTATTTTTTTGCTTTTATGTACTTGTAAAGTATTTCTATCGGATGGACGGCTCTTACGCCTGTGCCGTCCAGAATCTGCTGGCGACAGGATGTCCCGGGTGCAGCAACAAACGTCGGAACGGAATTATCCATTATCCATTTTCCATTATCAATTCCTCTAATTGTGGGGAAGAGCACCATTTCTCCGATTTCTAATGAGGTCTTATAGTGCTCCTTCTCATAGCCGAACGAACCTGCCATACCGCAACATCCACTTGGAATAACATTAACCTTTGCATTCAACAACTGACGGAACACCTCGGCCATCACCTCAACGCCTACGATGGCCTTCTGATGACAATGACCGTGGAGGAAAATCTCAACAGGTGTCTGTTCAAAGTGCTCACGACGGATATGTCCTGCCTTGATCTCGCGTAGCAGAAATTCATCAAACAACAGGCTATGCCCTCCTAACGCTTTAGCATCGTTCCGTAATTCTGCGGGCACCAAGTCTGGATACTCGTCTCGGAAGGAGAGAATGCATGACGGTTCGATGCCCACCAAAGGGGCTTCTTCCGTCACCACATCCTTTAACAGCCGAACGTTTTGATTCGCAATTGTCTTGGCGCGTTTTAGACAACCCTTTGAGATGGCCGCCCGTCCGCTTTCTTTGTGTCGGGGTGTTTGGACGCCATAGCCTAACTTAGCTAACAGACTCACGAAGGTCTCAGCCAATTCCGGCTCATGGTTACGTGTAAACTCATCAAGGAAGAGCCACACTTTCTTTTCGCCCTCAGATTTCAGCTTCTCGTTGTTGATTTTCTTAAGTGTTGGTAGCCCTCTCTCTGCTGCAAACCCTATGGTTTTCTTGATGAGTGACGCTGTCGGCTTGAAGGATACTAGGAAATTATAGAGCGGGCGAACAGACTGCGCCATGGTTTCCATTTGGGCAGTCCTTGCCACCAGCCAAGAACGCAGGGGCGTGCCATGCTGGTCGTAGTATTGCTGAAGCAGTTCTGCCCTCAGTCGGGTCATGTCTACGTTCGATGGACATTCGCTCTTGCATCCCTTACAGGCAAGACAACTGTCAAGCATTTCCTTGACGAGGTTGTCATCACCGCCGTGCATAAGTATCTCCCGCAGCACGTTGGCTCTGGCACGGGTTGTCTTGAGCTCATCGCCGCTCACCTTATAGGCAGGACACATAGTACCGCCAATGAGATTCGTCTTGCGGCAATCGCCAGCACCGTTACATTGCTCGATGGTACACATCAAGGCGTGGGTCTGTGAGCGTGCCCCAGTAGCCCCAGGTGCATCGCACTCATCGAATGACGCCTTCCAGTTAAAGTAGGTGTGCTGGGGATTATGGGACTTATGGGTCTCATGGGACTTATGGGATTTGTGGGTATCATCATCCTCTATTGCGAAGCGCAGCATGGAGTCCATCGGCAGGGTGTCCACAATCTTATGGCGATTCATGAGTTGGTCAGGATCCCAGCACTGCTTCACCTGTCTCATCAACTCGTAGGCCTCTTTGCCGTAGAGTAGGGGGATGAACTCTCCGCGTAGCCGTCCGTCGCCATGTTCGCCGCTGATACTGCCACGGTGTTTCTTCACCAACAAGGCCGTTTCTTCTGCTAATGTGCGGAACAACGTCCGTCCCTCTTTCGTTTTCAGGTTTAAGATGGGACGTAGATGCAGTTCGCCGGTACTGATGTGTCCGTAAAAGACGCACTTGGCACCGAGTCTGTCAAGCAACTCTCGGAAGTCCTTCATATAGGCCGGTAGCCGACTGGGGGCTACGGCCGTATCTTCAATGACTCCCATCGGCTTGGCGTCGCCCTTCATACTGCCGAGAATGCCTAATCCTGCTTTACGTAGTGCCCAGACTTTATTGACATCTGAACCATACACGCGTGTACATTTATATATAAGGTCGCTCTCGAGCAAGTCCTTTTCCAATGCTGCAGCCTTCCGGTCGAGTTCTTCTCGTGTTTCAGCCCTCAGTTCCGTAATCAACAGCGCAGCGGGATCGCCCTCCACAAAGAAGCGATTCTTCTGTTGTTCAATATTCCCTTTACTCAATAGCAGGATGTCGCCGTCCATCAGCTCTATGGCTGTTGGCTGATGTTTCAAAGCAATCAGATTACCCTCAAAGCTCTTTTCCAATGCATCGCAATGTCCGCATACCACCATGATTTCCTTCGGTGGCAGCGGGTCGAGGCTTACAGTAATCTCTGTGATAAAGGCCAGCGTCCCTTCACTACCTGCCAACAGCTTGCAAAGGTTTATACTCCCCTCGTAGCTCCCCTCCCTTCCAAGGGGAGGGGTAGGGGTGGGGTCTGTTGTTAAGCTCTCAATCACCTCATCTATCGCATATCCACAACTCCGTCTGTTAAGTTCCTTGTCGGGATAGTGCTCTGTTATCAGCTTGGACGTCTTCTCGTCAAGTGCGAAATTGATGAGCTGTGAATATATCCGCTCAATCAGGGATTCATGGCGCTCCTTTTTCCAGAATTCATCCCCGAATCGCGACTTCAATTCTTCAATTCTATAATTCTTGAATTCTTCCAAGCTCCCATCGGAAAGAATGCCTTTAGCTGCAATAACATGGTGGCGTGTGCTGCCGTAGACCAGTGAATGCGTGCCACAGGAATTGTTGCCGAACATACCGCCGATGCAGCAACGGTTGCTCGTCGATGTCTCCGGGCTGAAAAACAGACCGTATGGCTTTAGGGCGATGTTCAGTTCGTCCCTCACCACACCAGGCTGTACTCTTGCCCAGCGCTCGTCGGCATTTATTTCTAAAATCTTGTTCCAGTGTTTGCTGACATCCACCACAATACCCGAACCCACGACCTGTCCAGCCAGCGACGTTCCTCCACCTCTCGGAATCAGGTCTACTCCCTTCTCCTTGGCTAACCGCATCAATTCACGTACGTCGTCCTCCGTTTCCGGATAAGCGACACCATACGGAATCTCCCGATACACCGAAGCATCGGTAGCATACGCTATTTTGTGAAGTTTGTCAGTGAAGAGTTTCATAAACTAAGCAGCGCGTCTTATCAGTTTAAAACAAATAAAGAAGCATAGATATCCGATGATACACCCCAATGTGTTGTGAATGATATCGTCAATATTGAATACGCCGCGTGTAGAAACCAATTGCGTCAACTCGATGAAGAAGGATAATGCAAATCCGATTCCCATGGCATTCAATAATAGCTTTTTCTTTAAGGCTCCTCCGATAAAAAGACCAATTGGTATAAATAATAGAATATTCATAATAATCTGAGCTAGCAGTTTATTATATAAAACGGTGTAACTCCATAGAGGACGTAGCATATAACGTTTCTCGTAGGTGTCTTCCCTAAAAAAGATGGTTGTGCATAACACCAAAAAAACATATCCAATAAACAGACAAAACGAGGCTTGTCTGATGAAAACGGGATAACTTGTCTTTAATTGAAACAAAATGAAAACAACAGCACATACAAGAAGAGATACACCTATAATCATCGCCAGAGGGATGCCGATGTCATATTCTAATATGTAATTAGTGATGTATTCAGAATCGAATTTCATCTATTTGTTCTTGCGTGAAACAATGATTCTTTTAATGATATTCTTTGCGTTTTGTATTACAAGTTCTTCCATCCAGTTAAGGCCGAAATCAAACCATCGTTGAGGGTGGGTAGTTATCATCAGTTGGTTCGGTAGACGGTTTTCTTGCAAAGCACGGATAATATCATTGGTGGAATGAAATGTCCAGCCTTTAACGTCCCATTTCTCTTGAAATCCCTCAATCTTGTCTCTCACGCTGACCTTATATCCATCCCATCGGCGTCCGGTATCTGTTAAATACAACATCTTCGAGAAATCTGTAGAGAGATATGGTTCTCCTATGATGTTGAGGCTCTTGTAATCATATTGCTTCCAAATGTCCTTGCTGTCGTAAGGCGAACGGGGGCTGCCATGCATACAGATGGTGTTTACAGAGACTAATTTCCTTAACCTTTCCAAGTTTTTTTTGAAATCCTCGAATGCCTCCTGTACGTTACCATTGCATGTGGTCAGTGACTCATAATGGTATCCCACTTCGTGTTTCATTGCAGCTATCTCCTTGATGATTGCTTCATCCCAACTTTCGGGAACTGCTCGGAAATAGTAAGATGTCCTGACGCCCATTGCTGTTTCGTCTTGGGCCACCGCAAAAGAATTCTGCGGTTTCAAATCAACATCATGCCGAACGATGACAAACTTTTCGGGGATATTGCCTTCGCAATATTGCTGATAAGTGATAAACTCATAGCCACAGCTTTTTATCTCCTTCACAAGTCTGCGATATTTCTCTCGAGTAAAATCCATATTATTTGAAGCGATACTGATAGTCGGGATTCTCAATTAGAACTTGTTTGCTATTTGGATAGTTGTTTACTATCCAACAGAGGAATTCTGTCACGTCTATTCTGTCACGAAGCATTTTGTCCCTTCGCTCTTTCCACATTGACATGTCATTTTGTTGTAAAAGGTCAATTCCTAACTCAATTGATTTTTGCTGATCTTCCTCCGATTCCGTTATGTTATACATCAATTGATAGTCTTTTTCCAGATGCTGTGTGTAGTAGGTGCTCTTATTGTTTAGATAGATTGATGGAACCCCAAGTATAGCAGCTTCTTCAGACATAGTACTGCTCTCACCAAACACCAATGAAGCAAAAGCTATAACATCGTGTATGCAACTGGGTGGGGTAGGTAGTCTGTACGGCGAAAGATCTTCAGGTAATTGACCTTCTGAAGAGATAAATACCTTGCTGTATTGAGAAAACTTTTGAACGGCCTTTATTTTGTTTTTCGAGGAAATTCCTATTTGACCAAGGTCATGAGTGGCATTCCAAGCGACAAACCTAACAATAGTATATTTTTCATTAGCCTTGACGCCTAGTTTATGTAGCACACTTTCGTCTGGTGTAAATCGTTTGGGATGAAGATAGGCAAGTTCATTATATCCCGCCATACGGAATTCATTGGTCTCAGACATGACTGGATGAGGATAGTCGCCCGTTAGTATTAGCTCCGTAAACGGTCGATAAAGGCGTACTTGTTCCATATTGTATGTGTCTTCAATGCAAATATGAGGCTTACGCAGGATAGCGGAAACCTGTGCAGCATACATAGAACCAACACTAAGGAAAATGTCTGGTTTGAACTTTAAACATACTTTCCACATGAGATAATCGAACTTGGCCATACCCCACATTTTCTTGAAAGTTGTTGTATATTTGGGCCCGAAGGAGACGTAGTCAAATCTTTCTGCTTGCAACAGTTGCACAATAAACTCTTTCTGTCTGCAAGTAAACAATACCTGATGCCCTTTCGCCTTCATCTCATGAGCGAATAACTTTGTTACATGCACATGGGCTGGATGTCCGATGTCGATTATGATATTCATGTTACAAAACTGTATTCCGAAATGCCTATTACAACGATATATATAATTATCTTATGTGTCCCAAAAGTGTAATTAACTTGGCATAATATTTCTTAGATGTGGTATAAAAACTATGCATTATTTTGTATTTTGAAAAAGTCATTACGGGTATCATGGCGTATGTAGGAGCCAGTTTCTTTTTGTATTCTGCTATACCTCCAAGGTTAATAGCTCCTGCATTCCTTTCATGAAGCAGTCTTATCGCTTCCCACATCATCAACTCATTCGGATGCCTATTCATGTATTCATGAAAACTAGCCCCTGTGAAGAAAGTACTCTGCGTCTTTCCGTAAGCAAATATGCAGGATGACAAACTGAGTTCATTTCCGTTTTCATCTTTGTCAATAATCTGAAACATCAGGATATGAGATGGAAAGAGTGAATGACATAACACTAAAAGGTTCTTTTTACGTTGGCAAAGCAGCCCTGCTGTTTCTTTCCTATGTAGCATATCTTGGATATGCTTATAGTGTTGATCAACGAATGAATCTATATCTTCTTCTCTATCAACATTTCTTATTTCGAGTCCTTCCTTTTTCCCTCTGTTAACATAACGTCGGATATTATGGTGACAACTATTCCATAATTCTTCTTCGGTATGCTTTAAATCTACAAGGAATGTATATCGTGGCGTGTAATGAATGCCCTCTTTGTCAAGGAGAGTATGATGCCAATCCTGTGTCAATTCTTTTTTCTCTTCCCTAATCTGGAAGTCGCATATCTGAATATAGTCAGCTTTTTTATTTTCAAAAAGCCACGACGTTAACTGCTTGTATATTTCTAATCTTTCATATTCACTGATACTTTCTATCATACATAAGCCTTGCGTGTATGTGCCTGTACCCATGAAGGGAGCCATAATAATTTTGATGCCAGCCCATAGCTTACTTCCAATGAAATAACCTATTGTTTTATCTTCAAATGAAACAGAAATAACAATACGCTTTTTCCCCAATTCAACCAAATATTTATCCCATTCTTGAGTAAAAAACATATTGCTGTCTTCAGCTTTTTCTAAGGTTTCCCATACATCGGAATCAATGTGTTCGATGATGCAGAATTGATATTTTGCTTGTTTTGAATCTTGGCTCATTCTATTGATACTTTTATAAGTTCTTTTATGCTCTTTTAAAATGTCCTAATAATGATAATAGATATGAATAGCTTTTCTTGAATGTAGTATAGGCACCGTGTAATATGTTGAATTTTGAGAAAGTCATCATAGGTATTATTGTGTAGGTTGGTCCAAACTTCTTTTTGTAATCAGCCATCCCGCCTAAATCTATAATGCCAGCACCTCTTGAGTGTAAAAAGCAAATGGCTTCCCAAACCATCAATTCATTTGGACAATAACGCATATACTTCTGATAGCTGGCACTTGTGAAGAAAGAACTACCGGCATTCCCATATGCAAATATACAGGAAGACATGGCAACATCATTGCCATCGGTATCTTTACCAATAACCTGAAGCATTAAAATATGGTGAGGGAAAAGCGCATGGCATAATACCATGAGATTATCTCGCCGTTGGCTTGGAAGACCAGAAGTCTTTTTCCGGCGTAGCATATCCTGAAGATGCTTGTAGTGCTGATCTACGAACGAGTCTATGTCTTCTTCCTTGTCAATAATCTTTGTTGTAAGTCCATTCTTTCGTGCTTTATTAATGCAATACTTGCATGATTTGTAATGAAGCTGGTCCCACAATTCTTCTTCTGTTTTCTTTACATCTAAAAGAAATGTATAGCGGGGGGTGTAGTGGATGCCTTTTTTGTCAAGGAGGGTATGCCGCCATTCAGGACGCCATTCTTTGCTCTCTTCCCGAATCTGAAGGTCCCGAATCTGGATATAGTCTGCTTTCTTGTTTTTGAAAAGCCATGCAACCAACTGTTTGTATATTTCTATTCTTTCTGCTTCTGTTATAGGGTTCAGCATACACAGTCCCTGAGTGTATGTGCCTGTTCCCATTGGTGGAGACATAATAACCTTAATACCGGCCCAGAATTTACTTCCAAGGAAATAACCGACAATTGTGCACTCATAAGAAACAGAGACAAGAATTCTCTTTTTCCCTTTCTTCGTCTGATAATCATCCCATTCCTGAGAAAAGAAGATGCTATTGTCTTCTGCACTTTTTATGGTTTCCCATATAGTAGGATTGACATGCTCGATGAGTTCGAATTGATATGTCGCTTTTCTTGATCCTTCGCTCATTTCTTTTTTTTCATTATTGAGACAGCTAATTTGCCTAATGAGAATAGCATCGGGTTGCAAATGTAATCAAACCTGCCTAACTCCAATAGTTTTCCGCCAAATTTAAGTTTGAAATCCCTAACCCCATATCCGCCATCGTCCGGTTTCCCCGCTCCCATGAAGTCAAATGTATGAAAGCCGTTTTCCGCAGCATGGCATATGCTCGCATAATTGACCATAACAGAAGGCGAGAGTGTCTTGTATTTTTCGTCATCTCCACACGCATACCATGCATACAATACTTTTTTTTCGAGCGCAATACACATCATCCCGCCTATCACGCATCCCTCCTTGTCTTTTGCAATAAAGAGTCTTGAAGAAGGTAATTTGTATATTTTCTGAAAGAACTCGTAAGGATAAAGCGGCGTTTTTACTTTGTCTCTGTATAGCCTTTGCATTTGTCTATAAAAAATATTCAGTTCTTTCTCTCCTGGATTGTTATCTATACAGATTCCGTTTTCAAGGGCTTTCTTAATATTACGTTTGCGGTTTCTGTTCAATCCCGCATGTACGGTTTCGATGTCAGGAGTTTCAATATGAACATCATAATGCGGTTCATAAGAGAAACCATTCTTTTCAAAAGTATCTTTCCATGGTTCGTAGTTGGCGTAATTCCTGAATTCTATATAAATGGTTTTCTTCTTTAGCCTGCTTTTCAAAGCTGATAGCAGCAATGTTAAGACCTCCTCCTTAATGTCTTCCGCCAATAGTGGCCCGCCATTGATGATTGCCCTGCGTGAGAAATAGCGTTTGGCAAAGCCTCCATCTTGTTGGATGTAACCAACGACAATCCCTTTTAGATGATTATCTGACTCTACACCCAGGACAAACGCATTCATGAAGGAGAGACTTTCAAAAAAGGAAAATGCTTCATACGTTTGGAACCACGAAGCAACAGGCGACTCATTTACCAATTGAGTCCATTCATCTTTTTTTATTTCTGGCAGTTCAACAATTCTATACATTGTCTGTTATTTTAAATTGTTTTGATTATTATCTGATGACATTCCATACGACTAAAATTATAATGGCTGTAATAAACCATATAGATTCTGGAAGTCGATGGGGGATTTCCGCTTCCTTATCGCGTTCCCATTCGTATAATCCATAAAATGTCAGTATAAACATAAATGGAATGTGTAGCAATACCTTACGCAGTTCCAGACTGGCCAATACCATGGATGCAGCAAGCATTTCAACCAAAATAAAGGTGAGCATGGGAACTAATTTTGTCATATGGCGCTTTAATGCAAAATACACACCAAACCAAAATGGGAAAATCAAGAATAAGCGATATGAAAGTCCTGAACCGTAAAAATTCAGTGATGCTGGTACGTTAACTTCTTTTGGGAACAAAGAAGGAAATGGACCAAATGGCCCTGCAAATAGACTGACAAAATAACTAAAGCCTGAAGAATAGCTTCCTACCGCACTGCTCTCTTGCATCGCCTCAATATCTCCCCCTGTATACCGGTTCATCATGTCTTGCATTTTTGCCAAAAACGCCACAAAAGAAATCCCTGCTATTAAATAGATAAAAAAAGATGCTGCGCTCCCGTGTTGTGAGATAGCAAAATAAATAATAAACGACAAAACCAACATCGCTGATACTGCTGGTCTGAAAAACATGATGAGTCCTACAAATAGAATTGTCACCAAATATGACCAATAGTATCCGAAAATAATTGCCTTGTAAAAGAAATACATGGCGCATATAACAAGAAATACGAAAAACGACTCTTTTAAAAATGTGCAGTGGAAGAAAATGAGGAAAGAAGAAGTCCCGTATGCCAATGCAGCAGTAAACGCATACATATTTGACATAAAATGTGCTCCAATTCTATACAATAATACAGCAGAAGTAGCACCAGTTAACATGTAAAAGGCGTTTAAGAAATACTTAGAAGGGACAAACGACATCATCAGACTGTCTAGAATCAATGCCCCGCAATCCTCAGGGTCATATATATTGGTTATTCGTTTGACATTACCAAGAAATCCGATATCTTCAACTTTCATACTGTTCGTTAAATAGAACATAGCATCATTCTTGCTAAACATAAACGTATCACCGTCGTAGTAATACGAGATAGCCATAAAAATATTTCCAAGCAAAAATGAATAGAAAAGTGTAGTGAAAAACAGCGTTTTTTCTGTGAATAGGTCTTCCTCATTTTGTAAGAAGTTCATGAGTAGTCCCATCTGAGTGACAAGGGCAAATATGGTACCAGCGGTCATAAGGCAATAAGCACGCTCCGCAACTAACACCGAAGCAAGGCCTATTGACAGTAAGCAGGATATCAGTATAGATGTGTGTAGCCTAAACAGCATATATAGTCTAATGTGCAAAAGTCTTTCGTAGCCTCCAGTAATAACCTAAAATAGTCACCGCAATCCGAACGCCAAAAATGTTTGAAATATAGCGCACAAGCTTTGCTTTTCCCGATGAACCATACTTGAGGATGTCTTTATGAGCTTTTAAAATATTTAAGGCCGTATCCTTTTCCTTTTTTTCCAATTGGTAAAATCCATAGCCTCTATTCACCCACATATTGGCTAAATATACCCTAATTGATTCTGCGTTTTTGCAACCGCTTTCGCTTTGAGCTTTCCAAAAATTGAAGATCTTATCGTAACTTTCATAAACACGGATAGATGCTTTTGTGGTTACGCTATTTTCCCGATGATAATAGCCATAAAAATTGAGATTTAGAATAGAAATCCGCTGAATATATTGCCAGAGATGTAAGCTCCAATAAACGTCCTCGCTGATATAGCCTATCGGAAAATAAATTTTGTTGTTTACCAAAAGTTCCCTTTTAACTAACAGAAAGCAAGCACTCATGCTGAATTGCTGGGTAAGAATAAGGTATTTGAATACTTCACTACTGTTTGGCAATTTTTCTATATAATCAATATCGTAGTCTTGTGTATAGTCTTTACGATCGCAGCCCCAGATATTTACGACTTTGAAAATTATGACATCAGGAAAGTCCTTTGCCTTCTTCATTAACTTCTCTAAGCCATCTGGCAACAACCAAGCGTCATCAGCATCCAAAAATACCACGTAATGACCTGTAGCATGGCACAAACCTTTGTTTCGAGCGGCTGAAATTCCCTGGTTGTTTTGATGGATGGTTGTAATATGTGGCATACGCGATGCCAAGTCGTCACATAATTCCCCACTACCGTCTGTACTACCATCATCCACAAGGATAATGTCTATATCCTTGTAGGTCTGGTTTAACACTGATAGTACGCAACGCTCCAAATAGGGCTTGACGTTATATACAGGAATAATAACGCTTACAGTCATCTTGCTTACTCAACTATTTTACTTAGCAATTTGTTTATATATATTCACGATTCGTTTGGCAATACATTCGGTTGATAGTTGGCGCTCGATGACGAATTGCCTTCCATTTGTCTTGCCTTTAAATGCTAACGCTTGACGGAGACATTCTGCCAACTGATTAGCATTATGTGTTGAAAGATAACTACCCTCAGAACCTTGGGTCGTTTCAACCACATCACCAACTATAACAGATACAATTGGAGTGTTACAAGCCATTGCCTCTTTCACCACCAATGGTGAACCCTCTCTAAAAGAAGTTACTAATAAACAATCTGCTGCATTCATCGCCAAATTAACCTGCTCATGGGTAAAGCCTTTTAATTCAACTAACTTCACATCTTTCATCAATGCAACAGCATCTTTGGCAAGAGGATAATTCTTTACTTCATTGTCGAATGCGCCAGCAAAGAGTACATACTTGGCGTCTATATCCCAACCGAGTAATTCACGAGCTTTTAAGCGTTCTATAGGGTGGAATAAATTAATGTCAACCCCACAGGCAATTACTGCTTGTTTGGTGCCTTTGTATCCAGATAGTTTTAAGAGACTTTTAGATACAAAGATATTGTATGCTGAAAGACGGATGGCTATTCTCGAAAAGAAAAGATTGCTTTTTAGGGCGTGAATATCACTTCCATGAAAAGTCGTCACCACGGGAACCTTCCGTTGCAGGTTGGCTAAAAGGCCGCAAAGACCATAGTGCGCATGGACGATATCCGGTTGATATTCTCGAATCTTTTTTTTCAAAGCGCCTAAGTTTGATAGATAACCAAGAATACCTTTGCCCTGTACTCCGAAGAAATCTACCTCTACCCCCTGCCTTTTTATGGTATTGGTCTGTTCTATGACAAAAATTGAGAATTTCCCAGGGTTGTAGTTCGCTACAATCAATATTTTCATAATTCTTTATGCTCTAATTGTGCTCTAAACACGAATTACTGTTTTACTGGCTACGCTTAGACTTGATTAATATGTTATAGACCGTCCCCCAGAAATACCTCCAGTCGGTTAAGAAAGGATGTTCAAGGTAGGCCTCGACATAGCGGCGCTCCGAGGCCTGAATCTCATCCAGTCCCATAGGCGTTTTCTTCTCATAATAGAAGGGCGGCAGCATGCCTGGTCTCACCTTGGTGCGGAGTTGCTGCATCTCGGGGGTGTACAGCGAAAAGAAATGCTGGGTCAGTGGACGTACGCCCACCCATTTCATATCGCCTTTGAACACGTTCCATAGCATAGGCAGTTCGTCGAGCCAGGCCGACCGGAAGAGACGTCCCCAAACGTTGACACGGAAGTCGTTGGTCAGTTTGCCTGAGTGGTCCAGTTTGTTCTTTTCATACACATAATCCTGCAGGTACTGGGAATAGCTGTGCATCGTCCTGAATTTGTAAACTTCGATGAGCTTGCCGTCCTTGCCGACACGTTTCATCCGCAGGATGGGCGACTCGCAGGTGTCATTCCTTTCCAACGGCTCAGATCTTTTGTTGACGACCACATGCAGGGCACCATTGATATCCTCTTCGTTCTCAATCTTGAACCCTGCTCTGCAAAGTCTGCCAAGGATCTCTGTGCGGCTGTAGGTGCGATGACGTTCACCCGTCAGGAAGAAGTAAAACTTCCGTGTCGGCTTCATCTTCGGCAGCATCTCATGCCAGAAATAGGTCAGAAGGACAAAAAGGTGCCCGAGTCCTAATGGGAATCTTCTCTTGATGGCATCAAACTCCTGGTGGCTTGAGATGGCTACACATTCCAGACGGTCGCCAATCTGCATCTCATGATTCCAGTTGTCTAAGAAATCATTCAGCTGCGGTATGTGATTCAGTTTGCCCTTGATACAGACTTTCATAAAAAGGTGTTGTGTTATAATGATGCGATAAGGGTGGAGCAGATTTGCTCAATATCCGACGACTCCAGATAGGGGTGCATAGGCAGAGAGAGTACTGTTGAGCAGAGCCTTTCGGCCGTTGGAGATTGAAGATTGAAGATTGAAGATTGAAGATTGGCAAAGGCGGTCTGCAGGTGCATGGGCTTGGGATAGTAGACCATTGAAGGAATACCTGCTCCCTTCAGCGCTGCCTGCAAAGCGTTCCGCTTGGCTTCTGTCGGCAGCTGAATGGTGTACTGAGCCCAGCTGGAACCGAAGTTCTCAGGGATGACAGGCGTCTTGACAGAGTCTTTGAGCAACGCTGTATATTGGCGAGCAACCTTGTTCACACTTTCGACCTCCTTGTCGAAAGCGCGTAACTTGACTTGCAAGATAGCTGCCTGCATGGTATCGAGACGGGAGTTGAGGCCGATGCGCACGTTGTCGTACTTGTCGGTGCCCTTGCCGTGTACACGGTAGGAATTCATCAGTTGTGCCCACTCGTCGTTGTTGGTGAATACGGCACCACCGTCGCCATAGCAGCCGAGGGGTTTGGCGGGGAAGAACGATGTCGTGGCGATGTCACCGAACGAGCATGCCTTTTGTCCGTTGATGCTGCCACCGAATCCCTGAGCACCGTCTTCGAGAATCAGCAGGTTGTATTTCTGAGCCACTGCCTTGACAAGTGGGTAGTTGGCCGGCAGACCGAACAGGTCGACAGCGACAATCACCTTGGGTGTCAGCCGTCCTTCGGACAAGGTCTGCTGGATGGCCTTCTCCAAGCTCACCACGTCTATGTTAAAAGTGGTGTCGTCGACATCGACGAATATGGGTGTGGCACCTTCTAACGCCACCACTTCGGCTGAGGCGAAGAAGGTGAAGTCTGGCACGAAAACAGCATCCCCCTGGCCGATGCCAAAAGCCTTCAGAGCCAATGTTAAAGCGTCTGTGCCGTTAGCACAAGTCAGGCAGTGCTTCACACCAGTGTAGGCAGCCAGTTCTTGTTCCAGTTCTTTTACTTGAGGTCCCATAATATAATGAGCCCCTGAAGCCACGCTTAGCATGGCGTTGTCTATATCATTTTTCAGCACCTGGTACTGTTTTGCTAAATCTCTGAACTGCATATTCTTTAATGTTTAATGTTTCATCTTTCGCTCGGCGCCTTGCGACGCTTCGCCTGCGAAGAATGTTTAATGTTTAATCTTTAATGTTTAATTTTTAACGTTTAATCTCTCAACGATTTCACCTTGTTCGTTGACCGTGCCGATTTGTCGGGCAGGTACACCGGCCATGAGGGCAAAGTCGGGCACGTCTTTGGTGACCACGGCACCAGCGGCAATCATGGCGCCACGGCCAACGGTATGACCGCAGACAATGGTGCAGTTGGCACCTAACGAGGCACCTTCCTTGATTAACGTCTTATTGTACTTGCCATGCACTGGGAAGTGAGCCCGTGGGACAAGGACATTGGTAAACACACAGGACGGTCCGCAGAACACATTGTCTTCTAACTCAACGCCTTCGTAGACAGAAACGTTGTTCTGGATACGCACGCCATTACCTATCTTCACGTTGTTGCCGATATTCACATTCTGCCCAAACGAGCAGTTTTTGCCAATGACGGCTCCTTTCTGTACATGGCAGAAATGCCAGATTTTGGTGCCTTCACCGATGGTGACGTCTTCGTCGATGTAGCTGGATGGATGGACTGTAAACATAGTATTGCTTTTAAGTGGATTTCTTCTTGAAAATAATCTTGTTAAGTAGAATCGTCTTTTTGCTTATTTTTGTTACATTCTTGTCCTCTTCGCTTCGTTCGTATTTATGCAAATAGGTATAGCCATAACGGGCATCGATGCTTACACCGTTCAAAATGATATACTGTAGTTTGCTTTCACTATTGGTAGCCTGAGTTTTGCTGATTTCGTCTAAATGATTACGATTAAAGCGACCTGCACGGATAACAAACATTGTACAATCGACAGCGCGTTCAATAATATCGGCATCAGCCAACATGCCAGATGTCGGACTATCAATGATGATACAGTCATAATCTTCTTTGGCAGATTGGATAAGCTGATCAAGCAAGGGAGTTTTCAATAGTTCCGTCGGGTTGGTAGGTAAGGCACCTGCCGGCAGAACATCCAGCATGGGATAATTATTTGGCTTAAACAGCAGTTTGTGGTAATCCTCTTCATCTCCATTGAGATAGTCTGTTAACCCTAATAAAGGAGTCATCCATAATCGTGAGGCTGAAGCCTGACGGAGGTCTCCGTCGATGAATAGTACACGCTCTCCGCCAATCGCCCTTGTCAGTGCTAAATTCATAGCCACAAAGGTCTTGCCGACTTCTATCTGGGTAGATTTGATAAGATACGACTTGCCGCCATCATTCATGAAACTACCGGCAAAACTTGCATCCATATTATTTCGCAAGACCCTGAATGCCTCATTAGAGGCGTTAAGCATATCAGGGCCTACGACGATGCCACTTGATTTGGCTTTACGGCCTATCCCGAATCGCATGAGTAGACTTTCTAAACTGTGCTCACGGCCAGAATAGGGGACTTCGCCTAAGAAAGGAATGTCACAGTTACGTTCAATGTCATAGTGGTCACGCACACTTTCATCAAATGAAGCGCGAAGGAAGATAACTGTTACTGGAGCTAAAAGCCCCAACAGAATGGCGGCAAGGATTATTTGTGACCGTTTGGGAGAAGTCGGTTTCCCGCTGCCATGTGGTGGTTCAATCAGTTGGGTGTTAGTTGGATTATAGGTGATGCTGATCTCGTTTTCTTCCTTTTTTTGAAGAAGGAACAAATACAGACTTTCCTTTACTTTCTGATCGCGTTCAATAGAAATAAGATGTTTGGCTTGGGAAGGGTTGGAAGAAATCTTTGAGGCGGTTTCACCATAATAGTTGTTAAGAGAGTTAATCTGGATGTCAATCGTGCGAATGTGGTTATTGACATTGGCGTGAATGTTCTTGCGCAAACTATTAAGCTCCTTCTCCAAATTCATCATCAATGGATTCTGGCCCGTTGTGTATTCCATGTGACTCTGCATTTGCAGCAGCATACTGTTGTAAAGCGTTATCTGCGACTCAATCAGGCTGTTGTTAATGCCGGAATTGACAAGCAGCAGTTGACCTTGTGCCGATTTGTCGTCCAATAGGCTGCGTATATACTCGGCCATTGCTTTTTCATTCATGAGCCTCAGCAAGTCGGCATCTACTCGGCTCTGCTGTTGCAGATAGACGTCGCTGACATGTTGAAGGTCGGTAATACCATAACGGCTTTTATACTGAGCGATGCTGTCATCGACAATCCCAAGTTCGTGCTCTAGCAACTTCAGTCGGGAGTCTATAAAATGTGATGTATTAAGAGTTGCCTTGCGTTTGTCTTCCAGCCATTTCTCGTTGTAGACTTGAAGAATCAGCGTGAGGACTGCCTCAGCTTCAGCAGTAGAGAAGTCACGGTAAGTAATATCGATAATCGTAGATTTTACGTCATCATTTTCTGCTTTTAGCCGTCCTTGGATACCTACGGCCTTGTTGATGAGATAACCGCCTTTCAGGGTAGAATCCAGACGGTGGGCTACTTCCATTAGCACGTCAAGTGAAGTGTAATGGCGTATGACATTGGTAACATTGCTATTTTGTTTTACAAAGCCGATATCATTGAATTCGTCACCATTCTTTTCGGTGGAATTTTTGCCTAGACTTTCTTCACGTACCATGACAACTGCCTTACGAGTATATAAAAATGGCGTGTTAATGAGATAATTGACGGCCAAAAACAGAGTTACTAAAATCGAGGCAACAAACCATCGCCACCGTGCCGCACACATGCGCCAAAGATCAACGATAGTAATAAAGCTGTCAGAATTCTTGTTCATTTTCTTTCGTTTATTTTAGCCACAATGCAGCCATCGTACTGATTAACGAGACCAGTGAAACCCAGATGGCAGGCTGGTTAAAAGTGTTACCGGCAGTCTTTGCTTCACGCTGCTTCTTGGAGTTGGGCGTTACATAGACCACATCGTTCTGCTGCAGATAATAGGCAGGCGATGAGAGCATGTTCTGACGGTCGCACAGGTTGATGACGTAGGTCTGGTCTTCGCCGGCCACTTCGCGGAACACCATCACATTTTCTCTTTGTCCGTTAATGGTCAAGTCGCCCGCTTCAGCTAATGCATCCAGAATTGTGAAATAGTCTTTCTGGGCGTTGATACGGCCGGGACGATTCACTTCGCCAAGGACGTTAATCATTAAGTTGACATATTCGACGGTGACGATGGGATCCAGGACTAACTCTCTGGCAATTAGTCTGGAGCGGATATGAGCGGCCACTTCCTGACGGGTCTTTCCTTGTACGGATACCTTCCCAAGTACAGGGAAGTCGATGTCGCCTTGTTCGTCGACAGTATAAGCCAGTATGGCAGACCCGCCGGTATTCCCCCCTATGGATGTCTCTGGCGCCAAGGTGGTGCCAAGTGCATGCAAGTTTTGCGAAACAGATGTCAGATTGAACTGGTTGACCAGCATCGGGTCGGTACTGCTGACTACAATGTTTATCTTGTCTTTCGGTCGCAGACGGAACGGCTGTTCATTCTGCAGCGTCATCCCTCGTATAGCTTCAGCATCCTGGAAGTAGGCCACGTTTTTGGGTGTCGTGCAACTGCCGAGCCAGCATGCAAGCATGAGGAGGAGTGTGGTATGAATGTATGGTTTCATCGTATGTTTATACTTTTCGCCCTTTGCGTATGAGTGCTACGAAGGTGCGGAGTTTGGCCGACTTCGGCTGGTGGTCGCGGACGTATTGCTTGGCAGCGTCGCGATAGGCGGGGTTGCGGGTCGAGATGTAGAGCGCTATCCAGAGGTAGGCGCGGGCGTCGGTGGCGGCTTTCGATTCGCTCCGCTGATTGATTTCAGAGAGGATGTCCATCACCTGCTCCCGTAGCTGCTTCTCGTCGGTGGTATAACGGCATAGATGGGCGCAGATGAGCATCAGTGCCTGGAAGTGGTTGCGGGCCGCTTCGTTCTTCACCTCGTGGTTGCGGTAGCGGTAGAGGCGTGTCAGCATATCGGCGTCGCGGCGATTGATGTTCGTGTCTTGTTCGCGGTTGATGCGGTGCTGCAGTATCGTCAGCAGGTGGTTCTGCGTATATTCGATGAAGTCGGTGCGGATGGTGTCGGCAGAGCTGTGGCTGAGAATGGTCACCTTGTTCTTGTCGACGTCGCACATGCGGATGTTCATGACGCCCGACAGCAGTTCGATGGCCAAGTCCAGATGGATGGCGCCGTGCGAGAGCTGTACCCGCATGACGGAAGCTTCGTGTCCGGCAAACGGTCCGCTGATGATTTTCACCTTGTCCGTCACTTCGATACTGCTGATAGGGGGAATGATGTCGTAGTAACCTCGGTATTGGATACAGGCATGCAGGAACTCCTGCATCGTCTTGTCCGATACGGTGGCTTTCTCGCCGTTGGTGTCCAAGTAATGCCAGAGGCGGAGCCGCGAGGGTATGCCTTTCTGGTTGCTGACCAGGCGGTTGATGTCGTCCTCGGTGGTTTTCAGAAATACGATGTTGGCAAAGTCGTTCGACAGGCTTCTTTCCGTCTCCTTCAGGAAATCCTGGGGATAGAAAGGCTCGATGATGGCCTCATCGTGGCTCAGACGCTGTGCGTTCTCTGTTTTGAGCCATTCCATGAAACGTTTCATCTCATGATGCGTCATGACATACCAACAAGTTTTGTTCCCTGTCTTCATCGTTTTATGTTGTCACACTCCCGAATGTGTCTTTGATAGTCTACGGTTGGATGTATAATAAATATACTCCTTGCATTTTGTTGTTCATGCAAGCTAAGTGGCTGTTTACCAAATGGTTGCTTGCTGTAAAAAGGCCTTTTCAGCCTGCCGGGATTCCGTGACTGCCTTTTCAGCAGCACATTCGGCCAACTCGCAACCTGTACACCGTTCCTGACATCTGCCGTGACGATTCGGAGACAAAAGTAATAAAAATCTGATAAAAATTATTCTAATTTATATAGAAATCGTGTGCTGAGGCTCTGTTTTTAACAGGTTTTAACTGTAAAAACGCTGTAGTAGCCCTGAAGTTTTATCCATTTTTTTTGTATTCTATTTGGTTTTTTCGGAATAATTGTTTATTTTTGCAGGCGATTATTAAATGAATTGTTCAGTCGTGTTATATAGTCAGAAACATCTGAAGCTTCTTGTACTGCTGGGCTTGCTGCTTTGCAGTACGCTTTTGCGTGCCGCTTCCTCGAGCGATGAGCTCATGCGGCTCGAAGCTCTGATGCTGAAATACATTGGAACGAATGAGCGTGATACCTTCTTCGTCATCACTGAGCAGCTGAAAGAGGCAGCCACGAAGGAGGGCGACGACCGGCTGTTCCACAAGGCATGGAGTAATCAGGCACTTTTTGAGGCGGCGCATCAGTATTATGCGAGTGCCATGGATATATGTCAGCAGATGAAAAAGCATGCCCAGGAGCAGGGCTGCGTCTACGGTGAATATTCCTCCCTGCATACCGAGGCGATGGTGCTCTTGCAGAAACAGCAGTACGACGCTGCTGAGAAAGCCTTCCTCAACGCCGTGGATTTCCATCATCGGCGATTCCCCAACGAGAGTGCCGCTGAGGATTTGCGCGAACTGATGAAGATTGCCTATACGCGCGGCAATATGGAACTGGCCAAGAAATATGCCAACCAGTTGCTCGCTGAGCCAAACCTGGCTCCCCACCATAAGGGTAGGACGCTGTACCGCCTTAGCATCATGGCATTTGATGAGAATGATGCCGATGAATTCAACCATATCTATGACGAGATGAAGCGGCTGGAGCAGACTGACGGCATCAGGATGCAGGGCGTCTTGACGGAGGTGAATTTTTACATCGTCAACGGCGACTACAAAAGTGCCCTGCGCCTTTCTGACCGATTGTCGCCCGATACCTGTGCCGAGCGCAAGGCTCTGATCTATCACCGTCTGGGTGACGATGCCAAAGCCTACGAGTACATGCTGCAGTACAAGAACATCTCCGACTCCATTGCCCGCGCTTCGCACAACAGCGAGGTGGCCAACTTGTATCTGCGCATGAACAACGACCGCCTCCGTTTGGAGCAGGAACTGCTGGAAAACCAGAACGGAAAGCTGCGTTATCGCTTCTACATAGCCGTTGCCCTGTTGGTAATCCTGATTCTGCTCTTCGTCATCTATCAGCGTCGTAAGATTATCCGTCTGCTCAAGCACGACAATACGATGCTTGACTATGGCAAGAAGGGTGCCGAGAGGGCTCTCAAGGAGCTCAACGAGCTGTCGTTCTACGAGAGTAAGGCCGATTTGTCGCTCACGACGCCGGTGAGGGTCAACAAACTCTGCGACCATCTGGCCAACATTGCACAGAACAACTGCGACAAGGGCGTGACAACCGTGTTCCAGACCGATTATCCGGATGATTTCGAAATCAAGTCGAATCCGGAGGCATTGGAAAAGCTGTTGGCGCTCCTTCTCAACAACTCCGCACGTTTTGCGCAGGAAGGTCTGATCAGGCTGAGGTGTGCCGATGCCGGGGCGTTTGTCTTGCTCAGCATCACCGACGCGACCTCCCGCTATGGCGACGACCCTGGGAACCTGTCCGGTGGCGTGAAGGCCGACGACGACGGCGTGCGTTACGTGAACGTGAACTTCAATATCTGCCAGTCCATCAGCCGTCTGCTCCACGGACGTATTTGGTATGATGCGGAGTATACGGGTGGTACCCGATTCTACTTTGAAGTACCCAAGGAACCGTAATTGAATACTGAGAAAAACGAACAGATGGAAAAGAAAAGAAAAACTCTTGCCAGAAGACTCACCAGCAGACTGCTGATATGGACGGCCATCATCGCCCTTGGCCTTTCATACCTCCTCTTGCATTTCGAGAGGCAGGCTACCCGCCAGTTCTATTCTGAGATCTATCGAAACAAGATGCTCATCACCAACGAGTATACGCGTCGCGTCATCTCCGACGTGTACGTGGCGGTCACGAACAATATCTATTATCTGGAACACTCGCTCGACAAGCCCGACGAGCACAAGAAGACGATGGAGCGTATAGTAAAGAGTGGTACGCGCGTGCGTAGTTGTGGCATCAGCTTTATCAAGGATTACTATTACCCGCAGAAAGAGCACCGCTTCTGCCCCTTTGCCTGGCGTAATGTGACCGACCCTGACGTCATCTACGCTGAAGACATGGGCGATGCCGACCTCGACTATCTCGCCGCAGGTTGGTTCCTCGATGTGCTGAATTCCGATTCGGCCCAGTGGTCGGAGCCTTTCTATGACGGCTATGACGAGAAGACGACGCTGTCGGCCTATATGGTGCCTATCCACGACCCCGCAGGCCGTGTCGTCGCCGTGCTCGGAGCCGACATCTCGCTCGACTGGCTCACCAACAAGCTGAAAGAGGCCGACAGCACTATCAACAACGGCCCGATGTTCATGGCTTCCAAGTTAAAGCTGAGGTCGAAAAGCTTCATCATCAACCACGACGGCTCGTTCCTCACCCATTCCAACGAAGAGCGTATCATGAAGGACAGTTTCTATGATGAGTTGGAGTCGTGCGACGGCAGCGACGTCAAGGGGCTGATCAAAAGCATGCAAGACGGCGTGGAAGACGTTGACCGTGGTAATGAGCGGTTCCTGGTGAATGGCGAGGAGTGTTACCTGTTCTACATACCGGTGAAGTACACCCGGTGGCTGTTTGTCACCATCGTGCCGTGCCGGGCCATCGACATTCTGAGCTATCTGAATGGCATCACGGTGGTGCTGATCGTCATATTGGCCGTCATGCTCGTCGTCATCATCTGCCATTATTACATCAAGAACGGCACTGAACCGCTGCAGCAGCTGATAGCCATGGCCGACAGTATGGCCAAGGGCAAGCTCGACTCGCTGATGCCCGACTTGAAGCATAACGATGAAATCAAGCAGTTGGCCGACTCGATAGAGAACATGCGCTTCACCCTTTCCAACTATGTGGACGAGCATAAGCACCCTGACAATCCGGAGGAAACAACCTGAACCTTAAATAATAAAACATCATGGATATGGAAACAACCAATAACGTAGAGGAAATGCCTAAGACGACATCATGGAAACCGAAGCGGCGAATGTTGCTGACGGTACTGGCCGTGCTGTTGGCGATGGCTACTTTGTCTTTCGTCATCATCTATCAAGTCATTATTGCCGAGTCGCATGCCCGCTATAATGGCATTAGGAACGTGTCGGCCGAGAAAGTGTCGAAGATTATCCGGGGCACCGAGATGAATGCCAATAACGTCTTCGACGAGGTCGCCCAGAGTCTTGATTCCCCTGAGCATGTGATAGAATCCCTGAAGATCAAGGCCAACCTGAACCTCGACGTGCGCGGCTATTTCGCTGCTTTCACACCCGATTACTTCCCCGAGAAGGGCACGTGGTTCGAGCCATACGTCTATCAGCCGGAGTACGGTGGCTTTGAGTACCGCCAGGTGGGCTCTGCGCGTCATAACTATACCAAGTCGGCCTGGTACATCCGCGCTACTGAGCACAACGCCAGCTTCTGGTCTGATCCGTATTACTACTACGACGGAACCAGCATGAGCGGCCACTACGCTACGTTTGTCAAGCCCGTCTACGACGCCAAGGGCGACCTGGCTTGCGTCTGCGGTGCCGATATGAAGTTCGAGTGGTTGGCCAAGGAGTTGGAGTGGGTAGACCAGAGCAGTAAGACCAACAAGATGCTCAATAGGTACAAGTCGCTCACCGACTTCGCCTTCTATACCGTTGTCCTCAACAGCGACGGCACCAGTATAGCTGGCCCCGAGGAGAAGGCCGTGGCCATTACTGACGAAAATGTGCTCAAAGACCTGTCGCAGAAGCGGGGCGGCGTCATCGAGATGATGATTGATGGTGAAGACTGTACCGTCTATTATGGACCGATAGAATACATTGACTGGTCGGTGGCCGTCATTGTTCCTAAAACCGACATTGTGAAACCGCTGCTCCCGATAGCCTTGATTCTTTTGGGAATGGTTGTCGTTGGCATGATAATTGTTAGGTTAGTATGCAAAAAATCGTAAAAAAGTTTTTCTCCGCGCCCTCCATCAAGCTTAACACGCTGGTGGTGATCGAGGTGGTGATGCTACTATTGGTATCGCTCGGAGGATTGTTCTACTTCACGCGGAAGACGCTGGTAGAAGAAGCCAAGAAGGATGCTGAACAGCGCCTTGAGGGCACGGTGCAGCATGTCGACAACATACTGCTGAGCATTGAGCAGATGGCAGGTAACTTCTACTATGAATTACTGGAACATCTCGACCAGCCGGAACGTATGGCGACCTATGCCCGCCGGCTGGTGGAGTGCAACCCGAACATCACGGGCTGCGCCATTGCCTTCGAACCCAATTACTTCCCTGGCCGCGAGCAGTTCATAACCTACGTTCACCGTAAGAAGTACAACTCGCCAGAGCTGATTGCTGCCGACAAGTCTGTCAACCGGCCTTACACCAAGCAGAACTGGTATGTGGAAACCATGCGAACAGGCCGGCCGGCATGGCTCAACCCGGAGCATAACCGCGACTACACCGTAGAACCCGTCATCTCCTTTTGTCTGCCTATTCGCGACAGCCACGGCGAGCACGTCGGCGTTCTTGCCGTCGGCTTGTCAGTGACCTTGCTGTCGCAGATTGTCCTCGATGTAGCGCCAACGCCTCATAGCTACAGCGTCTTGCTGGCGGCTGACAGGTCTTACATCGTTCACCCTGTCCGCGAGAAACTCAGAGGCGAGAAGTCTAAAGTCGAAATAGGACGGGGGAGCGGCGAAGTGTCGTTCGAACAGGACGGCGAGACTTGGTATGCGTTCTATAAACCCTTCGTACGTAACAATGTGCCGGGACGTTCTATGGAGGCACTCAACTGGACCATAGCTACGGTCTACCCCAAGAGCGACATCTTTGGCGAATACAACCATCTGGTGTTCCACGTACTTGGATTTACTTTCGTCGGGCTGTTCATCTTCTATGTCTTGTGCCGTATGGTCATACGCAGGCAGGTGAAGCCGCTGGCTTACCTCACGGTATCGGCAGAGCGTATAGCCGAGGGGCACTACGAAGAACCCATACCCGACACGAACCGCAACGACGAGGTGGGTATCTTCCAGCGGCATTTCCAGCAGATGCAGAGGGCACTGGCGGCCGACGTCAGCAAGAAGCAGCAGCTGCAGGACGCGCTGAACGAGCGCCGCGAGCAGCTGCAGAAAACTCATCAGCAGATTCAGGAAGACGATCAGGTGAAGGCCATCTTCCTCCACAATGTCACCAACCGCATGATAGCGCCCTCAGAGTCAATCTTGGGCAGCGTCACCAAGCTCTGTGATAACTACCAGACCATCACCTTGCAGGAGGCCGACCAGGAGATTGGCAACATTAAGCAGCAGGGCGAGGTTGTCCTCGCGCTGCTCAGTCACAAATTCGAAGCAGGAAAGGAGGCCAGCCATGAGTAATCTGAAGCGAACCTTCTCCAAGCGGCTCAGCCGCACAATCATGCTGCTGGCTATCCCTCTTTTCGTGCTGTTGCTGAGTGCCTTCTACCGCCATGCCAACTATCTTCTGCACAAGGAGGCGATGGAGCGGTCGGTCACCATCCTCAGCACCACAGAGCAGCTCGTGGAGAACTACCTGTCGGCGATAGAGACGGCAGCACGGTCGAATACGTGGATGATAGAGGAGCATTTCAGCCCCGACTCCCTACAAGTGGTATCGCGACGGGTCGTCAGCCTGAACCGCAGTGTGCTCAGCTGTTCCATCAGCACTGAGCCTGACGTCTTCCCGGAGTATGGCAGCTCCTTCTCAGTCTATTCCGTCAACGATGGCGACACCGTCATCACCGTGACGGAACCGGAATTTGAGTATTTCGAGAAGAACTGGTATAAGAAGCCCATGCAGTTGGGACGCCCCTGCTGGATCAATCCGTTCAGCGACTTCAATGCCGGCACTATCAACCACCACGATGCCGTCGGTTCTTATTGCATACCCTTGCGGCCGAAGGGCAGTCGCATCATGGGCGTCATCTCTGTCGACTTCTCCTTCCAGAAGCTGCGCGAGACGGTGCTGGCAACACACCATCCCTATCCCAGCTCCTACTATATGCTGCTCGGACCTTCGGGAGGCTATCTCGTTCACCCCCAGACAAACCTGCTGTTCAAGAATACCATTTTCTCGGTCAACGATTCCGTCGAGCATCCCGACATCATTGCCCTTGGACGCGACATGACGGCAGGACATTCCGGCACGGCACATGTCAACTTAGACGGCGTACTCTGCCATGTGTGCTACAAGCCTGTAGCAGATACGGGATGGAGCCTGGCACTGGTATGCCAAGACGACGACGTCCTGGTAGACTATAACCACCTGACCATCGTCATGCTCGTCATCGTCGTAGTAGGCATCCTGCTGATATGGTGGCTCACGCGAAAGGTCGTACAGCACAACATTGGCCCCGTCAACGAGCTGATGGAAGCAACGAAACAGGTGGCAGAGGGCAACTACGAGAAGGTCATCCCCCCGTCGGGCCATAAGGATGTGGTAGGAAAACTGCAGAATGCCTTCCGGAGCATGCAGCTGGCACTGATCTCGCATGAGGAGAGCGCCAGACAGGCCGCTGAGGAGGTGGAGCGCGAAAACGCTGAACTCGAACAGACACTGCCGTTGGCTAAGGAGGTCTCCAAGCGTAGGGGAATCTTCATACGCAACGTGTCGCACCAGATCAGTAATCCGCTGAACGTCATCAACGGTCTGACGAATGTGATGAAAGCCAACCTCAGCAGCCGCAACAAGAAAGGATTGGAAAGCAGCGAGATGAACAGTATTGCCAGCACGATGAGGCATCATGCACGACTACTGCTGCGCTCGACGATGATGCTCTACGACAGCTCTGACGTGGGCGCGGCCAACGCTTCGCGTTACGACAAGAACGACATCGTGGCCTGCAACAAGGAGGCACGTGAAGCTATCAGCGACACACTCGGCTACTGCTATGATGCAGAAATAAGGTTTGAGACCGAAGTGCCTGACGAACTCACCGTAAAGACTAACCGGCACTTCCTCATGTACTCGATTCAGGAGTTGCTCGTCAACGCGGCGAAATTCTCCGACGGACAGCACATCACACTGCGCGTGACGCAGACAGAGACAAAGGTGCGCTTCATCGTCGAGGATGTGGGACCGGGCATGCCCGAGGATAACGAGCATCTGATCTTCGTGCCGTTCGCCAAGATTGACGACCTGTCCGAAGGTCTCGGCCTCGGCCTCCCGCTCTGTAAGAGCCACGCCTTAGGCCTTGGCGGCGACCTCATCTTAGACGAAAGCTACAAGCAGGGCTGCCGCTTCATCTTCGAGATTCCGAAGGTGCAGTAGTGATTTGACATGAGTATATGAGTACCTCTCAGTTCTCACTTTGTCTCTGACTCTCATTTTGTCTTATCTCTCTCTATATATGGTAGTCTTAACGGTAAAACACCCCACCCATGTCGCCCATGTCGCTCCTATGTTACGGGTGGGGTGGGCGACGTGGGTGGGATGTTTTCCGCTTCCCTATACATATTACGCGTGCGCGAGGGGGACAATCATGTCCTCCTGTCCTCCTGTCTAAAAACGTACTTATGTCTAAAAACGTACAAGCCTCTCGTGAAAAAATATCGGCCTTACAGAAAAACGTCACGGCCGCTCGTGTGAGAAGACTGATTGCCGTCTTCGCCGCTTCGTGCTCGGCGTGGAATATATCCTTTAATAACAATAAAACGAGGGGTCGTGCGTTATATAGACGATTATGCAGTGGACTGACAGAATACGACAGGTGAAGATATTGCTGGTCATCGCGGCGGTGGTCATTGCCGTGGTGTCGCTACTCGTGTCGCACTATCTCGTGCGCGACCTGCAACGTGAGGAGCGGGCGAAGATGGAGACGTGGGCAGAGGCCCTGCAGGCGCTGAACAACGCCGACGAGACGACCGACCTGTCGTTGGTGCTCAACGTCATGCAGTCGAACAACACGATTCCCGTCATCGTCCTGAACGACGAAGGCGGCATCGACGACTACCGCAACATCAGCGACACACTCCACATCGAGGACTACGCCCGCCGTATGGTGCAGGCCGGCGACACCATCCGCATCGGCAGCCAGTTGGTGTGCTACGACGAGTCGATCATGCTGAAACGGCTGACGCAGTGGCCCTACGTCCAGTTGGGCATCGTGATGATTTTCGTCGTCGTGGCCATCTTTGCCCTGCTGTCGTCGAAGCGTGCGGAACAGAACAAGGTGTGGGTAGGCCTGTCGAAGGAGACGGCCCACCAGCTTGGCACGCCCATCTCGTCGCTGATGGCCTGGGTGGAGATCCTGAAGGAGAACTATCCGCAGGATGACCTGATACCCGAGATGGATAAGGACGTGAAGCGCTTAGAGCGTATCGCCGAACGCTTCTCGAAGATTGGCTCGCTGCCCGAACCCGTCGATGCGTCGATGAACGAGGTGCTGGTGCATGTCGTCGACTATATGGACCGCCGCACGTCGAAGAAGGTGGAGATGGTATGCCACGTCCCCGACCACGACGTCATCGTGAAGATGAACGCGTCGCTCTTCGAGTGGGTGATAGAGAACCTCTGCAAGAATGCCGTCGACGCCATGGAGGGAACCGGACGTATCGTCCTGACGCTGACCGACGCTGACGGGCGCGTGGTCCTCGAGGTGCAGGACAACGGCAAGGGCATCCGCAAGAAGGACATCAAGAATGTCTTCACCCCGGGATTCACCACGAAGAAGCGCGGCTGGGGCCTCGGCCTCTCGCTGGCCAAGCGCATCGTCGAGGACTATCACCACGGACGCATCTTCGTGAAACAGTCGGAGGTGGGCGTCGGCACCACCTTCCGCATAGAAATGAAAAAATAACCGTTTTTTTTGGTCGTTTCCCAAAAAGTTAGTACCTTTGCAGCCTAAAAGTGTGAATATGTGTGATTTGGAGCGTTATAAGATTGATTTGAAAGGACTTACAGACGAGGTGACAAACTTCGAGTGGGAGTTGGACAAGTCATTCTTCGACGCCCTGGATCAGACGGAAGTGGAGAGTGGAGCGTTGCATGTGTCGCTGTCTATACGCAAGGCATCCGGCTTTTTTGAACTCCTGTTCCACACCGTCGGCAGCATAGACATCACTTGCGACCGATGCCTCGACCTGATGGAACAGCCCATAGAGACTGACAACCGACTGGTCGTCAAACTCGGAAGCAACGACTCTGAGGACGATGACACCGTGACCGTCGACGAGAACGAAGGAATACTCGACACGGCGTGGTTCATCTATGAGTTTATAGCTCTGGCAATACCCATCCAGCACGTGCACGCAACTGGTAAGTGCAACCCTGCTATGACGAAGGCTCTGGAAGAGCTGTCAGCCGACCGAAGCGGCGATGAGGAGTCCAACCAGACTGTAGACCCCCGATGGAGTAAGCTCGCAGAGCTAAAATTAAAAAATTAAATTGTAAATTGTAAATAGTTAAATTGTAAATCAAAATGGCACATCCTAAAAGAAGACAATCAAAGACTCGTACCCTCAAGCGTCGTACCCATGACAAGGCTGTAGCTCCTACGCTCGCCGTATGCCCCAACTGCGGTGCTTACTATGTGTACCACACTGTTTGCCCCACTTGCGGTTACTACCGTGGAAAGGTGGCTATCAAGAAAGAGGACGAAGTAGCTGAATAATGAGCAGATACAGCGCTATTATCACTGGCGTCGGCGGCTACGTGCCTGACTACGTCCTCACCAACGAGGAACTGTCGCGCATGGTTGACACCAACGACGAGTGGATTATGACGCGCGTGGGCATCAAGGAGCGACGTATACTCTCCGAGGAAGGTCTCGGCACGAGCTATATGGCGCGAAAGGCAGCCAAGCAGCTCTTGAAGAAGACGGGGATAGACCCCGACACCATCGACGCTCTGATTGTTGCCACATCGACGGCGGACTATAAGTTCCCGTCGACGGCAAGCATCGTCTTAGGAAAGATAGGACTGAAGAACGCCTACGCCTTCGACTTTTGGGGCGCCTGCTGCGGATTCCTCTATGCCCTCGACCAGGCGGCGATGATGATTCAGAGCGGACGCCTGAAGAAGGTCATCGTTATCGGTGCCGACAAGATGTCGTCGGTCACCGATTACAAAGACCGCCAGACGTGTCCCCTCTTCGGCGACGGCGCCGCTGCCGTGCTCGTAGAGGCCACCGAGGAGGAGAATATCGGCGTCATCGACAGCTATTTCCGCTGCGACGGCAAGGGCCTGCCCTTCCTCCACATGAAAGCCGGAGGCTCCGTCAGTCCGCCAAGCCACTTCACCGTCGACCACCGTCTGCACTACCTCTACCAGGAGGGACGCACCGTCTTCCGCTATGCGGTGACGAACATGAGCGACGACTGCGCACTCATTGCCGAGCGCAACGGCCTGAACAAGGACAACATCCGCTTTGTCGTGCCTCATCAGGCTAACATGCGCATCATAGAGGCTGTAGCCAAGCGCCTGGAGCTGACGATGGACCAGGTGCTCGTCAACATCGAGCATTACGGCAATACGTCGGCAGCGACCATCCCGCTCGCTCTCTGGGACTATGAGCACCTGCTGAAGAAGGGCGATAACCTCATCTTCACCGCCTTCGGTGCCGGCTTCGTCCACGGTGCCTCTTACTATAAGTGGGCGTATGATGCTGGCACAAAATAGTAAATCGTAAACAGTCAAAATGTAAATGACTAAGGTGCATAAGGCAGGATTCGTCAATATCGTTGGAAATCCCAATGTAGGTAAAAGTACGCTCATGAACCAGCTGGTTGGTGAGCGTATTTCAATAGCTACGTTCAAGGCCCAGACCACGCGACACCGCATCATGGGTATCGTCAACACGCCGGACATGCAGATCGTGTTCAGCGACACCCCGGGCGTGCTCAAGCCGAACTACAAGCTCCAGGAGTCGATGCTCGCCTTCTCGGAGTCGGCGCTCCAGGACGCCGACATCCTCCTCTACGTCACCGACGTGGTGGAGAACCCGGAGAAGAACATGGATTTTCTCGAGAAGGTGCAGAAGATGCAGATTCCCGTCATCTTGCTTATTAATAAGATTGATATAGCCCCCCTCACTCCCCCCGAAGGGGGGAAGCCCGAGTCACCTACAGAAGCTTTGGGAAGGTTAGTAGAGAAATGGCACTCTCTCCTTCCTAACGCTGAGATCCTGCCGATCTCCGCGAAGAACAAGTTCGGCGTCGACATGCTGCTGAAGCGCATCCAGGAACTGCTGCCGGAGAGTCCCGCCTTCTTCGACAAGGACCAGCTGACGGACAAGCCCGCCCGCTTCTTCGTCTCGGAGATTATCCGCGAGAAGATCCTGCTCTACTACGACAAGGAGATACCCTACTCGGTAGAGGTCGTCGTGGAGCGCTTTAAGGAGGACGACCGTCAGATACATATCAACGCCGTCATCTACGTCGAGCGTGACTCGCAGAAGGGCATCATTATCGGCCATCAGGGTGTCGCCCTGAAGAAGGTCAGCACCGAGGCCCGCAAGACGCTCGAGAAGTTCTTCGACAAGCACATCTACCTCGAGATCTTTGTCAAGGTCGACAAGGACTGGCGCTCGTCAAAGAAAGAACTCGACAATTTCGGCTATAACCCGGAGTAAATGTCGTTATCCCGAGATTTCGTTATCCCGTAATACCGTAATGTCGAAATCCCGTAATCCCGTAATCCCGTAATCCCGAAAAAAGAAATAATTGAAGTATGGGAAATCTAGTAGCCATAGTAGGACGCCCGAACGTAGGCAAGTCCACCTTATTTAACCGTCTGACCAACTCCCGCCAGGCTATCGTCAGCGACGAGGCCGGCACAACACGCGACCGCCAGTATGGCAAGTGCGAGTGGTGCGGACGCGAGTTCTCTGTCGTCGATACCGGCGGCTGGGTCGTCAACAGCGATGATATCTTCGAGGAGGAGATACGCAAACAGGTGCTTGTAGCCACCGAGGAGGCCGACCTCGTACTCTTCCTCTGCGACATCAAGAACGGTGTCACCGACTGGGACATGGACGTGGCACAGATCCTGCGCCGCGCCAAACTTCCCGTGCTGCTCGTGGCCAACAAGGCCGACGACGGTAAGGACCTCTACTACCAGTACGACTTCTTCAAGCTCGGCCTGGGCGACCCTTACTGCATCAGCGCGGCGACAGGCAGCGGCACCGGCGACCTGCTTGACAAGGTGCTCGAGATGCTGCCCGAGAAGACGAAGGACGACACTGAGGACGGCATTCCCCGCTTTGCCGTCGTAGGCCGGCCTAATGCCGGCAAGTCGTCGCTCATCAACGCCTTCATCGGCGAGGACCGCCATATCGTCACCGATATCGCCGGCACCACCCGCGACAGCATCTATACGCGCTACGATAAGTTCGGCTTCGACTTCTACCTCGTCGACACCGCCGGCATACGCCGTAAGAACAAGGTCAATGAGGACCTGGAGTTCTACAGCGTCATGCGCAGCATACGCTCTATCGAGAACAGCGACGTCTGCATCCTTATGATCGACGCTACGCGTGGCATCGAGGCCCAGGATATGAACATCTTCCAGCTCATCCAGAAGAACAACAAGTCGCTCGTCGTCGTCGTCAATAAGTGGGACCTCGTAGAGGATAAGTCGCAGGAGGTCATCAAAACCTTTGAGACGGCGATACGCCAGCGTATGGCACCATTCGTTGACTTCCCCATCATCTTCGCGTCAGCGTTGACGAAACAGCGCATTTTCAAGGTTCTGGAGACCGCCAAGGACGTCTACCTCAACCGGAAGGTGCGTATCGGCACCACGAAGCTCAACGAGGTGATGCTGCCGCTCATCGAGCAGACGCCGCCCCCGTCGGTCAAGGGAAAGTATATCAAGATCAAGTATGTCTCGCAGGTGCCCGACACGCAGATTCCCACCTTCGTGTTCTACGCCAACCTGCCGCAGTACGTCAAGGAGCCCTACCGCCGCTTCCTCGAAAACAAGATTCGCGAGAACTGGACCCTCACCGGCTCCCCCATCAACGTCTTTATTAGGCAGAAATGAAGTGGCTCCGCTCCATAAGGCTTATAAGGCTTATAGGTCGTATAGGTCCTATAAGTCCTATAGGTCCTATTCGTCCTATTCGTCCTATTCGTCCTATTCGTCCTATCAGTCCCATCAGTCCTATCAGTCTTATCAGTCTTATCGCCCTCTTCGCTCTCCTCAGCTGCTCCTCCCCCCTTTCCCCCGAGCAGCAGGCGGCCTTGGCCGCCGAGGGCTACTACCGCCACCTGTTGGCCGGTGAGTATGAGCAATTTTTAGAGGGTAGGGCAGGGGCTGACTCTCTGCCCGACAGCTACCGTGAGCAGTTGCTCACGGGCTACCGCCAGTTTATGGCCCAGCAGCAGGAGAAGCACGACGGCATCACCGCCGTCAGCGTCTCCAATGTCCGTACCGACAGCCTCGACCACTACACCTCCGTCTTCCTCCTCCTCTGCTATGGCGACTCCACGCAGGAGGAGATCGTTGTGCCCATGGTGGTGCACAACGGCAGTTGGCGGATGAAATAAGCATAACACTTAACCGTAACGCTGATGGATAGTAAGGATAATGGCAGCCATCACATGGGGTGGCGTGGTCAGGCGAAGAACTATTCCTGGGCCGGTACCTATCATATAACCATCAAGGTGAATGAGGCCTTAGGCCAGTTGCTCGGCACTGTCATCGGCGATGCCTCCAAGCCCGACGGCGATTCGCAGGCGCCGAGGGTATCGCTGACCGATATCGGCATGATGGTAGAGCAAGAGCTGACCACGAGCATCACCGCTCATTATCCCATGGTAGAGGTGCAGGATCATATCGTCATGCCTGACCATCTGCATGCCATCGTTGTCGTTCGTAGAAATATCATCAGCAGCAATGGCCGCGCCACCCATCTGGGCCAGGTCATCGCCGGCTTCAAGAAGGGCTGCAACCGCCGCTTCTGGCAGCTCCGCGGCCTCACCGCTCACATTGACCGGCGGGGCGAACCCGCCTCAGCGGGCCCAGCAGGCAGCCCGCCTGCCCCAAGTGGCCCGCTCCCTTCCTCCCCAAGTGGCCCGCCTCTTCCCTCTTCAGCGGGCAGCCCGCCCCTTCCCTCTTCAGCGGGCAGCCCGCCTCTTGCGGTTCCCCCGCAAGAACAGCTCCCGCAAGGCCAGCGCCCGCCCTCCCGCGCCTCTACCGGCCGCCCCTCGCTCTTCAGCGAGGGCTACGTCGACGTGCAGCCGCTCCGCGAAGGGCAGCTCGAGCAGCAGCGCCGCTATATCCACAATAACCCGCGCAGCCGCCTCCTCCGCTCCTCAGACCGCCAGCGCTTGCAGACGCAGCGCGGCGGCATCGATACCGCCGTCACGCTCCCTGCTCTTCGGGGCTACCTGCAGCGCGAGTGCCACCCATCACAGATCACTGACGAGACGTGGCGCCTCCTCAGCAGCCGCCTTCTGACAACAACCCACGAAAAGCCCTTCATTATCTGCGATAGCTATGGCGACCGCCAGCTCCTCCAGCGCCGCCTCTTGCCTGTTGTCTGTCATCGTAAGGATGCCGGGCTCTTCGAGCTGCAGAAGCAGCGCTGCTTAGAAGCGGCGGCAGCGGACGCCGTCCTTGTCTCCGGCCGCATTGCTAAAGGCGAGCAAGATATCATCGACACGGCCCTTAGCCGTGGTTTTCCTGTTATCATCATTGCCGACAACGGCTTTCCTGAGCTTTATCACCCCTCAGAGCATCGGATCCATCTCTGTTCAGAAGGCCTTCTGCTGATGGTAACACCTTGGCTTTATCACTATCGCCGGGCCGATGAAGGGATCAGCGTTGCGGAGTGTAAGACGATGAACTGTATAGCCCAGGCCCTCTGTCGTACGAAAGACGACTGGTGGAAATGAAAAAAGCTCGCCGATAGGCGAGCTTTATTTCGATGAGTGGGCATCGTGATTACTTCACAAGCACCTTCTTGCCATTGATGATATAGATACCGCCACGCTGCGGAGCGCTGACCTTGCGGCCCTGCAGGTCGTAGACCACAGGCTTGCTGTCAGCATCGACCACTACCGTGCGCTGGATGCCTGTCGTCTGGTCGAAGAACGAGAAGAGGCGCGAGGGTGCTGCACCGGCGGCTGTGAGGTAGGCACGCATCGGCAGGATGCTGGCTTTGTTCGTGGCGTTGGTGTAGGAGCCGCCGTCGGTCTTCTCCCACTTGTTCTCGCCCTGCATGATGTAGATGTTGTCGGCTGCGGCCGGACCGTCCATATATGACATCGAGCCCTTCAGCGTATAGGTCTGCTGACCGCTGACGGCTACCGACGTGGCGTCGTTGGCTGCCACCAATGTGGCATTGGTCTTCTTGATGTTACCGCCTGACAGGTTCAGCAGCTGACCGCTCATAGTGGGAATGATGAGGTATGGCGTCAGCGCCTTGATCTCGTTGGTGGCTAACTTGGCGAAGCCTACCTGGTCGTCCTTCGACGCAGAGAGCGTGTAGATCTCTACCGATGCCGGCAGTGTCAGGTCGTAGGGCAGGCAGATGGTGTAAGCCTGTTTGTCTGTAGCGGCTACAAACTGGCGGTCGTTGACCACGTCTGTCACCTCGAAGTCGTATGGTATCTCGTAGGTCCATCCCCAGGCCGGTGACTGGTTCGTGGCTACAGACTTTCTGGCGTGGTTCTCATGGCTACATACGCTGCATTTGTAATAAGCCTCTTCCTGGATGTTCGTGCTGTAAACGTGTTGGGCCTCGTCTGCCTTGGGAGCGTCGCAGATACCGGCTGCTGTGCATTCATGCCAGTGGGATGTAGCGTCCGTCGACCAGGCTGTGGCGTAGGCGTGAGTGGTGTGTGGCTTCTTGGTGTCGTCTTCGGCGCCGCAAATCTGACAGGTGAAGCGGGTGTCGCCCATTGTGCCGTAGACGTGCTCACCCTTGGCGGCATCGAGCTTGTCAAGACAGGCGTCGTCATAGCCCTCGGCAGTGCATGCGTGCCAGTGGTAAGTCGCATCGTTCGTCCATGCGGCTGCAAACACATGGTCTTTGTATTCAGTCTTTCTGGTGGGATCCTCGAAGCTGCAAACCGTACAGGTGTAATAGCTGGTCTCGTGTTTGTGTTCGCCGTAGGTATGCTCAGCCAGTGCAGCACCTGCATCAGCGATACAAGTGGCGTCAGCACCGTATCCTAAGCACTCGTGCCAGTGTTTGCCGTAGTTCGGGTCGGTTGTCTCTTCTGTGAAGGTCCAGTTCGGCGAGAAGTCGTGGGTATGCACCAGGGCAGGCTTCCTGCTCTCGTTCTCGAAACCGCAGACATTGCAGATATAGTCATCATCGTCATCGTAGGTGCACTCTGCCCAGCTCGTCAGAGTCCCTTCATCGGAAGTGAAACTGCCAGCCTCATTCATTTCGCAATAAGAGGTGTTGTCGGTACAAGGGCGGTAATGATAAGCTTTGTTGCTGCCGTCTATGTAGTTTTCCCATTCAGTACTACTGATTGTGTGACTTTCATGCGCTAATGAAAAATTAAAGATCCAGTTTGTACACGTGCTTACAGCAGAGCTTGGACCATCTTCCTTAAAGGTAAAATTAAAAGATACAAGAAAATCTTTGGCAGGATTCTTAATCGTAAACGATTTGTCTCCAGTTTCCAAATTTGAGCCTTCAATATGATTTATACCTGTAATTTGTACTTCCGTACAATTTGCATAAAGTGTCTCCTGCTTGAGTGTATTCCATAGAAAATAATTGATGTTATAATTATCTCCACTTTTTTCAGTCGTCCAATCCCCATCAACATTAACATAGCTTCTGGATAATGTCACGTTATCATAGACTACTGTGTATGTGTTATGTTTTACACTCATCTTATATGTAGGAGTCTGCGCCCATGCCGAAGTTACAGCAAGAACCATCAGGAGCAACGTTGAATATATTTTTTGTTTCATAACTTTATCTTTGTTTTGTTCGTTATTAATATACTTCTATGATTATTCTCCTTGACTATTATTTGTCGCTGTAATCGGTCTGCTTGCCAGAGACGTCCTCGTAGATGTGATACTTCTCGCAGCGATAGCTGCTCGGAGTAATCTTGTAGATGTAGTTCTCGCCCTTAACGGTGGTGCCGTTGAGGTACACTAACGTATGGACGGGCAGTCCGTAGAACGGCGTGTTGGCTATCTTACGGTCGAGACTTGTTGGTGTCCAGAGGGCAGCGGGGATGTCGCTGTCAATCCAGCGGAGTGTGGCGCAGCCGGCAAAGGCGTCGTTTCCGATACCTGCGACCGTGAACGTCATATCCTTGTCGGCAATGGTACTGGTCATCTCCTCAGGAATCTTTGCTGACGTGCTGGCGGGGGCGATGGCGGGGTTGTCGTCCTTGTCACGGGAAACGATGACCGTGCCCGGTACGACGGATCCTGTGGGTGACTCTGCGGCAACGGGATAGCCCGGGGCGGTCACCAGCAAGGTGACGGCAGGCATATCTGTCGGCGTGACGGTCTGGTATTGGTTGACGACATAGAAAGCCTTGTTGATCTCGCCGGAATATTTCGGTGCCTTACCTGCTACCTTCACCCAGTACTTACCTTCTGCTGTCATGGCTGACAACGTTGTGGCTGTTGTGCCGATATCGTATTTGTCCGTGCCGTCGCCACCCTTGCAGGGATAGTATGTCAACGTGTAGTCTGTGCCCTCAGTCAGTGTTTGATTTGTCTTGTTGTCCTTCACTTCTAAATTGAAGGTGCTCAGACCCGTTGTACCTCTGAGAATCTGCTCAGGCAGGTCGAAATGAATGCCGCTGAGGCTCTCAGCCATCGACATAGGCTTCGTGACGTCGAACAGTTTCGTGATGGTGCCTTGGTAGTTGCCCTTACCAACCATGACCAAAGTGTAGCGTCCCTGGTCAATCACACGCTGTGTAGATGTCGACGTGCTGGTCGGCGTGACATACCAGTCGTAGTCGACGCCGTCTACGAGTGTCTTGCTACCTAACTTCAGCGTGAATATGCTCATAGGGTTGAGCTGTCCTCCCGTCCAGTCGATAGACGGGGGAGTGGTGCCAGAGGTGGAGGTGATGTTGACGGTGCTCATGTCTGCCGCCTTGATGGTCACGTCGGCATACATCGAACCCGTGATGTCTTCAGATCTTGATGTCAGCTTGATACCGCCAGGATAGATGCCGCTTGTCTTTCCGTCGCAAGGTGCTACGTATGACCAGTCAAAGTCTGAGGCGGGTATCGTTTCGCCTGTTGTCTTGTCCTTCACCTTGATGACGGGTGTCGCTACACCATCGGGATTGTAGTTTGCGGTGACGATGACGTTGTAGTTGTTAGCATTCAGCGGCTTCGAGTAGAAAATCTTAAAGTATTCGCCGCGGAAATTGTCGTCAATCTTATAGATAGTGAAATTAGTCGAATTACCTATCCAGTCGATGGTGCGCAGATTCTTTGATGAGCGGCTGCTGTTATGGCTGATGCTGGACGGCGTAATCGACGTACCACCATTGGAGGAGTAGTAAAGCGTTCCGTTATCCGTATAGGTACTCTGGTCGGGCTTACTGCCGTCACGTTGTCCAGGGCCGGTAATGAACACGCGAATCATCTTGTAGTCGCTATTCGACCTGAACTGCACTTTCTGCCAGTTGCCTTCTCCGTTAGAACCCCAGTATTCCTGTGAGTCATCGTCTTCTGTCCAGTATGTGACAGAGAAGTTGCCGTTCAAGTATGTACGTGTGGATCCCGACGCCCAGTAGGAGCGTGTCTCAATCCAGCCTGTGTCGTACCTGTAAGCTGCATGAGCGTTTCCGAGTGCCATCAGGCTTAGTAGTGTGATAATTGTTTTCTTCATATCATTCGTTGATTTTCTTGATTCTTCTCTCTTCAATGACAAAGGCAAGAGCAGCGATAGAGTTTTCTGCCCTTGCCTTTTCTGTTGTAACGATTCAGCTGATGGCTGACAGTTGTGATGTATCGGATGTGGCTCTTGCCTCACCCTGTGGTTGTAATTTACTTCACAATAGTCTTCTTGCCGTTGACGATGTAGAGACCATTACGCTGTGGAGCGCTGACCTTGCGGCCCTGAACGTCGTAGAACTCAGCCTTGTCATTGGCGTCAATCTGCAGACCCTCGATAGCTGTCGTGCTGCCGTCGGCGTTGGTGAAGACAGTGTAGAGACGAGAGGGTGATGCAGCGGTCTTGATGTAAGCACGCATCGGCAGGACACATGGTCCAGGATAATCTGTGGCTGTACACTTATTCCACACGTTGTCCTTCTGCATGATGTACATATCTGTCGTACCTGTAAGATACTCCATCGTGCCAAGCATATCGAACTTCTGCTCTCCAGATTTTGCACTGGATGTAATAACAGACGTATAATTTATGTATTTACTCGGAGACGTCAACGCCTTGTCGTAAGTTTGGGCAACCTTAGCGCCAGTTGTGTTTAAGATCTGTCCGCTTTCGGAAGGAATGATCAATAATTGGCCTTTAGCAGGGATGGGGTTGGTTGTATACTCTTCAAAGCCTACGACACCATCAAAGCTCTCTGAACCAATGGTCGTTGCTCCCTTTGAGTAATACAATTGGTAAGCCTTGAACTTACTCGACTGAGGCATCTCGTAAGGCAGACTGATGGTGTAACCCTGCTGCTTACCACTGACAGTAGCATTCAGCTTACGCGTGTTCGTGACTGTATTGGCAGTGAACGCAATCGGGTTCTGGAAGCCCCACTTAGCATTGAAGGCTTTCTCTGTGGCGTCGGCACCTTCGAAGCCCTGCTGATTGCCCTCAGTGTCGTCGTAAATCTTCAGTACGTCGCACTGGTAGTTATCTACAGCAACTTTATAGACGTAGTTCTCGCCTTCAACGGTAGAGCCGTTGAGGAAGATAAGCGAGCGCTTGTTGATACCCTTGAACGGAGCAGCTGTAGCTGTGCGGCTTAAGGTTGTCGGTACGAAGCCCGTAGCCTCAGAAGCATCAATCCAGTGCAGGTTTGTTGCGCCGTCGAAAGCACCATCGGTGATGCTGGTGATAGAAGAAGGCAACGTCACGCTGTTGATGACAGTAGCGTTCAGTGCTTCGACACCTGTCACGTTGAAGGTCAGGGCATCAATGGGCTTCATCGTTGCAGGCACGATGACGTCTGTGCCGTCAGTAGTGCCGGTGTAACCCTTGACATTCACGTTGTTCGTCTTGTCAATAAGACCATACTGAATCTTGGTATCTGCACCTGTCGTCACGTCTGTCATTGTAACTGGTACGATGTAATAATCTCTCAGGAACTCTTCTGAGTAAATGCCAATACCTTCGATTTTGACTGTAACTTTCGTCACAGCGGTTTCGCTACCGGTAGGAGCAGTCAATGAATAATCGCTGGCGCCTTCTGGTTTGTACCACAGCTTGTAGTCAACGCCCTGAATCAGCTCTTCGCCGAAATCATAGACATTGAAGGCTGAAGGCAGCGCAGACCCCGTCCATGTACGTGCGGGCAGTAAGTCCGTGGCATTTGGGGTTGCCGGGTCTGTAGTGATTTTGACAACTGCTGATGCTTTCGTGGGATCGATAGACTTGCAAATGGTGAAGTCAGCATAGACATAGCCAAAGTATGTGCCTTTACCAGTAATCTTTATACCGTGAGGATAGACGCCCGGCAGAATCAGTTCGTCGTAAGTCACTGTATAGTCAGTGCTTGAATCCAGCGTTGTGCTACCTATCTTAACAACGATAGTTGATGGCGTCTTTTGGGTACCATCGTAGGTGTCCCAGCGCTGCTCAGTTGACCCATTCAACAGATAGATAGTCGCGGCAGAGATGTCGTTACCAGCTTGTGTAATGCCTGGATATTCAGTACTTCCTAAACTTGCAGGTGCATTATAGCCGCGAGCATAATTGGAAGGATTAATACTAACATTCGCGAGCGTCCATGTTCCACCATTGTTAACTTTAATCCATCTGGTGTTAGAAATGTCATAATAGTACACTTCAACGTCATTCGAATAAGTGTTGTTTCCAACAGATTTATCGGTAGTATTATCAAATTCGCCAATGATAGCACCTACGCCAACGGCTTTTCCGTAAACTTTCGTGCCACCGAAAACGGTACAGTTCAAGACGGAACATACTCCGTTCAGACGTCCTACGATGCCACCGGCACCGTTACAATACAGACTTCCGCCACCGCCTCTTGTTGTGCCATTAATAGTACAACCGTTAACAGCGCAACCTATGATTTTTGTTTTATTAACGGTACCTGCAATACCACCAATCAGGCTGAAGTCAGCAGATTCAGCTGCTGTACAAGTAATGGTACTGTTGATGACATTACAATTTTGGATAATGTTGTCTTTGTCTGCGTCAGGAAAAGCGCGTGCAACGATACCGGCAACGCGGTGACCCTTACCAGAAATTGTGCAGTCTTCAAGATTCAAGTTCTTGATGGTAGCACCCTCTATGCACTGGAAGAGTCCTGCCTGCTGTACATTTTCGCTTACAATCTTCAGGCCCTTAATGGTAAAGCCCTGACCGTCGAAGATACCCTTGAAGGGATTCAGCGAACTGTCGTCATCAGGAACAGCGTCATTCGTCGGGTCCTGCAGCAGTCCGATACCGTATGCCCATACGGTAGCGGTGGCGTCGATATCGGCAGTCACAAAGATGGTATCACCTGCATAGTTTTTCTCGCCACTGTAGACACAGTCGCGGAACATGACCAGATCTGCCAGATTGTTGATATAGAATGTACCTGCCCACGACGTGCTGACGCCAACTGTCAGCAGGCAAAGTAATGTTAATATAGTCTTTTTCATATCTGATCTCTCCTTATTTGCTTATTTATGGATGCGGCTGTAAGACGGTTCGGTAGCGGTACCGCCGAGCGTCCATACCTCGTGCATCAGGTCGTAGTCCTTGCCGAGAGTCAGAGCGATACCCTGCATTTTGCCTTCCAGGTTGTTGTCTAACTCGAAGGTCTTGCTGGTGGCCTCTGCGGGGGCAGTTCCTATTGCCGGTTTGTAGATGTCAGGGCCGAGGATGTGTACGCGGTAGTAAAGCGTCACTGTAGCTGTAGCCTTCGGTTGTCCGGCAATCTGCAGGGGGATGTAGAACAGACCGTCACCCTCGATGCTTTCTGCAGCGGGAACACCGTCAGCTGCTGCTGCTGCATTTAGGTAGTGGATATGCTTAGGATCAGAATTGGGGGCGATGCTCAGGTCTGTACTGGGTGTACCGTCGAACGTCAGCTGATTAGCAGGCTTGAACATATTTAGATAGGTACGGGTGGTTGTCAACTCACCGCTGATAATCTCTTTCCAGTTGGCAGAGCCGTCGGCGCTGTTCAGGATGAGACGAGCCTTGTTGGTCAGGTTCTTATACTCTATCTTGATACCCTCGACGATAATTTCGGAATAGTTCTTAATCAGACCATTCAGCTCACCACTCGTTCTGATGGTGATCTTGTTGCCGATGCTGGCCAAGGCGTGCTTCATTGTGAACTGCACCTTGTGGTTAATCAGCTTGGCGGCCGGGTTGGCCTCGTTATCCCAGTTTGTTACGTCCGTCCAAGGCTCGTAAGTGTAGGGAGCAGAACTGCCTATACGCCTCGTGCCGAAGAGCAGGTCAATCTGGTTGGCATCTTCCGTCTTAGCCCAGTTGTTGGGATCGGGGTCAGTGTAATTCCACACGTCCCAGGGCTTCGAAGCCAAGCGGTAGTTAATCCAAGGATCGCCCGTCACATTGTTGTCGCTGATGTCAGTGATGCACTTGTCGCTGGCCGGTGCTGCTTCGTAGGGAGCGTAAGCAAAGAAACTGAGGTATTCGGGCACCTCTGCCAAAGCATTGGGCCAGTACTTCAATGGGGCGTATCCCCAGGCTGTACCAGTGTAGGTCAGACTCTGATTCCACATGAAGTCAGGACTTACCGTGACATTTTCGTACTTCAGCTTGCCTGTGTAAGAGGTAAAGACGCCGATTTTTCCTGCCTGCAGGGCAACATCATTGTAGATGGCGCCGCTGGCACGTGTTGCGTTCTCCACTTCGTCTCCGTTGAATTCGAAGGCGATGGCGTCTGTCGACGGCTGGTAGCCGTTGTTGCCGGCGATGTCTTCTGCATCGTTAGAGCATGCCGTGAGGAACATGGCGCCAGCAAGTAATGTTAAGTATTTCTTCATACGTTTATATATTTTGTTATTTTTTATTTCTTCATTTGGGGCTGCCATTAATGGCTGCATCTTGTGACAGTCGAAACTGTCGTTTTCTTCTCCCTCATTTTCGCCTTGCGGCAGGGCAGGGGACAGAACCCGTTTGGTAATGGATAATTGACAATGGATAATTGACAATTATGTTGTTGGCACAGAAAAAGCAGCCTTGGTCTTTCGGGCCGAGGTTGCTGTACAGGATTTCTTAACGACAACTAAGACAACTAAAACAACTTTTGTTCAGGATTGTCTGATGTAGGAAACTTTTGAATTTCGCTTATTCCACCGTTGCGCTTTTTTGCTCACTACGTTTGTCTAAATAAATAGCGACCATAGAACCAATAATTGCTATTCCTAAAATAGCGATTGATACTAATACCGTGTTATTCATTTTCTATTCCCTTTCTGCGTTCACGGTGCAAAGATAGGGAAAATCTGGGAAACGTGCAAGTTTTCCGTTGTTTTTCCTGTGCCAGCGATGTCAAAGAGCGCTTTTCAGCTTTGTTTTTTCTTTTTTGAAAAAGAGAGGCCGCCGCCCTTTTGCGGCGGCTTCTCTTGTATACAGAGGTTTAAGGAAGCACGTTAGAGGGGAGCTCAACGTCTACGTCAGCCGTTGAAGTATCCCAAGGCTCAACAGAAGCCTCGAACTTAACGCTGGTCATGCCGAGGATGATGTTGATGTTGTAACCCTTACCAGGCTCCATAGGTGTAGCAGCACCGAAGATCTTGTCGCTGGTCTTGCTGATGATGTTCTGGGTGGTAGAACCGTGAGTCAGACCGTCAGACAGGAATCCTGCCAGAGCAGCGTCCTTCGTCTCCACGTCGTAGCAAATCTCGATGTCGATATCGTCACCAGTAGGAATGACGAAGATCGGCGTGGTGGGCTCGCCACCAGCGAAGAGGTTCACCTTCTTGTTGGTGACACCAGAGGTCTTGCCGCTGGGCCAGATAGCCTTACTGTAGTTCTCGACGATGTCGGGGTTCAGACCGGCGTTCTCCTCGTTCTTGTCAAGGCCATTGTATGTACCCTCCTTGCCGTCCTTACGACCGTCGTTGAAGGTAGTGGTGGTGTAAGCCAGAGAGGTCTGACCGTCGTAAGCCTTCCACAGAGGCTCGCCAGCAGTGGTGTTGTTCAGGTTCAGGGCACCCTTCATCACGAAACCGCCGATCTTCACGTAGCGGACGTAGATGCGGGTCTCGTTGCTGTTGATCTCCTCGCTGGCAGCATCAGTTGTAGCGTAGGCCGTCGGTGTCTCCTTGTCAGAAACATACTGGATGTTGACGTTCAGCTTTGACAGAGCGTGCTTCAGGTTCCAGTTCAACTTGTTGTTAACAGGGTCTACCGGCTTAATCATGTTAACGAAAGGCATGCCAATTGTGTTCTGGACATTGGTGTTAGCCACGATTGACTTATAGTCGGTAGCGTTAGCAGCAACACCCCAGAGGAGGTCAACTGAAGTAGAAGGATTGGTGTCAACCACGTACTTCACAACAGGATCACCACCGTCGGTGTTCTTCGGCAGCTTGGTGATGTTCTTACCCTGAACCTGCTCCTTCCAGAGCTCGTCGAGAGCAGCCTTAGCCTCATCAACAGTTGCAACGCCTAAGTATTCCTGATAGGTAGCCAGGTCTGTGACAGGAGTGGCTGTGCCAAGGTAATACTCTGTAGTAAGGGCAGCGATTGCGCCCTCAACTGTGGCAATATCACCAGCGGTATAAGCGGTACCGTTATCGAAGTTCCAAGCGTTAACAATTGCTGCGTCATCATCGGCGATACCCTTGTACTCTACATAATTGGCGCGTGTGTTAGCAACCTTCGTCTCATACTTGACATACTTAATGCCGAGTGAAGCAGCATAGGCGTCATATTCAGCATCTGTTGTCATTTCCTCGAGTACGGGAATACCAGTCTCGTTCACTACGTCGATATAAGGAGCGTATGTGAAGAACGATACGTAGTCGGTGTTGGTTGAGTTAGCACCAGTACCGAACTCGTTGGGCCAATACATCACGGGGTTGTACACCCAGCCGCTACCAGGATTGGTAACCTGTGTGTTGTACATGAAGTCGGGCTTTGAAGACTCTGAGTTGTAAGTCTCGTCGTCAGTGTAGTATGCAAAGACACCAAAGCCAACAGTACCAATATTAGCGTTGTCAAGGGCACCAGCAGCGCCAGCACGTGTCACGTTACGCGGTGTATAGACGCTGAAGTTGATAGGAGCACCGTCAGCGTTCTGCTGAGCGGTTTCCACGCTTGCCAGCTCGTCACTTGAGCAAGCTGTCAGCAATGCAGCGGCAGCTGCGAATAAAAATATCTTTTTCATAATTGTTACTTTTTTCTTTTTGTTAAAACTGATGTTTTTACTTGCTTAAATGAGTCTATTACTGGTTGGCAGGCAGGTTAGCAAGACCGTTGGTGTCAGTCCAGTCGGTAACAGCAGCGTCAACCTTGACACTGGTCATACCGAGGTGGAGTCTCAACTCATAGTACTTACCAGCCTCCATGTTAACAGGATTAGTAGTTTTGAAGATCTCAGCACTGGTCTTGAAAATCTTGTTTTCGACGCTCTTACCAGGAGTCAGGTTGTCAGAGAGCTTGCCTGCGAGTTTCGGGTTGTAGGTCTCAACGTCGTAAACGATAGAGATGTCAATGGGCTTGTCCATAGGAATGACGAAGATGGGCTTTGCGGTGGTATTGGCAATCCACTTCTTGTTGGTTTTATCCCATGCGCCAAACAGAGGCTGAGTCAAAACAGTAACACCCTTGTTGTCGTTGAACCATGTGTCCTCGAACTTACCGTCGTCAGGTGTATTCAGCTTGTACTCCGTGCTCTGGATCAGGGTGGGGTTCAGACCGAGGAACTTCTCGCTGCTGTTCTCACCGTCGATGGCACCCTCGCGACCGTCCTTACGACCGTCCTTGAAGGTGGTCTCCTCATACTCCAAGTCGCTAACGCCGTCGTATGCCTTCCAGTTAGGAACACCGATGAGATACTCATCACCATTATTGGCAGTGCCATCGGGGTCAACCTCTCTAGTAGCTGTGCTGTTCAGGTTCAGGGCGCCCTTCATCATAAAGCCACCAATCTTAATCTCGCGGATCCAGATCTTGGTCTCCTTAGAAGCTTCAAGTGCACCAGTTGTGCCGTATGTGCCGCCACCATTTGAATCATCGAAGTAGTCGATGGTCACAAGCAGCTTAGCCAGAGCGTGGCAGAGGTTGAAGCGAACCTTATTGTCGGTTGTGGGTGCGGTAAGGGGGTTGCCAGTCCAGTCTGTGTAAGGTGTGGTCTCAGGAGCGTTGGGCTTCAGCAGGTCGATGAAAGGCATAGCGGGCTGTACAGTAGCCTCTGCAGTACCCCATGCTGTGTGGTACTGTGTCTGACCAGCGTAGACACCCCAGAGGAGGTCAACAGAAGTAATACCGTCAGGATCGACCACATACTTGATGATGGGGTCGCCAGTGGCAGTATTCTTGGTCATAGCAGTGATGTTTCTCTCATCCTCTGTCACACCAGCTGTGGGAATACCAGTGGCGGGAGAAACGGGAGTCCAAGGAGCATAGGCGAAGAACGTCACGCGGTCAACGTCGTCAGAGACAGCTGAGTTGCCGTACTCGTTCGGCCAGTACTTGACGGGCTCGTACATCCAAGCACTCTCGCCGTCATTCCATTTCACTTGCTGGTTGTACATGAAATTAGGTGTACTAGTCTCGCTGTACGTTCCATTGTCGGTGAAGTAACCGAAGACGCCAAAACCAGCCTTGTGGTCACCAGTCTTGAGTGAAGCAGTTGTGATTGTTTCCGGCTGACCAGCACGTGTCACGCTACGCGGCGTGTAGATGCTGAAGGCCACCGGGGTCTCAGCATTGTTCTGCTGAGCAACCTCAGAGTTTGACAGCTCCTCGCTTGAGCAAGCGGTCAACAATGCAGCGGCTGCTGCGAATAAGAAAATCTTTTTCATACTGTTGATGATTTTGATTAAGTTAATAAAATATGATTATTACATTCCTTTGTTTCTCATTAGAACGTCACGTTTACAGGATCCTCATCCTGCCAGGGAACAACGACGCCGTCGAATTCCAGACCGTTGGCTGCATCGACGTATGGCAGCTCGGGCTGTCCGAAGAAGCCGTTCAGCAGGTCGATACGCAGTGCGTACTCGTTGCGGAAGACGTTGATGAGGTTACCCACGTTGAAGTGGTAGTAGCAGACGGTGCGGCGGTCGCGGAGCAGGAGTCGCAGGTTGATGCGGATCTGGTCGGTTGGGCGGTCAGAGAGTTCCTCATAGCTGTAGCCGTCGATGGCAGCATCGGTGCTGTACTCACGGTTGCTGAGCGGGCGCTGCGGCGTGTGGACATCCCAGTTGCGGTTGGTGAAGTTCATCGGTCCCCAGGTCTTGAAGGTCTTGGCGATGTAGCCGAGACCGCCCTCAGCAGCGTAGTCAGCGTGGTTAGGATCGTAGTGTATCTCCCAGTCGTCAAGCTTCAGCAGACAGGGCGTGTCTGTGGTGACACAGTCAACGAGCTTGTAACCGTTGGCCAGGCCTGCAATCGAAGCCTCGACCTTGTTGAGGTAGTAGATACCCTTGATATAGATGCGGATACGCATGTTCCAGGGGATGATAAGGGGCTCCATGTTGTAGAGCTGCTTGACCAGCGTCGACTGGTAGGTGTCGCGCTCCTCGTAGGGGATGTAGCGGTCGTACTCACCGGTGTTGACATAGAAGTGGATGGTGTCGTTGGCGATGTCCTCCGGCTCCCAGGCAATCTGGTAGAGACCGTTGGCATTCTTCTTCAGCATCTGTCCGTAGGCAGGCTCACCATACAGTTCGGGGATAGAGTCAGCCTGGTAGCTGTTAGGTGTTGCCTGCACCGTGGCGGTGTTGGCGAAGTCCATACCGACGAACTCCTGATGGCCATACTCCTCGGGTGAGTAGTCAATCACCAAGCCATCGTAGTCGCCACGGCTGAGATAGGACTCGAAGTGACGTACCTCAGAGGTGGTGTAGCGGAACGATGTGCGTCCGTCCTTGGGGAAGAACCAAACGGTCATACCATCGGGATCCGAGGCGGGCTGAACATTGGGGTTGATGCCCCACTCGCGGTAGTAGTTACGCCAGTCGATGTCGAGCTCCACCTGCTTAAAGTTGTCCTGATAGACCCACAGGTCGCGGCGGCAGCTGGCCGTCGTCAGGAGCATCAAGGCTGCTGCCGCCAGGGTGACGGCCTTCGTGCAGCGTTTCATATACTTATTTTTATTCATAGCTACTTGTAATTATCGGTTTTACTCGTTTGACTTGGCAGCTTTAGCGGCGGCCTTGGCGGCCTCCTTAGCTGCTTTCTCTGCGGCCTTTGCCTCTGCGGCGTCAGCCTTAGCCTTTGCCTTGGCAGCTTCTGCCTCAGCCTTAGCGGCAGCCTTGGCAGCCTCTGCTTCAGCCTTTGCTCTTGCCTTTGCGTCGGCCTCAGCAGCCTTGGCAGCTTCCTTCGCAGCCTTGGCAGCCTCCTTGTCGGCAGCAGCCTTAGCCTTTGCCTCAGCCTCAGCTACTTTTGCAGCTTCCTTCTCGGCAGCAGCCTTTGCCTTAGCCTCAGCTTCGGCAACTTTAGCAGCTTCCTTCTCAGCTTTTGCAGCAGCCTTGGCGGCCTCCTTGTCAGCGTTTGCCTTCACCTCGTTGCCGGCAGCAGCTAACTTGGCAGCTTCCTTCTCAGCCTTGGCAGCCTCTTTAGCGGCCTTAGCCTCAGCCTTAGCTCTTGCCTTTGCCTCAGCGTCAGCAAGCTTGGCGGCCTCAGCCTCTGCCTTCACTCTTGCCTTAGCCTCAGCCTCAGCAGCTTTAGCGGCTTCCTTGTCAGCCTTGGCTTCTGCCTTCTGGGCATCCTCTTCGGGAACGTCGAAACGGAGAGACTTGTCGAAGACGGCGTCGTTATAGCCGTCGCGGTCGGACTCCTCATAGTAGTGTGAAGGAATCATCACGTAGTCAGGATCCAACGGACGCGATGTGGGAACCATCGGGTTCTTCTTCGTGCCGAAGAGATAAGCTATAGTAAGGTTCGCGTGCGTGGCTCCTATAATATGCTTCCAGCCCGTGTCCTGCCACATCAGGTGATCGTCGTACTCCTCCTCGTGGCCCACGGGGAACTGTGAGCTGCCGAGGTAGTGACGGTACTTGGTGGGGATGTAGCCGAAGCCGATGCCACCGTCGATGGCCCACTGCTTGTGGCGTCCGAAGCGGTGCTGGTAGCCGATGTTGCAGTAAACATTCAGATACTCACCCTGATAGCCTTCGCTGTGCTTCCACTCCCAGTCGTAGTAACCGATGGCAACGGCGGGACCGATGTGCCAGCCGTCGAGACGGTGGTGCTTAGCTCGGTTGCCGAGCCAGTAGCGCAGTTCCAGACCCCAGTTGAGGAACTGGTGTGCGTGTGCGTTGTGCGACCATGTGAACCAGGGGCAGAAGAACTCGCCTTCGATACTCCAGCGGTTGGTCTTGCCGAGTGAGCGCTCCACCTGAATGTTAGGTGTGATGAAGCCCCACATCAGCAGGTTCGTCTTCACAGCCCAAACGTGGTTCTGGTAGACCGGCTCCACATAAGGTGCGCAAGGCTCAGGTATATAAAATACGGTATCGCGAATAACTAAGGTGTCCTTCATATTGACAACCTTGGCGATGACAGCCGAACCAGACGAACGGAGGGTAGGCAAGTACTTTGTGTTCAGTACGTTCCAAACGCGACCGCGGTCGAGCTTGCGCAACTTGGCCTCACGCTCATCACGAGCCCAAGTGTCCTCAGAGGGTTCCTCCTGAATGATTTTCAGGACATCGTACTTCCAAGGCTCGTTGCTCTCGTCGATCATCTTGTAGAGACCACCCCAGCGGGCACCCTGGTTGATGACGGCGATGCGGCCGTTGAGCCAGCCGAGACGATCGAGCAGGGCTTGCTTCAGAGCCAGACCGCGCTCCTCGCCGAGGCGACGGTTGATCTCTATGGGGCCTTCAGGTGATGCACCGCTGTAGACATCAAGTTTCAGATACTGTGCCGGTACATTGGCATAATTTGCATTAATGTACTGAACAAACTGGTCAATCTCCCGTTTGTTGTCGGCGAAGTTGAGATCCAGGTTGCTATTGCCAACGCGGAAGTGGACTTCCAGCGTGTCTCTTGCTTCTTGGGCGTTCGCCTGCGCACAGGTAAAGCCGAAAATTGCAAGGAGCAACCATACTTTCTTGTAATAATGTTTTTTTGCCATTATATTGATAATTTTTATAAAATTCGGTTGTTAGGTTGGTTAAAATCTCTGCAAAGATAGATAATTTGCTTAAATAGTGTTTCTATTCTAATGTACAAGTATTCCCAATTTGTCTTTTTATGTATCTCATTTTGTCTTTTTACACAGACAAATCGGTATTTTCTTGGTCTTTCGTAGGTGTTTGTTGGTCGTTTCGTCGTATTTTGCGGTATTCGTTGGGTGATGTGCCGTAGACTTGCTTGAAGACGCGATAGAAAGTGGAGGGATTGCCGATGCCGCACTCTTCGGCGACGGCTTCCATGCTGTAGTGGGGGTGCTGCTGCATCAGGGTGAGGGCGTAGGCAACGCGCTTGCGGTTGAGGTAGGTCTGGACGTTGCCGCCACCGCCGAAGCGGCGGATGAGTTGGCCGATGCGCTCCTTGGAGAGTCCTGAGGCGGCGCAGAGGCCCTCGCGGCCAAAGGTGGCGTCGAGGAACAGGCGCTGCTCGTCGACGCGGCGGTCGATGGCGGCGAACTCCTCGGCGGGGGTGAGGACTTGCTGCGGCAGAGGCGCGGCCTGCGGGGAAGGAATGGGGGAGGTCTGCGGGGAAACCGCAGGGGCGGGGATGGTCTGCGGGGAAACCGCAGGGGCGGGGATGGCCTGCGGGGAAACCGCAGGGGTGGGGATGGTCTGCGGGGAAACCGCAGGGGCGGGTATTGGTTGCGGGGAAACCGCAGAGGCGTGGATGGCCTGCGGGGAAACCGCAGGGGCGGGTATTGGTTGCGGGGAAACCGCAGAGGCGTGGATGGCCTGCGGGGAAACCGCGGGGGCGGGCTGGGGGGAAGACGGCGGGAGCTGGGAGAGGCGGCGCCGGAGGGCGCGGTTGGTGCGGACGAGGTAGGCAACGGCCGCAAGGAGTGCTATGATGATGAGGGAAAGGACGGTGGTTAGCATAGGAGATTAGGTTGGTGGGACGGGGTGGGACGAGGTGGGACGGGGTGGGATGGGGGACTATATTTTGATGCCGTTGGCGATGACGGCGTCGCGCATCTTCTTCTGGAGGTTGCTGGCGAAGATGAAGTCGGTGAGGCGCTGGTTGGGCGACTCCATAATCTGGTGGCTCTGGCCCTGCCACTCCTTGTGGCCCTCGTAGATGAAGATGATGTTCTCGCCGATGCCCATGACGGAGTTCATGTCGTGGGTGTTGATGATGGTGGTCATGCCGAACTCGCGGGTGATGCCGTGCAGGAGATCGTCGATGACGAGAGAGGTCTTCGGGTCGAGGCCGGAGTTCGGCTCGTCACAGAAAAGGTACTTGGGGTTCATGACGATGGCGCGGGCGATGGCCACGCGTTTCTGCATACCGCCGGAGATCTCGCCGGGGAACTTCTGTTCGGCGCCGACGAGGTTGACACGGTCGAGGCAGTCCATGGCGCGCTTCTGTCGCTCGCGGAGGTTCATGGTGGAGAACATGTCGAGGGGGAACATGACGTTTTCGAGGACGGTCATCGAGTCGAAGAGGGCGGCGGACTGGAAGATCATACCCATCTCGCGGCGCATGGCAATCTTCTCGTGCTTTGTCATGGCCACGAAGTCGCGTCCGTCGTAGAGAATCTGCCCCTTGGTGGGCGTGAGCAGGCCGACGAGGTTCTTCATCAGCACGGTCTTGCCGGAGCCTGACTGGCCGATGATGAGATTGGTCTTGCCATCGTCGAAGACGGTGCTGATGTCCTTCAGCACCTGTTTGTCGTCAAACGACTTGTATAGGTTTTTGACTTCAATCATGACAGCAATTGCGTTAGGAAGACGTCGGAGAAGAGGATGAGGACCGATGAGGAGACCACGGCGTCGGTCGACGCCTTGCCCACATTGACCGAGCCCCCCTCGACGGTGTAGCCGAAGAAGGCGGGGACGCTGCTGATGATGAAGGCGAAGAAGAGACTCTTGATGATCGACATCCACATGAACCACGGGATATAGTTGTGCTGTAGGCCGAGCGTCAGGTCGTCGGGCGTGATGATGTGCATGCCGTAAGCCGTGAAGTAGGCGCCGACGATGCCCATAGCCGACGAGAAGATGACGAGGAAGGGCATGAGGGTGATCATACCCAGGATCTTCGGCAGGATAAGGTAGCAGGCAGAGTTGATGCCCATGATGTCGAGGGCGTCAATCTGCTGTGTGACACGCATGGTGCCTAACTCCGAGGCGATGTTCGACCCCACCTTGCCGGCGAGGATGAGACACATGATGGAGCTGGAGAACTCAAGGAGCATGATCTCGCGCGTGGTATAGCCGGCGACCCAGCGCGGCATCCACGGCGACTCGATGTTCACCTTCATCTGTATGCAGATGACGGCGCCGATGAAGAACGAGATGAGCAGGACGATGCCGATGGAGTTGACGCCGAGCTGCGCCATCTCCTTGACATACTGTTTCCAGAACATCCGCATCCTCTCAGGGATGGAGAACGTGCGTCCCATCAGTATGATGTAGTGACCGAAGGTGGTCAGCCAATTCTTTAATAGTCTCATTTTCGGTGCAAAGGTACAGTTTTTTTAAGGAGTTAAAGAAGTTAAAGGAGTTAAAAGGAGTTAAAGGAGGGGCGTTTTGCCGTAATTGTTGTACCTTTGCAGAGATTATGGAAGAAGAGAGCATAGTACTGAGAGCCGAAGGGTTAGTGAAGCGCTACGGTAAGCGCACGGTGGTGAACGACGTCAACTTCGATGTCCGTCAGGGTGAGATTGTGGGACTGTTAGGGCCTAACGGTGCCGGCAAGACCACCTCTTTCTATATGACGACCGGTCTGATCGTGCCCAACGGCGGGCATATCTACTTGGGCGACCAGGAGGTGACGGACTTCCCCGTTTACAAACGTGCCCGTGCCGGTATCGGCTACCTGGCACAGGAGGCGTCGGTGTTCCGTAAGATGAGCGTCGAGGATAATATCCTCAGTGTGCTCGAGATGACGGGCAAGCCGCGTAAGTACCAGGAGGAGAAGTTGGAGGAGCTCATCAAGGAGTTCCGTCTCGGCAAGGTGCGCAGGAACCTCGGCGACCAGCTCAGCGGTGGCGAGCGGCGCCGTACGGAGATTGCCCGCTGTCTGGCCATCGAGCCGAAGTTCATCATGCTCGACGAGCCTTTCGCCGGTGTGGACCCCATCGCCGTGGAGGACATCCAGCATATCGTCTGGCGCCTGAAGTACCGTAACATCGGCATCCTCATCACCGACCATAACGTCCACGAGACGCTGAACATCACCGACCGTGCCTACCTGCTCTTCGAAGGGCGCATCCTGTTCAAGGGCAAGCCCGAGGAGCTGGCCGAGAACCCCATCGTGAAAGAGAAGTACCTCGGCTCGAACTTCGTCCTGCAGAAGAAGGACTTCCAGCTGTTGGACGAGGAGAAGCGGCGGAAGGAGGCCGAGGAGGACGAAGGGTGATTTATATATGGTTGTCATAAGCTAAAATTACCCCACCCATGTCGCCCATGTCGCTCCTAAATAGGAGTGGGATGGGCGACATGGGTGGGTTGTTTTTCTGTTTCGCTAACATATACGCGCGCGAGGCGTGAGCGTTGTGATCATCGGGGGAACCGATGATGGCGGGCTCTTGGCCGGTATGCGCTTGCGCTTAACGGGCGTGGCGTTTTTACGAGGGGCTTGTATTTTTTTACGGGAGGCTTGTATTTTTTTACGAGAGGCTTGTATTTTTTTACGAGAGGCCGTGGCGTTTTTGCGAGAGGCCGGGATGGGCGGGATGCTAATAAATAATAAAATTTTTGGTGGTTTCGTTTTTTATGTGTACTTTTGCACCCCAAAATTCGCATATATAATATAATAAGGTATAAAAAAGCAATGAACATTACGTTTGAGAACCCCGACAAGGTGAACGGTCTGCTGACCATCACCATCGAGAAGGAAGACTATCAGGAAGCTGTCGAGAAGACGCTGAAGAACTATCGCAAGAAGGCCCAGGTGCCCGGATTCCGTCCCGGCATGGTGCCTATGGGCATGATTAAGAAGCAGTACGGCACCGCCGTGAAGGTTGACGAGGTGAATCGCCTGATGGGCGACAAGCTGATGGCCTATATCCGTGAGAATAACATCCAGATGCTGGGCGAGCCCCTGCCGAGCGACAAGCAGGAGCCGCAGGACTTGGAGAAGGACGGTCCGCTGACCTTCATCTTCGACATCGCCGTGGCCCCCGAGTTCAAGGCCGAGCTCACTGGCAAGGACAAGGTGCCTTTCTACAGCATCAAGGTTGACGACAAGCTCGTCGATGACCAGGTGCAGATGTACGCCTCACAGGGCGGTGAGTTTGTGAAGGCCGACGTCTTCGGCGGCAACGACACGCTGACCGGTGACCTGCGCCAGTTGGACGAGCAGGGTAACACCCTCGAGGGCGGCATCACCGTCGACAGCGGTATGATCATGCCCGCCTACATCAAGGACGAGGCCCAGAAGAAGCTCTTCGACGGCTGTAAGCCCGGTGATATCATTACCTTCAATCCTAAGAAGGCTTATCCCGACAACGACGCCGAGGTGGCCGCCCTGCTGAAGCTGCAGAAGGACGACGTGAAGGAGCTGACCAGCGACTTCAGCTACCAGGTGACCGAGATCCGCCACTTCCAGCCCGCCGAGGTGAATCAGGCCCTCTTCGACCGCGTCTTCGGTGAGGGCAGCTGTGCCGACGAGCAGGCTTTCCGCCAGAAGATCAGCGAGATGCTGCAGGCTCAGCTCGTTCAGAACAGCGACTATAAGTTCCTGCTCGACGTGCGCGCGTATATGGAGAATAAGGTGGGCAAGTTGGAGTTCCCCGAGGCCCTGCTGAAGCGCGTCATGTTGAACAACAACAAGGACAAGGGCGAGGACTACGTCGAGAAGAACTTCGAGGGTAGCATCAAGGAGCTGGCTTGGCACCTTATCAAGGAGCAGCTCGTGGCCGCCAACGATATCAAGATTGAGGACGACGACCTTAAGAATGTTGCCAAAGAAGCTGTGCGTCAGCAGTTTGCACAGTACGGCATGTCGAATGTCCCCGACGATGTTCTGGAGCAGTATGCCGGTGAGCAGCTGAAGAAGCGCGAGCAGGTGGAAGGCTTTGTCGACCGTGCCGTCGACCAGAAGCTCATCGAGAAGTTGAAGACCGTCGTGAAGCTCGACGAGAAGAGCGTTACCCTCGACGAGTTCAACAAGATGATGCGTGGTGAGTAATAAAAAACCAAAAAAATAAAAAAAAGTGGGAAACCTTTTTGGTTTTCCGCTTTTTTTTTATTAATTTTGTAACTCGCTTAGAAAATAGACTATGAACGACTTTAGAAAATACGCAGTAAAGCATTTGGGAATGGACGGTCTGACCTTCGATCAGGTGATGCAGGCGCAGTCACAGTATTTGAACCCTTACATTCTGGAGGAGCGCCAGTTGAACGTCACGCAGATGGACGTCTACTCGCGCCTGATGATGGACCGCATCATCTTCCTCGGCACGCAGATTGACGACTACACGGCAAACACGCTGCAGGCGCAGTTGCTGTACCTTGACTCGGTAGACTCCGGCAAGGATATCTCGCTGTATATCAACTCTCCCGGCGGTAGCGTGACGGCCGGCTTGGGCATCTACGACACGATGCAGTTCATCTCGTCGGACGTGGCCACCATCTGTACCGGCATGGCCGCCTCGATGGGTGCCGTGCTCTTGGTCGCCGGACAGGAAGGCAAGCGGTCGGCACTGCCCCACAGCCGTGTGATGATCCACCAGCCGCTCGGCGGTGTTCAGGGTCAGGCTTCTGACATCGAGATTGAGGCTAAGGAGATCCTGAAGTTCAAGAAGGAGCTGTACACCATTATCTCGGAGCACTCGCATACGCCGTATGAGAAGGTCTACCAGGATAGTGACCGCAACTATTGGATGACGGCTGAAGAGGCCCGTGAATATGGTATGATTGATACGGTGTTGGTGAAGAAGTGATGGCGTTTTCGAGGCGTCTTTTTCGAGATACGAGGTGCGAGGTGCGAGGTACGAGATTACCTTGTAACAGAAAATATCGCAGCAGAGTATTCTCGTACCTCGTACCTCGCACCTCGCACCTCGAAATGAATAAGAGTGAAGAATTAAAAAATTAATAAATACAAGTTTCGCATGTTGAGAAGATATAGGAAGATAAAGGAAGATATGCCGCTTTTCAGCGGCGAAGATAGAGGACAATACTCTGTCTGCTCTCCCTCTATCTACAAGGCAAGCGGAGCTTGCAAAAGATGAATTAAGGAATTGAAAAAACAATGCAGCTTCTGTGGAAGAAGCGATAGAGAAGTGCGGCTGCTGATATCAGGTATCAGCGGTTATATCTGTGAAGACTGCGCGCAGCAGGCCTACCAGATAGCACAGGAGAACCTGGCGCAGTCGGCGTCGGGCGGGAAGAGAGGTAGCGGTAAGAAAGAGAAAGCCGTGCCCAAGCCCAAGGAGATCAAGGACTACCTCGATCAGTATGTCATCGGTCAGGACGAGGCTAAGCGCTACCTGAGTGTGGCCGTCTATAACCACTACAAGCGTCTGCGCCAGCCCGAGGACAAGAACGGTGTGGAGATTGAGAAGTCGAACATCATTATGGTAGGCTCTACAGGAACGGGTAAAACCCTGTTGGCCAGGACGATAGCCAAGCTGTTGGACGTGCCGTTTACCATTGTCGACGCCACGGTGTTCACCGAGGCTGGCTATGTCGGCGAGGACGTGGAGAGCATCCTGACCCGTCTGTTGCAGGTGGCCGACTACGACGTTGAGGCCACGCAGCACGGCATCGTCTTCATCGACGAGATAGACAAGATAGCCCGTAAGAGCGACAACCCCAGCATCACCCGCGACGTCAGTGGCGAGGGTGTGCAGCAAGGACTGCTGAAGCTGTTGGAGGGAACGACGGTGAACGTGCCGCCGAAGGGTGGCCGCAAGCATCCCGACCAGGAGTATATCCATGTCGACACCCGCAACATCCTGTTTATCTGCGGCGGTGCCTTCGACGGTATCGAGCGTAAGATAGCCCAGCGTCTGAACACCCATGTCGTCGGTTATAACTCGGTGCAGAATGTCCGCAAAATTGACAAGGAAGACCTGATGCAGTACGTGTCGCCGCAGGACTTGAAGTCGTTCGGTCTGATCCCCGAGATTATCGGTCGTCTGCCCGTGCTGACCTATCTTAACCCGCTTGACCGTAAGGCCTTAGAGCGTATCTTAGTAGAGCCGAAGAACTCTATTATAAAGCAGTATGAGAAGCTGTTCGAGATGGACGGTATCACGCTGACGTTCAGTCAGGACGCCTTGGAGCTGATGGTTGACAAGGCTGTGGAATACAAGCTCGGTGCCCGTGGTCTGCGCTCCATCGTTGAGAACATCATGATGGATGCGATGTTTGAGGTGCCGTCGAAGAAAGTCAAGAAATTTGAAGTGACACGCGAGTATGCCGAGCAGCAGCTCGACAAGTCGCATTTGCAAGTAGCGTAGAAAAGGAGGAAAAAGGAGGAAGCCTATATGACGAAAAAAACTAATTTACAAGAAGCTCTGAAGAAATATTTCGGCTTCGACACTTTTAAGGGAGACCAGAAGGCCATCATTCAGAACGTGCTCGACGGTAAGGACACCTTTGTGCTGATGCCCACCGGTGGCGGCAAGTCGCTGTGCTACCAGTTGCCGTCGCTGCTGTTAGAGGGCGTCGCCATCGTCATCTCGCCGCTGATAGCGCTGATGAAGAACCAGGTGGACGTCATCTCGCAGATGAGCGAGCACGAGGGGACGGCTCACTACCTGAACTCGTCGCTGAACAAGACCGCCATCGACCAGGTGAAGAACGACGTCCGTGCCGGCATCACGAAGCTGCTATATGTCGCTCCCGAGTCGCTGACGAAGGAGGAGAACGTGGAGTTCCTGCGGACGGTGAAGATCTCGTTCTACGCTATTGACGAGGCCCACTGTATCTCGGAGTGGGGCCACGATTTCCGTCCGGAGTACCGCCGTATCCGTCCGATTATCAACGAGATAGGCGAGGCGCCGATTATTGCGTTGACGGCTACCGCCACCGACAAGGTGCGTACCGACATCAAGAAGAACCTCGGCATCGTCGACGCCACGGAATTCAAGTCGTCGTTCAACCGTCCGAACCTCTACTACGAGGTCCGTCCGAAGACGAAAGATATTGACAAGGACATCATCAAGTTCATCAAGCAGCACGCTGGCAAGAGCGGCATCATCTACTGTCTCTCACGTAAGAAGGTCGAAGAGCTGGCCGAGATCCTGCGTGCCAACGAGATCAAGGCCTTGGCCTACCATGCCGGTCTGGAGTCGAACGTCCGTGCCCAGACCCAGGACCAGTTCCTGATGCAGGACATCGACGTCATCGTAGCCACCATCGCCTTCGGCATGGGCATCGACAAACCCGACGTGCGCTTCGTCATCCACTACGACATCCCGAAATCACTTGAAGGCTATTACCAGGAGACGGGCCGTGCCGGCCGCGACGGTCGCGAGGGCATCTGCTTAGCCTTCTACTCGTATAAAGACCTGCGTAAGCTCGACAAGTTCATGGAGGGGAAGCCCGTTGCCGAACAAGATATCGGGCGCCAGTTGCTGCAGGAGACGGCCGCCTACGCCGAGACCAGCGTCTGCCGGCGTAAGATGTTGCTCCACTATTTCGGTGAGACCTACGACAAGGACAACTGTGGCAACTGCGACAACTGTCTGCACCCGAAGACGAAGATAGAGGCCAAGGACCAGTTGGTGCTGACGCTGAAGGTGATAGAAGCCGTCAAGGAGAATTTCCGTTCCGACTATATCGAAGACTTCATCGTAGGCCGCGAGACCGAGGAGATCCTTGCCCACAAGCATCAGGACCACGAGTTGTTTGGTGCCGGTGAGGGCATTGACGAGAAACTGTGGAACCCTGTCATCCGTCAGGCGCTGATTGCCGGTTTCCTGAAGAAAGACGTCGAGAACTACGGTCTGCTGAAGTTGACCGCTGCCGGTAAGAGATACCTGAAGTCGCCCACGTCGTTCATGATTGTCAAGGACCACGAGTATGTCGACGATCCCGACCTGGTCGACGACCACGACGGTGGCACCAGTGCCTTAGACCCCGTGCTGAGCAGTATGCTCACCGACCTGCGCAAGAAGGTGTCGAAGCGGTTGGAGCGTCCGCCTTACGTCATCTTCCAGGACGTCTCGTTAGAGCAGATGGCCACGGAATATCCGATGACGTTAGAGGAGCTGAAGAGCATCCAGGGCGTCGGCGAGGGCAAGGTGAAACAGCCCTACGCCAAGGAGTTTGTCGACCTCATCAAGCGCTACTGCGAGGAGAACAACATCACGCGTCAGGCCGACCTGCGCGTCAGGACGGTGGCCAAGAAGTCGCTGCTGAAGGTGAAGATCATCCAGAACATCGACCGCCAGATAGCCCTTGACGACATTGCCACGGCCCAGAACATCGACTTCGACGACCTGTTGGACGAGGTGGAAGCCATCGTCTACAGCGGCACGAAGCTGAACATCGACTACTTCCTCGAAGAGGTGATGGACGAGGACCGCGTGGACGAGATCTACGACTACTTCGCCGACTCCGAGACCGACGACTTAGAGACCGCCATCCAGGAACTTGGCGGCGACGAGGACGAGATTCGCCTTGTTCGTATCAAGTTCATCTCGGAGATGGCGAATTAGTGCGAGGTACGAGGTGCGAGGTACGAGGTACGAGGTGCGTGGTGCGAGGTATGAGGTACGAGGTGCGAGGTACGAGAATACTCTGCTGCAGCAATTCGCCAACAAGGTAATCTCGTACCTCGTACCTCGTACCTCGCATCTCGATAAGAGTGAAGAGTAGTTAAAAACTACTGCGGTAGCAAATTTTTCACTTTTCACTCTTCACTTTTACCTTATTTTTTTGTACCTTTGCACGCAATTTTAAGTAAAGTACAAATTATGGCTTCATTTATTGCAGACAAAATTGTGATGGACGGCCTGACATTCGACGACGTCCTGTTGATTCCCGCTTATTCGGAAGTGCTGCCTAAGACGGTAGAGTTGAAAACGCGCTTCTCGCGTCATATCCAGCTGAACGTGCCGTTCGTGACGGCCGCCATGGATACCGTGACCGAGAGTCAGATGGCTATTGCCATCGCCCGTGAAGGCGGTATCGGTGTCATCCACAAGAATATGTCGATAGAGAACCAGGCCCGTGAGGTGGCCATCGTCAAGCGTGCCGAGAACGGTATGATCTACGACCCTGTCACCATCCGTCGCGGCTCTACCGTCGCCCAGGCTTTGGACATCATGGCCGAGTACCATATCGGCGGCATCCCCGTGGTCGATGATGAGAACCACCTGGTGGGTATCGTCACCAACCGCGACCTGCGTTTCGAGCGCCGCTTGGACCGTCCCGTCGACGAGGTGATGTCGAAGGATAACCTCGTCACCACCCATCAGCAGACCGACCTGACGGCCGCTGCCGACATCCTGCAGAGCAATAAGATTGAGAAACTGCCGGTGGTGGACAAGGACAACCGTCTGGTAGGACTCATCACCTATAAGGACATCACCAAGGCCAAGGACAAGCCGATGGCCTGCAAGGACGATAAAGGCCGTCTGCGCGTGGCTGCCGGTGTTGGCGTGACGTTTGACACGCTGGACCGTATGCAGGCACTGGTCAATGCCGGTGCCGACGCCATCGTCATCGACACGGCCCATGGTCACTCGAAGGGCGTCATCGAGAAGCTCCGCGAGGCCAAGGCCTCGTTCCCCGGCATCGACATCGTCGTGGGTAACATCGCCACTGGTGCCGCTGCCAAGATGCTCGTCGAGAACGGTGCCGACGCCGTGAAGGTGGGTATCGGTCCGGGCAGTATCTGCACCACCCGTGTCGTCGCCGGTGTCGGTGTGCCCCAGCTGAGTGCCGTCTACGATGTCTACAGCGCCCTGAAAGATACCGACGTGCCTCTGATTGCCGACGGTGGTCTGCGCTATTCCGGCGATATCGTCAAGGCATTGGCTGCCGGTGGTTCGTGCGTGATGATCGGTTCGCTTGTTGCCGGTACCGAGGAGTCGCCCGGCGACACCATTATCTACAACGGCCGTAAGTTCAAGTCATACCGTGGTATGGGCTCTTTGGAGGCTATGGAGCACGGTTCTAAGGACCGCTATTTCCAAGCCGATACGAAGGACGTGAAGAAACTCGTCCCCGAGGGTATTGCCGGTCGTGTGCCTTACAAAGGTACCGTGCAGGAGGTCATCTACCAGATGGTAGGCGGTCTGCGTTCGGGTATGGGCTACTGTGGTGCTGCTACCATTGATGCCCTGCATGAGGCGAAGTTCACCCGCATCACCAATGCCGGTGTTAACGAGAGCCATCCGCACGATATCACTATCACCTCTGAGGCTCCTAATTACTCGCGTCCCAATGATTAAACGTATGAAAAAGAAAGTTCTGATAGCCGCCGTGCTGTCGGTGGCCTCTGTTTTTGCTTCGGCACAGCCGAAGCCTGCGGAGAACGATCCCGTCGTGATGACCGTGGCAGGTAAGCCTGTGACGCTCAGCGAGTTTGAATATTCCTACAACAAGAACAACTCCGAGGGCGTCATCGACAAGAAGAACGTTGACGAATATGTAGAACTGTTTGTGAACTATAAGATGAAGGTGGCTGCTGCCCTCGATGCCAAGTACGACACGCTGACATCGTTCAAGCAGGAGTTTGCCCAGTATCGCGACCAGCAGGTGTTGCCGGCCATCGTCACCGACGAGGATATGCTGGCCGAGGCCCATCATATCTACGACAATACCGTGGAGCAGATAGGTCCCGACGGACTCATCCAGACGGCTCATATCCTGTTGCGTCTTGACCAGAAAGCCACGCAGGCCGAGCAGGATGCCGCCAAGGTGCGCATCGACTCCATCTACAAAGCCCTGAAGGCTGGTGCCGACTTCGCTGAGATGGCGAAGAAGGTGAGTCAGGATCCCGGTAGTGCCCGTCAGGGCGGTCTGCTGCCCTTCGTGTCGCGCGGTCAGTTGGTGAAAGAGTTCGAAGATGCCGCTTTCGCCCTGAAGGAGGGTGAGATGTCGGGCATCGTGCAGTCGCCCTACGGTTACCATATCATCCTGATGAAAGGCCGTAAGCAGATGGAACCCTTTGAGTTCCACAAGGAGAATATCCTGAAGTTTATGGAGCAGCGCGGCATCCGCGACCGCCTCGGTCAGGCCAAGGTCGACACCTTGGTGAGCCAGTCGGGCGGCAAGCTGACGCAGGCTGACGTGATGGACCAGAAAGCCGACGAACTGTCGGCCAAGGACAGCGACATGAAGAACCTTATCCGTGAGTACTACGAAGGTCTGTTGCTTTACGAGATCAGCAACCGCCTGGTGTGGGACAAGGCCGCCAAGGATGAGGCTGGTCTGGCTCGCTACTTCAAGGCTAACAAGAAGAAATATGCGTGGGACAAGCCCCGCTTCAAGGGTATCGCCTACCACGTCAAGACTCAGGCCGACGTCAAGGCCGTGCAGCAGTGTGTGAAGAAACTGAAGTTCGACCAGTGGAACGAAGCCCTGCGCCAGACCTTCAACGGCGACTCCGTCATCCGTATCCGCGTGGAGAAGGGTATCTTCAAGCCTGGCGACCATGCCTTGGTTGACAGCGCTGTCTTCAAGAAAGATACGACGGTGACGAAAGTCAAGGACTATCCCATCGATGCCGTCTATGGCAAGACCCTGAAGGCTCCCGAGGACTATACCGACGTTCGCGGTCAGGTGGTTGCCGACTATCAGGACCAGTTGGAGCGTGAGTGGGTGGCCGAGCTGAGACGCCGCTATACATTCACCGTTAACAAAGACGTCCTCCAAACCGTCAATAACCATTAAGCCATGAAGAAAACCGTCATAGCAGCCCTCCTGTTCGTTGCAGGCTGTGGTTTTGCCGCTGCAAGCCCTATTGACAGCACCGCCGTTTCCGGTTCCGTCGTCGATGAGGTTGTCTGGGTCGTTGGTGACGAGCCCATCCTGCGGAGCGATATCGAGCAGATGCGTCTGCAGGCCGCCCAGGAGGGAGTCCGTTTCAAGGGCAATCCCGACTGTGCCATCCCTGAGCAGATTGCTGTGCAGAAGCTCTTCCTGCACCAGGCCGCCATCGACAGTATCGAGGTCACTGAGTCAGAGATTGCCTCGGGTATCGACCAGCAGATAGAATACTGGATACAGATGGCCGGCTCACGTGAGAAGTTAGAGGAGTATAAGAGGCAGACTGTCAGTCAGATGCGTGTCCAGTTGCACGACGACTTCCGCGACCGTCAGATGGTCCAGAAGATGCGCGAGAAACTGGTGGAGGATGTCAAGGTGACGCCTGCCGAGGTGCGTCGCTATTTCAAAGACCTGCCTCAGGACAGCCTGCCCTTCGTGCCTACGGAGGTAGAGGTGCAGATTATCACGCAGACCCCCCGTGTCGGGATGGAGGAGATTAACCGTGTGAAGGACGAGTTGCGCGAATATACCGATCGTGTGACGAAAGGTGAGACATCGTTTGCCACGTTGGCCCGCCTCTACTCCGAAGACCCTGGAACCGCCCGTAACGGCGGAGAGTTAGGCTATACCGGGCGTAGCGTCCTCGACCAGAACTTCGCCACCGTCGCTTTTGGACTGACCGACCCGAAGAAGGTATCGAAGATTGTGGAGTCGGAGTTCGGCTATCATATCATCCAGCTCATTGACAAGCGCGGCGACAAGGTGAACGTGCGCCATATCCTGCGCAAGCCTATTGTCAGCGATGAGGCTATCAGTCAGGCTATCGTGCGCCTCGACTCTATCGGCGACGATCTGCGGGCCAGGAAATTTACCTTCGAGGAGGCTGCCGCCTATGTCTCCGATGACAAGGACACGCGTAACAACCACGGTCTGATGGCCAACACGTCGGAGAGCGGACGTACGTCGAAGTTCCAGATGCAGGATCTGCCGCAGGACGTGGCACGTGTCGTCGACACGCTGCAGGTAGGACAGGTGTCGCAGGCCTTCCAGATGACCAACGAGCGAGGCAAGACCGTCTGTGCCATTGTCAAGCTGAAGAACCGTACGGAGGGACATAAGGCCACTGTCACCGAGGACTTCCAGATTCTGAAGAATGTGGTTCTCAACAAGTTACGCGAGGAGAAGATTCGCAAGTGGCTGACAGAGAAAATCAAGGCCACCTATGTGCGTATCAATGGCGACTACCGCGACTGCGACTTTGAATACCACGGGTGGGTGAGGTGAGAAATAAGAGGTAAGAAGTAAGAAGTGAAGGGCAAAGTTGTCTATCTGTTGTCGTTGTGTCTGCTGGCATGTTTTGCCAGCTCCTTGGTTTATGCCGCCAAGAAACGACCGCGCCGTGCCCCGCAGCAGCAGGATGAGCGTGTCTATCTGGTTCATGCCGACGTGTTGCACTACGACCAATGGAAGAACCGCGACGCCCAGATTCTCAACGGCAATGTGCAGTTCCGCCACAAGGGTGCTACGTTGCGTTGCGACAGCGCCTATTTCTATGAGGCCAGCAACTCTTTCGAGGCTTTCGGACATGTAAAGATGTTGCAGGGCGACACCCTCTCGTTAGTCAGCGAATATGCCTACTATGACGGCAACGACGAGATGGCCATTGCCCGCCGTAATGTCGTGTTGAAGAACCGCGGAACGACCCTCTATACCGACAGTCTGAACTTCGATCGTATGTACGACAACGCCTATTTCTTCGAAGGCGGTAAGATGGTCGATGGTAAGACCACACTCGTCTCCGACTGGGGCGAGTACAACACCAAGACGAAGGTGGCCGTCTTTAACTTCGACGTGAAGATGCGCAACAAGGATATGTACCTCACCACCGACACCCTCTATTACGATACCCACAACTCCCTGGCGCGGATTGTCGGTCCTACTGACATCACGTCGGGTCGCAGCCATATCTACTCAGAACGTGGCTACTATGATACGAAGAACGACAGGGCGCGTCTGCTTGACCGGTCGGTGCTGACCAACGGCGGCAAGACGTTGGTGGCCGACAGCGTCTGGCACGACGAGAAGAGCGGCCTGAGCAAGGCCTACTATAATGTTGTCTACACCGATACGGTGAATAACAACATGCTGACCTGTAACTACGGCGAGTACGATGACCTCAAAGGCTATGCCATGTGTACCGACTCGGCTGTGGTCATGGATTTCTCGCAGCGCGACACCCTCTATATGCACGCCGACACATTTAAGATATATACTTTTAACATCAATACCGACTCTGTCTATCGCAAGATACACGCGTATAATAAGGTTCGCGCGTACAGAATAGACGTGCAGGCCGTCTGCGACTCGCTGGTCTACAACTCGCTGGACTCCTGTATGACGATGTACAGCGACCCCATTGTGTGGAACATGCGGCAGCAGCTCGTCGGTGAGGAGATCCGGGTGTATATGCGCGACTCCGTCGTCGACCACGCCCATGTCATCAATCAGGCATTCTCTATCGAACAGCTGCCCGACGGCGAGAACTTTAACCAGGTGTCGTCGAAAGAGATGTTTGCCTTCTTTGAGAATGGTACCATCAGCGAGGCACGGGCAAAGGATAACGTCCTCATCATCTACTACCCCGAGGACAGCTCCGACAGTACGCTCATCGGTCTGAACTACACTGAGACCAGCGAACTGCGTATGTACATGGAGAACCAGAAGATGAAGAAGATCTGGATGCCTAAGGCTGAAGGCACCCTCTATCCGATGTCGCAGATTCCGCCGGACAAGAAGCAGTTAGAGGGCTTCGCGTGGTTTGACTATGTCCGTCCGCTGTCGCGCGACGACATCTTCCACTGGCGTCCCAAGAAATCGGGCACCGAGATCAAGCCTCAGGTTACCCCCCGTAAAAAGAAGAAATCATGAGTGACGTCATTCAGTTACTCCCTGACACCGTCGCTAACCAGATAGCAGCTGGTGAGGTCATCCAACGACCGGCTTCCGTCATTAAGGAGCTGGTGGAGAACGCTGTCGATGCCGGTGCCCGTCATATTGATGTCGTCATTGTCGATGCCGGACGTACCTCGATACAGGTCATTGACGACGGCAAGGGTATGTCGGAGACCGACGCCCGTCTGGCCTTTGAGCGCCATGCCACGTCGAAGATCCGTCATGCCGACGACCTCTTTGCCCTTCACACCATGGGTTTCCGTGGTGAGGCCCTGCCGTCGATAGCTGCTGTGGCCCAGGTGGAACTGCTCACACGCATGGCCGACGACGAGGTGGGCACCCGTTTGGTGATTGCCGCCTCGAAGGTGTTGAGCCAGGAGCCGGTGGCCTGTCCCGTAGGCTGCCATTTCAAGGTCGAGAACCTCTTTTATAATGTCCCTGTCCGCCGGAAGTTCCTGAAGTCGAATGCCACGGAGTTGAATAATATCCTGACGGCCTTCGAACGTATCGTGCTTGTCTATCCCGACATCGCCTTCACCCTCCATTCCGGCAACAGCGAACTGATGAACCTGCGCAGCGGTAGTCTCTTGCAGCGCATCACCGACGTTTTCGGTAAGCATTACGGTCAAGACCTGTTGCCCGTCGAGGTGAAGACGGCGGTAGGCACTGTCACCGGTTTCGTCGGCAAGCCCGAAGCCGCCAAGCGCAAGGGCGCCCATCAGTATCTTTTCGTCAATGGCCGCTATATGAAGCATCCGTATTTCCATAAGGCGGTGCTGTCGGCCTACGAACGGCTGATAGGCGAGGGGACACAGCCCCCGTATCTGTTGTATTTCGACGTGGCTCCTGCCGATATCGATGTGAATATCCACCCGACAAAGACGGAGATCAAGTTTGAGAACGAACAGCTGCTCTGGCAGATTCTCGTCGCTGCTGTCAAGGATGCCCTTGGGCGTTTCTGTGAAGTGCCTGCCATAGACTTCGACACGGAAGGACGTCCTGACATTCCCGTCTTCGATCCCCATCGCGAGGCTGTCGATACTCCTCGCGTCACTTATAACCCCGCCTATAACCCCTTTAAGACAGGCAGTGGCACGGCCGCTGTATACACGGGGCAAACGGAGGCAACCCCTGCCCGGACGGAACAGCCGTCTGCCCCTCCTTCGTCGTTGTTCGACGACCCCGTTGCCCCGCCGTCGCTCATCACCGAGAAATCGCCCGTCCACTACCAGTATAAAGGCCGCTATATCATGACTGCTGTCAAGTCAGGGCTGATGATTGTTGACCAATACCGTGCCTCCCTCCGCATCCTCTACGAGAAGTACCGCACGCAGACAGCAGACCGTGTGCTGGTGCCCCAGCGTGTCCTCTTCCCCGAGGCCGTTTCCTTCTCGCAGGCTGAGGCCGCCCGTTTAGAGGCTGTCCTGCCGCAGCTCTCGGTCATGGGCTTCGAACTGACATCCCTCGGTGGTGGCAGCTATGCTGTCAACGCTATCCCCGCCGGTGTCGATGGTGACCCTGTTGCCTTGGTGCAGTCTATTGTCAGCGAGAGTGACATGCCGGGAACCCCGGACGTGACCACAACAACCGACCGGTTAGCGCTGAGTCTGGCTCGTGCCACCGCCGTTCCTTACGGACAGATCTTGTCTAATGACGAGATGGAGGGACTCATCAACCAGCTCTTCGCGTGCAGCAATGTCAACTATACCCCCGACGGCCGTGCTGTCCTCAGCATCCTGCCGCAGACGGATATTGAGCAATTATTAGGGTGAAAAGTTAATTCCTGTTAAGGAAGTGATAATTTTCAATCTTCAAGTAATCATTTTCAATTTTTCTTCGTACCTTTGCACCCGCAATCGCAAAGGGGCGCTTAGCTCAGCTGGTTTAGAGCATCTGCCTTACAAGCAGAGGGTCGGCGGTTCGAATCCGTCAGCGCCCACGAAGTTATAGAGAAAGTGCCGCAGCCTAAGAGCTGCGGTTTTAAGTTTGCGCAAAAAGAAGGATAGTTAATTATCGACAATGGATTTAAATGTATTGACAGCCATCTCGCCTATTGATGGCCGCTATCGTGGTAAGACAGAAGCCTTGGCCGAGTATTTTTCCGAATACGCCCTCATACGTTATCGTGTGCGTGTGGAAATCGAGTATTTTATAGCCCTCTGCGAACTGCCCTTACCCCAGCTTCAGGATTTCGACCATAGCCTTTTCGAGCCTCTTCGCGATATCTATCGGACGTTTACGACGGCCGACGCCCAGCGTGTCAAGGATATTGAGAAGGTAACGAACCATGACGTGAAGGCCGTTGAGTACTTCATTAAGGAGCGCATCGACGCGATGTCGTCCTCCGAAGCTGCCACGTCGTGGCAGCGGTATAAGGAGTTCATCCACTTCGGCCTGACCTCACAGGATATCAACAACACCAGTGTTCCCCTCTCCGTGAAGGAGGCATTGGAGCAGGTCTATTATCCCCTCGTCGAGGAACTGATTGAGCAGCTCCATGACTATGCCGAGGAGTGGAAGAACATTCCAATGCTGGCAAAGACCCACGGTCAGCCCGCTTCGCCCACTCGTCTCGGCAAGGAGGTGATGGTCTATGTCTATCGTCTTGAGGAGCAGTTGCGTGGCCTGAAGGAGACGCCTGTTACAGCGAAGTTTGGCGGTGCTACCGGCAATTTCAATGCCCATCACGTAGCTTATCCGCAGTATGACTGGCGCGACTTCGGCAACACTTTCGTGGCTGAAAAGCTCGGGTTGGAGCGTGAGCAGTATACTACGCAGATCAGCAACTACGACTGGCTTGGTGCCATCTTCGACGCCATGCGCCGTATCAACACCATCGTCATTGACCTCTGCCGCGACTTCTGGATGTATATATCCATGGACTACTTCAAGCAGAAGATCAAGGCCGGTGAGGTGGGCTCCAGTGCTATGCCCCACAAGGTGAACCCCATCGACTACGAGAATGCTGAGGGTAACTTGGGCATTGCCAATGCCATTCTGCAGTTCCTCGCTGCCAAGCTGCCCGTCAGCCGCCTGCAGCGCGACTTGACGGACTCTACTGTCCTACGCAATGTCGGTGTCCCCATGGGCCACGCCGTCATCGCCTTCCAGTCGACACTGAAGGGCCTGCGCAAGCTGATTCTCAACGAGCAGAAGTTGCAGGAGGATCTTGACAATACGTGGGCCGTTGTGGCTGAAGGCATCCAGACCATCCTGCGCCGTGAGGCCTATCCCAACCCCTACGAGACCCTCAAGGCCTTGACCCGTACTAATGAGAAGATGACCGCCGAGACCATCGTCCGGTTTATCGACACCCTTGACGTGAGTGACGCCGTGAAGGAGGAACTCCACGCCATAACACCGGCGACCTACACCGGCCTATAAGTCTTATAAGACCCATAAGACTCATAAGTCCCATAGGTCTTATAGGTCCCATAAGCCCCAGAAAACAACAATAAAAAAGCATAACAACAATGGACTTCGAGAACGAAAAGAAATTTGATGAGAAGCCTGCCACCGAGCAGAACACAGGCAGCCGCGAAGGCTATCCCCAGGCAGGTAATGGTTTTCAGCGTGACTACCGCGGACGCTCACCGCGCCCCCGCATCCACACCGGGCAGCGTCCCGCCTATAATAACGGCGACCGTCCCAGTTTCAACCGACAGAACAATGACGAAGGTGGCTTCCGCCCCGAAGGTTTCGGCGCTGGACTGCAGAGTAGCATGAACCGTCAGCAGGGCGGCTATCGTCCCCGCAACAACTATAATAGTCAGGGCGGCTACGGTCAGCAGCGCCAGAGCGGCTACGGCTATAATAACCGTGGCGGCCAGGGTGGCTACCAGCCCCGCCAGCAGCAGGGTGGCTATCGCCCCCGTTACAATCAGGAGAACGAAGAAGGTGGTTACCAGCCGCGCCAGGGGTATCAGCCCCGTCAGGGTGGCTACCAGCCGCGTCCTTATGGCAATAAGCCTTACCAGCAGCATGGTCAGAAGCCTTATGGCCAGAAGGGACAGTATGGTCAGAAGCCTTATGGCAAGCGTCCCCGCACTGCCGATTACGATCCCAATGCCAAGTACTCTATGAAGAAGCGCATTGAGTATAAGGAGATTAACTACGATCCCAATGAGCCGTTGCGTCTGAACAAGTTCCTCGCCAATGCCGGCGTCTGCAGCCGTCGCGAGGCTGACGAGTTCATCCAGGCAGGTGTTGTCACTGTCAACGGACAGGTGGTCACCGAGCTGGGTACGAAGATTCTGCGTTCTGACGAGGTGCGTTTCCACGACCAGCCCGTCAACCTCGAGAAGAAGGTCTACGTGCTGCTCAACAAACCCAAGGACTACGTCACCACCAGCGACGACCCCCAGCAGCGTAAGACCGTCATGGATCTGGTGAAGAACGCCTGTCCCGAGCGCATCTACCCTGTTGGTCGTCTCGACCGCAATACCACGGGTGTGCTCCTGCTCACCAACGATGGTGACCTGGCTTCGAAGCTGACCCATCCTAAGTATCTGAAGAAGAAGATCTACCATGTTTATCTCGATAAGAATGTCACTGCCCACGACCTGACGCAGATTGCTGAGGGTATCCAGTTGGAGGACGGCGAGATCAAGGCCGATGACGTGCAGTATGCCGACCCCGTCGACAAGAAGCAGGTGGGCATAGAGATCCACTCTGGTAAGAACCGCATCGTCCGTCGTATTTTCGAGAGCCTCGGCTATAAGGTGCTGAAGCTCGACCGCGTACAGTTTGCTGGTCTGACGAAGAAGAACTTGCGTCGTGGCGACTGGCGCTACCTCACAGAGGAAGAAGTCGACCGTTTAAGAATGGGGGCATACGAGTAAAGTTCAGTATGTCGCTATGCCATAGCGACAAACAAAAGAAAAAGAACAATGAAACGAACAAAGATTATAGACGTACTGCAAAGTACTGAATATGGTAAGGAGGTCTGTGTGAAGGGCTGGGTACGCACCCACCGCTCTTCCAAGGCCGTCGACTTCATCGCGTTGAATGATGGTTCGACCATCAAGAACGTGCAGATTGTCGTTGATCCTGCCAAGTTCGATGAAGAGCTGCTGAAGCAGATCACTACCGGTGCCTGTATCTGTGCCGTCGGTACACTCGTTGAGAGTCAGGGTGCCGGACAGAGCAGTGAGATTCAGGCTACCGCCTTGGAGGTTTACGGTCTCTGTGGCAACGACTACCCCATGCAGAAGAAGGGACAGTCGTTTGAGGCTATGCGTAAGAACGCTCACATGCGTCTGCGTACCAATACCTTCGGTGCCGTCATGCGCATCCGCCACAATATGGCGATGGCCATCCATACCTATTTCCACGAGCACGGCTTTTTCTATTTCCATACGCCGCTTATCACCGCCAGCGACTGTGAGGGTGCCGGCAATATGTTCCAGGTGACCACTAAGAACCTCTACGACCTGAAGAAGGACGAGCAGGGGAAGATCATCTACGACGACGACTTCTTCGGCGAACAGACCTCGCTGACCGTGAGCGGTCAGCTCGAAGGCGAGCTTGGTGCTACGGCCCTTGGTGCCATCTACACCTTTGGCCCGACGTTCCGTGCCGAGAACAGCAACACCCCGCGTCACTTGGCTGAGTTCTGGATGGTGGAGCCTGAGGTGGCTTTCATCGACCAGGAGGAACTGATGGATCTCGAAGAGGACTTTATCAAGTACTGCGTTCGCTGGGCCCTTGACCACTGCAAGGACGACCTCGCCTTCCTGAACCAGATGATCGACAAGACGCTCATCGCGCGTCTCGAAGGTGTGTTGAAGGATACGTTCGTCCGTCTGCCTTATACTGAGGGTATCAATATCCTGCAAGAGGCTATCAAGAACGGCAAGAAGTTCGAGTTCCCCTGCAACTGGGGTGACGACCTGGCCAGTGAGCACGAGCGCTACCTCGTGGAGGAGCACTTCAAGAAGCCCGTCATCATGACCGACTATCCGCGGGCGTTCAAGTCGTTCTATATGAAGCAGAACGAGCCGGCCCAGACGGGTGAACCGTCTGGTGCGAGCGTTGGTTATAAGGGCGCTGTGGCTCCCGGTCCTACGATGCAGGGCACCGACGTGCTGTTCCCCCAGATTGGTGAGATTATCGGCGGTTCTGTCCGTGAGGAGAGCTACGACAAACTGATGAGTGAGGTGGAGCGCCGACAGATGGACAAGACACATCTCTGGTGGTATCTTGACACCCGCCGTTGGGGTTCCTGTCCCCATGCTGGTTTCGGACTCGGATTCGAGCGTCTCATCCTTTTCGTTACCGGTATGCAGAACATCCGTGACGTCATTCCGTTCCCGCGCACACCAAAATCAGCAGAATTTTAAAAAAAAAATCACAAAGTTGATGGTATTTACAAAAAAATAGTTACCTTTGCAACTTGAAAACAACAAAAAGGCCGCGCCACCTTATTATATATAGGGACAACGCCAATAGTCATTAACAAAAACGTATTGCCTATGAGGAAAGACTTCGTAAATAATCAAAAAAACGGGTTAAAAACGTTAAAATGACGGCAGAACGCTGGTTTCTGCTCAACTTTTTGGGCATTTTTCGAAAAAAAATCGGAAATTGTTTGCAAGTTTTCAGATTTATATCTATATTTGCACCAAAAATGTGGCTCTGAGTAGGAGTTTCAGCGGAAAATTGAGAGAAAAGAAAGAAGAAACATTCTATATTTTTATTTAATTTAAATTTTTTAATCGTATGAAGAAAAGATTAATTGGTACATTGCTTATGGGAGCACTCTTTGTGTCTTCCACGAGCGTGTTCGTGTCTTGTAAGGACTACGATGACGATATCAACAATATCGTCGCTACGAAGGCCGACAAGACTGCACTCGAAGAGGCCAGGGCCGCTCTGCAGACACAGATTAGGGACCTGAAGTCTAGCCTTGAGACTGTTGAGGGTCAGATTACGAGCCTGAACACCAAGGTTACGGAGTTGTCTAATGGCAAAGCCGACAAGTTTACTGAGAATGGTAAGACTTACAACCTGCAGGATGTTTGGAATGCTCTGAACCCGCTGCTGCAGAAGGAGCAGGAGTTGCGTACCCGCCTGACAGCTGCCGAGTCTGCCATTACTGACATCAACAATCTGATTGGTGGTCAGCTGTCTAACGGCAAGACCTACAAAGAGGCTGTTGAGGATCTTTATGCAAAGCTCGCTGCTATTGATACCAAACTGACGACTGCTATCAGCCGTATTGATGGTATTGAGGCTGACCTGAATACCCCGACCACTGGTCTGAAGGCTGTTGTTGCTGACCTCACCAATCAGGTGAATGTTCTGAACGGCTACAAGGCTCGCGTTGAGGCTATCGAGGCTGACTACCTGAAGGCTGCTGATAAGACTGAGCTGATCAACAAGATCAACGCTTTGGAGGCTACACTCAGGAATGAGATTACGACTGCTGAGACTAATGCAAAGAGCTATGCTTATGATCAGGCTCAGAATGCATTGAAAGAGGCCAAGAAGTTTACTACGGAAGAAGTAAATAAGCTCACGCAGAAGTTGAACGCTCTGTCTGACCAGGTTAACGCTTTAGGTGCTGCTCTGAACACCCTGAATGTTTATGTGAAGAACGCTCTGCGTGGCCTCGTCTTCATTCCCGAGTCTTATAACTGGGGTATTGAAGCTATGGGTATTCACGCTATGAACTACTTCTATTATCGTTATTTGCCCGATTATCCCAACAATATTCCCGCTGCCAATGCAGATGAAAAGGAAAAGGTTGGTTATGTCGGAGCTGACCGTGCAAACGCTGCTGTTGACTATGCTGTTGCTGGTAAGCGCACGCTTCACGCCCGTTATGACTCTGTTGAGCAGTCTCGTGTGCTGAAGTTCGTGGCTAAGTATCACATGAACCCCTCAAGTGCAAATATTGCTGATGCCAAGAAGATTGAGATCATCGATCAGGATCGTATGTACGTGACACGTGGCCATTCTGAGGCTTTCTTGTCTTGTGATCCCGACATTACCAAGCACTCTTGGGAGAATGGTGTTCTGTCTGTTAACGTGAAGGTGGCTGATCTGACGAAGATTAAGAGCATCCGTAATCAGGGTCTCGCAACAACCTTCGCTACTCAGATTACTATCGACAATGGCGATCAGGATACTACGATTACCTCTGACTATGCTACTGTATATCAGGATACTATCCGTGACCTGCGTCTGGCTCACGCTAATCTTCCTAAGTGGTCAACTGCTTATGCTGCTGAGAAGGGTTATAACAATGGTTATATCTTCAACGCGCACTGTGGTGGCTGCTCTAAGGATGACGCTGCTACGCCCAACCGTCGTTCTCACCTGATGGCTACCGTTGCAGAGGCTGCATGGTTCGCTTCTCAGGACTCTGTAGACTGGAATAAGACACTTGACTTGAATGCTCTGATGGAGACTCACTACACCACTGAGGCTGGTCAGCACGACATCCTGAAGGCTGAGGAGATGACTGCCAACGGTCTGTCTTACAAGTTCGAGCTGACTGGTTACTACATTGGTACAAACGCTACGAGCGAGTCTGCTCAGGCTGCTATCAAGGATGGTATCCTCCGTCCTCAGATGCCTGCTCAGGATGGTAAGGGAGCTGCCTACGAGGCTACTGCTCAGGATCGTTCTACCATCGGTCGTACTCCTATGGTTCGCGTATCTCTCGTGATGACTGACGATGCAGGTGTTGAGCGCACGCTTGACTATGGCTATATCCGTATCAAGATTACTGAGACCAAGACCGCACAGCCTGATCCTGCTACTCCTATCTTGACTTATACTGGTGGTACCTATACCTATACTTATAACGGTGAGTGTGCTGATCCCGCCGGTTCTCCCGAGCCTTATGAGGTTAGCACGACTTGGGTACAGACCCAGTATGATATTTATAACAAGCTGATGAATGATCCGAATGTGAACCTCGGTTCTATCTCTCGTGAGGAGTTTGAGGATATCTATAAGCTTAATGCTGGTGACACTGGTGCAATGCCTGTACCTTATACTGCTAACGATCCCTCTGATTTGAAGCAGTACGAAGTTAAGGCTGATGGTACTGTTGGTGCAGAGCTCGCAACCAAGATTGGTACTGCCTCTGTTGAGATTGACGTCAATCCCGAGAATGGTCAGGCTACTCATACGCTGAAGTGGACGATGAATGCAGCTGAAGCAAAGGCCTTCTTTGTTGATGGTGCTGGTACGCTGGATGCTAAGGCTAAGGAACATACTGCTTATGGTATTGCTGTGAAGTATGTCTCTAACCAGGCTAAATATCCTGACTTCTATGTGGTTCTCCAGGCTCCTGGCAAGGCTACTGTGACTGTTAATAAGCCTAAGGCTGTCGTTAACTGGGATAATTACAAGATTACTGAGTACTGGTACAATACCAATGGTAATGCCGGTGGCAGTGGTAAGGATGAAATCCACGCTCAGACCATCACTCCTGAGGATGTAACTGCAGCTACTGTTTGTGTTCCTCTTGATACACGTATCAGCGACGTCTTCAATGGTAATACCTTGTTGACCGAGGCTATGTATACCATTACGGATAATACTGCAAACCATGAGTATGCACTTGCTAAATTGACTATGAGCCTGATGTTCGATAAGAAGAACAACGACAAGGAGTATAAGGGCGTGAGTGGAAAGACCTACAAGATGCGTGTTGATCCTGCTAATGATAAGAATCTGCAGGCTGCTGACAAGGCTTTGGATCCTCTGGCTTATGTGACCATTGCTAAGATTGTTGAAGATGGTGTTGGTACTGGCATCAACCATCAGGTTGTTGAGTTGCAGCACGGTGTTGCTGAGGCTGAGGATCTGCTGAACTATCAGGCTCACAATGCACTGGCTGACGATGTCCTCTTCGCTTACATTGGCATCAAGGCTCATAATGAATGTCCGAAGGATCTGCCGCTTGAGTTCACTCCGTTTGCTACACGCTTCCTGCGTCCTATCAATGCAACAGGTGCTAATGTTGATCCTATCGAGGATGCCAACCCGACTCAGCTTCAGGTTATCAACCTGCGTGATCTCGTAACCCTGACTGACTGGCGTGACGAGCCCTTCAAGACCACTCCGAAGGACTATTGGGCTTATTACAACATCAAGGCCATTGAGATTGACGGTGCAGCTACTGACGGTTCCGATGTTGCTCAGTACATCAAGACTAACCTGAACCAGGCTGATGGTTCATTCGTGAAGCTGAGCACTGTCACCAATCAGATTGAGTTGACTTATAAACCTGTTGGCAAGACTACCGGTGCATTCGGTACTGCTGAGTCTTATGGTACACTTACCTATAGAAACAACTCGAATGCTCTCGGACAGTTCGACCTGCGCTTCAAGGTTCGCGTTACTTACGAGTGGGGTTATGTCCTGACTCAGGATATCACTGTTCACGTGAACTCTACACGTAACAATGCTCGTCAGAAGTAAGCAAGAGCGTAACTGACGCATAATACAATCATCAGGGGAGGCGTTTCTAAAAGCGTCTCCCCTCTTTTAAAAAATAGTGACAATGAAAAATAAGAGTCTTTTAGTCGTGATGGGTGTAGCACTTTTGATGTGCGCTTGTTCTTCAAAAAAAGATTATAAGCCCCGTGACGTTGACGACATGCTCCGTCCTGCTACCATGACCTATACTGGTCAGGATTCTGCCAACATTATGGCATTGGTCAATGAATATGCCGGACTTTTCGAACAGCGTGATTTTGACGCTTGCTCACAATTGCTTTACAAGCTGCAGAACGACTCTATCCGTCAGCTCACTGAGCCGGAGAAGCAGGGCTTTAAGCAGGCTATGAACATCTTCAGTAAGGTCTATGCTGTGCGTACCACCAGTTTTATTTTGCGAAGTGATAAGAATAATGATGTCAAACTGACGGTCCAGATTGATGAGAACGGTGATATTGATAAGAATATAGGCACCATCTCTTTCTCGCTGAATCCAGTGTATAAGGATGGTAATTGGTATCTTACAGTGCTCGACAAATATGCTGAGGGCGTAGAAAATATCTATGAAAACTAAAATGATGCAGCGTTTATTGTTGGTTTTGTGCCTGTCGGCGTTGATTGTTTCTTGCAGTTATGCAGGTAAACGCCCTGTGGCTGTTGCCGACGTTGACAGCGTCTGCTTAGGTACGGTCTCTTATAAGACTTCCCGTGTTGTGTCTTACGACCTGAAATTAGAGAACCATGGTGAAGCCGACTTGAAAATACAAGATTTTCGTGTCGATTGTGATTGTACCAAGGCTGTGGCCGATACAACCGTGATAGCTCCTGGTGAAAGTACGACTGTGCATGTCACCATTAATTTCTTCTTAGCCAAGTCGGCACCTTTTGCCAAGCGACTTGGCATCGTTACCAACGATTCGCTGCATAGTCCCCTTATTGTTACCTTTTACGGGCAGCAGGACTATCGTCCTGATGTGACCGCCTATCCACACTATAAGAAACACGATTATGAGAAATAATGCTCGTCTCATCCTGTCTGTTTGCCTGTTGCTGCTTGTGTCAGTGACAGCCGGTGCCAGTAACGAGCCGGTGCAGTTGACGCTGGTTTACAAACAGTGCCAGCCTGTCAACTTCGAGTTTTCCAAAAAGCCCGTTGTGACGTTTACGGCTACAGAGGTTATCATTACTGGTCAGTCCACGAGTCTGACCACCTCCTTTACCGATCTTGAGGGTATCCTATTCTCGCAGGGCGAAGTCAAAACATATATTCCTTCAAAGGGAACGACGGCTGGAGGTACCCAGACTTTTACCGTGCAAGCAGCCCAACGGCCCCCGTTGCCTGTTCCTGAGCTGCCGACAACCTCCATTGCTAATGCGGTCGTTGAGGTACCCGCTACTCAGTATCCTTATTACGGCTTTGCATGGAAACCTGTCTGTCAAGTCTTCTTGGATGGTCAGCAATTGAAGTCTGGTGTCGATTATACAGTAGCCTATAGTAATAATGTTTACCCAGGAACCGCTACAGTCACGGTTACGGGTATTGGTGACTATTCCGGTACAGTCCTTGGCAGCTTTGTCATCTATCTCAGAAGGAGTGTAGCCGTCAGCATCAACGATGTAGCGATAGAACCAACTATCGGTACGGTTACCAACTGTGCGGCTCCAGCCACTTTCAGCAGTACTTATGGTACTGTGGAGGTTGATAATGTTTATGCCTTGCCTGGACAGACAGTCCACTTCACTGTGGCGCCCACGACCCCTTATGTCAGTGACAAAGCGCATATCACACCTAACGTGACAGGGGAAGATCCCGCTGAATTGGGACAGGTGCGTACCTATCAATACACGCTGCCTACGACAGATAATGCCAGTGTGCAGCTGAAAGCCACGTTCTGGGAGAATGTGGTCGATGGAGTCGAGATAAGACCGATAACCTCTTTACCCGCTGTGATGACTATCTATACTACTGGCGGTCAGTTTGTCGCCTCTGAGACCATCGCGTCCGACGGTGAACTGAAGGTTCGCTTGAACCGTCTGCCTGCCGGGGTCTATATTATATACGTTAATAATCATTCATTTAAGGTTCAAAAGAAATGAAGAAACACATATTGACAGGGTTCCTGCTGGCCTTTACCGCGCTGGCAGCCCAAGCCCAGCAGCGTATGGTGCTGGTGATGGATGACGGCACGGAGAAAACCTACGAGTCGTGGCAGGTAGACAGGGTCTATTTTAAAGATGCTGAGGTCAAAGTATCGCCCAAAACGGCTCCTGTCGTCGACTTGGGATTTGCCAAGTGGGCACAATTCAACTTGGGGGCCACCCGTCCCTCAGAGGCGGGATGGTTAGTAGGCTGGGGAGATGTGACAGCTACGAACTATTCTACTAAGTTGAAATATTTCCCTGCAGAAAATTATACCAACGATATCTATGAGACCCCTTATGATATCGCTCAGAAAAAGTGGGGGGATGAATGGCGTCTGCCTGTAGAGGAGGACTTCCAGATGCTGAAAGATAGTTGCCAGTGGGAGCTGATAACCGTTGACAGTCTTGGCTATAAGTTAACTTCCAAGAAAGAGGGCTTTACTGACAAGCATATTTTCCTGCCATTCACCGGCATACGTCGTGGTACGGCAGAGGTAGAGAAGAATACGACGGATGGTTTTTACTGGACGGGCAGTGCATCAGCTATGGCAGACAATTCCCGGGCATTGCACATCTATGCTGACGACTCCATACTGATAGACACGATCCGATTCCTACAGTTGGCTATTCGCCCTGTCTACGGCAAGTTCGTTCACCAGTTGTCGGTAGTTGGCGGAGAAGTCACTAACCTGACCTATCAGACGGCCCTTGTGCCTTTGGAAGTGTTAGGTGACTATAGTACAGCTAAGAAAATCGGACTCTGTTTTGGAAAGTCTACGCAGACGCTTAACCCGATGACTGCCACTACCAACAACAGCGTCCAGAATATTGTGGCCGGCAACTCGAAATTCAACTTTAATCTGACGGGCCTTGATGGTAGTACCTCTTACCAAGCCATCGGTTATGTCATCCTGGAGGATGGTCAGTATATCTTTAGTGACGTTATCCGCTTTACAACACCAGCGAAGTTCCCGGTGGCCGAAGAAGTCGATTTGGGACTGAGTGTCAACTGGGCCAGCTGGAATATGGGCGAGAGTACGCCCGAAGGCCATTCTCATCTTTACGGATGGGGCGATCCTACCGGTGACCTGACCTCGAAACTTGCCAGTGACTATGCTGTGAACCTGCCCTATTCTGCTACTTCGATAGCAGGTAATGATTATTTCGATATTGCCACACGTCAGTGGCATAATGGCTGGCGCTTGCCTACTTTTGCGGAGTTTGAGGAGCTTTATCGTTCTACAACAGTTTCAAAGGAAACCATTAACGGTGTTAATGGTTATCGTTTTACGTCGAGGACGGATGCTACCAAGAGCATCTTTATTCCTTATACTACTCTCCGTAATGGTACGGAGCTTAATGAGTGGAGTTTGCCATGGTATTGGACGGCTGAGGCAGACTTTAATTCGCAGGAAGGCTGGTTTGCCCACATGGCCTATTTGTTCCCAAGTAGTGTCAGCATGAAGCGTAGTCCCAAGTATTACGGTTATGGTATCCGTCCTGTTAAGAAAAATTACAACTATACAGGTGAAAGCGGTACAGGCGGTAATACTGGTGGTAATAGCGGCGACAACACGGGTGGCAACACAGGTGATAATACCGGTGGCAACACCGGTGATAATACCGGTGGCAATACTCCGGCTCTTTCAAATCAGGCAGGTGTTGCCGTCGATTTGGGCTTGACGAGCCGGACGCTGTGGGCCGACCGTAATGTCGGTGCTGCTAAGAGTACGGACGTTGGCGGCTATTTCGCCTTCGGCGATGTGGATCCCCATACCACGGGCTATGGATTGGACAAATATCAGTATTATGATACGGAGACGCAAAAGTATCAAAAGATTGGCTCTGACGTGAACGGTGACTGGCAGATTTGTAATCAAGTCGCCTACGACGCCGCTGTCAAACAGTGGGGTGGTAAATGGCGTATGCCTAATGACCTGCAGATACAGGAACTCATGAATAATTGTACATGGACATGGAAGACCAACTATGGCGGTTCTTCTATGAACGGCTACGAGGTGAAGGGACCGAATGGTAATACCATCTTCCTGCCCGCCACAGGTGTGACCCGTGCTAATGGATGTGCTTTCTTGGGTAGTGAAGGCAACTATTGGAGTGGTAGCTTAAATACACAGACCAATGATTTCAAGAGTGCCTGGGCTATCTGGTTTGACCAGGACGGCAAAGCCCGTAATGCATCAGCACGCGCAAGCGGATGCGTCATTCGCCCTGTGCAGCCCAAATAATGTTAACTATTTGTAAACCCTTCGCCGTACAATTAGGTACAGCGAAGGGCTTTTATGAATGATTGTGCGTAAACAAAAAACAAAAAATCATCAAATTGATGCTGTTTTGCGCCCAAAAGTTAAAAAAAACGGCGAAAATTAAAGATTTTTGGCGATTTTTGTAGGTTAATCGAAAAAAGTTTGTAACTTTGCGACCGAAATGTGTAGATATATATATCAATTTATAAAATACAAATTATGAAAGCATTGAGAAATTTGTTTGCTGCTGCCCTGTTTTTCTTAGGAGCAGGCGCAGTTTCTGCCCAGGCTGTCTATACGGACAACGAGGGTAACAAGTATGAATTCCAGAAGCACTTCTTCCTCAATCTGGAGGGTGGTGCACAGTACACGCTGGGTGAGGCCAAGTTCAAGGATCTCATCTCTCCGAACGTACAGCTCGGTCTCGGCTATCAGTTCAGCCCCGTCTTTGCTGCTCGTCTGCAGGCTAACGGCTGGCAGTCAATGGGTGGCTGGAACGGCTACTATGTAGGCACTGAGGCTCCCCACACTCAGACTTACAAATGGAAGTATGTGGCTCCTGGCATCGACCTGATGTTCAACCTGTCGAACCTCATTGGTGGTTACAACCCCATGCGTCTGCTGAACATCACGGCCTTCATCGGTGGTGGCGCTAATATTGCCTGGGGCAATGACGAGGTGAACGACATCGCTAAGCAGATTGTTGCCAACCAGAAGTCGCTGACCGATTATGAGCTGGAGTACCTTTGGGATGGCAGCAAGATCCGTCCTTTCGGACGTGCTGGCTTAGAGTTGGCTTTCCGTCTGAGCGACGCTGTCAGCTTCACTCTTGAGGGTAATGCCAACCTTCTGGACGACCACTACAACTCAAAGAAGGCTGAGAATCCTGACTGGTACTTCAATGCACTGGCAGGTTTCCGCATCAACCTCGGCAAGACCTACAACAAGATTGTGCCTCCCGCTCCCGTTCCTGAGCCAGAGCCTGTTGTTGTTGAGGAGCCCGCTCCCACACCTGCACCCGTACCCGTCGTGGAGAAGATCGAGCCTATCCGTCGTGACGTGTTCTTCCTGATCAACAAGTTTGACATCCGCGACAGTGAGGCTCAGAAGGTGAAGGATATCGCCGACTATATGGCTAAGTATCCTGAGTCTAAGGTTGTTGTTACGGGTTATGCTGATGCTGGCACAGGTAACGACAAGATCAACGACCGTCTGGCTGCTCAGCGTGCTGACGCCGTTGTGAAGGCCCTGAAGGAGCAGTACGGTATCGCTGAGAGCCGTATCAGCTACGACTCTAAGGGTGCTCGCGTACAGCCGTTCGCTGAGAACGACCTGAACCGTGTTTCTATCTGTATCGCAGAGTAATTAGACTTGAATTATAAAAAAACGGGCTGCTCACGTTGAGCAGCCCGTTTTTTTATGCTAATCTAATGCCGTCGTCGGCAATGGTGATGAGGCGTCTTCGGTAGAGATCGCCGACTGCCTGTTTATAAGCCTTTTTAGAGACACCAAAGCGGGCAGAGATTTCCTCTGACGGTGAATGGTCGGTGAGCGGACAGAAACCGTCGTTCTCGTGAAGGTAGCGCAGCAACTGCTCGGCGAAATCGAGGGCACGCTGGCGGCCAGTGGTCTGCTGGTAGCGCTCCACCTTGGCGGTGGCCATCAGACGGTGGGTCTTGGAATCCTCCATAATATAGACGTAGTAGGTGTGTCCGCGCTCCATGCGCTGCTTCTGTTCGCGGAAGGGACAGAAGAGGTCTTTCATGAGCCCCCATTTCAGGAAAGCACCGTACTCGTTGGTCCAGGCACACTCGAGCCAGGCGAACTCGCCGACCTTAGCGATGGGGTGCTCGGTGGTGGCCACGAGGCGTTCGTCGTGGTCGAGATAGAGAAATACTTCTATCTCGTCGCCGATATGCATGTCGGGGGTGACGTAGCGTTGGGGAAGGAGAACCTCCTCTTCCTGGCCTGCGTCAAGATAGAGACCGAAGTCTACGCGCTTGGTGATGCGCAGGGTGTTGTAGTCGCCGAGTTTAATCATGGGAGGTGGAGGGGATGGGACTAATGGGACTAATGGGACTTATAGGACTTATAGGTCCCATAGGACTCATAGGACTCATAGGACTTATAGGCTCAACGGGGTTAATAGCACCGTCTTTGAGGTGGATGGTGCGGTCGGTGATGGTGGCTAACTGCTCATCGTGAGTGACAATGACGAAAGTCTGGCCGAACTGGTCGCGCAAATCGAAGAAGAGCTTATGAAGCTCCTGCTTGTTCTGCGTGTCGAGTGAGCCGGAGGGTTCGTCGGCGAGGATGACGGCAGGATTGTTGACCAGGGCACGAGCCACGGCAATGCGTTGCTTCTCGCCGCCGGAGAGTTCGGCTGGCTTGTGGGTGGCGCGGTCGCTGAGCTGCATGAACTGCAACAGTTCCTTGGCGCGCTCCTTGGCTTTCTTCTGTGAGGTGCCAGCAATATAGGCCGGTATCATGATGTTCTCGATAGCGGTGAACTCCGGCAGCAGCTGGTGGAACTGGAAGACGAAGCCGAGATGGCGGTTGCGGAAGTCGGCGAGGGCTTTTTGAGAGAGGGCGGTGGCGTCGACACCGTCGACGCACAGCGAACCGCTGTCGGGGCGGTCGAGGGTGCCGATGATCTGTAGGAGGGTGGTCTTGCCGGCGCCGGAGGGACCTACGATGCTGACGACCTCGCCACGGTCGATGTGGAGGTCGATGCCTTTGAGGACCTGAAGTGAGCCGAAGCTCTTGGTGATGTTGTGGGTTGTTATCATTGTTGTTGTCTTATGGGACTTATGGGACTTATGGGACTTATGGGACTTATAGGACTTATGGGTCTTATGGGTCTTATGGGTTTTTGGGGCGGTGTATCCAGCGCTGGATGGTGTCGTAGATGCTGTTCTCCTCATGGTGCTGGGCCTCGGTGAACGACATCCGGTCTTCCTTCTGGTGACCGTACTGGTCGGGGAAGATGATCATGAGGTTCTTGCCCGAGAAGTACTTTTGTAGCTCGTCGGGCAGACGGTCGAGGGCATTCTTGTAGGAGATAGTGCCCTTACGGGCGGTGACAACGACGAAGAGCTGGTCGTCGGCGATATGTGCGGCGAGCTGTGGTAGCTCGTTCCAGTGCTCCATGCGGGTGAATTCTGCGCGTACCGAGTGGTGACGGCTGTTGATATATTCATCGATGAGCGTCAGCGACTCCTCGCGTCCATGGAACTCTATACGACAGTCGAGCTCGCCGGCCAGACGGCATAGACGTTCGAGCCAACGGTGGAAACCCGGTTCAAACTCTGCGCGGCTGGGCACGGCGACACGGATGCGGCGCAGGGTGTTCAGCGGTTGTACGAAGCGCACGAGCATAATCTGGCGGTTCAGACCGTTATAGAGACTCTGTATGAAGTCGCCCCAGAACTTGGCGTTCTGGTTGGTGTGTACATGCATGCCCATGATGACCTCCGTGCAGGCCGACTCGCGGAAAGCGTGCTTGATGCCGTTGGCGATGTTGGAGGCCAGTCGTACCTGCGTCATCAGCCGTACCTCAGAGGCACTGGCCTGCTTTTGCAGCTGTTCCAGGAGATGCAGTCCTTGTTTGCGGTTGGCGTTGGCCTGTTCATCGTCGTAGACCACGTTGAGGGCTATCGGCAGCTGGTCCGTCTGGCGATTACGTACGAAAAGAGCCAGACTGAGTAACTGCGGGGCAATCTCGGGATATTTAACGCTGATCAGGATGCGGTCGGTGGATCCATGGGACTCATGAGACTTATGGGACTCATGGGCCCTCTGTGAGATGACAATCTTCTGCGAGGCATGCTCCGTCATTAATGTGGAGACGACGCATGTCACGAGGATCATCAGTACCACGCCGTTGAGCATATCGTCGTTGACAAGGAAGACGCCAGGAGCCATTTCGAGCCTCATACCCACCATCACCATTGCGATGGCTCCGGCAGCATGTGCCGATGTCAGTCCGAACATCATGTGGCCGTCGGCCTTCGGCAGACGGAAGAGCAGGCTCGACAGGTAGGCGGCCACGGCCTTGCCGAAGGTGCCGAAGAACGCAATCATCAGCATCACCCAGAGAACGTAGGGCCCCTGTGCCAGCGTGCGCACATTGATAAGCATACCTACGCCGATGAGAAAATAGGGTATGAAGAGGGCGTTACCGATAAACTCTATGCGGTTCATCAGTGGTGACACATGGGGAATATACCTATTTAATATCAGACCTGAGAAGAAGGCGCCGAAGATGCCCTCAAGTCCGATGAAGTCGGTGAGGGCGGCGTTGAGGAACATGACGGCAAGGACGAAGATGAACTGCATGACCGAGTCGCTGTAGCGTCGCAGGAAGTAGCGCGTCAGGCGGGGAATCATCCAGAGCATGGCGACGATGTAAAGAGCTAACTTCCCCACGAAGAGCGGCCAGAACCACGTGCCGCTGAGACCGTCCTTTCCGTAGACGGCTGCCAGGGCTGCTATCATCACCAGTGCCATGAAGAGACTGATCATGGAAGAGCCTACGGAGAGCATGACAGAGTGGTGCCGTTGCAAGCCGTATCGCCCGATGATAGGGTAGGCGATGAGCGTGTTCGACGCCATGATACAGCCTAACAGGAACGAGGCCGCCGGTGTGTAGTGCAGCAGGAAGGAGGCCATGAGGTAGGTGAGCCCTAAGGGGACGAAACAGGTGAGCAGTCCGAAGACGATATAGTCTTTGGCGTTCTTCTTCACGCCCTCGACATCCATCTCCAGTCCAGCGAGGAACATGATGTAATACAGTCCCACGCGACCGAACAGCTCGAAGGAGTCGTCGCGTTCCAGAATGTCCAGTCCGTAATGTCCCATGAGCACACCTGCTAGCACCATCCCGATGATATGCGGAATCCTGAGTTTACCCATGATGATAGGGGCAAACAAAATAATCAACAACACCACGAAGAAGATGAGCGTGGGGTCGGTGATGGGGAAATATGCGGCCAAAGTTGACATTCTGCGTGCAAAGATACGAATTTTTTGGCACGGATGACACGGATTACATGGAATTTTTGTAATTTTGCAGCCGAAAAGTGCAATGTTAAAGAAAAAAGTAATGAAAGTAGCAATTGTTGGCGCAAGCGGCGCCGTAGGCCAGGAGTTCCTGCGCCTGCTTGACGAGAGAAATTTCCCGATGGACGAACTGGTGTTGTTTGGCTCTGAGCGTTCGGCCGGTACGAAGTACACGTTCCGTGGCAAGGAGCTGACCGTGAAGCTGTTGCAGCACAACGACGATTTCAAGGACATTGATATCGCTTTCACGTCGGCCGGTGCCGGCACGTCAAAGGAGTTTGCTGAGACGATTACGAAGTACGGTGCAGTGATGATCGACAACTCCAGTGCTTTCCGTATGGACGCCGACGTACCCTTGGTGGTGCCCGAGTGCAATGCCGAGGACGCCCTGAACCGTCCCCGTGGTATCATCGCCAACCCCAACTGCACGACCATTATGATGGTTGTGGTGCTCCAGCCGTTAGAGCAGCTGAGCCACATCAAGCGCATCCATGTCGCTTCTTACCAGAGTGCCTCTGGTGCCGGTGCCGCCGCTATGGCCGAACTGCAGCAGCAGTACAAGGAGATTGTAGAGACCGGCGAGGTGAAGACCATCAAGAAATTCCCGCACCAGCTGGCCTATAACGTTATTCCGCAGATCGACGTCTTCCAGCCCAACGGCTATACGAAGGAGGAGATGAAAATGTTCAACGAGACGCAGAAGATCATGCATACTGACGCCAAGTGCTCAGCCATGTGTGTGCGCGTCAGTTCGTTGCGCAGCCACTCCGAGAGTGTGTGGATTGAGACCGAGCGTCCCCTCAGCGTTGAGGAGGCCCAGCAGGCTATCGCCCAGGCACCCGGCTGTACGCTTGTTGACGACCCAGCCAACCTGGTATACCCCATGCCGTTGGAGACCGCCGGCAAGGACGACGTCTATGTGGGACGTGTGCGTAAAGACCTCTCTGACGAGAACGGTCTGACCTTCTGGCTCTCTGGCGACCAGATTCGTAAGGGTGCTGCCCTGAACGCTGTGCAGATTGGCGAGTGGCTTATTCAGAATAACGGATTATCGAAATAACGAAATATCGAAAAATGAAAAAAATCCTTTTGGCCGCAATGGCTGTTCTTTTGATGTGCGCTTGCTCTGGTGAGCGTGAGTATCTTAACTATCGTGGCTTGTCGATGGGTATGTCGGCCAAGCAGATGGCCGACTCGCTGTTAGCCAAGATACAGAATTTGGCCGTGGATACCCACAAGACCGGTGAGACTAACATTGTGTTAGTTGACACGTTGGCACGCAACTTCATGGTGACTGTCTATCATCAGAATGATACTATTACGGACATCCTCGAGAATTATGTTGCCACTTATAACGACTCTACCTCGAACCTATGGCAAGCCCGTCACGACGAGCTTCAAAAAGAGTTCGGCTGGCCGAATATGGGCAAGCACGGCGATCTGCACAAGGAGGCAACCTTCGAGAACGAGAAGGGAACGGTGCTGCTGATACTGTTGAATACGTACTCGCCGACGGTATCTATTCGCTACTCGACGTCGACGACGCAAGACTGAGAGTGGCCTGCGGCCTAAAGAATAAAGAATAAAGAAAGAAAAAAGCAAGCCTTCGGGCTTGCTTATTTTTTTTTTTTTTTGTGTCGACACTTGCGACACAATTTTCTTAATCGAACCAACGCCAAAAATACTATAACGTTAAATATCAGATAGTTATAAGAAATTCCAAAAATTGACTTTTCCGCCAAAATTCGGTTGAATCACGCCAATTTAAGTAAAAAACGCCAAAAATGCGCCAAAAATGTTTGGTTTGTTTATGATGATTTTGTAACTTTGCAGCCAGTTACAAATATATCGAATTATGGCAAAAATAGAATTAAGACTTTCTTCAAAGGTTCAACAAGAAACAGGAAGACAAGAAATACTTATCAGATTCTTCAATGGCAGTGTCTTCAACTTGAGGACAAAAAGTGAAATCTATGTCAATGCTGATTTCTTTGAATATTACGTTGACAGAAAGAAAACGCATGAGTTGCTGCACAATGACATTCCAGACAGGATTAACACCGCAACGCTACAGGAAGCAGAGAAGTTTGGATGGGCTTTGCGTGAAAGTGGTGAGTTGGTCGTTAATGGGAGAAGAAATGAAACTCCAGAAGTGGTATATCACAAGGAGCAGTTAAAGCGGATTAGTAGCCTGAAAAAGCATATCATTGAAAAATATGAGGCAGCAGATAAGGATTCTGTGAAGGGTGACTGGCTTTCTGATATTGTTGACAGGTATAATCATCCTGAGAAGTATCAGGTGAAGGTTGAGAAAAAGGAGTTCTATGAACTTGTAGAGCAGTACATAACAAAAAGACAGCTTGCGGAATCTCATGCACGAGCTTTCCGTGTCATCACTCGTGCCATTGCCAGATATGAAGGATATATTAGGGCAACTGATGACACCCGCAAGAACTTTGTCTTTGATATTGATACGGTTACCCGCAATGACATTGAAGATTTTGCAGATTATCTCAAAAACGAGAAGGAACTGTCGGATGCTAACCCGGAATTATTCAAGAAACTGTTTGAAGATTATCCCTTGGCAGTCGGCTCTGGGCAGCATGTATTGGAAGGACGTGGCGATAATACCGTGAAAAACATGCTGTCACGATTGAAGTCTTTGTTCCGTTTTTATTATGAACGAGGAGATACTAATAACAGACCATTTGATGGATTGAAGATTGGTGCCGCGATTTTTGGTACACCTTATTATATTACTATAGAGGAGCGAAACCAGATTGCAGATGCAGATCTTGATAAAGCCTGGAAGAACTATGATGAAGAAAAGAAGAAAGCATCAAAGATGCCTCTTAAGACCTTAAAGGTTCTACGCGACATTTTCGTATTTCAGTGTTTTATAGGTTGTAGAGTCGGTGATTTGGAAAAGCTGACTCCACAGCACATTCATAACGGTGTTCTTGTTTACACACCTCATAAGACCAAAGATGAAACGGAAGAACCGATTCAGGCTCGTGTTCCATTGCATTCAAAGGCATTAGAACTGATAAAGAAATACAAAGGCCAAGACAGGCAGGGTAGATTATTCCCTCTTATTTCTCCGCAAAAGTACAACGAAGCGTTAAAGGTCATCTTCACATTGGCTGGCGTTACACGCAATGTGGAGATTAGGAATCCGAAGACAGGTGAAAGCGAGATAAGACCAATCAATGAACTTGCGGCAAGCCACCTCGCACGTCGTACATTCATTGGTAATGCGTATTTCAAAGTAGCCGACCCAAATCTGATAGGTAAGATGTCTGGTCATGTTGATGGTTCAAAGGCGTTCAAACGTTATCGCAAGATTGAAGACGAGACGTTGAAAAACGTGATTGACATGATTGGATAACTCTATGCAACCGTTAATATATATAATAAGGTATAGCAATTTGAAGAAAAAGTAGTAACTTTGCACGCAAATGATGACGATAGAAGAGATAAGGACAGGGAAAGAAGGCCAGACGTTCGACCTGAAGAGCATCCTGATAGACCCTAAGGCGTTGGCAATACCCATCGTTGCGATGGCCAATGCCGATGGTGGCTTGTTGGCAATCGGCATATCTGACAAGACCAGAAGGATTGAGGGCATCAATCAATATACGGAGAAACTGAACGAACTGTTGCGCGTCCCCTTCGATTTCTGTATTCCATCCATTCCTGTCAAGTGCAGCTACATGGATTGCATAGACCAGCATGGGAATGAGAACCGAATACTGCTGATGGACATCCCTGCCAGCATGTTCCTGCATACCAATCAGGCTGATGAAGCCTATATCCGTGTTGGCGACAAGAGCCGTAAACTAACATTCGAGGAGCGTTTGCAGCTGATGTACGACAAAGGCGAGCGTTCTTATGAGGACACAGCTGTCTATGGTGCCACGGTTGATGACATTGGCATGGATGCCGTTGCTGACTATGCCAAGTTGCTGGGATATGGAAAGTCGCCAATGGAGTACTTGCGCGAGAACAACAACTTTGTGACGACCAACAACAAAGGTGAGGAGGATGTCAGTGTCGCCTGTATCCTGCTCTTTGGCAAGAACCCTCAGAAGTTTTTCCCTCGTGGCCGTACCCGTTTTATCAGATACGAAGGTATTGACGAGAAGGTGGGTGCAGAGATGAACGTCATCAAGGATGTCACCTTTGAGGGAACCATCCTGAATCAAGTTAAGAAGACGATTGAGTATCTGGAGACACAGGTACGTGAGCATACGTTCCTCGGACAGCATGGCCAGTTCATTACTCGTCGCGACTATCCTGAGTTCGTGATACAAGAGATGACCGTAAATGCTTGTTGCCATAGAGCATACAACATCAAAGGCACTGAGATTCAAATCAAGATGTTCGATGACCGCCTTGTTTTTGAATCGCCTGGCAAATTGCCAGGACTGGTAAAGCCTGCAAATATCCGTACCACCCACTTCTCTCGTAATCCGAAGATAGCTGCATTCCTCAAAGCATATCACTATGTGAAGGAGTTTGGCGAGGGCCTTGATCGTATTTGTCGTGAGCAGGAAGCCAATGGTGCTAAGGCACCATCCTTCCGAACCGACGAGTTCATCCTGAAGATTACTGTGCCGAAAGTCACAGAAAACGTGAACGTAAATGCGGCCAAGGTGAATGTAAACGGGGAAAAGGTGAATGAAAAGTTACCAGATAATTCTCATGGGTTAACAGAAAAGTTACCAGAAAACGTCACAGAAAACGTCACAGGAAGCGTCATAGATACGTCACAGAAAACGTCACAGAAAACGTCACAGAAAATCATTGACTTGGTAAGAGAAGATCCTTACATCTCAACCTCTAAGATGGCTGAAATAATAGGTATTGACCGGAGAAATATCGCAAGAAATATCAAGAAACTCCAAGACCAAGGTGTCATACGTCGTGTTGGTCCAGATAAAGGAGGCTTTTGGGAGATTATTGAGTAATGAGCATGGAAGGAAACGTAATCCTCAATACAGCATCCAGACTACACGCTGTTAATGAACTTCTGAAAAAGTACGTTAGCGGACAGACTCTTAGTTTTGAAGAGAAGCGTGAGTTGTGGCTTTTTTATAGAGACCACAAAGACACGAATGCCATCATTGACTATGTTCTTGGCGAGGGTGGAAGTAATCCTGACCTGCTACTTCATGATACGAAGCAACTGTTAGCAAAAGCAGAAGCGTTTATAGAAGTATATAAAGCTTCAGGAACTCTCATTTCTTCGTTTGAAACGAAGTCTGATTGTGACCGGTACCTAAAGCCATTCAAGGATGCATGGGAGTCAGAGAAAGAAAAAGCCCACGACCTATGGATGGAGTATCAGGAGATTAGTCACCGCATAGACTTCATGCCATATTCTGATCCAGAGTTTAAGCCATTAGATGAGAAATGCGATAGGTTGAAGGAAGAATATGACAAAGTACACGCTCATGTAAATGAGTTGTATGAAATCCATCGGAAGGAAATACTTGCTCTGTCAGGTTTGTATTATTTCGACATAGCGTTTTTGAATGTCCTTGTTCATCGATTGTCAGAGATTGCTAAGTGTATTATTGCAGACATCTGTAATCCTGAGGAAGGAGGTGAGGCATGAGCAATAACTCCTTTTCAAGAACTCGTCGGCAACGTGACTTTGTAAGTTTGCAATTATGCCTATATCTTTATCCGCTCTGTAATGGCCGTCAATTCGAATACATGGAACCGTCCGACTTTGTCAGTTTCCTGAATCTGAGACGGGGAGCTGATGGCGTGGTTCGTGACAGGGAAAAGCTCCGGGTAATATATCTTATCCATGAAGTTGCGGACAACCTCAGTGAACCATGGCGAGCAGAAGAATGGAAAGGGGAAATGCTCAGTGCCTGTGGCATCGATATGGCATACTATAACTCACATTATTTGGATGTAAAACACTCGGAAGTGATGGCTAATAAAAAGTTCGCAAATGAACTGAAAAAGGCGATATCACGAGCCAACGCCTTGTAAAAACCACACAGGATTACAGACCAACCACAAAAGTTGGTTGAAGGAAATAATAGAAATAGACTCAAAGTGCTTATAATCAGCACTTTGGGTTTTTGCGTTTTTTAAGCAAACACCACAAATAATACACTTGTAACAACGCGGAAAAAGCGGGACCTTTGCAGCCGAAAATTTAATTTATTTCAAGATGATAAAAACTAATTTTTTGCAAAGTGAGACCAACAAGGTTGGCTGCTTTGAATCGAGTGAAGAAAATGAGATGTTTGCAAAGGGTCTCGTGTCAGCAATTTCAAAGGGGAATGATCGTATCTCCTTTACGTTAACAGAGAAAGGTGCAATAGCCTTCGCCCGCGAACTATCTGAGTGTATTCTTGCTGAGAATGCCTCACAGGCTTCAGGCAAGGGTGGTGATGACGGCACATTATTGCCAAAACAGGAGGTCATGGAAACTCTTGGAGTCAGTTCTACTACTCTGTGGCAATGGGATAAGAGTAGATACCTGGTACCTGTCAAGATTGGCCGAAAGGTCTTCTATCGTAAAGGGGACATAGACAAACTCTATGACTACAAGCATTAAGAGTAACGCCCGCACCTTTGTGTGCGGGCTTAACTATCCTAATAAATACGAATATTATAATGATAGATAAAAAATACATTGACTTGATACTCGACACGGTTGACTTGGCAGAAGTGGTCTCTGACTATGGCATCAAACTGCATGTCAGTGGCCACACCGCCAAGGGCCTATGTCCGTTCCACAATGAGGACACAGCGTCCTTTTGTGTCAATACCGCCAAGAACCTCTGGCATTGTTTTGGATGCGGAAAGGGTGGTAACGTGATTAACTTCGTCATGGAGATGGATAACCTCTCTTTCCCTGAAGCCATTAAAAAGCTGTTAAAGGAGAAGAAGAACATCGACCTGAAAGAGAATGATCTTCGGCTCACCCCGGAAGAGGAGGCGAAATACAAGAAACGTGAGGCGATGCACATCATCAACGACAAACTATGTGCTTTCTACGTCAGTCAGTTAGATAATGGTACTGCCGACGCGAATGCTGCTAAAGCCTATATGCTCAGTCGGTGGAATGCCGACTTCTGCAAGGAACAGCAGATTGGCTATGCCCCCAATGACTGGACATCCGTGGTGAAGTTCGCCGAAAAGGCAGGACTGAGTTTAGACCTGATGCAGCAGATGGGCATCCTGAGACTGAGCGAAAAGACACATTCCTTGTACTGTGTTTATAAGAATCGCCTCATGATTCCCATCAGAGACCGCTATTCCAATATCGAGGGCTTCACGGCCAGAGCATTGGACGATAAGTCTGAATGCAAGTATCTCAACTCAGCCGACAGCGAACTCTACCACAAGTCTGAGTCCGTCTTCGGCATTGATGCTGCCGTCCAAAAGGCAAGAAAGGAGTGTAAACTGTATCTTGTAGAGGGAGCACCTGATGTGATGAAGCTACAGTCTCTCGACATTCTCAACACCATTGCCTCCCTGGGCGGTTCTTGGAACGACAAGCAGTTCCAGAAGTTAAAGGACTTACGCCTTCAGAACTGTACGCTCTGCTTCATCCCCGACTCTGATGTCCCCAAGAATAATGAGAGATTAGGAGCTGGATTTGCCAATGTTCTCCGCAATGGTGCCCTCGCTATGCGTCTGGGCTTTACTGTCAGCGTCAAGGAGATTCCCAACGACCTCACTGTAGAACAGCCAAAGAAGATTGACCCCGATGAGTTCTTCACTGACAAGTCCGACCTAGCCAAGTTGGAAGAACGCGAGTTCCTGTTATGGTCATTTGAGAAGAAGTTCACCCCCAACGGCACGACGGAGGAGAAGCAGAAAGCCATTGAAGAAACTTGCGAATTGCTTCTTTGTATTAAGGACGAAGCCATTCAAGAGCGATACATCACGGCTCTTGCAAGGATTGACGGCAACAAGACCATCTGGCGCCAGGCTCTCAACACAGCCATGAAGAAACGGCAGAAGCAACTCTCCGAGAAGAACAACGAGGGTGACATTGACATGCTCCGCTCTTTCGGCTTCACCGTCCAGCACGGCTGTTATTTCGGTTACAACCAGAAAGGCGAGGAAAAACAGTGGTCTAACTTCACCTTGAAGCCTCTGTTCCATGTCAAAGACGACATTCACCCCGTCCGTTTGTTCGAGATATGCAACTCTGACGGACAGAAGGAAATCATCGAACTGAACATGGAGGAGTTTACTTCTTCCAAGAAACTGCGTCAGAAACTTGTTGGCATCGGTAACTTCATCTGGTTGGCAGACGATTCTTCGCAAATTCAACTGATGTGCTATCTGGCCAAGGTGTCAGAGACCGCAGTGGAAATCAAGCAACTCGGCTGGCAGCAGCAGGGCTTCTACTGTTTCTGCAATGGTGCCTTGGAGGATGGCGTCTGGCATCCTGTAGATGACAAGGGCATTGTCAGGCTGAAGAAACGCAACTACTATCTTCCCGCCATGTCGCAGATATATAAGGACTCTACGGAACTGTATTCCAACGAACGCAAGTTCCGTCACCAGCCCTATTCCAATATCTCCCTGCACGACTATTTCTCTAAGATTATCGATGTGTTCGGCGACAATGCGGTTATCGGCCTCTGTTTCTATATCGCTACCCTCTTCAAGGATGTCTATAAGCAGAAGTCCACTTCTTTCCCTATCCTCAACATCTTCGGCCCGAAGGGTTCTGGTAAAACTGAACTGGCCGAGACGATGATGGCATTCTTCGTCGTGGGCAACGACCCTCAGAATATTGAGACTGCCACCGTTCCTGCACTGGCCGATGCTGTTGCCAGCGTCAGCAACGCTCTCGTCCATATCGACGAATACAAGAACGGCATCGACACCAAGAAGATTGAGTGGCTGAAAGACCTCTGGGCATGTATCGGGCGCAGCCGCATGAACATGGACAAGGACAAGAAACGCGAACAGGCTAGGGTGGACTCTGGCATCATCCTCACAGGTCAGGAGATGCCTACTGCCGATATTGCCCTGTTTACGCGACTCATCTTCCTGGCCTACGACCGAGACCACCACAACCAGCAGGAGCGCGAACGCTTTGCCGAGCTGATGCAGTTGCGAATGTATGGTGCCACGCACATCACCATTCAACTCTTGAGTCTGCGCGACAAGTTCACAGAGCGTTTCGAACTTGCCTGGGAGAAGGCTAAGAGCGACGTTGCCCTCCATCCTAAGTGGACTCCTAATCTGAAGGACCGTATCGAGAACAACTGGCTCGTTCCCCTGTCGGCATACCTGGCCCTCCAAGGGGAAATCGACTGCCCGTTCACCTACGACCGTTTGCTCGACCTCTGCATGGACGGACTGATTCGGCAGAACAAGCTTTGCAACCGTTCCGACGAGGTGTCCAACTTCTGGAGCCTCATTAGCTGTGCGCAGCAAAAGGGCGAACTCATCAACGAGAAGGACTATCTCATCAAGTCGAAGAACCGCCTGAAGACCAACAAGATGAAGGATGGCTATGAGTTTGGCGAGCCTCGTCAGATACTGATGCTCAGAAAGAACACAGCGCTCAACGCCTATCAGAAGATTGGCCGTGAGATGAATATCAGCACCCTGCCCAACGAGTCTATAGAGTACTATCTCCAGATTTCTCCTGAGTTTCTGGGCGTGGCCACCTCTGCCGAGCGGTTCAAGCGCATCAACTCCAACGGCCAGCCCGTTCAGAACTACGTATTGGAGGGTGGAAAGCCCAAGTGCAAGATCATCACCGAGCAGGATCGCCCGCTCTGCTTCTGCTATACCGAAGTCTGCGAGCGTTATGGCATCAACCTGAGCACATTCCTCAGTGATTCACTCGACGATGCCCCCACTGAGGTACAACAAGAAGACTTGCCATTCTAAGCAATTCCCATGTCGCACTTGTCGCAACCTGCGCATCGCTGATTTACAGACACATAGCGACCGTCCTGCCTGTAGCACCACCATCGCATCGTGTCGCACCATCAGCCCCAACGCCCCGTTCTGTCGCAGTCTTGTAGCAGTAATTAAGGGTAAGTATGATTGATACAATATAAATCTCTCCCTGTTAATCACTGGCTCAGGCGGCAGCGACAAGTGCGACAAGGTGCGACATTTTTTTCGTCAATGTAATTCTTAAGGTGATAGCAATCCTCCCTTATTTTGCATCTTTATCGAAGAAAACGAACCGTATTTCAATTTTAATCCTTATCTTTGTAACCTATTTAAAATGGATAAAACGACATGAATAGATAGACTAACTGACATAAGAAAGCGTTGACGACAAAGGTTTGGTTGAATAAGAAAACCATCATAACCATCCTGCTCGTTCTTGTCATAATATCGGGGAATAGCAACTCTAGCCATTGCTTTACCCAAACCAAACAATACACGCTTAGTGATTGATATATCTACAATCAAATAAAAATAAAACAAGTTTCGTACAACCTTTTGGTCTGTTCAAACGTTTATATATCAGAAAGTAGTAAAAAAAGGTACAATGACCCGAGAAATATTCATTCAACTCGTCCATAAAGAACTATACAGCCTGCGGCGCTTCCTGCTTGCAGCATGCAGAGGGGACAGCAATGAAGCTGACGATGTAGCACAAGAGGTTTTGATGAAAGCTTACGTGGCATCACGCCGCTTCGAGGACGAAGAGGGATTCTCGGCTTGGCTCTATAGGATTGCCTGTAACACCCTGATAGATCATCAACGAAAACAGATGACACGTGGTGAGACCATTGGCATCGACAAAGCGCATGATGTGGTTGGTGTCTCCCGTTCCGATGACAATTTTGAGTATCAGGAACTCTATCAAGTCATCGACGGCCTACCGATGAGTGAACGCACGGCAGTACTTCTCTTCTATATGGAGGACCGACCTATCAAGGAAATCGCCGCTATTATGAACGTGGCAGAAGGAACGGTGAAAGGCTACCTCTCGCGTGGCCGTTGGCATCTAAGAACGAAATTAAGCAAATAAGACAGATATGAAAGATCAGGAACTACGAGACAAATTCCACGCCTATCGTCCACAGATTGACGATAACGAAGCGTTCATGGACAAACTCATGGCGCAGATGGATACTGTAGATGAACAACAGCATGCTCGCATCATTCCATTCTATCGCAGGATTCTTCCTTGGGTGGCTGGCGTAGCGGCTGCAAGTGTTGTAGCGGTGTTTATAATGAGAGACCCCGCAACAACTCCGACAGAAACCACTTACAAACCCCGTCTGCCTGAATACCATTACAAAGTTACATCGCCCATTCCTGACTTCTCTTCATACGAAGACATTGTCAATGAGATAGAGCGTAGTGGTAGGCAGTTGGAGGATGCCATTGCCCAGTTATAAACAATTAGAAAAGACGTCTTGCTATCATAACAATCATTCATCATTAAACAAATGAAACAATGAAGAAAACATTATTCCTTTTAGTAGCGAGTGCCCTGTTAGGCTCTTGCGCCTCAGAGCAGACAGGTTCGTCAGACCCTATTGAGAATCTCGTTTCCTATTTAGACAGTAAATCATTCGACCAAACCCATAAGCGGGTGAAATATGAAGGCGGTGCCATCCTGAAAACGAATACAGAGTATTACGGTATCGGTGCCACGCCAGAGGCTCTCAAGTCAAAGGAGTATCAGAATCTGCCCAAAGAGAGGTTACAAGAAAAGCTGGAAAACATAGAGATTCAGGATTCTTGCCTCCGTGCCTTCCGCTGGGGCTGCTCCTTCGCTCGGCAGTGCTACCACAAAGAGAACCGTATGCTGGACAAGGATACCGTGGTCTATGCGTTGGCTCTCGACGGCATGGACGGAGAACGCATTGAACTGGAAGGTGCAGACAGCTATCAGGACTATTCTGTTGGCTTCAAAGCCGCTCGCGCTGCAACCTTGAAGGTGAATGGCACCAAACAATACTCCCAATGGCAGATACAATACATCACCCGCGAGGAGAAAGGACGGGAAACCCCCTTTAATATGCGTCCGCTCAACGATTTCATCAATCGGATGATGGAGAACGTAGACAGCGTGAAAGTGTACGAAACCTCCTACGAAATAACCCATGAGGACCTCGGCGGGAATCCCTCGCTGGTCGGAGAATTTGCCCCCGACGAGGAGGGCACCTATAGCGGCAAGACGACGGGACATCTCTACGTGGTGCCAGAGAAGTCTGCCAAGGATGTAGAAGAAGGATTGCGCTTTTGCGTGAAGAATGACTATCTGGGATTGAACCCCAATCAGAAATTCTTCATCACGATGGATGAGAAGGGACTTGTCATCGGCAGGAATGAACCCCTTACCTTCAGCATCAACGAAACCGTCAAGCACCAGTCGTTATACGCCGAGCGGTCTGTAGATGGTCACTTCTACATCCTCGTCCTCGACGAAACCACCGGTGCCTACTGTCTTCCCCGCTGCTGGAAGCACATTATCCGCATCAAGGACCACAAGGAGTATTTTGTCCCTGGCGGACACAAGCCTAACAAGGACGGGTGGATAAATATAGATTAATCCACCAATGCCTATAAGAGATTAAAGGAATATGAACAAGAAAACCATCATCACCCTTCTGTTCGCCCTCGTCTCAATGGCAGGGCTAGCACAAAACTGGTCTCCTCTTGTGGAAGACAGCATCGACTTCATTATCACAGGCACGACGAATAGCACACAAGACAGTTTGATAATGTTTCCTTGCGCTCCGCTTGGAGTACGTGAGAAATACCCCATCCACAATGGGAAGTTCACGGTAACAGGCCGTGTGCGCCGCCACACATTTATTCAGATTGATGACAATGTGAGCAACAGCCTCCGCTTCATTGCCGAGGAAACGCCGACATACATTAACCTTGCCACAGATGAGGTAAGAGGTAGCGAACTGCAAAAAAAGTTTATCAGCTGTCAGATGAGAGAACGAGACATTGACAATAAGACCGACAGGAATGCTGTCATCCAGCAGAACATCCGTGAAAACATGAATAATATCATTCCTGCATATTATCTCTATTCAGATTATCCTTCCTTCACACTCGAAGAGATGCAGGAGTTCATTCGTGAGGATGCACCCTACGCCCACCACCCCGCTATGGAGTGGCCTTGGAGGGCATATTTGGCAAAACTAAAGCAGAAAGACATTACAGGCAAGCCGTTTATAGACTTCGAGGCAGAGGCTCCTGACAGTACCTTACGCCGTTTGTCGGAATTCGTGGGGCCTGGCCAGTACGTTCTGCTCGACTTATGGGCATTGCATCGTGGTCCTTATACTCCATCCTTCGATTTTATGAAACACCTTTATGCAACTTACAAAAGCCAAGGCTTCCGCATCATCAGCGTTTCATGCGAACAGAACCGCAGAGGTAACGACAGGCTCAAACTCCCATGGACGACTCTCCGCAGCCCTGCACGTAAGGGTTGCGCACTCGACCTTTATAGCATGATAGGTATCTCAGCCCTCATCCTCATTGACCGCGACGGCACTATCATCGCCGTGCCAAACAGCGTAGAAGAACTGAAAGCGAAACTCGAAGAGATATTTCCTGATAACAAATAAAACGAAGCGAATATGAACAAGAAAATCATCATCACCATCCTGCTCGCTCTTGTCGCAATGACGGGGCAGGCGCAAGAAATCGGCAAGGCCGAGGCAACTGCAACCGACTACATCAAGTTGCTCAACAAGCAAGGATACCACGTCTTTGCCCTTGACTTGTCGAAACTGAATAAAGACAAATACCTGATGTCGCCCGTGATACAAGTATGGTCGAAAGGCAAAATGGAACAAAACTTGTTGGAGAACTTCGGCATTGCATACACGAACAGTGCACCCAAGGTTACCATTGGTTTCATGCCAAAGACGGACTCGTTGTTCATATGCAATTTCCAGTTCGACGATGTGTGCGGCTTCACCTTGAATCTGCCTATGCCATCCGTAAAGAATGAGGATAACGGCTCAGAATGTATCTATTACGTGTGCCGTCCATTTACCGTTCAGTCAGAATGGAAGGAGAACGAGGTGATTCCTGTTGCAGCTTACAGTTCATCGTGGTATGACCCGGAAATCAAGGCTTGTCGCAACTGTGACGACTTGGAGTTTGACCAAGATTTCCTTAAAAGTGCAACTTTCAATTATAGCCCTTGCATATACGTTTTTGGCATCACGATAAAGAAGATGTAATAATGAACAAGAAAACCATCATCACAATTCTGCTCGCCCTCGCCGCAATGGCGGGGCAGGCAAAGACATTCAAGACCATCAAGAACCCCGTGGCAATGGCGCACAACATCTACGGGGGAGAGTTGAAAGCCCGCGAAGTCATCTTCAGAGACACTGCGACCACCGTACACTTCACGATAGACTACCCCAAGGGGCAGTGGTTCAGCATCAATAGCACAAGCTTCCTGATGGACGAGGACGGCAATCGCTATCCGTTGCGCTCGGCCGAGGGGATAACGCTCAATAAATATGGGGAGTCAATGGGGCCGACGGACTTCGTGCTACACTTCGAGCCGATGCCCAAGCGGGTGCAGGTGTTCGATTACCGGGAAGGCGACGGAACCGGGGCATTCAAGTTGCTGGGCATCCATGACAAGAAGTACAAAATCAAATTCCCTACGATGCAGGAACTCGCCGATGCCAACTCGTGGACGGTGCCCGCTGACTGGTTCAAGACCGACACCGTCACCATCCAAGGGCGCATCGAAGACTTCAATGCCGAGCAGTTTGGATTTGACATGCTGCACTGCTATTACAAGGATGAGTTCGAAAAGGAGGATGCCGTGCAGGTACTCAACATTGCGCCCGACGGCACATTCTGCAAGAAGTTCAAAATAAGCTATCCTTTCCGGCAAC
>CADCET010000010.1 GCA_902800495.1 uncultured Prevotellaceae bacterium
GACGACGGTTGACAACGCCCTGAAAGGGCAAAAGCTTTTGTACGTGATAACGCTTTTGCCCTTCCAGGGCGGTTGTCACGCATTCCGTATACCCAGGGCAGCGCCCTGGGCTAACGGCTCATTGGCCTTTCAGGCCGAATCAACGGTCGAGCGCTGGCCGAATCAACGGTCGAGCACTGGCCGAATTAACGGTCGAGCGCTGGCCGAATTAACGGTCGAGCGCTGGCCGAATCAACGGTCGAGCACTGGCCGAATTAACGGTCGTCGTCCCAACCGTACAGCACGAATTCTTTTAGTCGGCTGTCGCCTTTGTAAAAGCGGCAGAGCCGAGCGCGTTGCATATAGATGCATCATAACATCCTGCATAGAAAATTACTGCGAGCACTCGTGAGTCTTCGACAAGTTTCGTTTAATTCGTTAAATTACTGCGAGCACTCGTGGGTCTTCGACAAATCTCGTGGTCGTTATATTGATGGTGCCTTGCAGCTGTTCGGACGTGACGGTCAGTACGAGGCGGAACATCTGCGGGCCCCACATCCCCTGTAGGAGCGGGTCGAGCTGCGGACTGATGTCGTCGACCGTGGCCGTAAGTTGGCGGGGGTCGTAGTGGAGGGCGCGCCGACCGAGGACGACGATGCCCGGACGACTGACGTCGGGACGGACGGTGGTCATCAGCATCAGGCGCGTCGGCGCCTTGTAGGCTTGCAGACGGTAGCGGTCGGTGATGCTCACCTCATTCTTACGGAGGCTGACGGTGCGCTGCCAACTGCCGACGGCGGCTTCCTCGGGGTAGGCGGCAGCCAGTTCGAGGGTCAGGTTAGTCTTGCTGCTGCTGACGACGCTGGCTTTGTAGTCCTTGCCGTTGCGCTGGTCGCAGCCGTTGATCTGCGGCAGATTGTGGTAGCCGCTCTGCATGGTCCAGATGCTGTAGCGGTCGTTGGAAAAGGTCTTTGATGTGTATTCGCCTACGCCCGGGTCGATGAACAGCGGTTCGCCGTCGGCATAGACCACCACCTCGCCCACGTCGTTATGGTTATGGCTCTCGTCATTATGCCCGCCTTTCATAGCGGCAAACAGACCGCCCGCGCGTGCCGACCATATCTGGAGGTTGGGTAGCCAGACGTTTGGCAACAGCGGTTCGGCTGCCTTCTCACGCTGGAATTGTCCGATGGAATGGAGGAAAAACAGTTCGCGACCGAGAGTGGGGAAGTTGCCGCTGCGGTCGTAAAGCTCGGCTGCCTGATGCAGATAGTCCTTGTCCTCACCGATGTATTTGGCAAAGCGGCGCATCGTGGGGTCGTCAACGTAGCTGGCGAAGGGATAGACGATGTTCAGCTGCTGCATATAGCGGTTGTCGTGCGAGTCGGCGAAGCTCAATACGTAGCCGTTGCCGATGTAGGTCTTGTAGGCGTAGGCCGCCATCGCCCGCAACTTAGTGTTCTGGTGTGCGTCAATGCGGCCGTTGGTGGCACGGTCGAGCAGCGACAGACATTCGTAGAGCGACGCTGCAGCACGGTCCCAATAGCCCGGCCCCTCGTCGCAGCCGCCGTCCTCGGGGTAGCTGTTCAGGAAGGCATCCATGCAGTCGAGAATCTGTCCGACAGCCAGCAACTGCCGCTGACGGTCGTTCTCGCAGAGCAGCACGCAGCTGAGCCAGTTGGAGCAGATCCACGGGTTCCAGTTCATGCCCGCCTTCTTCCACCAGTAGTTCGTTTTCTGGGCAGGCTGCAGGATGCGGCGCTGCACCTCGCGACTGACGCGCTGGCAGAGCAGCGGCGAGAAGCTGTCGAGCTGGGGCCGCAGTATGTAGCACGCCCAGACCACGAGTCCGGCCGTCTCGGCATTGAACAGGTCGACGGTCTGGTCCTCGTAGCGAGGCACCTTGCTGCCATAGTGAGCGGGGATGCCCCACCATGTCTCTTCGCAAAAACTACCGATTCCATCGATAATATCCGGCAGGAAACGCCCCTTCCCCTCGGCAACCTCGGCCATGACAAGAGCCGCCAGCTGGCGCCGCTTGGCGAAGCACTGCTGCTCGTAGACGACACGGTTGCCGCTCTCCTTGAACTGGGCGAAGACGCTCGTCGGGAGTGTCGTCCACGGACGCTTCAGGTATTGCTCGCCATAGCTGATATAGCTCTGCCGCATCGGTTCGGGCAGACTGTCGCGCCAGAAAGCCGCACCCGCCTGGGGCAGCGGTGCAAACTGTCCCGGCGCTACGAGCACGTCGCCGAGTGCTGCCTTGTACTGGCTGAACGTCTGTCCGCAGACCGCCACGCTCAGCAGTAAAAGTACCGATAGAATCGCTGTTTTTCTCATTAGTACTTGTCTTTTGTTACGATGTCGTCAGCCCAGCGGTGATCTTTCGGGAAAGGCTGTCCGCCCCAGGCTTTCACCTGCGTCCACGGTTCGGCTTTGTCCGTCCAGAACGGATGGTCGGCGGGCAGGCCGAGGGGCATGAACGAGAGGCTGGTCATATAGAGCGACCCGTTGTTGGTGTACCAGTCGGCGGTCTCGGGCTGATGGCCACAGAAACCGATGGTCAGGTAGCCGCCGTCGTTGTAATTTTGCTGGTAGTCGAACATCCGGTGCATGACGGCGGTGAGGGCGGCGCGAACCTGGCCGTTCGAGAGTTCCTTAGGCAGCTTCTGGTACCAGGCCATCAAGGCCAGCGGCTGCATGGCGGCCAGACGGTAGGGCGTGCTTCGGCCGATGACGGGGAAAGTGCCCTCGGGCGAGATGAAGCGCTCGAGGATGATGCTGAACTTCTGAGCGCGCTTCAGGGCGCGGGCGTAGTACTTGTCATATTCCAGGCGCGTGCGTGCCTTGGCGTCAATCATGTTCTGCAGCGTCTCAAGATACATGGCATGGAAGACGTAGCTCGAATAGTAGTCGAAGGCAAAGACGGGACCGTCGGCATACCAGCCGTCGCCGACATACCACTCCTCGACCTTGCGGATGGTCATCATCACGCGGAAGTCGTCGTAGTCGCGGCGCTGGGTGACCTTGGCCAGGAAGCTCTCGATAGTTGACGAGAAGAGGAACCAGTTGGTGTAGGGCGGCTCTATAGAGCGCAGCTTCTTGAACTCCTTGATGTAGCGCTCCTTGGTCACTTGGTCGAGAGGAACCCACAGAGCGTCGTAGGCACGGATAAACGACTCGGCGATGTAGGCGGCATCGACGAGGTTCTGACCGGCAACGCCCCAGCAGAGGTAGTCGGGCGACTGCGGGTCGACGGAATTCTTATATGAGGCTAAGGCCCACTCGCGTAGTTGGCGTCGCCTGTCGCGCTCCTTGATGTCGGCGGGAGAACCGCCGACCACACTGTCGGGCAGGGCAAGCCATGGGGCGATGCCCGCCATCAGGCGACCGAAGGTCTCCATATAGACTACCTTTCGGTTGCGGTTGTCGAACGAGGGCGAGAACTCCGTCTTCATGTTCTTCTGCAGCTCACCCTTCGCCATGTTCTCTAAGACGGGCTGTGCCATCTTCCAGGCCTGCTCGGTCCAGTACTCGCGGTCTGTCTGTGCCGCCTTCTTTGCTTTCTTGGCCTCAACGGGCATCAGCGCTATCAGCGCCACAATGGTTAAAATCAGCTTTTTCATGATTGATATAACATTATTTCTTCGTTTGTTCTAAGAATCTCACATATTCGCAGGCGGCCAACAGGAAAGCACCGACACCGAAGTTGGCTTCGGAGTTCTGGTCGACGGTCTGACCGGGGATGGCGCGCTCGCCGATGGGCTGCACGTAGCCCACCTTGCCCGAAGGCTGGAGGGCCGTCTCCGTCAGGTATTTCCAAGCACGGGCGATGACAGGGGCAAACTCACGCTTCGACAGGTAGCCGTTGTTGACGCCCCACAACAGACCGTAGGTGAAGAAGGCCGTACCCGAGGTCTCGGGGCCGGGGGCATGGGCCGGGTCAAGCATCGAGCGCGTCCAGTAGCCCTGCGGCTGCTGGCAGGCGGCCACGGCGCGGGCCAGACGGGTGTACTTCTCGACGAAGAACGGCTGGCGCACATACTCCTCGGGCATGTCCTGCAGCACCTTGGCCAGTCCGGCCAGCACCCAGCCGTCGCCGCGTGCCCAGAAGTCCTTCTTGCCGTTGGCCGACTTGTGCTTGGGGTAGACGTACTTGCCGTCGCGGAAGTAGATGCCCGTTTCAGGGTCGAGCATGATGCTGTCAGAGTAGAGGATGTTTTGATAAAGCTTGTCCAAATACTTCTGGTCGCCCGTCAGACGGTACATCTTCGTCATCACGGGCATCACCATGTAGAGAGCATCGGCCCACCACCAGTAGTCGTTGGCCTTCGAGTCGGCCTCGTAGCCCATCACCTCCAAAGCACGAGCGATCATTAACTCAGAAGGAAGAAGGAAGAAGGAAGAAGTATGATTACCTTTTTGGGTCGCAACCTTGATGTTGCCATCGCCTCCGTTGTAATCATCCTTCTTACCTCTTACTTCATCCTTCTTCCTTATAAAGTAAAGGTCGATGTAGGTCTGGAAGCAGATTTGCCAGTCGCCAAAGAGGACATAGTCCTGGCCCTCGCCGTAATTCTTGTACTTCCACTTGGCAGGGTCGGCCTCCTTGGCACCCTTCCACTCATTGTGCTCCGCCCAGCGGATGCTGTAGTCGAGCATCTGCTGGTCGCCAAGCAGCTTGTAGACTTCGATGTTGCCGGTATGGTAGGCGGCATTGTCCCAGAAGGCGCGCACCTCCGGCTTGTTGTTCTGTTGCCAGTAGGTATTCACCTGACGAATTACCTTCTTCACTTGGTCGGGTGTCCACTGCTTCGCCTGCACAGCGGCTGCGGCGAGCAGGCATAAGGGTAAGAGTAGTTTTCTCATAGCTTATTTCTTGATTCTGATAATGTTAAGCGAATAGGCGGGCAGCTCCACGTCGACGGCATTGCACTCCGGCGACAGCTCGTGCTCGCCCTCGGCCTGCGAGTTGACAACCTTGACGATGAGCTCACCCGTCTGGTCGTCGATGGTGGCACTCGAGAAGACACCCGCCGACGTGTCGTGCTTCAGCACGGTGTCGAAAACCAGGTCGCTGTCGAGCCACGCCTTCACCGAGTCGCCGCTGACAGTCAGCGTAACGTCGTACCATCGGCCAGCCTCCACGCGGCCCCGCTTGGTGGCCGTCTGCGACTTTCCGCTGCCGCTGATCTGCTCCAGACCATGCTGCGTGTTGCCCCAGCCGCCGAAGTTCACCCAGCAGTAGTGCTGCGGGTCGACATAATTGAACACAATAATAAAACCCTCGCGGCCGTCGTCCTTGCGGGCACGGCACTTCACGGTATAGTGGTCGCCCACCTCGGCGGTACACAGTGCTATGCACTGCTCACGCATACTCGTCTGACTCAGCACGCCGTCGGTAACCTGCCAGTCGCCGAACACGTATTCCGGCTTGCCGGTCTTGGGCAGCGGGTCCATGTGGGTGTACGATGCTTTGGTGCCCCAGGTGGCATAACCCACGCGACTTTTCTGCGGCGTAACGGGCTTCCTGAAGGCGGCACCCTCGTAGGGGTTCGTCTGGCTGACCTTCACCACCTGTGTACCCACGTTGCGGGGCATGAGCATCTGTACATAATAAGAAGGTGTGCCCATGACGCGGCTGGAGTTGAAGCGAATCATGTCGGGGCGCCACCGGGCGTCGTTCTCATTGACGAAGATGGGGGCGTAGGAGTTCAGCGGCACAACGTCACTGTTGTTCTCCATGCCCATCATGTAGACAGCTTCGCCGAGGGCAGCGTTCATGTTGCCCAAATCGCCGAAACCGTCGGTGACGGCATACTCGCCGACATATATTTTCGGGCCACGGCGGTCGTAGGTGTCGTACTTATGGAAGTTGTCAGCAAACCACGCCGGGTTGCGGTAGTAGTGCTCGTCGAGCAGCTCGACACTCTCCTGGCTGTCCCACGTCGGCGTGTCGGTGCCCCAGGCGGCGACGTTGCCGATGAGGTGCATCTTCGGGTACTTCTTCAGTATCTGCTCCTTGAAGAGGCGGAAGCGGTCGTAGTAGTGGTCGCTCTGCTGGCGGGGGTCGGGCTGGTTGTTCTCGTTGCCAATCTCTAAGTATTCAATGTTGAACGGGGCGGGATGGCCGTTCTTGGCGCGCAGGGCACCGTACTTCGTAGTGACGTCGCCATTGGCATACTCAAGGGCGGCCAGTGTCTCGTCAATCCACGGCTGCAGCGAGTCGACGGCTGTCTGTCCGCCGTGCCAGATGCCCACGTTCACCACGTAGAGCGGCTTGGCACCGAGGTCCTCAGCCATCTGCAGGTACTCATGGAAGCCAATGCCGTCGGTGGTGCGGTAGCCCCAGTTCACGTTCCAGTGGCCGGGGCGCTCCTCGATGGGACCGATGGTTCGCTCCCAGCGGAAGGCATTTTCCGGCGAAATCTGTCCCTCGACGAAGCAGCCGCCGGGGAAACGCATAAACTTAGGATGCATCTCATAGAGCATCTGTGCCAGGTCGGGGCGCAAGCCGTTCTCGCGGTTCTTGAACGTCGGCGGGAACAGGCTCACCACGTCTATCGTCAGCGTGCCCTTGCCATCGAAGACGAGGGCGAACTGTGCCTTGGAGTCATTACCAGTGGCGGTCAGCTCGGCGGTGTACTTGCGCCAAGAGGCCCCCTTTTCGTCCCCCGAGGGGGACACAATAGCTTCAGCCAGTATAGAAGCCCCCTCGGGGGCCGTAGGGGGGGCTTCGTGGGCTTTCAGCACGGCCTTGATACTGCCCTTATATTTTCCCTTTGCCCAGAAACTGAGGCGGTAGGTGCGGCCCTGCACGCTGTTGATGCCCCAGAAGCCCTCGTTGACAAGGCAGACGGGCTGTGCCGCCGTGGCATTGATGGTCAGCTCGAGGGCGTTCTGCTGGACGCTGTTCAGCAGGGGCGTCTTTTTCGACGGCTGGACGAGACGGGCGGTGAGCTGCGACGGGGTAGCAGCGTATGTGGACCAGGCCTGCATGTCGGCGGGGGCGCCGTAGCGGGGGCCGTCCTCGAAAGAGCGGTTGCGGATGAGCTCGGCATAGAGGCCGCCGTCGGCGGCGTGGTTGATGTCCTCAAAGAAGATGCCGTAATGCATGGGGCTGATTCTGGGGCCACGCTGGTTGGCGTCGATGTCGATGGTGACTTGGGCTGCGGCGCCGCCGCAGCACAGCAAACAGGCGGTTAGGAGGATTTTGATTTTTCTCATAGTCAGTATGTAGTTTTATAGTTCGATGGCGCGGAAGGAATAGGGCGGGAGGACGATGGCCGTGCCGGCCTCGCCGGTCTTGATGTCGAGGTGGCGGTCTTCGGGCTTGCCATTGAAGCCTTCGGTTCGGGCGGTGGCGGGGATGTCGAGGCCGTTGACGGTCAGCTGTAGCTCGCAGGGGAGGGCGTTGACCAGCTTCAGATAGGTGCGGCCGGTCTTCGTGTTCTTCACGACGCTGGCGCCGAGGCGGTGGAGCAGGTTTTTCCCTCCGGGGAAACCGGAGGGCACACTGAGGGCAGAGAAGATATACGTGTCGCCGCCGTAGACGGAGAAAAGGCGCTGGACGTGATAGGCCGGTGTGGGGCGCACCTCGGTGTTGGAGAAGTAAATCATGTCGGGGTTCCAGTTGGAATGGCCGTCCTTGCAGAGCATCGGGGCATACGAGGTCATCTCGACGATGTCGCCGTTGCGCTCGATGTCCGTCAGGTAGAGCGCCTCGGCCAGTGCCGTCTCTATGTTAGGACGCTTAGCCTTCGTTGAGGCTGCCCACTCGCCAAGATAGACCTTTGTAGCCCCACCTACTGCCCCCGAGGGGGCTTCTCTTGGATATTTGTCATAATAGTCGCGGTGGTGCATGAACCAGCCCGTCGACTCGTAGTAGTGCTCGTCGACCATGTATTGCAGGTCGGGGTTACGGCGGGTGAACTCCCAGCCCTCCTGATAGTCGGCACTCGGCGCATGGAACGGGCCGACGGTGCCGCAGATCTTGATGTCGGGATATTGGGCGCGGATGGCGCGGGCAATCATCGTGAAACGCTCCTCGAAGACGGTGGAGATGATGTCCTCGTTGCCTATACCTATATATTTAAGGTTGAACGGGGCGGGATGGCCGGCGTCGGCACGCATCTTAGCCCATTTCGACGTAGCAGGGTCGCCGTTGGCCCAGTCTATCAGGTCGAGCAATTCCTGGATGTAAGCCGGCATATCGTCCATAGGTATGCCACCCTGCTGTCCGCCAATACCCTGAGCATTGTTGGCGGAGTTCTGACAGGGCACGCCGGCAGCCAGTACGGGCAACGGCTCGGCGCCGATGTCCTCGCAGAACTGGAAGTACTCGTAGAATCCCAGTCCGCGGGTCTGGTGGTAGTGCCAGATGTTGAAGTCGGGCTTGCGGTCCTGCAGCGGACCGACGGTATGATTCCAATGATAGATGTTTTCAAGCCCCTGACCGTGACTCATGCAGCCGCCGGGGAAGCGTACGAACTTCGGCTTCAGGTCGGCAATGACCTGAGCCAAGTCGCGACGCAGGCCATTCTTGCGGTTCATGAAGGTCTCCTGGGGGAAGAGCGAAATCATGTCGACACCTACATGGGCCGCCTTCTTCGGGACGATGGCCAGACGGGCTTTCGTGTCGCTACCCTTGGCAGTGAGCACGGTCGTATATTGCTGCCAGTTGCCAGCCTGTGTCTTCAACTTACTGCTGGCCAGTACCTGGCCGTCTTGTCCCACGAGCTGAATTAAAAAGTCCTGCTTCTGGCCGCCGGCCAACACGTACATGGAGAAATCGTACTTCTTGCCTTTCTCCACGACAATGCCGTCCCAGCCCTCGTTCCACAGCGTGTCCTGTGGCCATAGAAGGGCATAGTGTGGATTGTTCGGACTGAGCGGATGCTCGGTAGCAATCTCTATCGGACGGGCTGAGTGCCAGGCCGTAGTGGCGTTCCAACCGCCGTGGTCTTTTGCGGTGTATTCGAAGTCGCGGTTTTGTACCAGCTCGGCATAGAGGCCGCCGTCGGCGGCATAGCTGATGTCCTCGAAGAAGATGCCGATGAGCTTGTCGCTGATAGGTTTCTGCTGCGAGGGGGAGACCGTCAGCGTGGCCTTCAGACCCTCAGCGGGGAAACCGCTGAGCACAGTGGCGTCGTCGTGCATACGCTCGTTAGACTTGCGCCAGTCTTCGCCTGACTGACGGTAGTGCTGTTCGATTTTCGCCCATTCCATCGCTGAAATCTCGAAGCTGTTACCCTCGTAGAGCTTGCCGTCGACGGTAGCTGTGTCGCGAATCCAGGCATCGTCACTGATCTGACTGGCACGGTCGGGGGTAAAGTCGCGGAAGTTCGGCGTGGCCGACGTCCAGCGTTTGCCTTCGGCCGATTTATAATAAATGTCGAATGTGCCGTCTGGATTCTCGAACACCACAGGCTCCAAGCACTGTTTGGTCGACATGATGGGGTAATCCTGCGGACGCCAGTTAACAAGGTCGCGGCTGTAGGCGGCAGCAAACTGCGGCGAGTGGTCGTTGACCTGAAACACCAGTCGCCACGTGCCATCCTTTGCACGGCAGACAGACGGGTGGAACATCCGCTTCTCGGCGCCCCACGTGCCGTAGTCCGACGAACAGAGGCGACCAGCATGTTGCCACGCTTCGTTTTTCTCCACGGCGATGTGAAGACCGTCGCCCTGACCAGGCGAATAGATGAAAACTCGGCAGGTGTCACTTGTTTGTGCCCCTGACATCAGTGCGCTACTGAGCGCTAACACAGTAGCTAATAGCTTGTGATTCATTCGTGTCATAGTTTTTGTTCAAATGGACCTACCGGCAGACCCGCCAGACTGTAGGCATTTAGCTGGGTAGGATCGTCTTTCCATGCATGGCGCACACGGACAGGTGCGTCAATGGGAGAGTCGATGACGATGGTACTACCCACGGCGCGTGCTGCGGCGTTTGAAAAGTGTCCGTCGGCCCCTGCGACTTCAAATTCGCAGACTGCGAGATTGGGGCGCAGTGGCTGGTCGAAAGTCAGCGTGATGGTGCGCCCTTCAACCTTGGTGCTGACGATTTCGGGCATCAGTTTCACCTTATTATTCTTATAGACGGTGCGGTCAAAGCAAAGACCTATACGCTCGGCTACCTCACGCTTGCGCAAAGGATGGATGTCGACCGTCTCGCCAAGGTCGATGGCCGAAGCCAGTTCTACGTTGTACAGCTTTTGGGCAACGAGGCGCTGAGCCTCACGCACTTGTGCCCAGCCGGAGTGAGATACCGGCGCCGTCTGCGGCGTGATGGGTGACGGGTTGCCAGTCTGCTGACGTCCGTCGTGGTTAGCCAACTGCACAATGGTAAACGGCAGGTCAGGCTGCTGCCACAATTGGCGCCAGCCCGTGACGAGCATCGTCAGGCAGCGCTCGTAGGGACGCGGATTGCCAGTGTTCGACTCGCCCTGATACCATACCACACCAGACAAGGCATAGGGAGCCAACGGATAGAGTACAGCGTTGTAAAGCGTTGTCGGCAGGTTTTGTAGGCTGACGTCGGCACTGGGACAAGATGGCATTTCTGCACCTGCATGATGCAGCCATGTCGTGCTCAGCGGAATGACGTCCTGAGGCAGTGGGTTCAGGCTCTGTCGGTCGTCGCCGAACGCAATGAGGTATGGCTTCTCTGGGATGAAGTGTACCGTACCATATTTATTAATAAAGCGGATGGTAATGACGTTATCGCCCTCACGGAGCAGTCCTTCGGGCAGGTCATAACGGCGTGGCGGATACTGGTAGCCCGTGGAGCCAACCAGCTTGCCGTTGACGTAGGTGACATCGCTGTCGAACAACGTGCCGAGCAGCAGGCGGGCTGGCTTGCCCGCATGGGCCTTGTCGACGGTGACGTGCTGGCGCAGCCAGATACTGCCAACAATGCCACGACCGCCATTTTTTGCCCATTCCATCGAGAATTGCTCCACTTTCTGCCAATTGGAATCGTTGTAATCAAAGGCGGTAAAGTCCTGCTGTTTTCCTGGATCTTTCTCGTCCAGCAGTTTGCTCCACTGCTGGTTCATCAGCATATTGGCCCGCGACTGGCTACGCACGTATTCGTCGTTCTGGTAGAGGCGCGTCTTTTCGACCATCGTGGGATAGTCCTTGCTGAGTGAGTCGGCGCTGATCCACGCTTCGATAGGTGTGCCGCCCCAGCTGTTGACGATGATGCCTTGTGCTACGCCACTCTTTTCGAACATCCGACGGCCGAGGAAATAGCCCATGGCTGAGAACAGCCATGCGTTCTGCTTCGTAACGGGTTTCCAGTTGATGTTCGTCGGACGGATATCGTCACGCACGCCGTGGGTACTCGTCTCATTCTGTACGCGGAACAGGCGGATGCTTGGATTCTCGTAGCTGTCAATATCTTTTGTGTACCAGGGGTAGACGCGCTCCACCGTGACATCGATGTTCGACTGGCCTGAGAGCAGCCAGACATCGCCCACGAGGACGTTGTCAATGGTCAGTTCGTTAATGGTCAATTGATAAGGGCCGCCGGCTTTCATCTGCGGCAGGTCCACACGCCATTTCCCGTCGGCGTCCGCAGTGGTTGAGACCTGTTTCTTGCCTAATTTGACGGTGACGGTCTCACCGGCATCGGCCTTTCCCCAAACAGGGATGGGCTTGCCGCGCTGTACGACCATACCATTCTGGAACAGTTGTGGTAATGTTACTTTAGCTTCAGCTACCAATGCGCAACAGATGGTTGCGATCCAAAGGAGAGGCATTCGCTTCATATCGATACTTGGTTTTTATAGTTATTGCAATTTGCGTACAAAGATATAAAAAAAAACGTTGAAATGGCTTTTTTTCTTTTTTTTTAGTCCAAATGATACATTTAAGAAGAATTCTGTGACATTTTTTCACGCTTTCTTCCATAGAAATTAATATCTTTGCACTCAAAAACCAAGAAACTATAAAAGCGTAATTGAAAATGGCAACCACTTCTCAAGAATCGAAAGGCTTCTACAAGCTGTCGTGGGTGCAGCGCATCGGCTTTGGTGCTGGTGACCTGGCCCAGAATCTGATCTACCAGACCATCTGTATGTATCTGCTGTTTTTCTACACCGACGTCTATGTACTCGGTGGCGATGCAGCCAAGTCAGCCGGACTTGCCGGAACCATGTTCTTAGTCGTACGTTTGGTTGACGTACTCTGGGATCCCCTCGTCGGCACATTCGTCGACAAACACAACCCCAGTCTCGGCAAGTACCGCTCTTACCTCGTGATGGGTGGTATCCCCTTGACGATACTGGCCATCCTCTGTTTCTGGAACGGTTTCGCCCCCTCGCTGATCTATGCCTACATCACATACGTCGGTATGTCGATGCTCTACACATTAATTAATGTGCCTTACGGTGCCTTGAACTCATCGCTGACACGCGACACTGACGAGATTACCATTCTGACCTCCGTCCGTATGTTCATGGCCAACGTCGGTGGTCTGGCCGTATCGGCTGGTGTGCCCATCCTGGTGGCTATCTTTGCCTCGTCGCAAACGCTGCCCATCGAGATGGCACTGTTTATGGGCTTGGGTTCTCTGCCCTCGTTCATCTTCATGCCTTTAGTACCTGCTATTAAGAAAAAGGTTGGCAAGAAGAACATGTTCTATATCTTCCTCACTGTCGCCATCCTGGGTATGGCCATGCTCTACATCATCAGCAAGATGGGCACCGTGAAGGAGAATATCACGCTGGTCTATATCGCCCAGTTCATCAAGTCGACGGGTGTCATCGTCGCTACAGGTTACATGTGGGCACTCATCCCAGAGGTTATCTCCTATGCAGAATACACGACAGGCCGCCGCATCGCCGGTATCGTCAACGCCCTGACGGGTATCTTCTTCAAGGCTGGTATGGCATTAGGCGGCGTCGTTCCCGGACTGGTGCTCGCCATGACCAACTACGTGCCTGCAGAGGAAGCTACGACACTGCCGAAAGACCCTGGTGCATGGTTTACAACGATGCTGATCTACTCGCTCGTCGGTCTCGGCCTTCTCATTTTCTGCTTCTCACAGACCAAAGAGCGCGTCGTTATGGATGCTTCGGAGTCGGAGAACGTAAAAGTCAGCGACCTGTGGATGGAGTTCATGCGTAACCGTCCTCTCCGCATCATCGCCCTGTTCTTCATCACGGCCTTCGCCATGATGTCTGTGGGTAATGCCGCCGGTGCCTACTTCATGAACGATCTGGAACTCCAGGATCCGCTGGCACAGGAGGGTATCCGCTGGCTCGTCTGCATCATCCCCGCCCTGCTGCTTGTCCTGGCTATGTTCATCATCTCGAAGTATGAACTCAGCGACGAGGTCATCGACGACATTAACCGTAAGATAGAATCACGTAATCAATAAATCGAATAATCGATTAAACGAATAAACGAATAAACGAGAAATCGAAAAAACGAAAAGCAATATGGCAAAACTTCCGCGTTACCTATTCCCCAATGACTATATGGCCGACCCCTCGGCCAATGTGTTTAACGGACGCCTGTACATCTATCCCAGTCACGACTGGGACGCCGGCGAGTGTTTCGACGACGACGGCGGTCACTTCCAGATGCGCGACTACCACGTGCTTTCGTGGGATGACATCGAGAACGACGAGGCTACCGATCACGGCGTCATCCTCGACGTTGATCAGGTGAAGTGGGCCGAGAAGCAGATGTGGGACAACGACGTCGTCGAGAAGGACGGCAAGTACTACCTCATCTTCTCTGCCAAGGGTTACGACGGTGTGTTCCACCTCGGCGTAGCTGTGGCCGACAAGCCCGAAGGCCCGTTCGTACCTCAGGATCAGCCCATCCGCGGCTCGTTCTCCATCGACCCCTGCGTCTTCAAGGACGACGACGGTCAGATCTACTGCTTCTTCGGCGGTCTCTGGGGTGGACAGCTGCAGTGGTGGCGCCCGCTGCCTAATGGCCAGGCTCCTGTCCTCGGAAAGTACGGCGACGAGAACGGTCTTATCGACCTCGGTGCCGCTCCCGACCATCAGGGTGAGCTCTTCACTCAGGCCGACTCTCCGGCTATTCCCAGTGCCGTGGTCCGTATGAGCGACGACGTCATGCAGTTTGCTGAGGCTCCGCGTCAGGTGGTCATCCTCGACAAGGACGGCCAGCCCCTGCGTGCTGGCGATCCGCACCGCTTCTTCGAGGCTTCGTGGATGCATAAGTACAACGGTAAGTACTACTTCTCATACTCCACCGGCGACAGCCACTATCTCTGCTACGCCATCGGCGATTCGCCTTACGGCCCGTTCACCTATCAAGGCGTCATCCTCGAGCCCGTCGTAGGTTGGACCACCCATCACAGCATCGTGGAGTACAAGGGACAGTGGTATCTGTGCTATCACGACTGCGTGCCCTCGAACGATATCACCCACCTGCGTTCGCTGAAAGTGCAGCGCCTCTACTACAACGAGGACGGCACGATTAAGCCCGTTGTCAATGAATAAGAAATCACTTATTTCCAACTATTACTCAAGTCACCGAGCCGAGCTGCTGGCCTACGCCAGCGCTCGGTTGGGTGATTCGGACGAGGCTGAAGACATCGTCCAAAATACTTTTTTCCGCATCTTGACCACCAACAAGATGCTGACGGAGCAGACACTGCCTGCCCTCGTCTTCACCGTTTGCCGCAATTTGGTAAACGACCACTTCCGCCGTCGCGCCTTCCGCTACGAGTACGAGCACTATATCCAGAATACCTGTACGGGAAATTCCTCGATGGAATCGGTCTTTTTTGCTGCCGACATCATCGAGCAGATGGAACGTGGTCTGGCTCGCATCCCCGAAAACTGCCGTACGATCTACCGTATGCACATTCTCGGCGGCATGCGTGTCAGCGAAATCTCTGCTGAGACGGGCGAGAACTACAAAACCGTCGAGAACCGTCTCGGCCTTGCCCGCCGAGAAATGCGCCACTACCTGCGCGCTGCGGTATAAGCAACAAAAGTTTACATCCCTGCGCGCGTGAATGAATGAGACGTTTTCACGCGCGAATTACCGGTAAATCAGCGTCGTCATCTTCTCTGGGTCGAACAGCTCGTTAGCTACCTGCTGTATCTCTTCAGCCGTGACGGCGTCAATCTGCTGAAAGAGCCTGTCGAGGTCTTTCTCCTTGCCGTTATGGAGAAAACTCCTGCCGAAATCGAGGGCAAAGTTCTCGCGGTTGTCACAGGCAATGGCTATCTGACCTTTTATCTGCTGCTTGGCCGTCGCTAACTGCGACCGGCTGAGCGGTTTTTCTATCAGACGGTCCAACTGGTGGCGCACTAACCGGCAACACCTGTTGACGTCGTGCGGATCGCAGCCGAAGTAGACCGTCCACAGCCCCGTATCACTGTAGCTCACCATCGAGCTCTCAACGGTATAGACCAGTCCGTTGCGTTCACGGAGCGACAGGTTCAGCAGCGAGTTCATTCCGGGTCCGCCCAGCAGGTTGTTCAGCAGGTAGAGAGCAATGCGCCGCGGGTGATTAATGTCGTAAGCCCTGCAGCCCATAATGACATGAGCCTGGTGCGTGCCCTTCTGGCGGGTAATGGTCTGGCAGCCTATAGGTCTCATAGGACTTATAGGTCTTATAGGTCCTATAGGACTCATAGGACTCATAGGTCCTAGAGCCCCCATCATCCCCTCTACCAACCGCACCACACGTCGGAACTCCACATCACCGTAGACAAAGAACACAGCATTGTCAGGGCGGTAGTGTCGCCGCGTAAATCGCAGGGCGTCTTCGGTGGTATAGGTACGCAGCTGTTCGGCCTGCCCCAGGATGTTATGGCCTAATGGATGCCCCTCGAAGAGGATGTTCTCAAACTCGTCGTAAATCAGCTCTGCTGGCGAGTCATTATAGCTTTCTATCTCGTCGCAGATGACGTCGACCTCCTTGTCAATCTCCGTCTGCGGATACTGGCTGTGGAAGACGATGTCCGTCAGCAGGTTGACAGCCTTGCTGAAATGGTCACGATGGATGGCGGCGTAGAACGTCGTGTCCTCTTTGTTGGTGAAGGCGTTCAGCTCGCCGCCAAGCTTCTCCAGCCCATTGATGATCTGCAGGGCGTTGCGACGCTCCGTTCCCTTGAAGGTGACGTGTTCGCAGAAGTGCGCCAGTCCCTCCTCGCCTGCCAACTCATGACGCGTCCCTGCCGCTATCTGGTAGCCGCAGTAAACGACGGGCGATGTTGACGGGAGGTGAATAATCCTGAGACCGTTAGGCAGGGTTGTTGTATTGTATTGCATAGACACATTGGTGTACTCCAGAGGAGTAATACCTATTCATAGTTTCCGACTGCAAAGGTACGACAAAAAAATAAATCGGCAAAAGAAAGCCTTGGGAAAAACTTAGGTCGAGCGGTCCTTTGTTGTCTTTGTTGTCGTTAAACAAAAAATACCACGTTGTTTTTAACGATTACTACAGAAAGTTTTGTGCTTTCGGCTTTTTTGTCTATCTTTGTGGCCTGAAAGTAACCAAAACTATTAAAAAGATGAAGATACAGATTATTAACGGACCCAACCTGAACCTGCTCGGAGAGCGGGAACCAGGCATCTACGGCAGCGAGTCGTTCGACAGCTACTTAGGACAGCTGCGGACTAATTACCCCGATGTCGAGATAGACTACTACCAGAGCAACGTCGAGGGAGAACTTATCAACAAGATGCAGGAGACGGGGTTCTACGGCGGCTACGACGGCATCGTGCTCAACGCCGGAGCCTATACCCATACCAGTGTGGCGCTGCAGGACTGCATCCGCTCGCTGCGCTGTCCCGTCGTCGAGGTACATATCTCTAATGTACACACGCGTGAGGAGTTCCGCCACCGCTCGCTGATCTCGTGCGCCTGCTTAGGCGTCATCTGTGGTTTCGGCCTGGATTCCTATCGTCTGGCCATAGAAGCGCTACTGAAACATTGACCGTCGACGACTACATATTGCAGCACATAGAGCCAGAGCCTGAGTACCTGTACCGACTCTGGCGGGCCACGAACATCCACACCATCCACGGACGTATGGTCAGCGGCCACCTGCAGGGACGGCTGCTGAAGATGCTGGTGGAGATGCTCCGTCCGCGAAACATCTTGGAGGTGGGGACGTTCAGCGGCTACTCGGCGCTCTCGATGGCCGAAGGGCTGGAGGACGGCGGACGCCTCTATACGTTTGAGATCAACGACGAGATGGAGGACTTCACGCGGCCGTGGATAGAAGGGTCGCCCGTGGCCGACAAGATATGTTTTATGATTGGCGACGCGATGGTGGAGGCTCCGCGGTTAGGCGTGACGTTCGACATGGCATTTATCGACGGCGACAAGCGTACCTACTGCGAGTGCTACGACATGGTGCTCGGCGTGCTGCGCCCTGGCGGTTTTATCATTGCCGACAACACGTTGTGGGACGGTCACGTCGTCGACCCCGCCTACGACCACGACCACCAGACGCAGGGCATCAGGCGCTTTAACGACTACGTCGCCCAGGACCCGCGAACGGAGCAGGTCATCCTGCCCCTGCGCGACGGGCTGACGATTATTAGGAAGAAATGATACGCTATACAAAGAGAGAGGAGATTTGGAACTCGGCGTCGCACGGCGGAGGTATCCTGTTGGGGGTGGTCATCGGCATCATCTTCCTGATATGGGTGTTCCGCGGCAATAACGACTGGGCGAGGGTTGGGGTCATCCTCTATCTCTTCGGCATGTTAGGCTCTTACGTGGCCTCGACGGTCTATCACGCCATGAAGCACCATTCGCCGTGGAAGGAACGTCTGCGCCGCTGGGACCATGCCGCCATCTACTGGCATATCGCCGGCTCCTACTCGCCGCTGACGCTCGTTGCCCTGCGCGAACAGGGCTATTGGGGCTGGGGACTCTTCACCTTCGTCTGGGCGTGTGCCATCGCCGGCACCATCGTCAGCTTCATTCGCCTGAAGGAGCACTCCAACTTGGAGACGCTCTGCTTCATAGGTATGGGACTGTCGGTGCTGGTGGCCTTCAAACCGCTCATCGACAGCGTCTCGACGGCTGCCGTGGTATGGATAGTCGCCGAGGGTGTGTGCTATATCACCGGTGCGCTGTTCTACTCACTGAACAAGCGGAAATATATGCACAGCGTCTTCCACTTCTTCGTCCTGGCGGGGTCGGTGTGTCACATCGTGGCCGTCTGGGACGTGTTGATGGAGTACGTCCAGGAGAAGCCGGCCTATCACAGCATACTGCCCGAAGGCCTGCAGCTGCGCGAGGGCGACGTGGTGTTCCGTCGGGGTGGGGGAATGGTGAGCCATGTCGTGGTGGCTGCCGACCGTGAGGGAAATTACTCGCATGTGGGTATCGTCGTCGATTCTGCCGGTGTGCCGATGGTGGTTCATGCCGTGCCCGGCGAGCCCGACTTCGAGGGCGACCCCGACCGCGTGAAGATGGACCGTCCGGAACATTTCTTCTCGTCGCAGTACACCTCCATCGGTGAGGTCTGCCGTGCGAAGGACAGCGCTGCGGCGCGTCAGGCGGCACAGGTGGCGATGGCCGTCTATCGCCGTCATACCCTCTTCGACCACGACTATGACGACCATGATACTGTGCGTATGTACTGCACCGAACTGATCGTCCATACCTATGCACGGGCCGGCTTGCCGTTGGTGGGGAGCGCCCGCCACGAGGTGCGGCTGCCTATGCTGACGGCCGACTGCATCTTTCCTTCTGACATCAAAAACTCCAGGCAACTGGAATCCCTTATAACATTTTAATAACCCTAAAACAACAAGAACATGAAAAAGATTTTAGTAGCGTTCGTTATCGGCTGCATGGCTATGGTCATGACCAGCTGTAGTGACAACAGTCCTAAGGGCGTCGCCATTCAGGCCGTCAAGTGTATGCAACAGAAAGACTTCAAGGGCTATGTCGACCTGCTCAACCTGCCGGATGCCACCGACGAACAGAAGACGACTTACGTCGCCATGTTGCAGGAGAAGGCCAGCAAGAAACCCGAGGCTTTCGACATCAAGAGCTTCGAGGTGGTCGACGAACAGGTCGACGAGGAGGCTGGCACCGCACGCATCACCATCAAGATGGTTGACGGCGAAGGTAAGGAACAAAACAATCCCATCGACCTGGTGAAGAATGACAAGGGCGAATGGAAGATTAAGAACAAGAAATAAATTTTTAACGACCACGAATTTAACGAATTGAACGAATTGACTGGCGCGGTAAGAAATCGCTTGCGATTTCATTTGTGAAATTCGTAATAATTTATAACAACGCGCAGCTAAAATTCGTATAATTCGTGAAATTCGTAGTTAAAAGAAAATTGATTTTTTTCTAATTGTTTTCCCCAAAAGAAAATCAATCTATTTCTTTAGTTTTACAAATGAAAAATCCTCCCTAGTAGGGAGGATTTTTCATTTGCAGAGTCCGCAGCCTTCGCACTTGCTGAGGCGGCCTCGGAAGCGCATGTCGACGAGGTGGTGCAGACGGTCGCGTAGCGGTTGCAGGTCGATGCGGTCGACGACCTCGCCGACGAAAGCCTGCTGCAAGAGCGTCTTCGCCTCGGCCTCGCTGATGCCTCGCTGGCGCATATAGAACAGGGCTGCATCGTTGAGCTGGCCGACGGTAGAGCCGTGGGCGCACTTCACGTCGTCGGCGTAGATTTCAAGCATCGGCTGGGTGTACATCCTTGACTTTGACGAGGCGCAGAGGTTCTGGTTGGTCATCTGCGACGACGTCTTCTGGGCGCCCGGTTCCACCAGCACCCTACCGGCAAAGGCACCGGTAGCCTCGTCGTTGAGCACGTATTTGTAAAGCTCGTTGCTGGTGCAGTGTCCGGCCTTGTGGACGATGAGCGTGTTGTTGTCAACGTGCTGTTCCTTGTCGGCAATGACGCAGCCGTAGCATTCGCAGTCGGCACCCTCGCCCGAAAGCGTCAGGTCGAGCTTGTTGCGTGTCGTACCGTTGTGCAGGGTGATGATGTTGTGGCAGACGTGGCTGTCGCGCTGCTGGTCGATGTAGACGTTGCTGACGCGGACGTTCTTAGCGTGGGTCTCTTCCAGGCAGTACAGTCCCAAGTGAGCGCCTTCGCCGACAAAAGCCTCGATGACCTGTGTCGTCAGGAACTGGCGGTCGTCGGCAGCATGGTCGCAGAACAGGAGTTTCACTTCTGCCCCTTCTTCGACGATGATGAGTACGCGGCGGTTGACCATCAGAGAAGCCTCTCCCCCCGCCCTCCCCGAAGGGGAGAGAGCCTTGAGGATGTTGATGACCTGGATGGCGCGGTCAACCTTCACGTTCTTCGGCACGTAGACGAAGAGGCCGTCCTGAGCCAGCATGGTGTTGAGTTGGGTGACGGCGTCGTCATCCTTGCCGGCCAGCTGGTGGTAGCGACCCCTCCCAGCCTCCCCTATAGGGGAGGAGAGATTACCAATAATAACGCCGTCAGGCAGTTTTGCTGCTGCTTGAGGTATTCTCTCTCCTCTTTCCTCTTTCCGCTCTCCTCTATAAAAACTGTCGTTGACGACGAAGTAGAGATTCGTGGAAAGGTTGGGCACGTCGCAGCGGAAGGCGGCATAGGGGTCGACAGGAATCTCGAGACGGTTGAGATTCAATCCGTAGTCTGGCTCGAAGAGCTTCGCTATGTCAGTGTACTTATAGCGCTCCACCTTTTTTGACGGGAATCCATGAGCCTTGAAAGCCTCGAACGCCTCATCGCGCACGCTGTTCATTACGTCGCTGCTATGCTCGTGAATCATCGTGCGGCACTGCTCGTAGAGATTGATATATTGCTGCTCGCTTGAAGTAATCATAATTACTAATTCCTCATTTCTAATTACTAATTATCTTACTCTTCGCCAATCTCTTCTTTTATCCAGTCGTAGCCGTGCTCCTGTATCTCCTTGGCCAACTCCGGGCCGGCGGTCTTCACAATCCTACCTTTATATAATACGTGTACGAACTGCGGACGGATCATCTCCAGCAGCCGGTCGTAGTGGGTGATGACGATACACGACGTGTCGGGGCGCTGCAGCTTGTTGACACCCTCGGCCACGATACGCATGGCGTCGACATCCAGACCGGAGTCCGTCTCGTCGAGGATGCTCAGCTTCGGCTCCAGCATCGCCATCTGGAAAATCTCGTTGCGCTTCTTCTCGCCGCCACTGAAACCCTCGTTGACAGAGCGGTTGGCCAGCTTCGAGTCGAGCTCCACCACCTTGCGCTTCTCGCGCATCAGTTTCAGGAACTCTGCGGCGTTCATCGGCTCCAGTCCCTGAGCCTTGCGCTTCTCGTTGATGGCCGCCTTCATGAAGTTGGTCATCGACACACCGGGAATCTCCACCGGGTACTGGAACGAGAGGAACAGTCCCTCGTGGGCGCGCTCCTCGGGCTTCATCTCTAAGAGATTCTTGCCGTTGAACCAAGCCTCACCCTGCGTCACCTCGTAGAGCGGGTTGCCAACAAGTACTGCCGACAGCGTCGACTTGCCCGAGCCGTTAGGCCCCATGATGGCATGCGTCTCGCCGTCGTTAATCACGAGGTCGATGCCCTTCAATATCTCTTTCTCACCAATCTTGGCGTGTAAGTTCTTTACCTCTAACATCTATTTCGTTATTACGTTATGTCGTTATTACGTTATTACGAGTTAGCCCACCGTACCTTCGAGTGATACACTGAGTAGCTTTTGCGCCTCGACGGCAAACTCCATGGGGAGCTTCTGCAGCACCTCCTTGGCATAGCCGTTGACGATGAGGCCCACGGCCTGCTCGGTAGGGATGCCGCGCTGGTTGCAGTAGAAGAGCTGGTCCTCGCTGATCTTGCTCGTCGTAGCCTCGTGCTCGAAGACGGCCGTGGGGTTGTGGACGTCCATATACGGGAAGGTGTGGGCTCCACACTGGCTGCCTAACAGCAGCGAGTCGCAGGACGAGTAGTTGCGGGCGTTCTCTGCGGTAGCTGCAGCACGCACCAGTCCGCGGTAGCTGTTCTGCGAATGTCCGGCAGAGATGCCCTTCGAGATGATGGTCGACTTTGTGTTACGTCCGATGTGTATCATCTTCGTACCCGTGTCGGCCTCCTGGTAGTTGTTGGTGACAGCGACGGAATAGAACTCTGCCACGCTGTTGTCGCCGCGCAGGATGCACGACGGGTACTTCCACGTGATGGCAGACCCCGTCTCCACCTGTGTCCAGGATAGTTTCGAGTCGACGCCGCGCAGGTCGCCGCGCTTCGTCACAAGGTTCAGTACGCCCCCCTTGCCGTTCTCGTCGCCGGGATACCAGTTCTGTACCGTGGAGTACTTCACCTCGGCACGGTCCATGACGATAATCTCTACGATGGCGGCGTGCAGCTGGTTCTCGTCGCGCATCGGTGCCGTACAGCCTTCGAGATAGCTGACGTAGCTGTCGTCGTCGGCAATAATCAGCGTGCGCTCGAACTGGCCGGTGTTGCGTGCGTTGATGCGGAAGTAGCTGCTCAGCTCCATCGGACAGCGCACACCCTTGGGGATGTAGACGAACGAGCCGTCAGAGAAGACCGCCGAGTTGAGGGCGGCGTAGAAATTGTCGCGGTAGGGCACCACCGAGCCTAAGTACTGGCGTACCAGGTCGCCGTGCTCCTTGATAGCCTCGCCGATAGAGCAGAAGATGACGCCCTTCTCGCGAAGTTTCTCCTTGAACGTCGTCTTCACCGAGACGCTATCCATGATAGCGTCGACGGCAGTGTTGCCGGATAAGGCCAGCCGTTCTTCGAGGGGGATGCCTAATTTGTCGAAGGTCTTTTCCAGTTCGGGGTCGATGCCAGCGGGGGAACCGCTGGGGGCGGGTTTCTTGGCGGTGGGGTCGGCGTAGTAGGAGATGGCCTGGTAGTCGACGGGGGGCACGTGGACGTGCCCCCATGTCGGCGCTGTCTGCTCCCGCCAGTAGCGAAAAGCCTTCAGGCGGAACTCAAGCATCCACTCTGGTTCCCCCTTCTTAGCAGAGATGAGCCGAACGACGTCCTCGTTCAGCCCTTTCTCAATGATTTCCGTATGTACGTCCGTCGTGAAACCGAACTCGTACTTCTGTTCGGCTACCTGACGGACAAACTCATTCTTCTTTTTCATTGACCATTGACTATTGACCATTGACCATTGAGTCAAAGAACAAGGCGCAGCCAATGTTCAATGTTCAATGTTCAATGTTCAATGTTTCACAGTTTCTGTTCTACCTCAATCTCAGTGAACGTCTCGATGATGTCGCCGACCTCGATGTCGCCCCAGTTGACGAGTGAGATACCGCACTCCAGACCGGTAGCCACCTCCTTGGCGTCGTCCTTGTAACGCTTCAGAGCGTCGATGTTGGCGGTATGGATAACGATACCGTCGCGGATGACACGAGCCTTGTCCTTGTTGTGAACCTTGCCCTCGGTGACCAGACCGCCGGCCACGGTGCCGACCTTCGAAATCTTGAACACCTGCTTGACCTCGATCTCGCCGGTGACGATCTCCTTCTTCACCTTGTCGAGCATACCCTGCATTGTAGACTTCACCTCGTCGATGGCGTCGTAGATGATAGAGTAGGTGTTGATTTCCACACCCTCACGCTCGGCCAGACGACGGGCTTCGCCGCTGGGACGCACCTGGAAGCCGACGATGATAGCCTCGGAAGCCGATGCCAGCATGACGTCGTTCTCCGAAATCTGGCCCACGGCCTTCGAGATGACGTTGACCTGCACCTTCTCTGTCGAGAGTTTGATGAACGAGTCGGAGAGCGCTTCGATAGAACCGTCGGTGTCGCCCTTGACGATGATGTTCAACTCATGGAACTCACCCAGTGCGATGCGGTGCGACAGCTCGTCGAGACCGAGTTTCGTCGTGGTGCGCAGGCTCTGTTCGCGCTGCAGCTGCACACGCTTGTTGGTGATGTCGCGAGCCTCCTGCTCCGTCTCCATGACGTGGAACGAGTCGCCGGCCGTGGGCGCACCGTTCAGTCCGAGGATGATGGCGGGCTCGGCAGGACCGGCCGTCTCTATGCGCTGGTTACGCTCGTTGAACATAGCCTTGATCTTACCGTAGCTGGTGCCGGCAACGACGATGTCGCCCTGCTTCAGCGTACCGTTCGACACGAGCACCGTGGAGACATAGCCACGACCCTTGTCCAGTGACGACTCGATGATGCTACCCGTAGCCTTGCGGTTGGGGTTAGCCTTCAGGTCGAGCATCTCAGCCTCGAGCAGTACCTTCTCTAACAGTTCGTCAACGCCGAGACCCTTCTTGGCCGAAATCTCCTGGCACTGGTACTTACCGCCCCATTCCTCGACCAGCAGGTTCATGTTGGCCAGGTCCTCGCGTATCTTGTCGGGATTGGCTCCCGGCTTGTCAATCTTGTTGATGGCGAACACCATCGGTACGTTAGCTGCCTGGGCGTGGGCGATGGCCTCCTTGGTAGTAGGCATCACCGAGTCGTCGGCAGCCACGATGATGATGGCGATATCCGTCACCTGGGCACCACGGGCACGCATGGCGGTGAAGGCTTCGTGACCCGGTGTGTCGAGGAACGTAATCTGTCGGCCGTCCTTCAGTTTCACGTTGTAGGCACCGATATGCTGGGTGATACCGCCGGCCTCACCAGCGATGACGTTGGTATTGCGGATGTGGTCGAGCAGCGATGTCTTACCGTGGTCTACATGACCCATGACGGTGACAATCGGTGCGCGGCTGATGAGGTCGTTCTCGTCATCCTCCTCCTCGGTGATGGCGTTCTGCACCTCAGCACTGACGTACTCGGTGGTGAATCCGAACTCCTCGGCCACGATGTTGATGGTCTCAGCATCAAGGCGCTGGTTGATAGACACCATGATGCCGATCGACATACAGGTGCCGATGACCTGGTTGACGCCGACGTTCATCATCGTAGCTAACTCTGACACCGTGACGAACTCCGTCAGCTTCAGTACCTTCGACTGTGCTGCCTCGGCTGCCATCTCCTCCTGCATACGCTCGGCGACGGCGTCGCGCTTCTCGCGGCGGTACTTGGCACCCTTCTTGTTCTGGTTCTTCGTGGTCAGACGAGCCAGCGTCTCCTTCACCTGACGTGCTACGGCCTCGTCGTCAACCTCCAACGGCTTCTGCGCCTGGCGGTTCTTGTTCTTCTTGTTCTTACCGCCACCCTGCTGTTGCTGCTGGTTGTCGTTGAAGTTCTGGTTGCCGCCTTTCTGCTTGTTCTTATTCTTGTTCTTGTTTTGGTTGTCGCTCTTGGCCTCAGCCTCGATGTCGACGCGCTCCTTGCCGATACGCACGCGCTTCTTCTTCTCGCTGCGCTGCTGGGCCAGCTTCTCCTCGCGCTCCTTCTTCTTCTCCTCCTTCGACTTCTTCTTCGGGCGGGTACTCTGGTTCAGGGCGTCAAGGTCAATCTTGCCGACGACATTCAGGTTGGGCATTGCCTTCTGCTCGGTCTTCAGCTTGAATACCTTCGACTCTGGCTCTTTCTGATTAACCTGAGGTTCTTCGGCGGGCTTAGCTTCTTCTACAGGCTCTGGCTTTGTCTGCGGTTCTGGCTCAGGCTTCTGTTCTACCACCGTTTCCGGCTCTTTCTCCGGTTCGGGGGCAAGTGTCTCCTTCACGACAGTTGCAGCGGGAGCTTCAGCTACGACCTCCTCCTTCTTTTCAACGACTTCCTCCTTCACCGGGCTTTCGGCAGCAGCCTCTGGTTTAGGAGTCTCTTTCGGAGCGGGGGCGGCAGGACGCTTGTTGAGGCTGTCCAAGTCAATCTTGCCTAAAGGCTTGAACTGCTGGCGCACCTCTGTCTTAATCGTCTCTTCCTCCTTTTTCTTCTCCTTCTCTTTCTCCTTTTTCTTCGGGAAGATCATCTCGGCCTGCTTCTTGATGGCCTTGTCGCGGTTGAACTCGTTGACCAGCGCCTCGTATTGCTCGTCGCTGATCTTCGTGTTCGGGGTGGCGTCTTCCTTCACCTCGCCGAGACTGTTCTTCTTCTTCAGGAAATCAACTGCCGTTTGAAGTCCTATGTTCAGTTCCGATAAAACTTTATTTAATCTTACTCCCATCTACGTATTTTACTATTTGACGATTTACAATTTACGATTTTCGCATTGAAATTATTCGAACTCCGCACGGAGAATGCTCAGCACCTCGTCGACGGTCTCTTCCTCAAGGTCGGCCTTCTCGATAAGCATTTCGCGCGGTGCGTTGAGTACGGCCTTAGCCGTGTCGAGACCGATAGCCTTGATAGAGTCGATAATCCACTGGTCGATCTCGTCGGCAAACTCGTCGAGGTAGATGTCTTCGTCCTCTACGTTGTCGTTGACCACACGGAATACGTCGATGGTGTGCTCTGTCAGCATCGAAGCTAACTTGATGTTCATACCGCCCTTACCGATAGCCAGGCTGACCTCCTCGGGCTGCAGGTAGACCTCTGCCTTGTGGTTCTCTTCGTCGAGAGTGATGCTGCTCACCTTAGCGGGCGAGAGGGCACGCTGGATGAAGAGCTGTGTGTTAGACGAGAAGTTGATGACGTCGATATTCTCACCGCCCAACTCGCGGACGATGCCGTGGACGCGGCTACCTTTCACACCGACGCAGGCTCCTACGGGGTCGATGCGCTCGTCGTAGCTCTCGACGGCCACCTTGGCACGCTCACCCGGCATACGGGCCACACGCTTGATGGTGATGAGACCGTCGTTGATCTCAGGCACCTCGGCCTCCAACAGACGCTCCAAGAAGACGGGGCTGGTACGGCTCAAGATGATACGCGGGTTGTTGTTCTCGTTCTGCACCTCCTTGACGATGGCGCGGACGGTCTCGCCTTTGTGGTAGTTGTCGGTAGGAATCTGCTCGCTCTTCGGCAGGTGCAGCTCGTTGCCCTCGTCGTCCATCAGCAGCACTTCGCGCTTCCACATCTGGTAGACCTCGCCGCTGACGATGGTGTTCACCTTGTCCTTGTACTTCTGGTAGAGTGAGTCGTGCTCCAGCTCCAGAATCTTTGAAGCCAGCGTCTGACGCAGGTTCAGGATGGCACGACGGCCAAACTTCTGGAAGTCCACTTCCTCAGACACCTCTTCGCCTACCTCGTAGTCGGGCTCAATCTTCTGGGCCTCGCTCAGGGCGATTTCCTTGTTCTCGTCCTTCACCTCACCGTCCTCAACGACGATACGGTTGCGGTGAATCTCGAAGTCACCCTTGTCGGGGTTCACAATCACGTCGAAGTTCTCGTCCGAACCGAAGATCTTTGCAATCACATTGCGGAAGCTCTCTTCGAGCACACTTACCAGCGTTGTACGGTCAATGTTCTTCGTCTCTTTAAATTCCTGAAAGGTCTCAATCATTGAGGGGCCTTTCGCATCTTTCTTTGTTGCCATTGTATCTTTTTTTATTTCTTCAATTCTTCTGTTTTACTTGAACGCCAGCAGGTACTTCACCGACTTCACCTCGTCCATTGAGTAAGTCTTGTCCACGTCGACGATGACGGGGCGCTTCTTGCCTTCCACGTGCTGTTTCTCCTGCACGGTAATGGTGAACTGGCGACCGTCGACAGCCTTCAGGATACCTTTCAGCTTCACGCCGTCCTGCTGCAGTACCTCCACCTCGTCGCCGATGTGGTTCTTGTACTGCTGCTCCACCTTAAAGGGCTGGCCCAATCCGGCAGAGCCGACCTCCAGCTCGTAGTCGCCAAGCTCGTCGCCCAGCTTCTCCTGCAGGAAACGGCTCAGCTCAGCGCAGTCTTCAATCCATACGCCGTCAGCGTGGTCAATCTCAATCACGATGCGGTCGTCGCTGCCAAAAATAATGTCTACCAGGAAGTAGTCGCCATTCTGCAACCACTCTTCCACCAATGTCTTTAAAACTTCTTTGTTTATCATCTATTTCTGCGTTATTATAATGCAAATGAGAGACCCGGCTGGGCCTCTCATTCCACTGAACGGTGCAAAGGTACGAAGATTTTTGCGAACCGCCAAACTTTTATGCCGATTTTTTCGGTGTGAGCAATTTTTTATACGCTTCTGGCTGCTGTAGCAGGCGGATGGCCTCTTTCAGCTGCCTGTCGTACTGCAGACCGGCTTCGATGCTGCCAGCCTGATAGTAGTAGGCCGAGATGATGTCGAGTTCAATCATCTGGCGCAGGATGTCCTCGTGCTTGTCAATATCGGTGGCTACGTCGTGCTTCAGCTTGCTCTCCAACAGCTTGAATGCCTCCTTGGCCTGTTCGTAGTAGCCTTCGGCCTTAGCCGTTTTCTCTAATTGCTTCAGCTGTTTCTGACTCACGGGGTCGTAGGTAAAGCCACTCTTGACGACCTTCTGCTTGAAGTCGGCAAACTCCTCGTCGGTCAGGTGGAACTCACGCGGCGCAGCTATCGTCGGGTGGCGGTTGATGTAGTCGGTCACCCAGTCGAACATCACCTCGGTGGAGTCCTGTCCGGAACTGGACAGGTAGAAGGCGATGTTGGGGATGGTGTCGTTCTTCACCTCTACGTCGGGGGTGATGCCGCCACCGTCGCGCACCTCTCGTCCTGCTGCCGTATGGAAGACGTGGGTCAGTGAGTCGGCCACGCGCTCGCGGTAGCCGCCTGCACCGTTACGGCTGTAGTTGATGGCCTGTATGCAACGGCCGCTGGGAATGTAGTATTTCGACGTGGTCAGTTTCAGGTTGGTGTTGTAGGGCATGTCGAGCGGTATCTGTACCAGTCCCTTCCCGTAGGTGCGCGTACCTAAAATGACTGCACGGTCCAGATCCTGCAGCGCACCGCTGGTAATCTCGCTGGCCGACGCAGTCTCGCCATTCACCAACACCACCAGCGGCATCTCGGTGTCTACCGGCTCTAAACGTGTCTTGTATGCGTGGTTTGCCTGACTGATTTTTCCGCGGTTCTCGACGATGGTCTGGTCCTTGCCCACCCATAGGTTGACAATATCAACAGCTTCTGCTTCAGAGCCGCCACCGTTGCTACGCAGGTCGAACACCAGTGCCTTGGCTCCCTGTTGCTTCAGGCCGATAAAGGCACGGCGCACCTCTCTCGCACAGCCCTCGGTGAACTGATTCAGGTTGATGTAGCCGATATTGCCCTCTAACAGTCCGTAATAAGGCAGCTCGGGCAGCTTGATAGAGCGGCGCGTAATCTTGAACTCCATCTTCTTACCCGTCGAGGGACGTAGCACTTTCACCACAAACTTCGTGCCGGCATCGCCACGCAGGTGGCTACTGACATAACTGACGTCTTTGTCGGTCACTAACGTGTCGTCAATGCTCAGGATGACATCGCCTTTCTTGAGCCCCACCTCTGCGGCAGGCATGCCCTCGTATGGTTCGTCGACGACGACACGCTTCAGCCTCTGGTGATAGCGGATGAGCGCTCCGATGCCGGCATACTTGCCGGTGAGCATCATCTTCAGGTTCTTTGTCTCGCTCTCTGGGTAGTATTCCGTGTAGGGATCCAGCGATTGCAGCATGGCCTTGATGCCTGTGCTAACGACTTGGCTTGGGTTCAGCGTGTCTACGTAGAGCAGGTCGAGGTTCTTGTACACCTGATTAAAGATGTCCAAGTTTTTGGCCACCTCAAGATTGTGGTTTTTGGCAGTACCTGCCGTCTGTGCTTGTGTCACAGTTGCCACAAGCAGGATAAGGAGTGTGAGGCAGTGTCTTCTCATCAATACTCATCCTCGTTGAAGAGGAAGTCCTCTTTGGTGGGGTAGTCGGGCCAGATGTCCTCAATACTGTCGTAGATGTCGCCCTCATCCTCTATCTCCTGCAGGTTCTCCAGCACTTCGAGCGGGGCACCCGAGCGGATGGCATAGTCAATGAGCTCGTCCTTGGTGGCAGGCCAGGGGGCGTCTTCAAGTTTCGATGCTAATTCCAGTGTCCAATACATAATGCTATTTACAATTTAAAGATTTCTTGTTAAGACAAGCGAGCAAGCTCGAGTCCAATTTACAATTTATATTACCAAAAACGGTCTTTTTTTTAATTTGGCCGCAAAAGTACTCATTTTTTTCTTACTTGCAAGCATTTTGCCATATAATTTCGTCTTGGCCGCTGTTAAAATTTATTATTTTGGCTAAAACGAAGAGATAATCGCTCAACCTGTTGACGTACTGCTGTATCTCCTCGCCCACCGTGGCCACCTCGGCCAGTGCTGCTATGCGGCGCTCGGCACGTCGGCAGACGGTGCGTGCCACATGGGCTTGGGCGGCAGCTTGTGTACCGCCAGGCAGGATGAACCCCTGCCGTTCGGGCAGCAGTGCCATCAGGCGGTCTACCTCCTGCTCTAAGAATGCTGTCTCACCCTCGGCCAGATGGGCCGACGGGTAGAGCGGCGTCTGACTCTGGTCGGTGGCCAGGTGTGTGCAGACGTTAAACAGGTTGTTCTGTATGCGGATAATGGTCGGGCGGTTGTCGTCACCGGTCATCATCGCTGCCAGCAGTCCTAAGTGGGCGCTCAGCTCGTCGACGGTGCCGTAGGCTTCCAATCGTATGTCGCTCTTCTTGATGCGCACGCCGCCAACGAGGCTTGTCGTGCCTTTGTCGCCTGTCTTGGTGTAAACTCTCGTAATTTTCATATCGTTTTCAGGTCAGAAGTTAATAATATAGTCTTGTTTCACGCGTTTGCTGTCTGTCAGCACGAGACCGCAGTAATAGAGGTCGAACGTCACCCTTGCCCGCTCGTCGGCCTTGAGCCGCCGCCAGGCCTGCCTGTCGCGCCATAGTCCCTCGACCACGATGACCGAGCGGTCGTCAACGCGTCCTTCGAGCCTGTCCAGCAGACCGTCGGCCTCGCTGATGTCGACGTGCAACAGTTCAACGTTGCCCGTCATCTCGCTGACGACCTTGGCCCGTCGGCACCCCGCTCGCCAGTAGTCGTGGTAGTCGCTGCTGACAATCGTCTGTGGCTGCCGCCAGTTGGCCAGTCTGAAGTAGAGCCGTCCTAACTTCCGTCGCAGCCATCCGTCGCCGCGGCCCGTCTCGCTATACTGGTAGTAAGGCCAGTGCTCATTGACGACATAGCGTACCATCCAGTAGTCTGTTGGCGACTGGATGCCGAAGCCGCGACAGTGGCTGATGCGGCTGAGCCAGACGAGAAGGCGTGTCAGCTGATTCATTGTCAGTGGCAAAGGTACGAATAATTTTCAAATAAGCGCATAAAGAGCGGCGAAAATTTGGCCGTTTCATCGTTTTTCCCGCCTTTGCCCTGCCTTCGCGCGCGTATATATGGATAGTGAAAGCGGAAAACATCCCACCCACGTCGCCCACGTCGCTCCTGTCTCCTGCTTTGCTGGCTTGTGGGGGCAAGAAGCTTAGGGGCGGGATGGGCGACGTGGGTGGGATGTTTTCCGCTTTCACTATCCCTATGGTAAAAGGGAAAAGGTAAGAGGTTGTGGCGGCTCTTGAAATTTTCACGGCCTTAGAGAAAAACGTCACGGCCTTAGAGAAAAACGTCACGGCCGCTCGTGAAAAAATATAAGCCTCTCGTAAAACCGTCACGGCCTCTCGTAAAAAAATATAAGCCTCTCGTAAAAACGTCGCGACCTCTCGACTATGTGTACAACATATTCAACATTCTGTGAAATAAGCATATAAATAAGCATATAAATGTTCTCATTCGCGCACAAAGAGCGGTGAAAATTTGGCCGTTTCATTCTTTTTTCGTAATTTTGCACCGAAAACTGTAAAAACGAGTACTAAAATGGCTACTGATATAAAACGTCAACAAGTGATGCAGGCTATAACCGATACTGTGAAATCGGTACTTCCGACAGACTCCGAAGTCATCCTTTTCGGGTCGCAAGCTCGTGGCGATGCTCATGCCAATTCAGACTGGGATGTACTTATACTACTTAATAAAGACCGAATTACATCACAGGACATAGATGATTATACTTACCCGCTCCGTGAGATGGGTTGGGGATGCGGTGAAATTATTAATGCTGTTTTATATACGAAAAAAGACTGGGCACAGCAAGCAGCCAGTCCGTTTAATCGGAATGTAGCAGAAGACGGAATACGGTTAACATAACAACTAAAACAATAAACATTTATGAAACAAACAAACTATTTTAAATTTCTACTGCTCAGCCTGCTGATGCTGGTTGGAGCAAGGAGTGCGTGGGCGGAAGTCTATAAGATTACCTATAATGGTTCGGACTCTGCCACACCATCGGGCTTCTTTACTTATGCGGGTAGTCACAACTTCAACGACAAGTTTAAGGGAGCCACCTATGACGGCACGACTTTTACTAAGGGTCTGAAGATGGAAAGTAGCTCACAGATCCTGTTTACTACATCAGGCATCTCGACGGTTACTATTGTCCAGTCTACATGGAGCGATAAAACGCTGAAACTCGATGGAACCGAACTTGCTGTGGCAGATGCTGAGGCAGGAACTGGCTATCGTGTCTATACGATAGAGAATGTTCCAGCAGGAGACCATGTTATTGCTCGTGGTAGTGGTGAGAGTGGAATCTTTTATGTTAAGGTAGATGTTAATGATTCGCGTACGGCGACATCATTAAGTTTCGCTACGACATCAGGTTCTAAGGATATCAACGACGGTACGTCGTTCACGCTGCCAACACTGACAAAGAATCCTTCTACTATCTCAGTCACCTATTCGAGCAGCAATACGAATGTGGCTACGGTTGATGCGTCAACGGGTGCTGTGACGCTGAAGAAGAAGGGTAAGACCACGATTACGGCTTCGTTTGCCGGCGATGAGAGTTATAAGCCCTCAACGGCAACCTTCACTTTGACGGTGGAAAACCGTGAGGCTGTTTTTGATCCCTCTAAGCTGTATGTCGTCAATACCTACGACTTCACGGCGATGAATAGTGTCGTTCCGACGAGAGCTTCTTCGGCAATTGGAAATATATTTAGCCTTTCTGGTGATAAAAATGAGAAAGTATATCAGTGTACTACGACTGGACTTGAGTTCTTGGCCATCCAACAAGCATATAATGAAGATGGAAAGAAGAAAGGGCTTAGGGTTGTCAATGGAAGTGGCAAGGGCCTTGATTGCCAGGGAGGTGACCGCTGTGCTGCAATTCTTGGCATTAAGAGTGGTTGGGTTATTGAATTTGTGCACAACGTTCATACTTCTTTAGTGACCAAGAACGATGGTGAGGATGATGGTGTTAAAAAGCTGGAACTTTTAGAAGAGGACAATCACCATGCCTATCGCGCTTTGGAGGATGGCATGGTAGGCTTTTCTTTCCCGAAGTCCCATTATGTGCATAAGATTGTTGTTTACACCAGCAATTTGCTTGACATACCTGTAGCTGACATCGCAGCCTATAAGGCTTTGGAGGATGGCACGGAGTATGCCGTGACATTCACTAACGCTAAGGTGACCGCTGTTGAAGGTGGTTGTGTCTATCTAGAGGATGCCTCGGCTGGTATCAAACTGGATCAGGGCACCTTGGGACTTGCTGTTGGCGACGTGCTGAACGGTAAGATTATTCTTAAGCGTACAGCTGACGGTGCCGAAACCGTTACCGCTACCAATCTTGACAACGTCACCAAGACTGCAGGTTCCGCTGCACCGACAGACGCTACGATGGCACAGGCAGTGACAACGGCCAAGCAGGATATGTACGTCAACTTGAGCGGTGTCACCGTGACGACCGACGGCGAGACGGTTTATGTCAACCAGGGCGGTAAGACTATCAAGGTGGTCAACACCCTCTTTGCCGACGCTGTCACTACCATCAGCGGCAAGAAGCAGTTAGAGTCGATAGCAGGTATTGCTACTGCTGAGGGCTTGATGCCGACGAAAGCCGCCGACATCGTGCTGGGCGCGAACGCAGACAAACTGCAGATAGTAGACAATATCGCTGCCTTCAAGGCTCTGGCCGACAAGGAGCAGGCTCAGCTGACGCTCACCGATGCCTACGTCACCTATAAGGGCGAAGGCTTTAGCTTCATTCAGGACGCCTCGGGTGCTATCATCGTTGAGGATAAGTTGACCACTGATGCAGCAGGCAAGAAGCTGAATGGTTACTTCTCGGCTCAGCTCGATATCCTCAATAATGGTATTGAAAAGCAGGGTATGGCCATTACCGAAGCCAGCAATTATACGTCAGCTGACGGCGTGTTCATCCCCACCGTCTATAATGACCTGAGCACACTGAAGTCTCCCGACTTATTATATAGTATGGTACGCGTGGGACGTTCCAAGATTACTACAGAGGGTGGTGTCAGCACGCTTGAGACCGCTAACGGTACGGGTTCCATCACCGTTCGCGACATGCTGGGAACTGGTGTTAACGTGCCCGATAACCTGACTTTCTTCACAGGTATCGTGCTCTTCGACAAAAACGAGTATTTATTAGCTCCCGTCCACGTGGACTCGTTGCAGGAGTATGCCGCCTCTGTCACCGACTACGTGGTTGACGTTATGGAGGAAGGCGAAACCATAGAAGCTGGTGAGACGAAGGTGCTGACGGGTGTCATGATGAACACCACCGTCGACGCTCCTGTCGTGGCTGAAGCCAAGACCGTCGGCGAGGGCGATAAGCAGAAGAACTTCACAGCCAAGATCGAGGGCAACAACTACCAGTTCGAGGCTACGAAGACCGGTGTGCTGACCGTCTATACCGAGAAGCAGCCGAAGCAGAAGCTGAACGTCACCGAGGATGGCGAGGCCATGAAGGACTTCACCGACTTCGAGCAGAAGCTTGACTCTATCCAGATTCCTGTCACTGCCGGCCACAGCTATCTGCTGTCTACCACCGAACCGCCGCTGAACCTCTACGGCTTCACCTTCGCGCCCGAGGATAAGAACGCTCTCGACCTGGCTCGCAATATCGCTACGTTCAAGAAACTCTACGACGGCATGGTGGCTGTCGAGGACACCCTGATTCTCGACGACGCCGTCGTCACCTATGTCAAGGGCGATAACGTATTCGTCGAGGATGCTTCTGGCGCTATCGACTTCTACGAGACACAGATGCAGTTCTACGTCGGCCAGAAGCTCAACGGCTTCATGATCGGTAAGAACAAGGACAACAAGAATATGCCTATACTGACGCACAGCGCCAAGACCAAGAACTCTGTGTTCAAGGTTGAGAAGGTCACTGTCGAGAGCAAGCCCATCACCGTCGAGGAAGCCCTGGCAGAGGAATCTCTTGCACGTTTCGCTACGCTGAACAACGTTAAGCCCACCAAGGACCAGTACGGCTTCCGCGTGCTCGCCGACGCTGCCGGCAACTACATCCGTATTGAGGACCACTTTAACGTGTTCTACACGCTGCCTGAATATATCAAGAGCATTGAGGGTATCGTCGGCATCGACGCCGAGGGCACACACTTCTTCTGGCCCACCTCTAAGGAGGGCGTCGTCGCAAAGCCCGTTCCGGCCGACTTCGCTGAAGGCAAGTACTACCTGAAGAACGTGGGCAGTGGCCTGTTCTGGGGCGCCGGCAACGACTGGGGCACACGCGGTTCGCTGCTGAAGCACGCCGAGTACGTCACCCTGCTGCCGCAGGAGGACGAGACCTTCCAGATGGAGACGCAGGTGAGCAATGGCGGCACCGCCTACTACTTCGAGGGCGACTATATGGACAACGCCAACCCGATGAAGCTCACCATCAACAAGGTTGGTGAGAACCGCTACACCATCGCCGATCCTAACGGCAACCTCTTCGGCTACGACGGCACTTCAACCGTTCTGGGTAAGAGCATCGCCGAGGGCGACAACGCCCTGTGGCAGATCTTCTCTGAGGACGAGATGAAGGCCACGCTCGACAATGCTTCTGAGGACAATGGCGTCGACGCTACGTTCCTCATCATCGACCCGAACTTCGGACGTAACAACCGTAACGTCGGTGCCTGGACAATGGCCAACGAGGGCGTTGCCTACAACCTGTCTGGCGGTAACAATATCAACAACTGCGCCGAGTCTTACATGTCGACCTTCGTCCTGGCTCAGGAGGTGACTGTTCCCAACGGTAAGTACGTGCTGAACGCCCAGGCTGCCGTGACGTTCCATGACGACCGCGTCATCAAGGACTACGACGGCAACGGCTATCCTCAGATTACGGCCAACGACCAGGTGAGCGACTTTAAGGAGATGGAGACTGACGACCGTCTGAGCAATATGGGACAGCTGAGCGAGCAGTTCACTGCCGGCAAGTATGCTGTTGAGCCTATCACGGTCTATGTCACCGACGGCAAGCTGACCATTGGTGCCAAGAGCGAGCGCAACGACATCTGGGCTATCTGGGACAACTTCGAACTGACCTACTACGGACCTGCTGCCGCTCCCGTTGAGACAGCCCGCGTTTGGGACTTCACGCAGTGGAGCGCCGCCACAGTGGACAACCTGAAGGCTGACGCTGCTGCCTCGAAGACCAGCGGCTGGAGCGATGTCGAGAAACAGGCCGACGCTGAGGCCGGTGCCGATCCTACTGAGGCTTCTAAGGACAACTGCTTCTGGCTGGCAGGCACCGTCGATGCCGACGGCGAACTCACCGCTAACGGCGTGAAGATTGCTGAGACTCAGGGTCTGAAGTTCAACAGCGACTATGCTGCCAAGCGTTCACTGGCCATCGCAGTCAACTATCCTTCTACGTCGCTTGGCACTTACGCTGGCGGTCAGTATCTGTGGCTTGGCGGTGGTACCAACAAGCAGACATTCCCCTGCTTCACCATCCCCGCTGTCAAGAAGGGTTCGAAGATTACTGTTGAGGCGGAGTCGCACAAGCCGTCCGACGCTCGTGGCGTCGCCTTCTTTGCCAACAGCTACGACGAGGCTAACAAGCTTGGCGAGTTCAAGCCTACGACGAAGGACACCTATACACTCGAGATTGAGCAGGATGCCGACATCGTCGTCTGGAACACCAGCGGCTGCCACATCTACACTCTGAAAGTGGAGTCGGCTCAGGCGAAGCAGTTCGACGTTACCTACGCGCTGGCAGAGGGTGAGACCCACGCTTCCGCCGAGACCGTCAGCATCAAGGACGATACCAACGAGGAGGTCGCTACGCTGACCTTCGGTGAGGCTGGTGGCAACGACTTCAAGGCTGCCAAGGCTGATGCACATGTAGAGGGCTTTACGGCATTCACTGAGGGTAACGGCACCAATGGCAACAGCGCCGGTGGCACGTTCTATATCTTCAAGCCCGTCTATGACGGAAAGGTCGACTTCGCCGTTGTACTCAATGCCGGCAAGAACTTCTACATTGAGGAGGACGGTACGGCACTTGCCGACTTCAACGGCATCACCGTCGACGAGAAGAAGTACGGAACCTTCACCTGCGACGTCAAGGCTGGCAGCACCTATAAGGTCTACTGCTCTGGCTCGAAGCTCGGTTTCTATGGTTTGAAGTATTACAACACCGAGAATCCTGTCACCGCCATCAGTGATCTCCGTCAGGCTCCCGTCGCACGCTTCGCCGAGGGTGTCTACAACCTGCGCGGTCAGAAGGTCGGTGATACACTTCAGGGTCTGCAGCCCGGTTTGTACATCGTCAATGGCAAGAAGATTGTCATCAAATAGGAAAGAGTAAAATTTAAATAACGTTAAAAGAAGTGGGGATATGTTGAAATATTCCCACTTCTTTATTATATTTGCACGTTAATGTGCGCTTTCGGTGTTCGTGAGAATGTCATAAGTGCTCAATTTTGATGTCTATGCTTATAGAATACCTATAAACGAAAAGGAATAAAATCAATAACACTATTATTATTAACTAAAAACAAAAAATTATGAAGAAAAGACTAACAAAGCTACTGCTGTTGGCTGTTATGTTGGTAGTCGGTATTTCTGCGATGGCACAGAAGGATGTGACAGCGCAGTATATCACCAATGCCACGCTCTCCAGTCTTGACGGTTGGACGAATCAAAACTTCAACACTCCCCAAAAAGGCAATAACACGACGGGGTATGCTGTTGAGTGCTGGGCTGGAAACCCATTGGCAAAGACGGGTTATAGTCTTACTCAGACGATAACCTTACCCAAGGGCCATTATACGCTTGTAAGCTATTCATTTTATCGCCAAAGTTGGGGAGCCGCAGATAATCCCACCAAGTCATTGGCTTATCTGAAAGCTGGGGATAATCAGGTGCCTATAAAAACCTTGGGAAGTATCACCGCAGCTGGCTATGCTAATAGTCAGGCAGAAGGTGCTAATACTTTTGACTCTAAGATGTATCGCAATACCATAGATTTTACAATTGATTCAGATAATACTGCGATTGAAATTGGCATCACTGGTACACATGATGCGACTGCGTCGTGGTGTATCGTTGGCCAGTTCGAACTGATTGACAAGGATCAGACCGCAACACTCGATAGCCCCTTTGATGTAACGGGCTACATGGTGAATCCCGGATTCGAGTATCGTGACATGAGTGGTTGGACAATGTCTCCAGCCAGTTCTTTTGGCACACAAGGCAACGAACAGACTTTCAAGACAGGTGGTTTCTATGCAGAGAAATGGCAAAGTTCAAGTGCAGGTGCACTTTCTGAACGCTCTTTCAGCCAGACCGTCACAGGTATGCCCGCCGGCTTATATAAGCTCACTGCTAATGTCGGTGGTGATGGAACTTACATCAAGCTGAACGACAAGACCATTAATGGTTCGGCTGAGACTGCCGACATTGAGGCATACAGCGTCATTGAGGCTGGTCAGAACCTTGTGATTACCGCTGGTAAAACGGCTGCCGGCTCAGCCAACTGGATTCATTTCGACAACTTCCGTCTGCAGTTCTGTGGTGACGTGGCGGCTACTCTCGCCTCGCTGCAAGCCCAGGCTCAGAGCCTGATGACTATCTTGCCCTCCTCTGCCGACGCTAAGCAAACCTTGCAGACAGCGTTGCAGAATGCAGAAAGTGCGTCGAGTGCCGATGAGTATCTGCAAGCCATCAACGACGTGTCAGCAGCTATTACCAGCTATAAAGCTGGGTTGAGCAGTGTGAAGGTCTACCTCTACAATGTAGGCGCAGGAAAGTTCCTCACTTCCGGTAACTGGTGGGGCACCCATGCCGCCGTTGACGATGACGGTATGCCTATCACTGCATCTCTTGATGGTGACATGAAACTGACTCTGTCGACAACTTCTGCTTTCAGTGGAAAGTTCTTGGGAGGCGTATGGATGGATTCTGGAAGTGCTACCAAGTGGACAATAACACGTGTGGACGGCACAGACTATTTCACTCTGGAGGATGGTAGTAGCAAACTCTACTTTGAGGGTGAGAACAACGTCGAGTCCAGTGCTACGGCAACAGGAAATGCTACCTATTGGAAGGCCATGTCGAAAGACGATCTTATTGCCAACATGGGCAATGCTACATTAGGGTCTCCTGTTGACGCTACCTTCTTTATGACTAACGGTAAGGTTCGTCGCAACTGGCCGAAGTACATCGAAGGAACGGAAGTCACGGATAATGGTTCGTTTAATGCCAATGCCAAGGGCTTGTATAACGGCGGTTGCACCAGCTACGGACAGTATAGAAAGACCTTCGACACCTATCAGTCACTGACCGGTGTACCCAACGGTATCTATACTGTAAGTGTCAAGGGCCACTATCGCGCAAATCCTGACTTTGCTGTTCCCTATCTCTATGCCAACAATCAGAAAGCTGACTTGAAGGTCATGGGCACTCTCAGCGAGGGAAACGCAACCGGTGCCACAAAATCATTGGTTGACGACACTTATCTGGTTAGCCCTATCACGGTCATTGTTACTGACGGAAATCTGAAGGTTGGCGTAAAGTCCGACGCTAATGTTGACTGGTGTACTTGGCGTGAGTTCACCATCAAGTATTTGGGCGATGATGTTACAGAGAGTTTTATCAACTCATTTGACATTCCTGAAGGAGCAATGAATGGTGATGTGCAGACTGCTCTCAATAATGCAAAGAGTACTGCTCTTGGGAATCTGACTCTTGAGACGGCTGCGGCTCTTCTTGAAGCCATCAGCGCTGCTAAAGCTTCCATCGCTGCCTACGCTAACGCTGCTCAGTATCTGCCTGTGAACAAGGAAGAGTTGGCTGGCACTAACTTCTATGATGCCACCGTCTATCAGGCAAAGATTACTGATGCCGAGGCCGCTTTAACAACAGGTACGATGACTGATGCTGAGGCAAACAGCATCACCGACATCAGGGTTGCCCTTCATGCAGCCAATTACATCGACGACATTCTGATGAGTGCATGGAATGAGGACGTTGAGAAGTGGGAGTCACTCCATATCAACACTTGGTCTACCGAGGGCGACAACGACGGCTCTGAGTTCAAGGTTCCGTTCTTCGAGTACTGGACTGGCGATGGAAACTCTCTTGGATCCAAGACGATGACGGCAACCGTCACTGGTTTGGCACAGGGCGACTATGCTGTCACCGCTTGGGTACGTGTACGTGCCAAGAATGGTGCTACTGCCAAGCCTTACGGCATCAGCATGAAGGCTAACGACGGTGATGCTATCGAGATTTCTGGCACACAGATTGGAACGTCTCAGCTCTACCTTGAGAGATATGCTGCCGTTGGTACGGTTGGCGCTGACGGTAAACTGACCCTGACCTTCGAGGTGGCTGACGACAACAATATCAGCTGGTTGTCGTTCAAGGACGTGAACTACATGAAGGGTGTTGCTGATCTTGCTGCTTTCAAGCAGACTGATGAACCCATTCTGCTGAGTCTTGCTGGCAAGGAGGCAATTCTTGCAAAGGACGGCATCACCTATATCCAGGACGCTACAACAGGTCTGGCTGTCAAGGGGTTCGATATCGCCATCACTGACGATAACCAGTTGCTTAGTGGCCAGCTCTACGGCACTGTCAGTGGTGATACCATCGTTGTAGAGGATAATATTTTGAACAAAGTCATTGTTAGCGAGGGCAAGGCTGAAGAGCGCAATGCAACAGCTGCCGAGGCAGCATCGAAGGATAATGCCTTCCGTCTGCTGAGGCTCAACATGGCCGAAATAACCGAGACGGGTGGCGTCTACTATGCCAAGATCGGAAACGACGAGGTGAAGATTGACAACCGCCTGGCAGGTGAGAATCTTGTACTGAACGCTGGCGACCTTGTCAACACTCTTGTTGGTATTACCTTCCTGGCTGAAGATGGCAACACTTGTGTGTTGGCTCCTCGCAATCAGGACGACGTAGTGCCTTTGCTGTGGAGATCTGAAGCTGACGGTGGCGACGACATCAGCGGTGCTAACGCCATCTCGTTGACTGGCGAAGAGTACATGGCTCGTATGGCTAACCTGAAGGCTGGCGACGTGCTGTATGTTGAAATAGCAAATGCTGTTTCTGGCAAACTGATTGTTAACAGTGCTGCAGGCGACAGTATCTTTAAGATTCCAGTGACCGGTACAACGGTTGAGATTCCTGTGACTGGTGACATGGAGGAAGAAATCCAGAATCACGGTCTTGTCATTGAGGGAAGTAGCAGCGATATCAAGGCTAAGTATGTCACCGTGTTCAACGGCAAATACTATGCTGCGGCTAACCTTGACAATACCATTTGGCTGAGTGATGGCACTGCTGCCACACTTGGCAAGTTCCATTTCAAGGACGTACGCAAGGGCGACCTGCTGACTTCTGATGGCAACATGACTGCAGAAGGTGATATGGCTATTGCCTCTGGAACAGCTCTGACAGAAGATCAGGCATTAGCACTGCTCGATAAGACATTGGCCGTCGATGGTACATCTGTAGTGTTTACACTTGGCGACGATCCACGCGACGATACATTTGAGGCTGAGGCCAACGACAGTTATGCTCAGGGCGAGACGATTCTGCCTACCGATGCTGATGCTGTTAACGGATTGATGGTGACCTACGGCGGCTCGGATGCCGAGGGTGCCCAGTACGTCTATTCGAAGGTTTATCCTGAGGTGAACAAGTATGCAACAGTGACCGAGGGTATCGGCCAAGTTCCTGTTGATGATGCTGACAATGCATACGACAAGGAAGAGAAGAACTTGCCCACGAAGGGTACATTCTATGTGTTCGAACCTACTAAGGACGGACAACTCGAGGTGACTGTTGGCGTAGAGAAGGGTAAGACACTCTTCGTCACCGAAGACGGTGAGGCTATCGTCGAGCAGAAGGAGACTGCCGACTTCGAAGGTCCTGTTACGTTCCCGGTTCAGGCAACGAAGACTTATTACGTATTTGCTCCGGAGACTAATGTTAAGCTCTTCGGCTATAAGTTCATTCCTACTGACAAAAATGCAGACAACACCGCCAAGGACATCGCAACCTTCAAACTCCTGAAGGCAGCTGAGGCCGGCAAGGCTGACAAGCTGCTGCTGAACGACGCCGTGGTTACCTATATCAAGGGCAACAACGTGTTTGTTGAGGATGCAAGTGGTGCTATCGACTTCTTCGAGACAGGCATCCAGTTCTACGTTGGTCAGGTGCTGAACGGATACATTGAGGGTTGCAATGGTGTGGTAGATAACATGCCTGTGCTGAAGCGTGTTGACGGCCATGCCACCAACACCTTCCAGGTGACTGACATGATTACGCCTGAGGCAAAGGCTATCGCTACAAGCGATGCTGTTAAGGAAGAGAACCTGGCTCGCTTCGCCAAGTTGGAGTATGTTGAATTGACCTCAGATAAGCAGGGCTTGCGTGTCCTTGCCGACCTTGAAACGGGCGAGAGCGTACGTGTGGAGGATCACTTCAATGTGCTGTACGAGCAGGGTAGCCTGTACGAGAAGATTGAGGGTATCGTCGGTATCGACAAGGAAGGTACGTTCGTATTCTGGCCGACATCTAAGGACGGCGTCGTCATCAGCGATGGTTACAAGAAGGTTCAGGAGACTGAGCTCGACGTGACCAACAAGGACCAGGCTAAGTCGAAGAACAATCCTGTCGTGGGTATCAGCATCACACTCGACGGTGCTTGCAACGCCGGCTCTGGCAGTGCTCAAGCAGGCGCCATGACCAGCAAGGGCTACAAACTGCGTACCGCCAATGGCTCGCCTGTCGCAAACTCTGCAACCTTCACCGTCAACGAAGGTAAGACGGTTTACGGAATGGTTATCAACGGTGTCGGCAACTATAAGGCCAAGGACGAGACGCTGCCATTCATTAAGGTGACCAAGGTCGAGGTTGATGGCAAGGAGGTCAGCTTCGAGGGCGGTGAGTTCCCGGCAAAGGGTGCCAGCGACTGCGGTACGCTGACGCTGAAGGGCATCAAGGCTACACAGAGCATTGTCCTCTACTTCGACAACTCTAACGCTGAGGGTACTCAGATTAACATCGCTTACGCTGTCACTTATAATGGCGAGAAGATTTATACTAATAAGGAACTGAGCCTGATTGAAGAGGCCAAGGAACTTGCCCAGAATCGTGACGCCATCGCCGTAGGTTGTCTTGACGATGCTATCGAGGCTGCCGAGGCTGGCAACACTGAGGGTCTGCAGAAGGCTATCGACCAGTTCAAGGCCGACAACGCTGCCAGCAGTATCGACTTTACTGACAAGGTAGGTAAAGCTGTTAGCAGTTGGGTCAATGTCCAAGATGGAGAAGACTTCAAGGTCTATAACGGCGGTGGTGTTAGCCTCGTACAGGTCTTTGGCGTAACAGGCGCAGGTGATGTGCTGACTCAGGAGATTACCGATCTTGACAACGGCACTTACAACATTGCCATTTATGCTACCTCACATAATGCCTGGGATGGCAAGTACGGCGCTAATACGGCGGGCAAGCCGACGTTGCAGGAAGATGCCAATGACGTGGCCTATGTATTCGGTACGTCTGGTACCACTACTTTGAAGACTTGGATTACTGCACGCCGCAACAGTGGCCTGATTGCCGGCGAGCCTGAAGTTTACGAAATCAATGGCATGAAGATTGATGACGGTAAGCTGACTATTGGTCTGGCTCTTGCACAGGCAGCCAAGACGGAGTGGCACTCCGTCCAGATTGCAAGCTTGAAGATGGTGACCACTGCAAAGGAAGCCTATGCTGCTGAAAAGGGAAATCTGCAGACCGCCATCGACGATGCTGAAACCCTGCTGGCTGGCGACCAGATTGGTGGCAAGGCTAAACTGCAGGATGCCGTCGACGCTGCCAACGAGGCTCTCGTCAGCATCCGCCTGAATGTGCCGGGTATGGCCAACGAGGTGGCTAAGCTCCGCAAGGCCATCGACAAGTTCCATGCTGCTGGCAAGGTCTTCGTGCTGAACGTCGCTACGGGTAAGTATCTGGGCGCCGGTGCAAGCTGGGGTACCCATGCTGTGCTGAACGACACGGGTATTGACTATGCACTCACCACAAACAGTGACGGTACGAAGAACTTCGACTCACAGGTGAGCAACGGCGGTGCCAAGAACTTCCTGAACGGCGAATGGAACGACGGCGAGGCCTTCGGCTGGACTGTTTCTCAGCTCTCTAACGGCAACTACACCATCAGCAACGGTTCGCAGTATCTGAGTGCCGGCAACGACAACCTCGTTGTACTGAGCGACAATGCCGACGAGTGGCGTTTCATCACTGTCGACGAGCGTAAGGAGGCACTGGCCGCTGCAACAAGCAGTGCACCTGTCGACGCTACGTTCCTCATCAAGGGCGCCAACTTCAACCGTAATGACAAGCGTAACGATAACTGGACGGTAAGTGATGACTGCACGAACAGGAACCTCTCTAGCGGTAACAACGAGAACAACTGCGCCGAGTCCTACCACTCTACGTTCACTATCAGCCAGATTGTCGAGGACGCACCTGCCGGAACCTACACGTTGACCATTCAGGGCTTCTGCCGCCAGGACGGCGGAGCTACCGAGGATGCACCTGTCTTCTTCGCTAACGAAGAGACGAAGGCCTTCGGTCCGCTGACGGGCACGGAGAACTCGATGACTGACGCCAGCGTCAGCTTCACGAGTGGCCTTTACACGATGGAGCCCATCACGGTGGTCGTTGCCGAGGACGGCACGCTGACCGTCGGCGTCAAGGGTACGGGCACCAGCCAGTGGGTCATCTGGGATAACTTCCAGCTGAAGTACTACGGCAATGGTGGCACTCCGACCGCTATCAGCGAGACCGTGGCAGAGCCTGTCCGCTTCGAGGACGGTGCTATCTACAACCTGCGCGGTCAGAAGATGACTGGCACGCTGAAGCCGGGCCTCTACATCAAGAACGGCAAGAAGATCGTTATTAAGTAAGTAGGAAGCTGAGCTTACTCAAGCTTCTCCTCAACCAACCCACACTTTCCGTTTTTCCACACCTGACGTGGGAGCGGGATGTGTGGGTTTTTCGTATTCAAAGCCGAAGCAGCCTTTTTGTTAAAGAAACCTAAAACATCTTGCAATGTGTTGCCGAAGTCCCGTTTTTTCCTTACTTTTGCTGCGCTTTGTGTGCCTGTACCCCGCAAAAGCGGTGGCAGAGGTGCACTATAGGTGTGTATATGAGTGTATAACAATAATTAAAAACAAAAAGTTTATGAAACAAAAATTACTAAATCTATGGCTGCTTACCGTTATGGTTATCGTCGGAAGCAGCGGGGTGTGGGCAGACGACGTGCCTAATCCTGTTTATTTCAATGACTTCTCGTCGACCACAGGTCTAACGGTAGTTGGTAATGGCGCTTTTGAGGATGATGCCGATGCTAAGTTTGGCAAGATTTTCCACAACGACCCGACACTGACGAAAGCCATCCGTACGAACTATCTGAAGCTGCCCTCTGACGTACTGTCTCATTCGGCAACCTCTAAGCAGATGACAATTGGCTTTTGGGTGAATAAGAAGAACGCTACTGATTACTACTTTTCACCTATTTTCACTGCCTATAATGAGAGCAATGGTACAAAATCGCACGCTTGGGACGAAGGAAATACCAATGGTTGGTTGCCATTCCTTTATGTTGAGGCTCGTGGCGTACTACAATGGAACGCTGGTGGTTGGTGTGACTTCACTGATGCACAGAATGATGCTGAAACCAATACGCAAAGCACTACTTGGACCGACGATGGTAACTGGCATTATTTTGCCATAACGTTTACGTCGACTTCTGCCAAAGTTTATGTCGATGGCAATGTCCTGAACGCATGGACTATCGCCGACAATGGCTTGGATGGTTTGTTTACTCAGACAGAATTGAATTATATTTGCCTTGGTGGCAACCAGGCATTCGGTTGGAACGACCCTGACCCTGCTTTTGCCTTCGACGACTTCGCCGTATATGACACGGCCCTTACTGCTGAGCAAATTAAGGCTGTAATGGCTGCAAAAACTGCAGATGAAGAGGAGGAAAATCTTCCTGCGAAAGTGACAGTGGATGCTGAGCTTGAACATACTGCAAGTTCTTCTCGGAATGGATCAGGTGTAATCACGACAACTGTAGATGTTGAGAAAGAACATTACAATAATACGAAAGCTGCTCCGTGGGGTGGTTGGGCTTATGCACAATTTGGTTTTTCAATTCCTAAAGATTATGTTATTACTAAAGCAGAATTGAAATGGTATGTTACAGTTGGAGGAAATAAAAACACTCGCAATAATGATATTTATTATGCAAATAAAGGTGTTTCGATAGATTATTCCCAGCTTACAGCAACTACCAATCTTAATCTTGCGGATATAACCTTTATAAAAAATGAGAGTTTTCAATGTCCTGTTACAGAGAAAGAAGTTAAAACTGATGTCACCAGTGCTGTTAGGTCAATTTATGGAGAAGGCCAAAATTATATTATCTTCAAATGGACTAATAATGCTGCAGGCGCTGATTTGTTAGGAAAAGCTTCTGAAAAAGCACCTACTCTCGTAATATATACTTCAAAAGAACCGCCTGTCCCGTATATTGTTAATGCCGTTGACAAAGACGAAAATGTCTTGAAGGTTCTGGCTGAGAATGAAGAAGTGCCAACTTTGGACGTTTCTGTATCTCTGCCCAAGGTTGTTGAGAAGGACGGCAAGTACTATGTGCTTAACCAAAGTCAGACAGGTGTGAATGGCTACACATACTCATTCGTCAAGAAAGAGGGCGACGAAACATTTAATGTCGCCTATGTTCTCAACGAGCAAATGGCTTTCTTCGCAGAAGCGGAAAGTCTTGAAAATACGGCGGCCAGTGAAAGTGACAATTGTTCAGGAGGCAAGTTCGCCCACGTCAATGGTGGAAAAACGGCAGCCCTTACAACGCTGAAGCCTGGTAAGTATACAGCAACAGGCTGTTTGGCTCCTGCTACAGACAATGGTCGTGGCGATCGTGGCATTTATTTCCGTAATGGTGGAAATGCTGATAATACGCAAAACGTTATTGTCAACTGTGGTACATCCAAGACATCTACTCCTGGGGAGTACACAACTTCAGAATTTGCTTTGGAAGAAAGTACGGCAGTAACATTGAGCGGCTATACTTCCGGAACATCGACCAACCAAAGTGCAGAAATTGACTATATCTTCTTCACTCGTAATGCCAACCTTGCGCTTCCCAGCTTCTTTGGTAAGACTGCCGACTTGACAGGTGACGTTGACGAGAACTATAACATCACGTTGGCTGGCGATAAGCTGACCATTAAGACGTTGAAGCCTGGCTATGGCATCCAGACGGTGAAGTTGCTGACATCGAAGCTGGGTACTATTACCGCTGACGCTGGTAGTCTAAATGCTACTGGTGTCTGGACGGGCGATGCTGAGGAGGTGGTGTTCACCCTCAATGGAACGAAGCTGAACGCTGTGAACATCAACGGTGCTGATGTGCCTGCTGTCGATGTGGCCAACAGCATCTCGGCTTTCAAGGCTACAACTGCACAGAGCGGTCTGACACTGAACAATGCCGATATCCGTTCTATTACGGACGAAGGCGTTGTTGTTGAGGATGACGCTGCAGGTATCCTGCTGAAACAGATTGTGATTCCTGGTGCAACGGTAGGTGCTAAGCTGTCGGGAACTATCTATGGTAAGTATGACGCAGACCAGCGAGCTTTGGTGAGCACCGAGCTGACGGATTGCGTAGCTCTCATTACTCGTAGTGGAGCGGCACGTGCAGCAAAGACGGCAACTGTTGCTGAGGCTCTGTCGGAATCCAATAGCTTCCGCCTGAATAAACTGAACGGTCTGACGATTAAGGATGGTGGCGCATCTGTGGCCGATGAACAAGGCAATACGCTGAAGCTTGACAATGCACTGTTTAACGAACTTCCTGATGTACTGGGCGATGCTCAGAACCTGATTTCTATTACGGGTATCGTATATTATACCGGAGCAGAGAACGTTCTGAGACCTCGTTCGGCCAACGATGTCGTTTTGGGTGAAGCTAATCAGAGCTTCGTTGCCGAAGTAGAATATGCACCTGGTGACGAGTTTGCCAGCAACTCTGGTGTCATTATGACCTTTGGCGGAGTAAAGAACGGCGTGAATTTCTACAAGTTTGAGACGCTTGATACACCAGTTAACGGCTATACGGCGGCTACTGCCGGCATCAGCGAGGGAACCTCTTATCAATTTGACGCTCTGCGCGATGGTATGTTGGAGGTTACTGTTGGTCTGGAGAAAGGTAAGGAACTCTCTGTTACTTGCGACGGTGAGGCTCTGAGCATGGAGAATGGCGACTTCCAGTTTGATGGAAATGTCATTGTACTGCCCGTTGAGACTGGTAAGACTTATGTTATTTCTGCTGTCGACTCCAACCTTAGTCTAATGGGTTATAAGTATGTGGTGTCTAATCCCAGCGCTCCTGCTGTGGCAAAGAACATCAGCGTATTCCGCAGCATTGTTGAAGGTACCGAGGCCCAGTTGACGCTTGAGGACGCTCAGGTGACCTACATCAAGGGCGACAACGTCTTCGTAGAGGATGCTTCTGGTGCTATCGACTTCTTCGAGACGCAAATGCAGTTCTACGTCGGTCAGAAACTTAACGGCTATATCATCGGTGAGAATAACAAACAGGCTAATATGCCCGTCCTGTTGAGAACAGAGGCTACCCCGAACAGCAAGTTCACAACTGAGAAGGGTACTGCCCAGAGTAAGATTGCTACCATATCTGAGGTGAAGAACGAGGATGGTCTGGCTCGCTTCGTGACGCTGAACAATCTGCAGTTAGCCAAGGATAAGCGCGGCTTCAATATCCTGATTGACGAGACTGGTGACACTATCTATATTGAGGACCACTTCAATGTGTTCTACGATCTGACCAAGAAGGTGAAGAGCATTGAGGGTATCATCGGCACTAACGTGGAGGAAACTATTTACATTTGGCCGACCTCTAAGGAAAGTGTTGTGGCTGGTGTTGAACCTGCAACATTAGAGACTGGCAAATACTACCTGAAGAACGTGGGCAGCGGCCTGTTCTGGGGTGCCGGCAACGACTGGGGCACACGCGGCTCGCTGCTGAAGCATGCTGAATACGTAACGTTGATCGCCCAGGGCAACGGCATCTATCAGATGGAGACACAGGTGAGCAATGGTGGCACTGCCTACTACTTCGAGGGCGACTACATGGACAATGCCAACCCGATGAGTCTGAGCATCAACAAGACCAAGACCGAGGGTGTCTACACCATCGCCAGCCCCGACGAGAACCTCTTCGGCTACGACGGCACGTCGACCGTGCTCGGCAAGAATGTTGCCGACGGCGAGAATGCCCAGTGGCAGATTATTTCTGAAGACGAGATGAAGGCTACGCTCGATGCCGCCACTGCGGATAACGGCGTCGACGCTACGTTCCTCATCCTCGACCCGAACTTCGGACGTAACAACCGTAACGTCGGTGCGTGGACAATGGCCAACGAGGGTGTTGCCTACAACCTGTCTGGCGGTAACAATATCAACAACTGCGCCGAGTCTTACATGTCGACCTTCGTCCTGGCTCAGGAGGTGAGCGTTCCCAACGGTAAGTACGTGCTCACCGCCCAGGCTGCCGTGACGTTCCATGACGACCGCGTCATCAAGGACTACGACGGCAACGGCTATCCTCAGATTACAGCCAACGGCAAGGTGAGCGACTTCAAGGAGATGGAGACCGACGACCGTCTGAGCAATATGGGACAGCTGAGCGAGCAGTTCACTGCCGGCAAATATGCTGTTGAGCCTATCACGGTCTATGTCACCGACGGCAAGCTGACCATCGGTGCCAAGAGCGAGCGCAACGACATCTGGGCTATCTGGGACAACTTCGAGCTGACCTACTACGGTCCAGCTGATGATCCTGACGCAACTTATTTCAAACTGGATTTCACTACTGCAACCTATGCCACCAATCCGACTATCGAACTCGATCTGAGCGCAAAGGTTGGTCGTGCCTACGAGACAGGTAATGCTCGTCAGCAGGATATCTACGTGGCTACTGCTCCTGCTGAGATTGCTGGTAAGTTGGCCTTCCAGGCTGTCAGCAACGGTGTCAGTGGCACTAAGGGCTGGTGGATACGTAGCGATAAAGGCGGTTTGTGGACTTGGAATGCTAACCGTTCTGCTGCTGTCTTGAATATGAAAGCTGGTGCTAAGGTCGTGTTCACATGTACGCAGGATGCTGCTAACGTGATGACGCTGACTAATGGTGACGGTGAACCTGACGGTCCTTTCACATATGTCAAGAGTGAGGATGGCAAGCAGTACATCTGCACGATGACGGAGGATGGCAATATTGGCTTCTGTGGTGCTAAGTCTGTTGGCTACATCGCTTCTATTGAGATCTTTACTGATGGCATCATCACTGGCATCAACAATGTTCAGACAACGACCCGCTTCTTCGAGGACGGTGCAGTCTACAACTTGAAGGGCCAAAAGGTTGGCAACAGCCTGCAGGGTCTGAAGAAGGGCTTGTACATCGTCAACGGTAAAAAGGTGTCTGTTAAGTAATTAACGACCCGACATATCAAAAATACGAGGCAACCAAACGGTTGTCTCGTATTTTTATGCGGAAAAATTTGGTGGTATGCAGAAATAGTTGTACTTTTGCAGCCCAAAAGTGAATAAATATTCTCATGAAGACTAAAAACAACCGATTGGAGACCCTGCGGATGATTATCTCGAGCCGACAGATGGGCAGTCAGGAAGAGCTGCTCAACGCCCTGCAGCAGGAGGGTTTCAAACTGACACAGGCTACGCTGAGCCGCGACCTGAAGCAGCTGAAGGTGGCGAAGGCATCGACACTACGCGGCGACTATGTGTACGTGCTGCCTAATGATACAATGTACAAGCGCGTGAGCACAGCTGGCAGCATCCGCGAGATGATGAACTCGTCGGGCGTGTTGAGCATCAATTTCTCCGGGAACATGGGCGTCATCAAGACCCGTCCTGGCTATGCCAGTGCCATTGCCTGGAACATCGATTCCAGCGACCTGCCGCCAGTCTTAGGCTCCATCGCCGGCGACGACACCATCTTCATTGTCATCAAGGAGGGTTATTCACACGAGGAGGTTATCGATGCACTCAACGAAATAGAAAGATAAAACGCTATCATGGAACAAGAAACAGAGATTGAGGTCTTAGTGGCGGGACCTGAACACGAGAAATACGTAGACACCATTCTGGAAACCATTGCCGAGGCCGCCAAGGTTCGCGGCACCGGCATTGCCAAGCGTACGCATGAGTATCTTGCCAAAAAGATGATGGAGGCCAAAGCCGTCATAGCCCTGACAAAGGACGGGCGGTTTGCCGGCTTCAGCTATATCGAGACTTGGGAGAACCAGCAGTATGTGACGACGTCGGGCTTGATTGTCCATCCCGACTTCCGCGGACTGCACATCGCCAAGCGCATCAAGGATCTGACGTTCACCCTGGCTCGCACCCGCTGGCCCCACGCCAAGATTTTCTCGTTGACCAGTGGCGCCGCCGTGATGAAGATGAACACGGCACTGGGCTACCAGCCGGTGACGTTTGCCGACTTGACCGACGACGAGGCGTTCTGGAAGGGCTGCGAGGGCTGTGTCAACTACCCGGTGCTGCGCGAGCGCAACCGCAAGTTCTGTATCTGCACCGCCATGCTCTTCGACCCCACGGAGCACCTGCCGGTCAAACTGCCCGACGAAGTGCTGTCGCGCATCAAACACCTGCAGGAACTGGAGGAGAGTTGATTATTAATAATTGATAATTGAAAATTGATAATTGTGAATTAAAGAACTAAAGATATGAACAAGAAAGTTGTAGTAGCCTTTTCTGGTGGGCTTGACACCAGTTACACCGTGATGAAACTCACCCAGGACGGCTGGGACGTCTATGCAGCCTGTGCCAACACTGGCGGCTTTTCCGCTGAACAGCTGAAGGTCAACGAGGAGAATGCCTATAAGCTGGGCGCTAAGGCCTACGTGACGCTCGACGTGACGCAGGAGTATTATGAGAAGTCGCTGAAGTACATGATTTTCGGCAATGTGCTGCGCAACAACTGCTACCCCATCTCGGTATCGAGTGAGCGTATTTTCCAGGCTATCGCCATTGCGCGCTATGCCAAGGAGATTGGCGCCGATGCCATCGCCCATGGTTCGACGGGTGCCGGCAACGACCAGATACGTTTCGACATGACGTTCCTCGTGATGGCTCCCGGCGTGGAGATTATCACCCTGACGCGCGACAAGAAACTGACGCGTAAGGAAGAGGTGGACTACCTGAACGAGCACGGCTTCTTTGCCGACTTCACGAAGCTGAAGTACTCGTACAACGTTGGCATCTGGGGTACGAGCATCTGCGGCGGCGAACTGCTCGACCCGACACAGGGGCTGCCCGAGGAAGCCTATCTGAAGCACGTCACGGCCAAGGAGCAGGAACAGCTGCTGAAGATTGAGTTCGAGAAGGGCGAGATTGTCGGCGTCAACGGCGAGAAGTTCGACGACCGTGTGAAGGCCATCCAGAAGATTGAGGAGATTGGTGCTTCGTACGCCATTGGCCGCGACGCCAACGTTGGCGACACCATCATCGGCATCAAGGGGCGCGTAGGTTTCGAGGCTGCCGCTCCGAAACTGATTATCGAGGCACACCGTCTGTTGGAGAAGTCGACGCTGTCGAAGTGGCAGCAGTACTGGAAGGACCAGGTGGCCAACTGGTACGGTATGTTCCTGCACGAGAGCCAGTACCTCGAGCCCGTCATGCCCGACATCGAGGCCATGCTGACCTCCAGCCAGCGTCACGTCACCGGCACTGCCATCCTGAAGCTGCGCCCCTACGGCTTTGAGACCGTGGGCATCGACAGCGAGAACGACCTGACGAAGTCGAAGCTCGGTGAGTACGGCGAGACGCAGACGGGCTGGACTGCCGACGAGGCCAAGGGCTTCATCAAGGTCAGCAGCACGCCCTTGAGAGTCTACTACGGAATACATCCGAATGAAAGGTAACCCCCTCCCAACCCTCCCCGAGGGGAGGGCTATGCAACTCACATTACAATGGCGAAGAACGAAGGGTTTTACAATACAGCATCACCTGACAGGTATTTGCTTCTGAAGGAGTTTGCTCATAAGAACAAACAATTTGCTACTGAAGCAGAGTCGTTGCTGTGGGAACATATTCGTGCAAAACAATTAGCAGTAAAGTTCAACCGACAACACATAATTGGTGATTATATTGTGGACTTCGTCTGTATTGAAAAGAAGCTTGTCGTAGAAGTTGATGGAGGGTATCACTCTGAGTTCGAACAGATAAAGAAAGATGAACTTAGAACTGAGCGTCTGAACGAAATGGGGTTCAACGTTATCAGGTTTTCTAACGAGGAAATATTTGGAAACATTTTTGGAGTTATCAATAGAATTAAAAACAAACTAAATGAGAAATCTAAATAATACCGGGGTAGCTTCCCTCCCCTCGGGGAGGGTCAGGGTGGGGGCCCTCGGTGCCGCCGGCTATACAGGCGGTGAACTGATCCGTCTGCTGCTGAACCACCCTGAGGCAGAAATTGTCTTCGCCAACTCAGAGAGTAACGCTGGTAACTTAGTGTCTGACGTCCACGAAGGACTCGTCGGCGACACCGACCTGCGTTTTACTGACAAGATGCCCTTTGAGCAGGTCGACGTCGTGTTCTTCTGTTTCGGCCACGGCAAGAGCGAGGCCTTTTTAAAGGAACACACCATCCCCACGCACGTGAAAATTATCGACCTGGCGCAGGACTTCCGCATTGCTGGCGATCACGACTATGTCTACGGTCTGCCAGAGATTAACAAAGAAGCTATTATGAAGGCGCAACACGTGGCCAATCCCGGTTGCTTTGCTACGGCTATCCAGATCGCTCTGTTGCCCGCAGCCCACCTTAATATATTAAAGGAGGATGTGGCTGTCAATGCCATCACCGGTTCCACGGGTGCCGGTCAGAAGCCCGGTGCTACTACCCATTTCTCGTGGCGTAATAACAACCTGAGCATCTACAAGGCTTTCACCCATCAGCATTTGGCAGAGATCTGCCAGTCGCTGAAGCAGGTGCAGGGCTATCTCGACGCCAGCATCGACTTCATCCCCTATCGCGGCGACTTTGCCCGCGGCATTTTCTGTACGGCGGTCATCAAGACCAAGGCTCCGGCAGAAGACATCGTAGAAGCCTATCGTGACTTCTATGCCGACGCTGCCTTCACCCATTACAGCGAGAAGGCGATAGACCTGAAGCAGGTGGTGAACACCAACAAGGCGTTGGTTCACGTCGACTGCTTCGAAGGGAAGATTCTGGTGACGTCGGCCATCGACAACCTGCTGAAAGGTGCCGTCGGCCAGGCTGTCCAGAACATGAACCTGATGTTTGGCATCGACGAGACGGCAGGCCTGCGGCTCAAGGCTTCGGCCTTCTAAGTGACACAGAAACTAAAAAACTGTTAAAAAGTACTCTCATTTTGTACAATGAGAGTACTTTTTTACAAAATGAAACACTTCTTCGGGGCGGATTTGCTAAATTTGCAACATCTACGATAGTAAAACAGCGGTTAACGATTTAATAAACTAAAAACCAAAAGAATATGAAAAAAACTATTTACGCCCCGATTTTCGTGTTAGCTCTTTTGCTGCTTTCCGGCGGTAACGCTTGGGCTCAAAAATCTAACGACATCCCTAAAGAAGGAGACATTTTCTATATGGAAGATATGGGAAATGGCCAGAAGAGTAGTATGAAGAAATCGCCGCGCCAGGAGGAGACGAACCCTTGGCAGTTCACCTCCGTCATCGAGAATTGCTTCGACCCGAACTTGAAGGGTAAAGAGGCCTGGCTGATGACGGCCGACGGCGAGACGAAGTTGAACTATACCTTTAAGTATTTGGGAAACGACCCGATGTACACGATAGAATCGGCAGAAATTGAGTACTATTTCTACGACGGCAATGACCTTTTCCACGACGAGAACAAGGTTCTTGTTACCGATGCGAATTTGGTAGGTAACTATACCAAGGAAGTCACGGAAAAGGCTGTCACCGTACACGTGACAGCGCCAAATGTATTCCCTATGGATTATCCCAACATTGCCTGGTACTCATATTATATGGTCATCAGAATCAAGTTCAAAAACATAGGCGAGTCTGCCGTAGCCAAGCAGATAGGCGTCAGCCGTAATGGTCTTTTGCTGATGCACGGACTGAATAGTAATGATGAATGTTTCGTCCCATTCTATAACTATCTGGCAAATACCAAGAAATGCTATTTCTCACTTCAAGTCCAGTTGCAGGATTATCGTAAGTCCAACACCAGTTCTTTCTACGCCAACACGCATCAGAACCGCATTGTAGAGAACGGATTGAAAACACTGAGTGGCAAATTGTATGATGCAGGTATTGCAAGTACCAAGTATGACATGATCGGACATAGTATGGGCGGCATTCTGTCACGTCTTTACAATCAGGAGATTGACAATAAGCATACGAACAAACTGATGACCCTGAACACTCCCCATTTCGGATCAAAGTTAGGCGACTATTTCATTGAATTAGAGGCTGCTCAAGCCATGGATTCTTATGTTGCTGATTGGTTCGGTGAAAAATTTGACAAGGCAAAGGCTGAAGTGTTTGCAGATGATGCAAGTCGCCAGGCCGTAGAAGACCTTGCCACCAGGAGTGCTCCCATTCAGGAACTCGGCTATCATGCTGATAAGATGAATGGCATTCGCGTGTGTGCCGTCGGTACGGAGATCGACTGGGTTAACTATGAAGGAATAAAATATGCCGTTTCAGAACCGTTCTACCAGGCCTATGGCTATCTGGCACAACACATCTTCAACAAAGAGGTAAAGCATGAAAGAAACTATCTGGATGAAAATGCGAATGGAACGGACTTTGTCGTTACGGTGGAAAGCCAGAAAGGCGGATGCTCAAAGTCGTATATCTATAAGGGAACATGGGGCCAGGCTATGCATTGTAATTGCACCAGTTGGTCTGTGGTTCACGAGCAACTGTATTTCCTGCTGACACAAGCACGCACCTACGATTTCTCACTTACGGGATTTGGTACACCTCCGTCAACAGCTCGTTATTTGACATCTGATTATAGTGACAAGTTTGTAACGAGTTTTGCAGATCCTTTGCCTACATCATTCATCAAGATTCAGGCCAGCGAAGTTGATGATCCAAACTTTACGCATAAGCTGAAACTGACTCACAGCAATGATATGATGACGACGATGGCCTTCAGTATTCTGTCGAAGGATGACCTGATTGCCGACTATGATAAGGACGAGATGAATTTCGACATGAGTGGCTTTGAAGGTGAGCAATGGATTTATGCCGTTGGCCGCACCAATTACAATGCCGTGGTGATGGACTCTGTCAAGGTGGTGTTGGGTGATCCGAGTGGCATTAAGTCTGTGAACCAAACACCGGAGTCGAATATCAAATATGCTGTACAGGGTAATGAGCTGATCGTTAAAAATGTGTCCGGGCCTTACACCGTTGTCATTTGCGATATTGCCGGACGGGTGTTGGAAGAGATGCAGAGCAATCCGTACCATGTATATATGCTTCCCCAGAATAAGGATCTGATGATTGTTGGCGTGCGTACGAGCAACGGACAGAAGTTTGTCAAGTTAAAGAAATAATATTCACAATATTCACTAAAAACAAAAAACTATGAAGAAGTATTTTTATTTACTGGCGATGGCTCTCTTTGCCACCCAGTTCCAGTTCTGTTCATCAAGTGACGACGACGATTCACAGGGAGGAAACGAACTGCAGCAGAAGTATTTTACTATTGATAACGCTGTTTATAACGGGGGCGAGTTCCCCGCTGCTACAATGACGGAGACATTGGATGGCGTTGATGTGAGTAGTCAGGTCATGAATGGTGCTATGAACTATATCACCATTACCACTGCACAATCGATTGAGAAGTTCTTCGTCGGTGTACAAGGCACTCCCGGCTATTATGAGTATGCAGCTTCAAGAGCAGCTACACGAGCAGGAGGCTTAAACTCATACACCATTCCTATGATGATGAGTCAGTCTTATACAGGAACGTCTACACTTCTCTTAAGTGGTCAGCTTTCGGGCGGTGGCGTCACTGCTCCTATTCAGAAGCAGATGTTCTATATCGAGACGATGCCTGGTGCCATTGAGGTGAAACTGGCGTTCAGCAACAGCAAGGACGTTGACCTGCACCTGTACACACCGAGTGGTGAGCATATCTATTATGGTCACAGAGGTGGCACTAAGACCGTTAATGGTCAGGAACTGTCTTATGGCTTGGATATTGACTCCAATGCAAACTGCAGTATCGATGGTAAGAACAAGGAGAATATCTACCTCCCTGCCGAGCTGGTTGAGAGCGGCACCTATAAGGTAGTGGTCGATATGTATAAGAACTGCGACAAGGAAACTTCGACAAGCTGGTCGGTTATTGCACGTTACCAGGGTGAGCCTGTCCGCGTGACCAGTGGCACGAACCCGGCATCTGGCGTTTATCCTGTAGGAGCTGGTAATGGCGATATGACAACCGTCATGACATTCACAATCGACGGAGCCACCACCAGAGGTATACGTCATCTCTCGTTCGACTCATTCGAGCCCATTCCTCTGTCTGATATGGACATGATGAAGTTGGAAGAGGCTGAGTTTGAAAAGCAGTTCAAGAAGTAATTTTGAGCCAATCATTCCCGAAGGCAGCAATCCGCAAGGACTGCTGCCTTCTTTTTTGACGTCTGACGAAAAAAAGGTGGGGAAAAGTGATAAATTGTCGGATATTTGCCGTAACTTTGCAGCCGATTATCAAAAAAAGTGTTGATTATGAAACTGTTTGACGTATATCCGCTCTTTGACGTGAACATTGTTAAGGGCGAAGGATGTAAAGTTTGGGATGACAAGGGGCAGGAATATCTGGACTTGTATGGCGGGCACGCCGTCATCTCTATTGGTCACTCCCATCCCCATTATATAGAAAAAGTGACGGAGCAGCTGAACCGGATAGGGTTCTACTCGAATTCCGTCGTGAACAAGCTGCAAGTGGAACTGGCTGGGCGCTTAGGCAAGATCAGCGGCTACGACGACTATCAGCTCTTCTTAATCAACAGTGGCGCCGAGGCCAACGAGAATGCCCTGAAGCTGGCGTCGTTCACCAACGGCCGGACGCGTGTGCTCTCGTGCCAGAAGGCCTTCCACGGTCGTACTTCGCTGGCCGTAGAGGTGACGAACAATCCGAAGATCATTGCGCCTATCAATGATAATGGTCACGTGACCTATCTGCCGCTGAACGATCTGCCGGCTTGGGAGGCCGAACTCAGCAAAGGCGACGTCTGCGCTGTCATCTTAGAGTGCATCCAGGGTGTGGGCGGCATTAAGCTGGCTACGAAAGAATTTGCACAAGGGCTACAGGCGGTTTGTAAGAAATACGGCACTATTTTAATATGTGACGAGATACAATGTGGCTATGGTCGAAGCGGTAAGTTCTTTGCCCACCAGTGGCTCGACATCCGTCCCGACATCATCACCGTAGCCAAGGGCATTGCCAATGGCTTCCCGATGGGAGGTGTGCTGATAAGTCCCGACTTCAAGCCCGTCTACGGACAGCTTGGCACGACCTTTGGCGGCAACCATCTGGCTTGTGCAGCAGCATTGGCCGTACTCGACATTTACGAGGAAGAAGGACTGGTTGAGAATGCCCGCGTCGTGGGTGACTACCTGATTGCGCAACTGAAGGCGCTGAACAGTCCCCGCGTCAAGGACGTCCGCGGTCGCGGTCTGATGATTGGCATCGACCTCGACTGTCCGCACGCCGAGGTGCGCAAGCCGCTGATCTATGAACAACATTGTTTCACAGGCTGTGCCGGTACAAACATCCTGCGTCTGCTGCCGCCGCTTTGTCTGACGAAGGCAGACGTTGATGATTTCATGGAACGTTTAAAGAAAGTGTTATGAAGATAGCAATGATTGGTGCAGGCGCCATGGGTGGCGCCACCGTCGAGGGACTGGTAAAGACCGGCCTCTATAAGAATGAAGATATTACGGTGAGCGACCCGTCGGAAGCCGTTCTCGATAAGTTTGTAAAGCTGGGCGTCAGCGTGACGACCGATAACGGCGCTGCGGCTGCAGGTGCCGATGTGGTGATGGTGTGTGTCAAGCCCTGGTTGGTAGAGCGTGTGCTCAGTGGTATTAAGGATGAGCTGAAGCCTGAGAAGCAAGTGCTTGTGGTCATAGCTGCCGGCGTGAAGTCGGAGAGTATTCAGGGATGGTTGGGTGAGCAGTGCCCGCCGCTGTTCCTGTGTATCCCGAACATTGCTATTGCGCAGTTGGCTTCAATGACGTTCCTTGTCCCGTGTGGCGCTGCGACGCAGAACCATACTGAGCTCGTGGAGCGGATGTTTGGCGAGATGGGCGAGACGCTCATCACTGACGAAGGCCATCTGGCTGCAGGCACTACGTTGGCTTCTTGCGGCATCGCATACGCCATGCGCTATATCCGCGCTGCTGCTGAGGGCGGCGTGGAGTTAGGTTTCAAGGCCGATGATGCCAAACGTATCGTCATGCAGACGATGAAGGGCGCCGTGGAGCTGTTGGAGGCAACGGGTCTGCACCCCGAAGCCGCCATTGACCTGGTGACGACGCCTGGTGGCGTGACTATCAAGGGACTGAACGAGATGGAGCATGCAGGATTTACCAGTGCCGTTATCCGCGGACTGAAAGCCGGAGCGAAATGAGTAATGAATTAAGAATTAAAAGTTATGAATTAAGAGTTGTCGGCTTTGCCGATTAAGAATTATAAATTAAGAATCAAGCAAGCATCAATCCGCATGGTAATTCTAAATTCATAACTCTTAATTGCCCTCAGGGCAACAACTCATAACTCTAAATTCTAAAATCTAAATTTATAGAAATGGACGAACAACTAAAGCAGATTGGTGAGCGCCTTCGCGGACTGCGCGATGTGCTCGACATTCCCGTGAGTGAGATGGCAGAGACCATCGGCATTGATGCGGCGAAGTATGAGAAGATTGAGCAGGGAGAGTTGGATATTACTATCTCGAACCTGATGAAGATTGCACATAAGTACGGTGTGTCGACTGAAGAACTGATTTTTGCGGAGGCACCGCACATGAAGTCGTACTACGTGACACGTAAGGGGCAGGGCATGAGCATTGAGCGCACGAAAGCTTACAAATACCAAAGTCTGGTTGGCGGTTTCGTGAATCACAAGGCCGACGTCTTCATCGTGACGGTGGAGCCGAAGCCCGGTGCGCGTACCGTCTATAAGAACACGCACGCGGGACAGGAGTTCAATATGGTGCTCGAAGGCAAGATGGAACTCTACATCGGCGGAAAGACCATCGTCCTCGAAGAGGGCGACAGCATCTACTTCGACTCCACCAAGCCCCACGGTATGCTGGCCGTTGGCGACAAACCCGTGAGATTCCTCGCCTTTACAGTAGAATAAAAGACTCACCCCCTGCCCCTCCCTTGGAGGAAGGGGAGTGATTAAGTCGACAAACACGAAAACGATATGGAAAAGAAAACAGAAACTCAAGGAGTATCTACTCCCCTCTCTCATAGGGAGGGGCAGGGGGTGGGTCTCCTAAATAGATTTTTGAAACAGACGACGTTCACGTCTGTAGAGGATTATAACAAGAACCTGGAGTTCATCGTCCCTGAGAACTTCAACTTCGCATACGACGTCATGGACGCATGGGCTGAGATGGCTCCCGAAAAGCTGGCCCTGCTGTGGACCAACGACCAAGGAGAGGAAATCCGTGCCACGTATGCCCAACTGAAGGAACAGTCGGACCAGGCAGCGTCGTATCTGCAGTCATTGGGTATCGGCAAGAACGACCCGGTGATGCTTATCTTGAAGCGCCGCTACGAGTGGTGGGTGGTCATGCTGGCACTCTGCAAGATTGGTGCCATCGTCATTCCTGCCACCCACATGCTGACCAAGCACGACATCGTGTACCGCAACACGCGTGCCAGCATCAAGGCTATCATCTGCGTTGACGACCCCTATGTGGTCAGCCAGATTCAGGCCGCCATGCCCGAGAGTCCGTCGGTGACGCAGTATATCACGATTACGGATCACGGCAAGCCCATCCCCGAAGGGTTCCGTGATTACCAGAAGGAAGTGTTGCTGGCACCGAAATTCCAGCGTCCGGCCTTCGTCAACGAGAACGACGACACGATGATTATGTATTTCACGTCGGGAACCAGCGGCGAACCGAAGATGGTGGCTCACGACTACCTCTACGCCATGGGACACCTGACGACGGGCGTCTTCTGGCACAACCTGCACGAGGGGTCGCTCCATCTGACCGTCGCCGACACAGGCTGGGGCAAGGCCGTCTGGGGCAAGTTCTACGGACAGTGGTTTGCCGGCGCCACGGTGTTCGTCTTCGACCATGAGAAGTTCAACGCCGACACGCTGCTGCGCCAGATGGAGAAATACCACGTCACGTCGTTCTGCGCACCGCCAACCATCTACCGCTTCATGATACGCGAGGACCTGTCGAAGTACGACCTCAGCAGTTTGGAGTACTGCTGCACGGCCGGCGAGGCTCTGAACCCTGCCGTGTTCGACAAGTTCTACGAAAAGACCGGCATCCGCATGATGGAAGGCTTCGGACAGACGGAGACGACGATGACACTGGGCACCTTCCCCTGGATGACGCCGAAGCCCGGCTCGATGGGTATCCCCAATGCACAGTACGACATCGACCTGCTGCGCGCCGACGGCACCTCGTGCGAGGACGGCGAGAAGGGCGAGATTGTGGTCCGCGTTGGCGACAGGAAGCCCATCGGACTGTTCAAGGGCTACTATCGTGACGAAGAGAAGACCCGCGAGGCCTGGCACGACGGCATCTATCATACGGGTGATATGGCGTGGCGTGACGAGGACGGCTACTACTGGTTCGAGGGTCGTATCGACGACGTTATCAAGTCCTCAGGCTACCGCATCGGTCCGTTCGAGGTGGAGAGCGCACTGATGACCCATCCCGCCGTCGTGGAGTGTGCCATCACGGGCGTGCCCGACGACATCCGCGGTATGGTGGTGAAGGCCACCGTCGTACTCGGCAAGGAGTGGAAGGACAAGGCCGGCGACGACCTCGTCAAGGAACTGCAGCAGCACGTCAAGAAGGAGACGGCTCCCTATAAGTACCCGCGAATCGTCGAGTTCGTCGACGAACTGCCGAAGACCATCAGCGGCAAGATCCGCCGCGTGGAGATTCGCCAAAAGGACGCAGAGAAGTAAACAAACAAGAAGTCAAGATGAAGCGTAGTATCGTTCTCGGAGTGATAGCGGTTGCCCTGTTGGTGCTGTACACCACTACAATGAGCAGCGCTTTCCTGCCGTTAATCATCATCATGGTCTTTGCACTTTTTAGTGCAATTGTCTACAATGAGTTTATTCGTTGGCGCTGTGGCAATGAGGAAGCCAAGCCATTTGTTCGCACCGTCGATGAGCTCACGGCGCAGTACGGCGAGCCTGAGGACGTGATACTTCTGAATGCAGCGCGCGCCAATGAGGCGCTGGGAGTCATACTCGCTTACAAGGACTTTCTCGTCGTGGAAGGACGCCGTATCGACAAGAGCGACATCACAGGGGTTACCTTCAACAACAGCGGTACGCCCTACGCTCCTGGCGAATATCAAGTCATCATCGCCACATCAGGAGAGGGTTTCATCCACGTCAATACCGGCTACGACGCCACTTGGACAAAGGATGTGGTGGAAGAGATAAAAAAGGCTATTACAAAGCGCAGCGACTAAAAGAATCTGTAAGGAAATGAAACGAATAGTTGTGAAGGTCGGCTCGAACGTGCTGACCCGTAAGGACGGAAAACTCGACGTCACCCGTATGTCGGCACTCGTCGACCAGATAGCCGGACTCCGCCGACAGGGCATTGAGGTCATCCTCGTGTCGTCAGGAGCCGTAGCCTGCGGACGGCGGGAACTCGTCGTCGACCATTCGCTCGACTCGGTGGAGCAGCGGCAGTTGTTCAGCGCCGTCGGACAGGTGAAGCTCGTGGGATTGTACTACGACCTCTTTCGCGAGTTCGGTATTCACGTCGGCCAGGTGCTGACCATGAAGGAGAACTTCCAACCTGGCGAACAGTACCAAAATCAGCGAGCCTGTATGACGGTGATGTTAGAGAACGACGTGCTGCCCATTGTCAATGAGAACGACACGGTCTCAGTCACTGAGCTGATGTTCACTGATAACGACGAGCTGAGCGGCCTCATCGCCCAGATGATGAAGGCCGACACGCTGATCCTGTTGTCGAACATCGATGGCATCTACGACGGCCATCCTGACGATCCCTCTTCACGTATCATACCAGAAGTGGCCCCCGGCCGCGACTTGTCCCAATACATCAAAGAGGAGAAGAGCGCCTTTGGCCGCGGTGGCATGCACTCCAAATACACTACTGCCCAGAAGGTGCAGCAGGCGGGCATCCGCGTCATCATTGCCAACGGCGAACGTGAAAACATCCTCCTCGACCTGATGGAGCATAAAGACCAAACCCCACATACAGAGTTTACGCCATGCAACTAAAAGAGACATTTGAGAAAGTGAAGCGCGCCAGCAAAAGCCTGGCACTACTCAGCGACCAGCAGCGTAACGACATCCTGAATGCCGTTGCCGATGCCATTATAGGTAATAAGGAAAGAATCCTTGAGGCTAATGCACGTGATCTGGCGAAGATGGACCCGAAGAATCCGCTCTACGACCGCCTGCAGCTGACGGCAAAACGGCTTGAGGATATTGCCGCCGATATGCGTAATGTGGCAACGCTGCCAACGCCCCTCGGGCATATCACCAAGCAGAAGACGCTACCCAACGGACTACGGCTATGCCGCGTGTCAGTGCCTTTCGGGGTCATCGGCATGATTTACGAGGCACGGCCCAACGTGACATTCGACGTCTTCTCGCTCTGCTTCAAGAGCGGCAATGCCTGTGTGCTGAAGGGCGGCAAGGATGCAGACGAGAGCAACCGTGTCGGCGTGGCTATTATACACGAAGTGTTAGAGAAAGCGGAAGCCAATTTTTCACTCTTCACTCTTCACTCTTCACTTAAAGACGTGGTTACCCTGCTGCCCGCCACCCATGAGGCGACCGGCGAGATGTTGAACGCTGTGGGCTATGTTGACCTCTGCATACCCCGTGGCGGCCGCAAGCTCATCGACTTCGTGCGCGACACAGCCCGCATACCAGTCATCGAAACTGGTGCCGGCGTGGTGAACACCTACTTCGACAAAGACGGCAACCTGGAGATGGGCAAGAAGATTGTCTGCAATGCCAAGACGCGGCGCGTCTCTGTCTGCAACGCCTTGGACTGTCTCATCATTCATCGTGAACGTATTTGGTCTTTACCAGCCATTTGTGAACAATTGGCTGAAAAGCATGTCATTATCTATGCCGACAATGAATCCTACGAAGTACTTAGTGGCAATAGCTATCCGTATCTGGAGCACGCCACGGACGAATCGTTTGGCACAGAATTCATGGACTACAAGCTGGCCATCAAAACCGTCGGTTCGCTGGAAGAAGCTTTAGCACATATCGATGAAAACGGCAGTGGCCACAGCGAGGCTATTATCACCATGAACGAGGCAACGGCTCGACGTTTCCAAGCCCACGTCGATGCCGCCTGCGTCTATTGGAACGCACCGACGTCGTTCACCGACGGCGCACAGTTTGGTTTAGGCGCCGAAATTGGTATCTCTACACAGAAACTCGGCCCTCGTGGTCCGATGGCCTTAGAGGAGATTACGACTTATAAATGGCTGATTGAGGGCGAGGGGCAGACACGACCCTAATATTTCTCCCAGAGACGCTCAGCGAGAAAGCGCTCTACAGCATGGCGGATGGACAACAGACCGAAATCGGCCGGGTTCACCTCCTCCACGGGAATCCACAGGCAGTCGGCGGCATCGTCGGCTGCTTGTGGTTTTACGTCGTCGGCTACGCGGACCAGGAAGTCGGCGTCAAGCGTATGGACGTACATACCGCTGTATAGGTATTGGTTGGGCATGGAGTAGAGGTAGGTCATCTCACCGACATCCAGTCCCGTCTCCTCCTTAATCTCACGGCGCATACCCTCCTCGATGGTTTCATACATATCGACGAAGCCGCCGACAAGGTCGAGAGTGCCTTTGGCAGGCTCCTTGCCACGGCGGGCAACGAGCATCTCGTTGCGCGAGTTCAGGATGATGGCTGCCGTGGCGGCGCAGGGGTTGGCATAGTACGTGAAGCCGCAGTCGGCACACTGCTTGCTCTTGAAGTTATGCTCCGACCAGCGGCGGCTGCCACAGGCTGGGCAGAACGTGAATTTGTCTAATGGGTGACTCATATCTGTATAAAGATGATAAGGAAAACTGTTTCTGCGTACAAAATTACGAATTATTTTCGTACCTTTGCAGGCAAAACTGAAAAAAGATGAAGAAAGTAGCAAAATTACTCTTGATAATGATACTAACGGCAATGACTGCGCAGGCACAGACAGGTAAAATCTATAACCTATGGCCAGAAGGAGCTCCCAACCATAACGGCAATCCTACGGATACGGCTCAGGTGACCGTTTTCCTGCCCGATGCTAAGCGGGCGACAGGACGCGCCGTCGTCGTCTGCCCTGGTGGCGGCTATGGCCATTTGGCCATGCAGCACGAGGGTACCGACTGGGCGTCGTTCTTCAATGGTCAGGGTATTGCCCTCATCGTGCTGAAATACCGTATGCCGCGCGGCAGCTATGAGGTGCCCATCAGTGACGCTGAGGAAGCTCTGCGCTTGGTGCGTCGTCAGGCTAAGACGTGGCATATTGATCCGGGCCAGGTTGGTATCATGGGCTTCTCCGCTGGCGGCCATCTGGCTTCAACCATTGCCACCCATGCCGTTGGCGATGCTAAACCCGACTTCCAGATACTGTTCTATCCTGTCATCACGATGGATCCGAGCTATACCCATCGTGGGTCGCACGACAACCTGCTTGGCAAGGCTCCAAAGAAAAAGCTGGAACGGCAGTATAGTAATGAGCAGCAGGTGACACGTGTCACGCCCCGCGCCTTCATTGCACTGAGCGATGACGACAGGGTGGTGCTGCCCCAGAATGGCGTGAACTACTACTTGGAGTGCGACCGGCATGACGTGGCGGCGTCGCTGCATGTCTATCCTACAGGTGGACACGGATGGGGACACCGCGACTCCTTCCCGTATCATCTGGAGATGATGCAGGAGCTGAAAGCCTGGCTGCAGAGTTTCTGAATAAAAAGTATTCTTAGAGAAGTTTCTTGATTTCCGACTCTAAGTCGGTCATCTGTTCTGCGCGCTTCACAAGGTTGTTGCCTCTGTCAATGATGAAGTAGTCGGGCACCGCCTGTATATTGTAGATGGCTAAGCGCGGTGAGCGGATACCATCGCCATCACGAACGCTGATCCAGGGGAGGGCGGCTGTCTGCTGCTTCCAGAAATGCTCGTCAGGGTCGAGCGACACCTGATAGATTTCCAAACCTTCGCTGTGGTATTTGTTGTAGAGTTCGCGCATCATGAGGATGCGGGCCGGCGATTCGTCCATGGCAAAGATGTGGAAGTCGAGAAGCACGACCTTGCCTTTCAGGTCGGTCAGACGGCGGGTCTTACCGTGGTTGTCGTTCAGCACAATGTCGATGACACCGGCTTCTACAACCTTGCTTTGCTCAATCTGCCGGGGCTGGTTGCGGGCTTCGATAATACGCACGTTCTTCATACCCTCAATGGCAATGTTATGAAGGTTCTCGCCACGCAAGGCGCCCGGGTGGAACGTGTCCCAGCTCGTGGCAACGGCAGCAAACACCTTCACGTCGTCGGCGTTCGATTTGGGGTCGAAGATGAGCCACGGGCCAAGGGTCTGGAATAGGGCAAAATAGGAATAGCTGGCGTAAGGAGCGGGGAAAATATAATTAGACTTCACGTCCTCCTTGTAGGCACGCAGCATACGGCCTAAGGAGTCGCGCACCTCGTCCGGACTCATGTTGCCGTTCTGCTCCAGAGCGATGGCTTGCGCCTGGAAGGCTATCTGCTTCAAGGCCAGTTCCTTAATCTTCTGGTTGTTCTCGGAACCACTCACCTCATACTGCGTGGCCATCTGCGGATATTGAGCCGTGATGGTCACCGTCTCGGTAGAGTCTATGGCAACGTTGATAATCTGGTTGCTGATGCGCAGACGGTAGAACTCTGGAGCATCGGGGGCTTCGGCACTGAAATCGAAATGTCCGTCGGCGTCGAGCGTCGTATGTCCGATCTCCTCAATACCATTGAGTCCAACGTTCTCGAAGTAGAGTAGGGAGTCTTGCGCCCCCGTGATGCTACCCGTTACCTGAAACTTGTGACCACCGCACGACGTCAGCAGTACGGCAGCGGCTCCTATCATCCATATCTTTATTGTCTTTCTCATATTGCTTTTTCTGATTTTGCCTGCAAAGGTAGCACAAAATTCATAAAAAACGAAAAATATTCGTCGTTTATTCGTTTATTCCTATAATAATATGTACCTTTGCACAGTTTTAGCGCTGTTGCGCATATTTTTTATTTACAGATGTTTTTAAATTAAGATGAACGTAATTACAAAAACCCTTCAACTGGCTGATGGAAGGACCATCACCATTGAAACCGGGAAAGTGGCAAAACAGGCCGACGGAAGTGTTATGCTCCGCATGAACAATACCGTACTTCTCGCCACAGTTTGTGCCGCAAAAGATGCAGTTCCCGGAACAGATTTCATGCCTTTGCAGGTAGATTATCGTGAACAGTATGCCGCTGCAGGCCGTTTCCCCGGCGGATTTACCAAGCGTGAAGGCAAAGCCTCGGACAACGAAATCCTGACATCGCGACTCGTGGACCGCGTTCTTCGTCCACTTTTCCCCAGTAACTATCACGCTGAAGTTTATGTCAACGTCATGCTGTTCTCGGCTGACGGCGTTGACCAGCCCGACGCACTGGCCGGATTTGCAGCATCGGCTGCACTGGCCTGCTCGGATATTCCCTTCGAGTGCCCCATCTCGGAGGTCCGCGTGGCTCGTATCAATGGCGAGTACGTCATTAACCCCACATTCGCACAGATGAAGGAGGCCGACATGGACATTATGGTCGGCGCCTCGGCTGAGAACATTATGATGGTGGAGGGCGAGATGAAGGAAGTTAGCGAGCAGGATCTGCTCGGTGCACTGAAGGCTGCCATGGATGCTATTAAGCCGATGTGTGAGCTGCAGGCTGAACTCTCGAAGGAACTTGGCAAGGATGTCAAGCGTGAGTACAACCACGAAATCAACGATGAGGCTCTGCGTGAGCGTATGAACAAAGAGCTGTACCAGCCTGCCTACGACATCACGAAGCAGGCTCTCGAGAAGCAGCAGCGCGCTGAAGCCTTCGAGAAGCTGCTCGAGGATTTCAAAGAGAAGTTCCTTGCTGAGGTTCCTGAGGATTCAGAAATCTCCAAGGAGGAGTACGAGGCTATGATGGACCGCTACTACCACGACGTGGAGCGCGACGCCATGCGCCGTTGCATCCTCGACGAGGGCATCCGCCTCGACGGCCGTAAGACCACCGATATCCGCCCCATCTGGTGCGAGGTGTCACCCCTGCCCATGCCTCACGGAAGCTCTATTTTTACCCGTGGTGAGACGCAGTCGCTGACTACTGTCACCCTCGGTACCAAGCTCGACGAGAAGCTCGTCGACGACGTGCTCGACAAGAGCTATATGAAGTTCCTCTTGCACTATAACTTCCCTCCGTTCTGCACAGGCGAGGCTAAGGCTCAGCGCGGCGTAGGCCGTCGTGAAATCGGTCACGGCCACCTGGCATGGCGCGGTCTGAAGGGTCAGATTCCCGAGGATTTCCCCTACACTGTACGTGTCGTCAGCCAGATTATGGAGTCTAATGGCTCTTCGTCAATGGCTACGGTCTGCGCCGGCACGCTGGCCCTGATGGATGCAGGTGTTCCCATGAAGAAGCCCGTCTCGGGTATCGCTATGGGTCTCATCAAGAACCCCGGAGAAGATAAGTATGCTGTGCTCAGCGATATCCTCGGTGACGAGGACCACTTGGGCGATATGGACTTCAAGACCACCGGTACACGCGACGGTCTGACGGCCACCCAGATGGATATCAAGTGCGACGGTCTGTCGTTCGACATCCTTGAGAAGGCTCTCATGCAGGCCAAGGCCGGTCGTGAGCACATTCTCAACTGCATCACCGACACTATCGCTGAACCGCGCGCCGAACTGAAGCCCCACGTACCCCGTATCGAGGCCTTCGAGATTCCGAAGGAGTTCATTGGCGCCGTCATTGGCCCGGGCGGAAAGATTATCCAGCAAATGCAGGAAGACACCGGTGCCACCATCACCATCGACGAAGAAGACGGCGTTGGCAAGGTACAGGTCAGCGGTCCCAACAAGGAGTCTATCGACGCTGCAATCGGCAAGATCCGCGCTATCGTGGCCATCCCCGAGGTTGGCGAGATTTACGACGGTGTTGTCCGCAGTATCATGCCTTACGGCTGCTTCGTTGAGATTATGCCTGGTAAGGACGGCCTGCTCCACATCTCCGAGATTGACTGGAAGCGTTTGGAGACTGTCGAAGAGGCTGGTATCAAGGAGGGTGACCACATCCAGGTGAAACTCCTTGAGATCGACCCCAAGACCGGTAAGTACAAGCTCTCACACCGTGTGCTCATTGAGAAGCCCGCCGACTACGTCGAGCGTCCTGCCCGTCGTGAGCGTGGCGACCGTCCTGAGCGTGGTGAGCGCCGTCCCCGTCCTGAGCGTGGCGAGCGTCGTGACCGCGGTGATCGTGGCCCACGTCATGATCGTCCCCAGCGTAACAACGATTTTGCTGACAAGCTGAGCGAGAAGTTTGGTGAGCAGCAGGCTGAAGCTCCCGTTGAGAAGCCGGAGCCCAAAGATTTCAGCGATGCACTCGACCACATGGACTTTTAAAAAGATAAGCTAAACCGATAATGATCCCGCAGATTCAAGTCCGAATCTGCGGGATTTTCATAAAAAACAGCAGCAAAGCGAAAAAAGTCACGAAAAAATTTGGTAGTTCCATTTTTTCATCGTACCTTTGCACCCGCAATCGAAAGAAAGCACCTTGCTTCAGTAGCTCAGTTGGTTAGAGCACCTGACTGTTAATCAGGGGGTCGTTGGTTCAAGCCCATCCTGAAGCGCCTTAAAAATCAAGGAGTTACGAGAAATCGCAACTCCTTTTTCTTTTCCATCTGAACAAATTTTGGTTATCTATTTACGTTTTTTTAAGTATCATTTTTTTAAGTATCATCTCATATAAAATCATGACATTCAGAGATACTTTGGCAGGCATTTTATAGAGTATCATAGTACATTTTAAACAAAAAATCGTACCTTTGCCAGCAAATTCACTGACGATGGAACAGAAATTCGGGAAAAATAGCATTGACATCAAGGTGCTGCGTGAGTTTTGCGAGCGCGAGGGCAAGATGGTGGAGTACCGCAAGGGCGAACAGCTGGAGCGCGAGGGCGACCCCGCACGGTGGTTCGGCTTCGTCACAGAGGGGTGCTTCAAGTACGTGACATACGGCATCAGCGACGACAAGGAACACATCACATGGTTCTCGTTCGAGGGTGAGTTTGCGGGCGACTATCCCGCCTGCCTCGACGGTGGTCCGGCACTGACCACGATCGAGGCGATGGTGCCCACCCGCATCATCCGTGTGAGCGGCGAACAACTGGTGAAGCGGTTCAGTCAGGATAAGAAGTCGATGGATCTGCGCTGCCTCATTGCCGAGCACCTGCTCAGTCAGGCCCGTGCCCGCTACACCGACCTC
>CADCET010000011.1 GCA_902800495.1 uncultured Prevotellaceae bacterium
CAGGTCCTTCGTGCCTGCGGGAACGTACAGCGTACCATTTCGGCAGGCATTCGTCGGGAAGGCATCCGTTCCGCAATTAAATGGTTCTGTAATCTCGGAAATGACACTCGTCAAGTTGTCGCAGCCAGAGAACGCTTCAACCTCGATGCTTTTCACGGAGTTGGGGATGGTGATACTTGTCATACTGCTACAGCCATAGAACGCACGCAGTCCGATGGCGGTCGCGGAATTGGGGATTATCACATTTGTTAATGCTTCTCCATTCAGATATAAGGATTTTGCATAGCTAAGTGGATTTGCGGCATTATTCGCAAATACAATATTGCACCATGCAGCAATATCTGAAATATTGACAGAGGTAAGAGCACTACATTCTTTGAACGCCCTATCTCCGATGCTGGTAACGGAGTTGGGGATGGTGATACTCGTCAGACCGCTACAGCCAGAGAACGTCACCTCTCCGATGCTGGTAACGGAGTTGGGGATGGTGATGCTCGTCAGACCGCTACAGCCATAGAACGTCCCCCCTCCGATGCTGGTAACGGAGTTGGGGATGGTGATGCTCGTCAGACCGCTACAGCCATAGAACGCATAACCTCCGATGATGGTCACGGAGTTGGGGATGGTGATGCTCGTCAGACCGCTACAGCCAAAGAACGCAAAGCTTCCAATAGTGGTTACGGAGTTGGGGATGGTGACACTCGTCAGACCACTACAGTTACGGAACACATTACTTCCGATGCTGGTCACGGAGTTGGGGATGGTGATGCTCGTCAGACCGCTACAGCCAGAGAACACACCATCTTCGATGCTGGTCACGGAGTTGGGGATGGTGACGCTCGTCAGGCCGCTACAGCCAGAGAATGCACCTACTGCGATTCCCAAAGTACCTTCTTCGATAACAATGCTGGTGTTCGACGGCATTGTACCTTTATACTTATATGCAACTTTACCAGCATACACAAGTCCATCAGGCTGATTGTTGTACCATGCGGTACTTTCGAATGCAGAGCTTCCAATAGTGGTTACGGAATTGGGAATAGTGACACTCGTCAGCCAACTGCAGCCAGAGAACGCAGAGCTTCCAATAGTGGTTACGGAATTGGGAATAGTGACGCTCGTCAGGCCGCTACAATTATAGAACGCATTTCCTGCGATTTCCAAAGTTCCTTCTTCAATAACAATACTGGTGTTCGACGGCATTGTACCTTTATACTTATATGCAACTTTACCTGCATACACAAGACCATCGGGCTGATTGTTGTACCATGCAGTACGCTCGAACGCCCTATCTCCGATGCTGGTCACGGAGTTGGGGATGGTCACACTCGTCAGACCGCTACAGTCAGAGAACGCTTCATTTCCGATGCTGGTCACGGAGTTGGGGATGGTGACACTCGTCAGACCGCTACAGCCATAGAACGCATTCTTTCCGATGCTGGTCACGGAGTTGGGGATGGTGACACTCGTCAGGCCGCTACATCCGGCAAACGCCTCAGTTCCGATGCTGGTTACGGAGCTGGGGATGGTGATGCTCGTCAGGCCGCTACATTTATAGAACGCCGCCCATCCGATGCTGGTCACGGAGTAGGTATTCCCATTGTACGTGACAGATTCGGGAATAACGACGTTACCGGAATATTCACCAGAATCGTACGAACTACCACGGTAGCTAACCGCCAACTTGGTATTGTTATTGATATACGTGTAATAGATGGTTACGCCATCTGCGTTTTTCACCTCGATATCGTGGGCGGAAGCATTGACGCTCAATAGGCTGATGAGCAGGACGAGCAGGGCATACAAGAATTTGATGTTTTGCTGTTTCATGTTCTCTATAGTTTTAGGTTAATCATTCTGTTTATAATGAAAAAAAACGTGAGCAACTTACTTCGCTTACGCTCTTTTCAGGTATCTCCCAACACCTTAACCTGCCTAAACGAGTAAATGCTCACGCCGAACGGCGTGAACTATCTACTTCAGTTCTTGTAGGTTCTTTTGATTTAGGAGATTTTGAAAAGAACAAGAATCAAAAGTGGAGCGTCACGATATGTCCATGTTATGCCGTTATGTTACCATACGCAGTACAGTTTTATTGGTTCAACAATTATTTTGTCTCTATCTCTTCGAGATACTTTACTATTCTCTCACGTATCTGAGGAAGGTCTACTGAAATGGCTTCCCAAACGAGGTCTTCCTCGACATTATGATAGCCGTGAATCAGGAAATTGCGCATATTGGTGATCTGTCGCCACCTTAATTCAGTATGCGACTCGCGAAACTCGAATGTGAGCATATTTGCTGCTTCACCGATAATCATGATGTTATAGATGACTGCATGGTATGTCTTCTTGTCAGCAACAAAAGCCTCCATATCACGACCGTCCACATACTGGAATATCGTGTCGATTGCCTGTAGAATATCCTGCAGACGCTTTGGGTCATTACGCTGCTCTCTCATATATCAGGATTTTGTCGCGGTCGGCGCTCTCACGGGCAAAGGACATCAGTCCGCCATCAGTAATCAAATCTACTTCACAACCCAACAACTCCTTTAAGTCCTCATACATTCCACTCAGGGTGAAAAGACTGAAATGCTGGGATTTGTCTGGAAGAATCAGTATGTCAACATCGCTGTCCTCGCGTTGCTCGCCACGGGCATAGGAGCCAAAGAGCCAAGCCTTCACGACGGGTTGTGTCTTGAAGTACTCGGCTATCTGCCTGCTGATGGTTGTCGCTTCTGTACTCATAGGATATTTTATGACGGGGCAAAGATAAAAAGAAAAACTGAACTTTCCAAATAATTGGGCGAAAAATTCAAAAAGAGGAATTGTATTTGCTATTGGGCTAACAACATTTTTTATCGTTATAAAGAAAAAAATGGAAAAATTTTTGGAAGTATAAAATTTTATACCTACATTTGCACACAAATAATAAGTATATGCCGACGCTATTAACCATATTTGGACTAAGATTCTTCTTTTATCTTGATGAACATGAACCTATTCATGTACATGTGACTTGTAATGGTAAGTTGGCAAAGATTGAGCTAGAGCCTCAAATACGTATAGTGTATAATCACGGATTGAAAGAGCAGGAGTTGAAGAAGGCCGTAGACACCTGCAAGACATACAAAGAGGATTTTATTTGTGAGTGGCACAAGAGGTTTGACTAATTAAATAGAAGAGAATTATGGAGGCGATTAAGAATGTATGGTTTGAAGGTAACCGTATCTATGTAAAGACCACTGAGGGACGTCTGCTGAGTAGACCGTTAGAGGCCTATCCTGAATTACAAGAGGCTACAGCCGAGCAACGCAGCGACTATAGTCTCGAGGACGAAGGTCTGGCTATTAGATGGGATGCCATAGACGCTGATATGCATATTTCAAGTTTTTATGAGACATCCGAACCCGATACAGAAAATGAGGTAGCTGCTATGTTTCATCGTTTTCCGTGGTTGAATGTATCTGAGGTGGCACGCTACCTAAACATCAACAAGAGCTTATTAGCGAGATATATTTATGGTATCTCGAAGCCGAGTGCCAGCAGGTTGCAAGAGATTCGAGAGGCTTTCCACTATTTCGGTCGCGAGCTGCAAAGTGCATAGTTACTATAGTGTTTTCACGAGCGGCCGCGACGTATTTCTCTAAGGCCGTTACGTTTTTACGAGCGGCTTATATTTTTTCACGAGAGGCTTATATTTTTTCACGAGCGGCCGTGACGTTTTCACTCCGTTTCATCGTGTTGAACCACACCTCTTACCTCTTACTTCTTACCTCTACAAAGTCTCACTTTGTCTGTGCTTCTCAGTTTGTCTTGTCCATATATATGGTTGTCTTAACCAGAAAACATCCCGCCCATGTCGCCCATGTCGCTCCTACGCTACGGGTGGGATGGGCGACATGGGTGGGATGTTTTCCGGTGAACACACTTATGCGCGTGAAAGATAACTCATGTTAATGGGGTAACGACTCGAGGGGCATCAGCATAAGCCACACCCGCCTGTTTTGATTGTTGTGCAAACGCACGTCAATTCTGCTTAAATAGCTGAAAAAAAGTTGTGGGCATAGGGGCTTTTGCTTACTTTTGCACCATGTTTCGACTGATGATGGTTTGCTGTATAGCCCTTTCTGCCGTTGCGGCCTTTGGCCAACGCCAGTTTGTGGTGGTCGACGTGGAGACACGGACGCCCATCCGTGGCGTCAACGTGACGAGTAGTGCCCACCGTGCTGACACCACCGACTACCAGGGTATGATCAGCGTGCCCGACTCGTGCCGTACGCTGTCGTTGACGCACGTCAAATACGAGAGTCGCATCCTGAACGTTGACGAGGTGAAGGACACGATCTTTCTCATTTCAAAACTTATGGGACTGCCCGAAGTGACCGTCTTTGGCCACGGCAAGGGCGAAGACGCACTGAAAGAGCTGAAAAAACATTTAGTCCTATCAAAGACCGACGCCCAGCTTATTGCCGCTAACCCGTCGTCGGGTATCAATGTCATCGGGATTGTGGGCTATGTTATCGACAAGCTGTTCAGGCGCAACAAGCTGAGCAAGAAGGAGCGGTTCAAGAAGATGCTGGAGGAGTATTAGGAAGAAAAAAAAACGCTTCCGATTAAACCTTCGGACGCCAAAGGCATCAAAGGTGCAGTTATGAATCGAATTCTATGGTTATTATGCACCCTATTGTGGGCTGCGGGAGTGCAGGCACAGGGTACAGTGAGAGGCAAAGTACTAGACAGACAGACTGACGAAGCGCTGCAATTTGTAAACGTAAAGCTGACGAAGGACGACAAGCTGGTCCAAGGCAGTATTACCGACGTAAGCGGCTCTTTCCATTTCCAGAACGTGCCCGACGGCCAGTATCAGCTCGTAGTATCGTTCGTAGGCTACAAGACAGCAACACGCCGCGTGAACGTGACGCCTCAGAACCGTCGCCACAACTTCCCCGCCCTCTATCTGAGCGAAGACTCGAAGACGCTGAAAGAGGTGCAGGTCACCGGCCAGCGCTCGCAGATGAAGTTGGAGGTAGACCGCAAGACCTTCTCGGTAGACAATGTGCTGGCTGCTGCCGGCGGCAACGCTACCGAACTGTTAGAACAGATTCCCAGCATCGAGGTGACTACCGACGGCGAAATATCGCTGCGCGGCAACAGCAGCGTCGAGGTGTGGATTAACGGCAAGGCCAGCGGCATGACCAGCGACAACCGCTACGACATCTTGCAGCAGATTCCCGCCGAGAGCATCGAACGCGTGGAAGTCATCGACAACCCTTCGGCGAAGTTCTCGGCCGAAGGTTCTGCCGGCATCATCAACATCATCCTGAAGCGCGACCGCAAGGCCGGCTACTACGGTTCGCTGCGTGCCGGCGTCGACACGCGCGGCGGCTGGAACACCGGCGCTAACCTGAACTACAGCAGCGGCCTCATCGAAGCCTACGGCAACATTGGCTACCGCGCCCGTCGCGGTGGCGGCGGCTCGGAGAGCGAACAGGAGTACCTGCAGACGCGCCAGTATCAGCGCTACTATAGCGAGAGCGACAACCGCGGCGGCGGACTCTTCGGCCGTATGGGCCTGACGTGGCACCTCACAGAGAAAGACGACATCACCGTGAGCGGCATGGCGATGCGCGGCAACAACAAGAGCGACAACGAGACGCCCTACCACTACGGCACTATCGGCGCACCGCAGGACAGCTACGTCATGACCCGTACCACACATAACGACGGCCAGAACCGGATGTTGCATGGCGAATTAGGCTACGACCATAACTGGAGCGACAAGCACACGCTGAAGTTCGTCTTCTCGGCCAACAAGTGGAAGAGCGACAACGACAACATCTACCAGGACCGCACCGTCAGGTATACTGCTGTGCCACAGCAGTCGTCAGAGACGAGCATCTACCAGTATCGCCCGACGTTCACCAACAACCACAGCTTCGAGACCCGCCTGGAATACGAGAACCAGATAACGGACAACTTCAAGATAGAGGCTGGCTACAACGGCAATTTCTCGCACGACGACACGCCACAGGAGTCGTGGGTAGACTCCGTGAACTGGGACGGCAGTAACCGTCAGGAGGAACGCACTTTCTACAACCACTTCATCTACGACAACAATATCCACGCCCTCTACCTGACCGTCAACACGAAGTTCTGGAACAAGCTCGGCGTCATGGCGGGCTTGCGCGGCGAGTACTGGCATGTAGACACCGAGAGCCTTGACTGGTATCAGGAACGCGACCTGCAGCCAAAGAATCCCGCCTTCAAGAAGGACTACTTCCAGCTGTTCCCCTCGCTCTTCCTGAGCTACGAGCTGACGGAGACCGCCCAGCTGCAGCTTAACTACACACGGCGCCTGCGCCGGCCCTGGGGCGGACAGCTCAACTCGTTCAAGAACACCCGCGACGCCACGATGGTAGAGTTCGGCAACCCCGAACTGACACCGGAATTCTCGAACTCGTTCTCGCTGAACTTCCTCAAGACATGGCCGGAACACACGCTGAGCATCTCAACCTACTACCGCCCGACGACCGACGTCATCCAGCGTATCCGCTATCAGGGCAACGACGGCGTGATGTACTCCACCAACGAGAATGTGGCCAAGAACCAGCGCGCCGGCATAGAGCTTATCATGAAGGACAAGTTCTTCCGTATACTCGACCTGACGACCACGCTGAACGGCTATTACTACAAGCTCGATGCCTTCAACTACGTGATTAACGGTCAGACCATCATCGGCGAGAGCGACGAAAACTTCTCATGGGACGCCCGCATGTTAGCATCGTTCATCCTGCCTTATGACATCTCGCTACAGGCAACGGGCAACTACCGCTCGCGCGGCGTCATCACCCAGGGCTACCGCAAGGCCAACGGCTCGCTCGACTTAGGACTCAGGAAAACGTTCTTCAACAAGGCACTGGCACTGGCCATCAACTGGCGCGACGTGTTCAACACCCGCCACTGGAAGACCTACACGTCGTCAGACACTTTTACGCGGTATCAGGAGAACTGGCGCGACCCGCGCGTGAACTTCACACTGACGTGGAACTTCGGCAATATGGCAGGAAACAAGAAGAAAAAGCGCGACGACGATGACGACGAGCGCGGTACCGACGACGAGCAGCGGAACTTCGACAGTTTCCAGGAGTAAAACCGGCCTCTCAAAAATTTTTTCTTTCCCGTTGCAATGTTTCTGTTGTCTTCTGCGTATATATAAGTAGAAGACCTAATCAATCATGACCGAAACAGACATAGACCTGATAGAGGGACTGCGCAAGCAAAAACCCAAAACACAGCGAGCAATGCTCGACCGCTACGGCCGCGACGTCTTTGCACAAGTGGCAAGACTGGTGCCTGGCGTTGAGAATGCCGAAGAGGTGTATCAGGATGTCTTCATCAAGGTCTTCGCCCACATCAGGGAGTATGACGCCGAGCGGTCGGCGCTCAAGACGTGGATCTCGCGCATCGCTTACAACGAGGCCATCAGCTACCTGAGACGGAAGAGCCAGCCAGTGGTCTACTACGAAGACCGCAACGGCGAAGCCGACAAGCTGTCGGATGCCGAGGTGAACGAGACTTTCGGACGGCCCAATGCCGAGACGGTGCAACTCATCAGGGCAGCCCTGAAGCACCTGCCACCCGACGAACGGGCCATCGTCACGATGTTCTACTACGAGGAAATGAGTCTGAAGGAGATTGCTTACGTGACGGAGTCGATACCTACTACGGTGGCTTCGAAACTGTGCAGAACGAGAAAGAAACTATACAAAATCATTAAAATGCTACAATCATGATAGAAGAGGAACTTAACACCTTACAACAGCAGGACAGCGCCCTGCGCGACGCCCTCAGGCTTGACGAGGCCGAGCTGCCGCAGATGCCGGCCGACCTGAACGCCAGGGTGATGGGAAAGGCCCATCTTCATGTCACGGAGGGGAGTAGTCACCACAAGATCCGGAGGCTTTGGCCGTGGGTAGCGGCAGCCTGCGTAGCTGGTGTGATGATGCTACTGCCAACACAGCAAAAGGACACGACGGAAGAGAAAGTCACGGCCAAAATAGAGCGAAAAGAAGTGAAGCCGAAGAAGGAAGCCCCACAGCCCAAGGCGCCCCAAAAAGCAGAGCCCAAGAAGGAGCAGAGCGTTCCGGAGAAACGCAAGAAGCAGGTGCGTCGCCCTACTATCATCGAACGTCACTTAGTGGCCCAGCAAGCAGCACCTGTGGAAGAAGCGGTGAAAGAGACGCCCGCCCAGCCCCAAGGAGAGTTAGCCCAGGCCGCTATGCCAAGCGCCAAGAGTGGGACAAAGACGCTGACGGAGCACGACATACCCATCACCCGTCCTGAGAACTACAAGTACACCCCCGAAGAGTTGGCACAGCTACGCAAACAGGCTAACGAAGCCTACCTGAAATGGGTGGAACTGGAACTCGAAATCTCTAAGAACAACTTACAACAAACAGCCCAACAAGAATAAAAAAACTAACCATTATGAAACGCATCGTCATCATGCTGCTCATTGCCTGCAGCGCAACATTAACCGCCAGTGCCCAACAGAAGGCCAAGAACGACAATACGCCTTACAACGTCAAGGCCCTGTTCTGGGATTTTATTAAGTCGTGGGGAAATCCTTCCCCAGAAGTCTATTCGGTGAACAGGAACCCCAACACCAACCAGATTGAGTCGAGCGTCAAGATTACCTATTTTGTCGCCAATGTCAACACCGGCACTGTGCGACAGAACATGTCTGCCATCGGCGAAGCATTCCGAAAGGACGAGCCAAAGGGCTATCAGATACTGCATCTGGCTCCCGGCAACAATGAGACGTTCTCACTGAAGGCCGTCAACGAAAACGGACAGAGCGCCACCTACCCCATCCGTATGAGCAAGGACGAGGAGATGTGGCTCCTCTGCACCAAGAACCAGGAGAACCCCATGCTGCGCGATGCCTACGCCATCAAGTGGGAGCTCAACGACAACAAGAGCAAGGCCCTCGGCGCCATCTATGAGATCACCTCGCTGCGCCCCGACTACTACGAGCAGAACATGAGCGCCGGCATCTTCAACAGCAACCGGTCCACGACCGCCAAGACGTTCAAGATTGTGGGACGTGTAGACGAGAATATCAAGGACTCGCTATACAACATCTACATCGCTGAGACGGGCGCCGACCTCGCCAACATCGGCGACGACGACTACATTGCCTGCGTACCCGTCATCAACAAGCGCTTTGAGTGGCAGACAGAACTCGACCACCGCTGCGTAGGCCGCTTGCGCTGCATCTTCCCCGACGGAGAACTCTGCCCTGCGTGGATCAATCTCGACTTCGTACCGGGCGAAACCTATAACATCACCATTCATAACGGCTGGTTCGACGGGGATCAGGACTACGAGCGCCGTGTGGGGCGCTACTCAGGCAAGAGCCTGCTGAATGCACGTCAAAGTGCTGGAAACGACGATATCACGGGCCAAGAGGTCGTTGCTGACACCGTACAAATAATCGACGGAGTAGAGTTTGTAGAACCCGAGAACCAGTGGGGAGCCCAAGCGGTGCCTGTAACAACCCCGTCAGACGGTGATGCAAAAACAATCTGGAGAAAATCCATTTCGCCTCAGAAGCAAGCCGAAATCATGCAGAAGGGACGAGTTTTCGAATGGAGCGTCGAGAATGTCAAGAACGCCTATCTGCTATTGGGAGGACTCAAGGGAGACTCGCCCTTCGACTACAGCAACGACGCTTATACCAAAAATATATATAAGGAGATTATCCAGCGCAATAAGGAAATGGACAAGAATTTCCACGACCTCCTAAAGACGATAGAAGCGCTGAACCCGCCTCGTGAGGATCTGTTAGAGCTCTATGGCGAAGCCTACAAAAATGTGCTGGCTAACCTCACCGAACAGAACAAAGCCTTCAACGAAATCTACAAGAAGACCGGCAAATTGACGAAGGCCGCACAGAACGCACAGAACTACATCAACAAGCTCACCGAGAAATACATGAAGGAGGCGAGCAAGCTTATGGCTCACTAAGCACACGGTCTACACTACCGGTCTGCAACAGGAGACGCTCGGCCTCGTCGTAGGGGATGCCGAGCGTCTCCTGTATCATTCGCGTGCCACGGTCGACAAGCTTCGCATTGGTCAGCTGCATCTTGACCATACGGTTTCCCTCAACGCGTCCCATACGAATCATCAGGGTTGTGGAAATCATGTTGAGTACCATCTTCTGCGCCGTCCCGCTCTTCATACGGCTGCTACCCGTCACAAACTCTGGACCGACGATGGTCTCAACGGGATAGTCGACCGCATCGGCCAACGGCGTATGAGGGTTGCTGGTGATGCAACCCGTCAGCAGTCCGTGCTTCCGCGCCTCGCTGACGGCTCCGATAACGTAGGGGGTGGTGCCGGAAGCGGCGATGCCTATGACGGAGTCGTTGGAGCTGTCGCTGCTGCGGCGCCGCAGCACAGCGGAAAGGTCGCGCCAGCCTTGCTCGGCAACGTCCTCGGCTTTCTCGACGGCACAGCGCAGTGCTTCGTCGCCTCCGGCGATGATGCCCACCACCCAGTCGGCAGGCACGCCAAACGTTGGTGGCAGTTCGCTGGCATCGAGCACGCCCAACCGGCCACTGGTGCCTGCACCCACATAGAACAACCGGCCGCCACGCTTCATCCTCGGCTCAATGGCTTCCACCAGAGCCTCAATCTGCGGCAGCGCCTTTTGCACAGCCTCAGCCACCAGCGCATCCTCTTCATTGATGTGCTGCAGCAGTTCTGCTATGGGCATCTGTTCGAGATGGTCGTAGCGTGAGGGCTGTTCGGTAATCTTATCTTCTTGCGTCACGGCTGCAAAAAAAAGAAAAATCTGTTTTACAATTTGTTTCTGACAATTCTCATCAGCTCGGCTGAGGGTTCGGGAGCGCCAGCTACGGGCAGCAGGTACCAACGAACAGTCCAATTAAGCTGTTCGTGAGGTTTTAGGGTGGTGTAGGCACCTTGACTCTCCAGTTCGATGAAGGTCTTGCCGCGGTTCACGTATACCTGTATCTCAGCTTCGCCAGGAGCCGGCTGAGAAGGTGTCAGGTCGTCGAAAATCTTCAGGAGCAGCAGGCCGTTGTTGTAATAGGCATACCAGCCCTTGCCGTCGGCATTAATCTTGCGGTTCTCACCGGTCTCGTCCGTCTGATACCACACAGCACCATGAGCAGACTTGAAGGGCATCATGCCTGTGGGCGTAATGCCATCCAAAGGAGCATCGAAGAAGATGACACCACCCTCGTTGGCCACACGGGTAATCTCCCAAGGGGCCACCTGACGCGTCTCGTCGCTCTCATTGATAATAGAATAGTTGATGATGATTGAGTTATCCTTCTCATCGATGCTGATCGCCTTACGGACACGGTACTTCAGCTTTTCAGACACCTCGCTGGTCATGATGAGACGGCCATCAAGTTCCTCTACCTGATAGGGCATCTTGTCGAACTCTTGAACGGGTGGCCAGTTCCACTCTTTTTGCGGACTTGTCCAGAAGGTGCTTCCAAAGGATTCAGGTGCCGTCTGTTGCGAGATGACCTCCTGCCCTTTGTATTTCAGCGACATAATTTTTCCGCCCTTCGTGGGATAGACGGTCATTGTGACATCGCCCACCTTGATTTGCCGGCTGCTTTGACGGGCACGGAAATCGTCGAGTTGCTGGAAGCAATGCTTGTCGATAATCTGTTCCAGACGGCGGTCAGGATTATTGCGAATGACACACTGATGGTCAAACACCATCAGCTCGCCGTTCTCTGCCGTATAAGGATGCCACGCAGGGAGACCGTCGACGTTAGGATTACCGTTGTGGGCAAACTGCGCCCACACGCTACTCATAGTGTCGGCCAGACGAAGGTCAGCCTCGGACGGCTGCGGCAGTTCGTTGGCTGCCTGATGGAGCGTGTTGAAACAAAACTTCAGCTCGTGACCGTGAACGCTACCCTTGTTCACAGGCGACCGCCAGGTGAACATATACATATAGGTTGGGGCCTGACGCGTCGTGCTGATGGCATCGGCGGTAATGATGGTCTTGGGACGGAATAGCCAGTCGATGCTCAACAGATCCTGTGGCGAGTGGTCGGGATAAGCCTCATCAAAAGCCTTGAGATAGATAGTGGCATCGAAGCCGAAGGTTCTGAACAACTCGCGACGGGCTTCATCCTGAGTCATTGGCTGGTCGTAACGCAGACGCTGCAACTCGTTGAACGTCGTGCCGATAAGGATAGGGATGTTGTCGCTGATGCTGGCAAATCCCGGCTGGAACGGCTGCTGTAGCAGTGTCTCACCATCGGGCGTAGGACCAAAGCCCCACATCATCGGCGTGCCGGGCTTGCGAGTACCGATGCTGGCAGCCATAGCCCGCTGACCAGCAGCGTAGAGCGTATCGTATGGAACTGTTTTTATGTCTTCAATATGCGCAGCGTCGATATTCAGTTCCTTCAGTACGGCCTGTCCCAGTTCTTCGGTCATCTGCTTCGTGTTGACGTTAAGGATGGTGCCGCTCATAATGATAGCCTTATGGAAGAGTCCCTTGGCTTGCGGCATACAGAGCAACGTACCCACCTTACCGCCGCCACCCGACTCACCGAAGATGGTGACGTTCGTAGGGTCGCCACCAAACTGGCGGATATTCTTCTGCACCCATTGCAAGGCCTGTATCACATCAAACATCCCCACATTGCCAGAGTATTTATACTTTTCACCACATACCGAGAGGTCAAGGAAGCCGAGGATATTAAGCCGGTGGTTCACGCTCACCACGACAACATCCTTTTTGGCCAGCTGCATACCCGGGTTCCATGCCGACGTGCCTGAGTCGAAGCCACCTCCATGCAGCCACACCATCACAGGCTTCGAGGCTTTGGTGCTTGTCGTCCATACATTCAGCACACAGCATTGCTCCGACATTTCTGCCTCGCTAAGCTTACGTCCCCACGTGTTCTGCATCGCCTGCGGTCCCCAATGGTCGCACACGCGGACAACATCCCACTTGTCCACAGGCTTAGGCGGCATAAAACGCTCCACCTTCGCATAGGGAATACCAAGAAAAGCCATCGATCCTTCCTGGTCGATACCCTTTACCGGTCCCGACTCCGTCCTGACGACCATCGGGGCTTGTGCCATACCAGCCAAAGACGTCAGCACGGCCAGCATAAGGAATAGTCTACTCTTCATAACTTCTACAGATTGCTTCAAGTTGATTACTTTTGCGCACAAAATTACACATTTCTTTTGGAATATCATCATTCAAAAGGAAATAACACAGTTCTTGGGGCTTGTTTTTTGCGTAAATGGATAAATATTCCTACCTTTGCACCACAATGAAGCAACCACAACTGGATTTTTACGATATGGGCACTGGCGTGACGGCCTTCAGCAGTACACGTCACGGAGGCAGCAGCAAAGGCAACTATGCCGCGTTTAACATCAATCGCTATTGTGGCGACGACGAGGAGGCTATCCGCCAAAACCGTGAGGCGCTATGCCAAATGCTGGGCATCAGCGACGACCGCCTGATTATGCCACACCAGGTACACCTGACGAAAATGGCAAGAATCGACGAGGCATTCTTATTGATGAACGCTGCAAAAAGGCAAGAAACGTTAGAGGGTGTCGATGCACTGATGACAGACCTCAAGGACGTGTGCATCGGCGTGTCGACAGCAGACTGTATCCCCGTGCTGCTGTCTGACCACGAACATCATGCTCTCTGCGCCATCCACGCAGGGTGGCGAGGCACGGTCAGGCGCATCGTCGTCAGGGCTGTTGAAGCAATGACAGAGGCCTACGGCACACGCCCCAACCAACTCATTGCCCAGATAGGCCCCGGCATCCATCTCGACAGCTTCGAGGTGGGCGACGAGGTCTACGATGCCTTCGCTCACGCAGGATTCGATATGTCTGCCATCAGCATCAAGAAAGAGAAGTGGCACATCGACCTGCCCGCGTGCAATCGTCTGCAGCTTGTCGCCTCAGGCTTGCTGCCGCAAAACATCAACGTCTCACCCGTCTGCACCTACAAGCAAGCCGCCGACTACTTCTCCGCCCGCCGTTTAGGCATCAACAGCGGCCGCATCTTCACGGGCTGCATATGCACCCTCGGAAAGGAGTAATAGATTTAACATCGACCCTGAAGGGGTCGCCCGTGCTCACGGACGCTCCTCCTATATTGCGGCGTTGGGGCACTCCTTCAGAGTGCTTTCCATTGTTGCCACTACCGCCCGTAGGTTGTAACGACCTACGGCTATTGAGTGGAGACGCTTCCTGCGTCTTTTGTGCGACACAAATCATAAGGGTGGGAAACTTCAATAATTTATCCGTTACTAAAGAACAATAACCTGTCAACGTGACACGATTTGTCGAATAACACGACAGGGGTTTCCTGCTGCGATGCAATCCTCTGGGATGCTTTTTGTCACAATGCTACCCGCTCCTATTACACTGCGGCTCCCAATAGTAACGCCCTTCAAGATTTGGCAGTTTGCTCCAATCCATACATCATCACCAATAACAATAGGAGCACTTTGAACGAATGTACGTTTATCTGATGGGCGTGTGTTCTTACTATCTCTTCTGGCCATAAAATCTATCTGATGGACGTCAGTATCTATAATCAAACACTTTCCACCAATATTAACATGATTGCCGATGCTAATTCGCTCTTGTGCCCAAATGCAAGCCGAACTGATACCCACATTATCGCCGATGACAATTGTTGCCGCAGCGTTAGCCGTATGAATACACCCACACACGTTGCTACAGATTGGATTGACACCTGCTCCACTTGTGAAATGCAAATTCTTACCTATCGTTATATGGCCACGAGGTCCAGTAACATATATTTTGTTATAGACCGTTAACCCTTGACCAAAGCGAATACCTTTGAATTTGAAATACGTTTTGTTGTACCACTTGTAGAATTTAATTTTTAACGCATTTGGCGAAACAACGAATCTTCTTAGACCTGTCCTCATGCCTGATTCCATTTAATGTTAATGATTACAATGCTGGAATAAGAACACAAAAATGGCGTGCCATCCTTATGCACTTAACCTCAGGGGCGAGTCTGGAAAATGGAACCCCTAACACTAAATAAGAATGCTACACGCCAATGCGTGTGCATAGCCAACAGTGTTAGGACGACTTTTCCTAAACGCCCCTTCCGCTTATCATATCGGACTATTCCAAAATTAGTTTTCCAGACTTCTTCGGTTAAGTGCGAATGAATCAGCTAATGCATCTATGGTTCGGGATTTCTCCCCGAAAACGCTACAAAGGTAGACAAAAAAACTGAAATCACAAAATAAAAAAAGAAAATATTTGAATTCTGATGGCAAAAAGCCGAGCCCGTGCTTAACGTCAGCAGGCTCGGCTAATAAGTACATTCAGCAATCACTCACGCTTCAGCAGTGATTAACTGCTCTCTCTGACAAGCTTAGAAAGGTTGTCGCGGTATTCTTGTGCAAAGATACAAAAGTTTTTTGATATACTATAAGGCTAATGGATGTTTTTTCTTGTAGAAACATAAAAACCGATTCGATAATTTGCGAATTCCATTTCTTTTACGTAATTTTGCGGCCGTAAAAGCATTGCAATATGGTTGTTACTTTCAATGAAGACTATTTGGAGTGCCTGTATATATCGGGACAGACAGGGCTGAAGAAACTACGGTTTCAGCCTCAGATTGTCCGAGGATATCAGAAAGCTATAAAGATTCTGATCCAAGCTGCTCGCATAGAAGACCTGTTTCCATTTAAGTCTCTGCATTTTGAGGCCTTGCATGGCGATAAGGAGGGACGTTTCTCGATAAAGGCTAATGACCAGTATCGTGTTGAGTTCACGGTAGAAAAGACAACAGATGAGCCAATAGTAACCATTTGCAATATTATGGAATTGTCAAATCATTATAAGTAATAAGGAGGAATAGTTATGATTAGAGCAAAAGACGTCGCGGAAGAAAGGATAGCGAACAATATGATTTCATCGGAGTTGATTCATCCTGGGGAGATTATAAAAGATGAAATTATGGCCCGTGGCTTGACCCAAAAGGAGTTGGCTCAGCAAATGGGCGTGTCGTATACGGTATTCAATGAGATACTAAATGGAAAGCGACCTGTTACCACTGAGTACGCCTTGCTTCTTGAGGCTGCCCTTGGAACAGATGCCAATATCTGGTTAGGTCTTCAAGCGGATTATAATATGCAACGATTCAAGCAAGACCGTTCTTTCATGAAACGTCTTGAGAAGATTCGGAAAATTGCTGCAGTTTTTTAGGCGGTAATGTCCCTCTAACTTTAAAAAAAATCAATGAACGCGCATTTTGGGGATTTAAGAATCTCGAGGCCATCATTCTACCAGATCAGTTGGAAGAAATAGGAGAGGAAGCGTTTGCATGTCTATATCGGGACCGCCCAACTATTAAGGAACTGTATGTACCAAAAAATGTTCATACTATAGGCAAAAATTGTTTTTGGTTATGTTCTAAACCATTAAGCCCTAATGGATACTTTATGGGACTTATAACATGTTTGCCTGATTTTATAACAGAACAGAATTGTTCAATTTTCGGCATTGATAACTCTGCCGTGCGTGCCTATAAAAAAGCATTGAAGAAATAAAGTTGGGATGGGATAAGTTAGAGTATACAAAGGAGATTTCAGATGCCTGCAAAAAGGAATCACGGGGAGATAGAACGTATCAAGGAGATGGAGCTGCGGATGAGGCGGGCGGCGAAAGCGGTGATGGAGCTATCGGCGGCGTTAGAGAATTACGAGGCGGTGCGGGAGGATATCAAGGCTCTTGACGCTTATTACGGCAGCGAAGCGTGGAAGCGCGACTTTGCTGACGATGAGGCAGGGCTGCTGCCAGCTGACTTGCAGCGTGGCGTTCTGTCTGAGGATGGCATCTGGAATCTGCTGTCCGATGTGCGTGAGTTGAACGATAGGCTAAACTTAAATAAGACGACTGAGAATGTCAATCAATAAATGTAATGAGTGGTTTTGAAAAAAGTTTGAAAACGGTGTAGTTTTTCGTAGCAGTGCTGCGTCTAATGGGTGTAATGATTAAAAAACAGATGAGACAATGAACAACTTAGAAAGACAGTTTGCGCAAACCGTTAAGGAACATAAGAGCACCATCTACACCGTGTGCTACATGTTCTCGCAGGATGCCGACGAGGTGAACGACCTGTTCCAGGAGGTACTAGTCAATCTTTGGAAAGGTTTCGAGAGCTTCGAGCATCGCAGTGACATCAAGACGTGGATTTACCGCGTCGCTCTTAATACCTGTATCTCTATAGACAGGAAAAAGAAGCGTCGCGCAGCCACAGCCCGAGTCACGATGGATATCAACCTCTTTGAAGACCGCGACGAGGACACGCGCCAGGTGGACATGCTCCACAAACGCATCTCCCGTCTCCAGCCCTTCGACAGAGCAATCGTTTTGCTCTGGCTCGAGAACCTCAGCTATGAGGAGATTGGGCAGATTGTTGGTATCACGGCTAAGAACGTCAGCGTTCGTCTGTTCAGAATCAGAGAACAATTAAAGAACATGTCAAACGATTAAAAAACCTCACCCATTATGAACAACGAGAATTTTGAATTAGAGAATATGCGTCAGCAGATGAACACGCTGAAGCAGAAGTTAGAGAAACAGGAGATTGTGAACGACCACATGATCCGCCAGTCGATGAAAAAAACAGCAAGTACCATCAGCCGCAGATATAATGTCATCATGGTTTTGGCCATATTGATGGTTCCCTATTTCTACTGGGTATGCGTCAAGTCGGCCGGTTTCTCGATAGCCTTCTGGATTGGCACAAGCATCTTCATGCTGGTCTGCGCAGGAGCAACCTACTATAATAGCCGCAACCTGACTGACGTGAACATGATGAGCAGCAATCTGGTAGAAGTGCGCAGAAAGATGGCCCGCGCCAAGAAGTTCGATGTCGACTGGCTGTTCTTCGGCATTCCAGCTGTTATCCTTTGGTTCGGCTGGTTCTGCTACGAGTCATATCAGATTGCAGGCAACTTAGAACCAAACTGGCTCATGTACGGTGGCATCGTAGGCGGCATCATAGGAGCTATTGCCGGATTCAAAATGCACTTCCAGACCCAGCACCAGTATCAGGAGATCATTGACCAGATAGAGGATATCACTGCCGAAGCGTGAGTGATTGCCGAATGTACTTATTAGCCGAGCCTGCTGACGTTAATCACGGGCTCGGCTTTTCGACTTTTTGTTGTCAGCATTCAAATCACCACATTATGTTAGTTTAACACAATATTGCTCTTTGACATTTTGCAATCTGAAGAAAAGTGCGTACCTTTGTAGATGAAAAAACCTAAAATATGAAGACAGACATACAGATTGCACGAGAATGCCAGTTGGAACACATCAACGAGATTGCTACACGGCTGGGCATTGCCCCCGAAGAGATTGACCCCTACGGACGCTTCATGGCCAAGGTGCCGGTAAAGCTCATTGATGAGGAGCGTGTCCGCCAAAGCCGCCTGATTCTCGTCACAGCCATCAGCCCCACAAAGGCCGGCATCGGCAAGACGACGGTCAGCATCGGACTGACCTTAGGCCTGAACAAGCTTGGCAAGAAAGCCGTCGTGGCACTGCGCGAGCCGTCGCTCGGTCCGTGTTTCGGCATCAAGGGCGGTGCGGCTGGTGGCGGTTATGCCCAGGTACTGCCAATGGAGAAAATCAACCTCCACTTCACGGGCGACTTCCACGCCGTAACATCGGCCCACAACACCATCAGCGCCTTGCTCGACAACTACCTGTTCCAGCACCGCAAGGATGGTTTTCACCTACGCGAAATCTACTGGAAGCGGGTTCTCGACGTGAACGACCGCTCACTGCGTAACATTGTGACGGGACTTCGTGGCGACGGCGTCGTCGCAGAGACGGGATTCGACATTACTCCGGCCTCGGAGCTGATGGCAATTCTCTGTCTGGCCACCAGTGAGGAAGACCTGCAGCGAAGAATAGAAAACATCGTGCTCGGCATCACCGCCGACGGAAAACCATTCCGCATCCGCGACCTCGGCGTGGCAGGGGCCATCACAGTACTGCTGCGCGATGCCCTGTCACCCAACCTCGTGCAAACCACAGAGCACACACCAGCCCTTATTCATGGAGGCCCCTTCGCCAACATTGCCCACGGCTGCAGCAGCGTCTTAGCAACGAAAATAGCTATGACCTACGGCGACTATGTGGTGACGGAGGCTGGTTTCGGTGCCGATCTGGGAGCCGAGAAATTCTTCGACATCAAGTGCCGTAAGGCGGGCTTACAACCACGTCTCGTCGTCATCGTGGCTACCACTCAAGGACTGAAGATGCACGGCGGCGTGGCCTTGGAGGCTATCAAGGAGCCTAATATGAAGGGGCTGAAGGAGGGACTGAAGAACCTGAACCGCCACATTAACAACATGCAGGGCTTCGGCCAGCCCGTCATCGTAACCCTGAACCGTCACGACACCGACCTTGAAGAGGAGATTGACGTCATTCGCCGCAACTGCGAGGACCTCGGCGTAGGCTTCGCGGTGAACGAAGCATTCCTACGCGGTGGCGACGGTGCCGTAGAACTGGCACAGAAGGTGGTCGACACCATCGACAGCATCCAACCGCTGCCCATCCACTATACATATCCTGAGAACGACACCATAGAGGGCAAGATAGAGAAGGTGTGTAAGCGCATCTACGGAGCCGCCGCCGTGGAGTTTACCAAGACCGGCAAGAAGAAATTGGAGTCTATACGCACCATCTTTGCCGACGACGAGAGTATACGCCACTATCCCGTCTGCATTGCCAAGACGCAATACTCGTTCACAGCCGACTCCACCGTCTACGGCTCGCCCGAGGGCTTTACGATTCGTATCCGCGATATTATTCTGAACTGCGGCAGCGAGATGATTGTGGCCATTGCCGGCGATATGCTCCGTATGCCTGGCCTGCCCAAGAATCCACAGGCCGAACACATCACTATCGTCAATGGCGAGATAGAGGGCTTGTCATAAACGACACATCAGGCATCCGGCAATGGAGGCAGGACATCGGTGATGAGGGGAACGATCTGCTTGCGAGAGTAGTTCTTTACGCTATAACAGACTCCTTCGCGCAGTGAAGCCCCAAACACGGCCTCGGCTACTTCCTTAGTGCCCTCACCGTAATAGATAAAATACGTTCCACCGTATAGGTATGGGTTCTCGTCCTTGTCACTTCCCGTATTGGGCACAAGGTTGCTGATCATAGAAAAAAGTATCTGGCAACCTTTCTGCCGCATAATCTCAGGCATGACAGCGAGCATACGCGTGATGAAAGCCTCCATCTCGGCCTGCTTACAAACCAGACTACCGAAACCTATCGGATGGCCACTGATGTCGTAGTCCTTATAGTCAGACAGGAAGATTTCAGCATCGGTCATACCAGAATAATCGTATGCCGCCTCTTCCATACGGTGATTAATGACCCTCATTGAGTCTCTTGAAATACCTAATTGCGTGAAGAGTGCCAACCAAGCCGTAGAGTCGATACCACACGTGGTAGACTTCGAGAGGTTGCGCGTGTCGCTGATGATACCAGCAAGCATGATACGGGCCGCCTCGTCGTCGATGTTCACCCCTAATTCGTTGTACATCTCATAGATAATGGTGTTTGTCGATCCCACCATCTCACGACGCACATAGGGGATGCCGGCATCAGCAATATCGCCCTCGACGTGATGGTCTATCTTCTGCAGGATGATGGCTTCACGGGCACCATCCACACACTGCGCGTAGTCTGTGTGGTCAGTCAGGATAAGCCGCGTCTGGGGCACCACCGAGGTCTTAATGGCCGGCAGACCGAAGCCAAAGAGCCCGGCAATGTACTGCGTCTCACGATTCGTAGGACTCGACACCTTCGCCTTACAATTGTAGCCGAGCTGGTTCATGAGTTTGGCATACGAGAGGGCCGAAGTGACGGCATCCACATCGGGCGTCTTGTGGCCATAGACAAAGCAGGTGTCTTGTCCCCAATTTAAAGAGCGTAACTTCGCCCTGAGCTCAGCACCAGGCTCTGGCGTGGGCGCAGGGTCGTCAGTTGTAGAACACGACAAAACTGTCAAAGTAAGTCCTACGTATAAAATAACTGTCAGTTTCCAGGAGAATGCTTTACTTACCATCAATCAAATAGTTTTTGTTGGCTGCAAAGATACAATGAAGAGTTGAAAACGCCAAATTTTCTTTGGAAAAACTATGAATCAGAGATTTCAAAATCCGGCCGTGACGTTTTCACCAGCGGCTTATATTTTTTCACGAGAGGCCGTTATTAATAGTCAGAATATCCATCACGCCAATGTACTCAATATCATGCTCTTGACAATAGGTTGCCACATCTCTTTTAGAATATGGGTCATTTCGGAAATAAACCCCCTCTGGCAGCACTTGGCCTGTCAATATGCCCAGCACGATGGCAATGACGATACGTGGCAGCAGTCCTAATTTGGGCAGGGTCATCTTGCGCTCCCTCATTCTAAATGCCTGACAGGACGAAGCGGACGCCGCCGGTGAATTCCGTATCGAGCACTAAGGTGTAGTCCATCGAGATGGCCAGTCGCCGGGCTAACGGCAGACCGATGCCCAGGCTTTCCTCGTCAGCCGACAGACGGACAAAGGGCTCGAAGATGCGCTGGGCATCTTTAGCGGGAATCGTGGGGCCTTCGTTGCTGACGGAGATGGCGTATTTACCGTCAGCAACGGCATAGCAACTCACCAGCACGTTGCCACCCGTGGCATACTTGTCGGCATTGCCAAGCAGACAGTTCAGCAGCGACTGCAGCAGCGGACTGGTATTGACCATCACGTCGTCGGCCACGGAGGTGCGGAACTCAGTGGTCAGCAGGCGCTTCTTTTCAGCATGAATGGGCGATGCCTCACGGTGCAGGTCGAAGCTGCTGAGGATGGAGCGCACCACTTCATTCAGCCCGACATGGTCGTTCTTAGGCGCCTGAATATTGTCACCATAGAGACTGAACAAGACGAGGTTGTGGGTGGATGCGGCAACATGATAGGCATTGCGGCACACTTCGCGGCGTAGCTGCATATATTCATCATGAGGTATCTGACCGTTGGCATCGATGATAACCTCTGCCGTACTGATGAGCGTGAGCAGCGGAGAGCGGAGAGCGTTCTGGCAGATGAGCTTCTCGTCGTCAGTGATGCCTGCCGACCCTCGGGCGTAGGAATCGAAGACCTGGTCCATGAGCGACTCTATGCTGCGGGCAGCGTCGAGGATGTCCTGGTAGCGCTTGCCCCGCTCCTCGGGCTTCAGAAGGAAGTCGGAATTGTTGAATATGCGCGCATAGCCCATCAGCACATTGACAGGCGACTCGAGCTTCTCCATAATCGTGGTGACAAAGGCACGGCGGATGGCTTGGCCGGCCTCAGTGCTGCGGCGGGCTTCCTGCAACTGTAGGAACTGCTCCTTCAGCCGCTTGTTCTTATTATGACGGAAGATGAGCAAACCCACGAGCAGGGCGATGATTGACAGGGCCATCAGTCCTACTATCACCAACTGTATACGGCGTATCTCAGCCTTCTTCTGCTCAGCCTGAAGCTGGTCGATGTCGTGCGCCATGTCTATCAGGTGGAGTTCCAAGGCTTCACGCTCGCCGATAAGTATCAGACTGTCCTTCTGTTCGGAGGCACGGAAGGCACGCTCCCAGTCGCCCATCTTCTCATAGACATTGATGCGCAGCTCAGTGGCCGTCAGCGGCACCTCGATGGAGTCGCACCAGCCCAGGGCACACTGATAGTCGTTCTGCATCAGGCAGTGGCACACCATCACCTGCTCGAGGTTGGCGGCATTAAACTGTTCGGGCAGATGCTCGCGGATGCTGTCGTACTTAGAGAAATAGCGCTCGAAGGCATCGCGGTCGCCCAACTTATTGGCAATAATACAGCGGTAACCCAGCACGCCACTCTCGTACATAGGGTTCTTCAGCATCTGCTTCGGCAGGCTGTCGAGACAGGCCATCGCCTCCGAGGGCCGCTTGAAACTGAGCGTCTGGGCCAGCGAGAGGTAGATATTGAATACTGACACAGGGTCTTTCTCAGCATTGATGCTCTCCAGCGCACGCCGGAAGTGCTTCTCGCCCATCTCCAACTGGTTACGGCCGTTATAGAGAAATCCCAGACACATATTCGATATGTAGAGATACTGCTCCTGATGGCGATTCTCAATATCGTCGTTAAGGAGTTCAACCTCACTGAAGGCACGATGGAAATACTTGTGGTTGACATCATAGATGACGCGGTTCATCCATGCGCGGTAATACTTCTCCCACTCCTTGCGCTCCTTCAAATAGCTCATAAAAGCGGCGTGGGCATCGTAGAAATCGGAATCGCTGCCTGTCATCTGCGTCTCATAGAGGCGCTGCACCAACTGCTGCTCCTGTAAAGACGGCGGCTGCTGTTGAGCGCACAGAATGACGCACAATCCCAACATCACTGCGGATAAAACAACTTTTTTTACTAAATCCATAGATAAAATCAATGTGTTTCAGGCCACAAATATAAGCAAAAAAACGTTTCAAAACAAATAAAATATGTCAAATCGTAAAATTTTTGTTGATTTTAGAACATTTTTAAGGATTTCCGAACCAATTTTGGCCATGGGCGGGTCAAAACACCTGTTTCCTTGACCCGCCCCGTGCCCCGTTAAGGCAAGACTAACGCACCACGACTTTCCGTCCTCGGACAATGTAGATGCCGCGCCCGACGGCAGTAGTTCTGCGCCCCAGCAGGTCGTAGACGGCATTGTCGGCATGACGCTCAGCAACTTGAAGGTCTGCGATGCCATCGGGCTGCTGCGACGCTGTGAGCGGGAAGAGCATCCACTGGCGGTGGACGGGCGTCGAGTTGCTGTCCTGGTACTGCCAAACGGTAATCACCGTACCGGCAGCCGTCGACTCGTTGCTGAGGTCGAAGCCGTGGGTGCGGCCGTTGCTGGCTAAGATTTTGAAGAACGGTGCGTCGACGGGGTCTATGTAGAAGTTCTGCTCGCTGGCCTGTGCCTTCTGGGCTGTCAGCGACGAACTGCTGCTGCTGCGATGGGCCGTCAGTCGCAGGCCGAGTGCATTCTGCAGGCTATAGGTGCCGTTGCCCATGTCTGTCAGTCGCCAGCGCTGGGCGTCGCCGTAGTTAATATCCTGGATGGTGACCTGACTGGCCGTTGCCGTGATGGCGCGGGCGTTCTCGTGACGGGGAACAATCAGGTATTCTACACCGTCGCACAGCAGCTCCTGGGCGTCGGCCATCTTGCTGACGGGTATGACGAGGGTGACGATGCTCTGGGCGGGCAGGGCTGCCATGAGTCCGTCGGCTTCGAGGGTGATGCCGCTCTTGGTGCGGGTCAGGTTCTCGCTGGCCGACGTGCGGTAGACCTCAATGTCGGCGAGTGCCGGCAGCGTGCCGAACTGCGACAGGTTGATATGATGAACGGCCTTGGCTCCTTCGTTCAGCAGGACGAGCACCAGGGTGTCGCGGTCGGCATTGACAGCCGCCAACGACTGCGGACAGAGCGAGGTGACGATGTCGTAGCCCCGCTTGATGAAGCGCGAGCATTGCTGGCGCACGTAGTAGTTCTTCACCTTGGCATAGGTCTGGTTGGCAAAACTGCCGCGGACGGTACACCACTGGTCGTTAGCCTCTTCCATATACTGCCAGTCAATCCACGCCTCAGGCTGTATGTAGCGCATATCGTCGATGAGTCGCTGGGCCAGGCTGAGGTTGCCGCCGATGCCATTGCCGCCGGAGCCGGTCTCGCTCATCCACAGGGGCTTTCCGGCCTGATGGGCCAGCAGGGCCAGACGGGCGCGGTCGGCATTGCTGGCCTGATAGGTGTGCGTGTTCCACTGGCCCACCAAAGGCAGGACGCCGGCGCTTTTGTATTCCTTGAAACCCTGTACGGACAGCCCTACGTTGGTCTCGTCGGAGGCAGAGATGACGGTGCTAAGTCCTGAGGCGCGCAAGATGGGCTCCAGCACGCGTATGAACTTTATCTGTGAGGAATAGTCGAAATGGCAGCCCTCCTGCGGACCGTTGGCATACCAGAAGTTGGTCACCGACTCGTTGAACGGTTCCAACGTCTTGAACTCTATGCCGTACACGTCCTTGTAATGCTTGCAGACGTCAACAAGATAGTGGGCAAACTCCTCGTAGTACTCGGGCTTCAGGTTGTCCTTGCCGCCGTCGGCATTGCCGCTAACGCAGCCGCTGTAGGTCATGTAGTAAGGACAGGAGTTGCTGAAGGCTTCGAACACGGCATCGGGGCGCTTCTCCTTGATTTTCAGCATAATCTTGCGCTGGGCGGCATCGCGGTCCCAGTGATACTCGTCGCCGCTGAAGTCCTTGAAGCCCTCCATCTCAGCGCGCAGTCCCTTGCCGCTGCCCATGTGGTGCTTGGTGCAGTGGCGGTTCTCAGGGTCGTCGCCGCCGCCGATGTTGTAGCGGAAGTGACTGTAGTTAAGCCCTGTGGGACTGACCAGCCACTCTACAATCTCGTCAATCTTAGCGTCGCTCCACTTGCCACACTGGCCGGCCCACCAGCAGAGCGACACGCCCCAGCCGTCGAAGTGCTGGCGCACCAACTGCGGACTCACCATATAGCGGAGGGTGTCGGTAGGCGGCGCCTGTTTCACGTTGTCGCTGAAATACCACAGGTGCTTCATGTCAGAGCCGTTCTTATCGGTGAAAATCTTGGAGTGGCCATCGTTGCTGTCGGTACCCATATACAGGTTGTTGGACTTGCAGCGCAGCTTGACAAACTGTCCGGAAGCCGGCTCAATGGTCCACTTAGCAGCGGCTGCCGTAGCACTGGCTATGAACTTCGAGTTCCACTGGCCTTCGAGGGCGAGATACAGAGACTGGCCGGCGGCCTGGATGTTATAGTAGCCCTGACCGTCGGGCACGATGGTCACCTGCTGCGGGCTGCTCTTCGTGGGGGCTTCTATCCAGCCGCCATTGTCGCTGCCCATCTCTACGTGGTTGCCGCTGCTATGCATCAGATACAAGGTTGTGGGCTGCGTGAAACTGGTCTGACCCCACACGAAACTGCCCATCAGGCAGAATAATGCTGTTACAAAACATACTTTCATCTTCCGGAAGGTTTAGGTTGGGTTGCAAAATTACAACAAAAAAGCGAGATATTTTCATTTTCCAAACTTTTTTTGTTGGTTTTACAGCACATTTTTCGTAAAGGCGGAAGCGTAGACAGGAAGGGGGAAACACGAAAGCCAAATTTTACGGCCGTGACGTTTTCACGAGAGGCCGTGAAATTTTTCTCTAAGGCCGTGAAATTTTCACGAGCGGCCGTGACGTTTTATGATTTGTCTCATCATGCTTGTAAATATATAATTGTTATAACCGTAAACGAACCCTCACCTCTCGCACCTCTCACACCCGCCTTAGGTGCGGGAGGTGTGGGAGGTGTGGGTTGTTTTCTCCTTGTCCCTATTATAATACGCGCGCGAGCTGCCGCAGGCGCCACACCTCTCACTTCTCACCTCTCACTTCTCACTTCTCCCTATATGGATAGCTTAACCAGAAAAGACCCCACCCACGTCGCCCATGTCGCTCCTGGCTCCAGCTTTGCTGGTTTGTGGGGGCAAGAAGTTTTGGGGCGGGATGGGCGACGTGGGTGGGATGATTTCCGCTTTAGCCTCCCTATACGCGCGCGTGGGAGGATGCTGCGCCAAAAGATATCAATCGCCTGAATAAGTCATCGTTCAGTTTGTTTAATAACAGAATAGTTCAGAATACGCATTTCGGTAGCTTCGCATATCTCGCGGGCATAGTCGTTGAGCCGATGAAAACGGGAGTAGTCGGTAGACCCGTCAACAGCCCAAGGGGCAAGGATAAGCAGGTGGCCGGCAGCACAGGCATAGAAACGGCGCTGGGGCGGTTTCCAGTATTCACCAATAGGCTCTTTCTGCAGAAGAATCAGAGGAAGACGGGCGTCAAGGGCATCGCTGACGACAAGGCTCTCGCCTCGTGAGATGCCTGGCGTGACAAGCACCGCGCCCTCTTCGGCAACACGCAACAGGCGGCGGTGCTCAGCCTGGTATGCCTCGGTAAGTTCGGTGGCTTGGCCGGTCTCAGGGTCCTTGCGATGGAAGAACACCTGCTCCTTAATAGGGTATTTCAAAAGGAAGAGGTTGCCGAAGGCGGCATATTCGCGGCCACCAATCCATAGATGCAGCTGGCGCTCCATGAGCCGGGGGCACTCCTCACGGATACGGGCGCGGAGCGGGTTCTCAGCCATATAGCGCTTGATGTTCTCCAGCATACCGGGGCGGTTGATGATGCGGTCGTGGTAGCCCTTCTCGAAAAGCACGGGGCGCAGAGGGGCACTGCCCAAGGGAGAAGCCTTGGGCACAACGGCAGAAGCGGCGGCGGCAGGAACAGCGGCGGCAGGAACGCCGGTTGTAACGGCGGCGGCAGGAACGCCGGTTGTAACGGCGCCGGCAGGAGAAGCGCCGGCAGGAGAAGCGCCGGCGTTATTAGCAGCTGCCGTGCTTGGCGTTTCTCCGCCAAGCCCCCTCTCATCCTGCAGCGCCCACCACGCCCGCGAGCAGCCCGTCTTAAAGCCCCGCACCACCATCCCCAGGTGCTTGCCCTCGCGGAGCGTCTCGCGTACGCACAGCAGCAGATGGATATGGTCGGGCATCATCGCCACCCGCCACACCTCCACCTGAGGATAAAAGCGATGAATCTTCGGCACCTCCTCCTCGAACACGCGCCGGCCTAATTCCGACAGCTGAACATGGGGCGCCTCGTCGGTTCCTGGCCGTCCGTTAGCACGCCCGACAATACTCCCGAAAAGACGCTTACGCCCGCCGATAACCATCGTAATCATATAAAGCCCCTTTTGGTGGTAGTCGTGCCAGTACGACCGGCGGTGCTGGTTATGCTGGGTCTCACATCGCGGTGCTTCCATACTGTCCTTCATGCTTCTATAAAACAAAAGTCACTTCCTCCACGCCCGCCTGGTTTGCAGCAAGACGCTGAGCAGGATGAGGGCTATGCCCACGTAGAAGGAGAAATTGATTTCGCGCCCCTCGCCGAAGATGATGAAGGCGAGGATGATGGTGTAGCAAGGCTCGAGGTTGTAAGTGAGATTGACGGTGAAGGCCGACAGCCGCTTCAGGGCCTGAATCTGCAAGAGGTACATACCAACGGTGCAGAACAATGCGTGACAGAGCATGAACCAGAGATTCGAGCCCTCAGGCACGACGACGACGGGCTGCTGACTGGGAAAGAAAAGGAGATAGACGGGGATGATGGCCGACATGGCGACGAGACCTCCCGACATCTGGTACATCAGCACCGTCCGACTGCGCACACCCACACTCGCCTTTTTGTTGCAGATGGCGTAGAGGGCGCAGACGGCTGACGACACCACGCCAATCATTATGCCATAGCGATAACGGGCGTCAAGGGAGAAGATGCACAACACGCCCGCCACCGTTATCAGCGAGAAGAGCAGCTCCCAGCCAGAAAGACGCCTCTTGAAAAGCAGCGGTTCGAACAACGCCGTAAAGAAACCTATCAGCGAGAAGCAGATGACACCGATGGAGACGTTCGACGCCTTGATGCTGCCGTAGAACAGAATCCAATGGAAGCCCAGCAGCGCCCCACAGCCGCTAAGTTGCAGGAACTTGCGCCACCCTACCCTCGGCAGCCCCGTAAACACGAGCAGAATAGCGCTCGTAAACAGCATACGATACCACACGATATCCACCTCGTTGAGGGTGATGAGCCGTCCGAACAAGCCCGTAAAGCCTGCCAAAAGCACACTCAGGTGCAACTGCACGAATCCTTTCCTCGTCTCGCTCATCTTTCTTCTCAATGGCAAAATAGTCATCCTATCAACCGTTGGAGCTGTCTATCGGAAGCATTTGGCAGAAGGGCTCGAAAATGGGAAATGATTTGTTGGTAGGACTCCTCCGGAGTATGTGAACAACGGAAAGCATCACGTCCCATGAGCGTCTCGGGTGTTGTGAGTAGCGACCAGCCCCAACCGTATTCGCGTCCATGCTTGTCAGTGGGATATACGAAGTCCTCGGTGACGATAAGGCAGGCCATTTGTAGGCGGGTGACGTAGCCATCAAACTTACTACGCATCTTGGGGCCGTCGAAGCCACAAGCCGCACGCAGTTCACGAGTAATGAGACTGCCGTGTTCGCGGAGCGTAGTGAGGATGATATCGTCAATGGTTCCTTCTACAGGCACAGGATATTTGCTGCGGCGGTAGTTGCAGAAGTCAGGCCACCACGCGCGACTGATGAACCCGGCTTTCTTATTGAAGAACTTGCCATAAACGCAACTGCCTTCCGACACGATGGGACCCTTCCACTTCCACAACGGCCAGTCCCAACCGCCATCGTCGAATACCACATAGCGGCAGTCGTCAGTCACAATCTCTTCTGCTGAAAAGCCTTGTATGCCACTGTCTAACAGCGGTAGAAATCCCACCTCTTGAATGAATGCCGTCAGTTGGGCTGCTGAATATATCTCGTTGTGCTTCATCTCTGACCGCAAATATACGACTTTTTTCCGAATAAATGAATATAGTCACGAGAAAAGTTGTATCTTTGGGGCACAATTGCTATGGATAGAGCAACATTTGAAAGTCAGAAGGCATTTGCAGGCGAGAAGAAGCCCTCAATGCAGCGACGCTGTGTGGATAATGACTACACAGCACGACGGATGTATATGATAACGATGGTGACAGAGGGACGGAAGCCACTGTTTGGACAGGTGGTGGGACGAAGCGAGGCTGTGGAGCCATCGTCAGAGTCGCCTCATATCGCACTATCGCCATTGGGAGAGGCCATAGGGCAGATATGGCAAACGATAGGCAGCTATCATCCTGAAGTGAAGGTGGTGGCGCTGCAGATGATGCCTGATCATCTGCACGCCATTCTGTTTGTGAAGGAGCGGATGGAAAAACCGCTTGGGAAGGTGCTGCTGGGCGTGAAACAGGCCTGCAACCAAGCATTTAGGAAGGTGATGCCGGTAGAGTTTGTTGCTGTGGCACAGCAACATGCACAACAGAGCCGCGAAAACGGGCTGCTGTTTGCAAAGGGCTTTAACGACCAGATTTTGCTAAAGGAGGGACAACTTGAGCGATGGCTGAACTACCTGAAAGATAACCCACGGCGTCTGCTGATGAAGCGGGAGAACCCTGACCTCTTTAGAGTTCAAAGGGGACTGATTTTTGCTGGGTTCAACTTTTCGGCTATTGGTAATCGGTTTTTGTTGGAAAGGCCGTTGAAGATACAGGTGCAGTGCTCGAGGAGCATCAGCGATAGCGATTTACAGGCGAAGATGAACGAATGTCTTAGAGCAGCAAGGCAAGGGGCCGTGCTGGTGTCGCCAGCAATCTCGAAAGGAGAAAAAGCCATTATGAGGGCGGCCTTCGACGAAGGGCTGCCGTTGGTCTATCTGCAAGAGAATGGCTTTACGGATTTAGCAAAGCCTGGCGGCATGAGGATGGATGCCTGCGCCAGAGGGCAACTACTGATACTGGCGCCATGGGAGCATCATAATGAGAAGACTATCATCAAGCGGGGGCAATGCTTAGAGCTTAACGAGATGGCGAGGGCTATTTGTGAGGGTTGAGCGTTGAGCTTATTGCTGTGGCACAGCAGCAAACAGAACAAAAGCGCCAAAGACCCTTACTCATGTCCCTTTAATTCCGTTTCATTAGATTCAATAGAAGGTTCCCATAAATGACGGCTCATATCCACATGTCCATTAGACTTGAAGCCCACTCCCTCTGCCTCCAATAAAGGGCGCTGACGGCTCCAGCCTGGCGCTGTACGCCCCTCCTTGTTAACCACACGATGACAAGGCAAAGTCTCGGCTCCTGGCGTATACCTCAATGTACGTCCCACCATCCGCGAATGACTCGGCCATCCAGCCCACGCAGCGATATGACCATAGGTCGTCACCCGTCCACGAGGAATCTGGCTGACAATCGTCAGCACGTCGTCGCGAAACGTCCTCGCCTGCTCTGCCGTCATCTTATCAGGATAGTCTTTCATCTCAGACCGCAAAGATACAAATAATTGCCTAAAGCACCAAAAGAGCGCCGCAGTTTTTTCTGCGGCGCTCTTATTATAAATAAAAGGTGAAATCTTTAGTCGGCGAGCTTGGCCTTGATCATCTCGCGGTTCAGGCGGGCGATGTTGGCGATGGTCTCGTTCTTCGGGCAGACGGCCTCGCAAGCACGGGTGTTGGTGCAGTTGCCGAAGCCGAGTTCGTCCATCTTGGCAATCATGTTCTTCACACGACGGGCAGCCTCTACGCGACCCTGGGGAAGGAGGGCGAGCTGGCTGACCTTCGACGAAACGAAGAGCATGGCGGAGCCGTTCTTACAAGCGGCGACGCAAGCGCCACAGCCGATGCAAGATGCGCAGTCCATAGCCTCGTCGGCGTCCTCCTTGGGGATGAGGATGGCGTTGGCATCCTGAGCCTGACCGGTGCGGATGGTGGTGTAGCCACCGGCCTGGATAATCTTATCGAAAGCACCACGGTCGACCATACAGTCCTTGATGACAGGGAAGGCTGCTGAGCGCCAAGGCTCGACGGTGATGACGTCGCCGTCGTTGAAGCGGCGCATATAGAGCTGACAGGTGGTAGCGCCACGCTCGGTCTTGCCGTGAGGCGTACCGTTGATGTAGAGTGAGCACATACCGCAGATACCCTCGCGGCAGTCGTGGTCGAACACGAAGGGCTCCTTGCCTTCGTTGATGAGCTCCTCGTTCAGGATGTCAAGCATCTCCAGGAAAGAGGTGTCATCGGGAATATCGTGCATCTCGTGGGTGTCGAAATGTCCCTGGTCCTTGGGGCCATTCTGGCGCCAGAACTTGATAGTGAAACTTATGTTTTTAGCCATAATTTACTTGTTTTTATTATTGATGCGATAAGCTAAAATCTGGTTTAGCAGCAAAAGCGATCCTAAGACGAGATAATGGATTGCCTCCGATTGTGCCTCCGATTGAACCCCTCCAGTAACATCTGCTATTGCTATTATGAAAATACAAGCACTTAGTACGATACTTGTCTTCAGATAACCATTTAGCCCTTTCATCCTTTAGTTCTTATAGTTACGTGTCTGTACCTTGATAGCCTCGTACTCCAGCGGCTCCTTAGAGAGTTCAGGCTCGTTGCCCTTGCCTTTGTACTCCCAGCAGCCTACGTAGAAGTAGTTTTCGTCGTCGCGCTTAGCTTCGCCTTCCTCGGTCTGGTACTCCTCGCGGAAGTGACCGCCGCAGGACTCGTTACGCGAGAGAGCGTCGAAGGCGACGAGCTGACCCATGGTGAAGAAGTCGCGCAGGTGGATAGCCTTGTCGAGCTCGACGTTCAGGCCCTCCTTAGTGCCGGGCACGAAGAGGTTGGTGTCGAACTCCTTCTCCAGGTCGTGCATCTTCTTCAGACCGGTCTTCAGACCCTCAGCGGTGCGTCCCATGCCGACATATTCCCACATGATGTGACCCAGCTCCTTGTGGATAGAGTCAACGGAGCGCTTGCCCTTGATGTTGAGCAGGCGGTCCATCTCGGCATTCACCTTCTTCTCGGCCTCGTCGAACTCAGGCAGGTCGGTGCTGATCTTGCCCCAGATAGACTGGTCGGCCAGATAGTTCTGGATGGTGTAAGGCAGCACGAAGTAGCCGTCGGCCAGACCCTGCATCAGCGCCGAAGCACCGAGGCGGTTGGCACCGTGGTCGGAGAAGTTGCACTCACCAATAGCGAACAGGCCGGGGATGGTGGTCTGCAGCTCGTAGTCGACCCAGATACCACCCATCGTGTAGTGGATGGCGGGATAGATCATCATGGGCTTGTAGTACTTCACGCCGTTAATCTCGTTGGCAACGTCGCCGGGGAACACGTCGGTAATCTCCTCGTACATCTCGAAGAGGTTGCCGTAACGCTGCATGATGACGTCGAGGCCAAGACGGTTGATAGACTCTGAGAAGTCGAGGAACACAGCCAGACCGGTGTTGTTCACGCCGAAGCCCTTGTCGCAGCGCTCCTTGGCGGCACGTGAGGCCACGTCGCGGGGAACGAGGTTACCGAAGGCGGGATAGCGGCGCTCGAGATAGTAGTCGCGGTCCTCCTCGGGAATCTCCCAGCCCTGCTTCGTTCCGGCCTGCAGAGCCTTGGCGTCCTCAAGCTTCTTGGGCACCCAGATACGGCCGTCGTTACGCAGCGACTCAGACATCAGCGTCAGCTTCGACTGCTTGTCGCCGTGGACGGGGATACAGGTGGGGTGAATCTGCACGTAAGAGGGGTTAGCAAACATAGCACCCTTGCGGTAGCACTGAACGGCAGCGGTACAGTTGCAGCCCATGGCGTTGGTAGAGAGGAAATAGGTGTTGCCGTAACCGCCGGTAGCGATGACAACGGCGTTGGCAGAGAAGCGCTCCAGCTTGCCCGTCGTCAGGTCCTTGGCAATGATACCACGGGCGCGGCCGTCGACGATGACCACGTCTTCCATCTCATAGCGGGTGAAGAGCTTCACCTTGCCGGTCTGCACCTGGGCACTCAGAGAAGAGTAGGCACCGAGCAGCAGCTGCTGACCGGTCTGACCCTTGGCATAGAACGTACGGCTAACCTGAGCACCACCGAACGAACGGTTGGCAAGCATACCGCCGTACTCACGGGCAAAGGGAACGCCCTGAGCGACGCACTGGTCGATAATATTGTTGCTGACCTCGGCCAGACGGTAGACATTAGCCTCGCGGGCACGGTAGTCGCCACCCTTCACGGTGTCGTAGAACAGACGGTAGACGGAGTCACCATCGTTCTGATAGCACTTGGCGGCGTTGATACCACCCTGAGCGGCGATAGAGTGCGCACGACGGGGCGAGTCCTGAATGCAGAAATTATACACGTTGAAGCCCATCTCAGCGAGCGAAGCGGCGGCCGAGGCACCAGCCAGGCCGGTACCGACAACGATGACGTCGAGCTTCAGCTTGTTCTTAGGGTTGACAAGACGCTGATGAGCCTTATATTCCTTCCATTTCTCAGGTACGGGACCTGCGGGAATCTTTGAATCTAATACTTTTGCCATAACTTTAATTTTCGATTTACGGATTTTCGATTTTCAATTTAAGCGCAGCAGCTACCGTCGCAGAGTGAGGGAGCGCAGCCGAACCAGAAAGCGAGTACGACAACAGCGAAGCCGAGCATGAGCAGGCTGACATAGATAAGGCCGATGCAGTTCCAGCGCTTCTGCCAGATCTTACCGCTGATACCCAGAGTCTGCATAGCTGACCAGAAACCGTGAGCCAGGTGGAACCAGATGGCAGCAAACCAAACCAGATAGAGGATGCTGAGCACGGGGTTGGCAAACGTGTCCTTGATGTAGGCAAAGCCGTCAGCAGGACCGTGGACGCCGATAACGCCAAAGATCTCGGCGAACATCATGTTGTACCAGAAGTCCTTCAGGTGCAGCAACAGACCGACCAGGATGATGAGTCCCAGGACGAGCATGTTCTTAGAGTACCACTCCACCTTACCTGCATTGACCGTCGTAGCAATCTCGTAACGGTTGTCGCCACGAGCGGTACGATTCTGCGCCGTCAGGATGAAAGCGAAGACGATGTGAATCACTGCCAGGGCTGCCAAGCCAAGTGTTGCCACAACGGCATACCAGTTGGCACCCAGGAATTCGCAAATCATGTTGTAACCCTCTTCCGAGAAGAGCGCGACCAAGTTCATGCAGCAGTGGAACGTCAGGAACAAGATCAGCGCAATGCCCGTTACAGACATTACAACTTTTCTACCAATTGATGAATTGATTAACCACATAAGTTGTTGAGTTTAAATTATTTAAGGATTGTATAATACTCACTATTAGGTACGTGCCCGCACGTTGAGGGTACAAAATTAATGAAAAATAATGATAAATGCAAACGTTTACGAAGAAATTTTCAATTATTTCTCAATAATTTTTGCGCTGTCGCACAGCTTCATACATCAAAACGGCTGCCGAGACGGAGACGTTGAGCGAGTCGATACGTCCTAACATCGGAATGCGGATATGGGCATCGGCGGCCTCGCGCCACTGATTGGTCAGTCCCGTAGCCTCCGTTCCCATGACGATGGCCGTCGCCCGTTGCATGTCAACATCGTAATAGAGCGAGGAATCCTGCAGCTGGGCGGTGAGGATCTGGATGCCGCGCTGCTTGAGGAAAGTGATACACGCCTCTGACGTGCAGGCAACACAAGGCACCGAGAAGAAAGCGCCTACCGACGAACGGATGAGGTTGGGGTTGTAGAGGTCTGTCAGCGGGTCGCAGACGACGACGGCATCGACGCCAGCCGCATCGGCCGAGCGCAAGATGGCTCCCAAGTTGCCTGGCTTCTCGACGCGCTCTAAGACGACCACAAGCGGCCGCTCTGGAAGCTGCAGGTCGGCCAGCGACAACTGACGGGTTCTGACTTCGGCGACGACGCCCTCCGTACTGCCGCGATAGGCAATCTTCTCGTAGACGGCCTTCGACACCTCAAACAGTCGGACACCATCGGGCAATGCCGGCATCGGCTCTGTGGCCACTTCGACGGAAGGACACCAGAAGACGCTCTCTATCTCAAAGCCGGCCTCTAAGCAATGCATCAGTTCGCGGCGGCCTTCGACCACGAAGAGTCCCGCCTTACGACGCTCGGAAGATTTCTGCTGGAGCTGCAGCAGAAGTTTAATCTTTGGGTTCTGTGAACTGGTAATCGTTTCTATCATGTTGCAAAATTACAAAGAAATTCGAGATTGCGTGAGTTTTTCCGAAACTTTTTGTAAATTTGCAGGCAAAATAATTGTTTAGGATGAATCAGAACTACGACGTTATCGTGATAGGTGGCGGACACGCAGGGTGTGAGGCGGCAACGGCCTCGGCCAATATGGGTGCTCGGACACTGCTCATCACGATGGACATGAACAAGATTGCACAGATGTCGTGCAACCCTGCCGTTGGTGGCATTGCCAAAGGGCAGATTGTACGCGAGATTGACGCCCTGGGCGGACAGATGGGAAAGGTGACGGACGCTACAGCCATACAGTTCCGCATGTTGAACCGAAGCAAGGGTCCTGCGGTATGGAGTCCAAGGGCGCAATGCGACCGGGGGAAGTTTATATGGGAGTGGCGCCGCGTGCTCGATGAAACGGCCAATTTGGACGTCTGGCAGGACCAGGTGGAGGAGCTGCTGGTAGAGTCTGTCGCTGTGGCACAGCGACAAACAGAACAAGAAAAGCAAACGCGGCGGGTAACGGGCGTGAAGACCATCTGGGGCGCTGAGTTTCAGGCACCGTGCGTAGTGCTGACGGCTGGCACGTTCCTCAACGGCCTGATGCACATAGGCCGACGGATGGTGAAGGGCGGACGCATAGCTGAGCCTGCCGCCGAACGGTTGACGGAGAGCATCACCCGACACGGCATCACCACAGCGAGAATGAAGACAGGAACGCCCGTACGCATCGACAAACGAACGGTACACTTCGAGGACATGACGCGCCAGGACGGTGAGAACGACTACCACCAATTCTCATATATGGGTAAGCCGCGCCCCCTACCCCAACTGCCGTGCTACGAGTGCTACACCAACCCGGACGTTCACGAGACGCTGCGCTCAGGATTGGCGGATTCACCGCTATACAACGGACAGATTCAGTCGATAGGTCCGCGCTATTGTCCGTCGATAGAGACGAAGCTCGTGACCTTTCCCGAACGTGAGCAGCACCTGCTGTTCTTAGAACCGGAAGGAACGGACACCAACGAGATGTACCTGAACGGCTTCTCGTCGTCGCTTCCTATGGACGTACAGATAGCAGCACTGAAGCACATACCTGCACTAAGAGACGTGAAGGTCTACCGCCCGGGCTATGCCATAGAGTACGACTTCTTTGACCCGACACAGTTGGAGCACTCGCTGGAATCGAAAGTCATTGGCGGTCTGTTTATGGCCGGACAGGTAAATGGGACGACGGGCTACGAAGAGGCGGGAGGCCAGGGAACGGTGGCCGGCATCAACGCGGCGCTGAAGGCTGGTGCAGCAGGCTGCGGTACCACAGCAGCAGACACGGCACTAACGCTGGCTCGCGACGAGGCTTACATCGGCGTGCTGATAGACGACCTGGTGACGAAAGGCGTTGACGAGCCTTACCGTATGTTCACCTCAAGGGCGGAATACCGCATACTGCTGAGACAAGATGATGCCGACGCCCGACTGACGGAACGCGGCTACGAACTGGGTATAGTCAAAAGAGACCGCCTTGACTGGTGGTTGGAAAAGAAAAAATTCATCGAAGAAATCATTCGTTTTTGCGATTCGTTTGCCATCAAGCCACGTCTTATTAACGGCGCATTAGAAGCCCTCGGCTCTACCCTACTCCAATACGGCTGTAAACTAACTGACTTGGTCAGCCGTCCAGAACTGTCGTTCGAGAAGTTAGCCGATGCTATTCCCGAACTGAAAGAAATGCTGAATCGACCGACTAATCGTCGCGAGGAAATCAGCGAGGCAGCAGAGATACGCATCAAATATAAAGGATATATCGAACGCGAAAAGTTGGTGGCTGACAAGATGCACCGTCTGGAAAACATCAGAATCCGCGGACGCTTTGACTACGAGAACTTGAATGCCATTTCAACAGAAGCACGGCAGAAACTGATGAAGATTCAGCCCGAGACTTTAGCGCAAGCCAGCCGCATTCCTGGCGTCAGTCCGAGCGACATCAACGCCATGCTGGTGCTGATGGGAAGATAATGTTTCACGTGAAACAAAAGGTAATGTGTAACCAATATAACTTACTGAAAATGAACAACAAACTATTGATTGACAATCTCAGGTGCATACCTGATTTCCCCAAGAAGGGCATCAACTTCCGTGACGTAACAACACTCTACAAGAATGCCGAGTGCATGAAGATTATGGTAGACGAGCTCTACGAGATTTACAAGGACAAGGGCATCACGAAGATTGTAGGCATCGAAAGCCGCGGTTTTGTGATGGCAGCCGCCTTAGCCGTCAAATTAGGTGCTGGTGTTGTGTTGGCTCGTAAGCCTGGTAAGCTACCCTCAACGGTCATCAAAGAGTCGTTCTCAAAGGAATACGGCGTCGACACCATCGAGATGCACATCGATTCCATCAACGAAAACGACGTCGTACTGATTCACGACGATTTGTTAGCAACTGGCGGCACAGCCAAAGCAGCCTACAAGCTGGTGCAGCACTTCCACCCGAAGCAGGTCTACATGAACTTCATTATCGAGATTACCGACGAGGGATTACACGGTCGCGATCTGTTTGAAGGCATCGAACTGACAACGCTTTTGAAGTTGTAATGTTTCACGTGGAACACCAGAAATGACCAAAGAAGAAAACGAGAAGAGACTGGAACATCTACGGGAGATTGTCAGACGGTTGCCAGACAAGCCAGGCAGTTACCAGTTCTACGATCAGGAACACACCATCATCTATGTAGGTAAGGCGAAAAATCTCAAATCGAGAGTTTCGTCTTACTTCCATACGGAGGTTGATCGCTTCAAGACGAAAGTACTGGTATCGAAGATATTTGATATCAGCTATACGGTAGTGAATACGGAAGAGGACGCGCTGTTGCTGGAAAACTCGCTCATCAAGAAATATAATCCTCGCTACAACGTCCTGTTGAAAGACGGCAAGACCTACCCTTCTATCTGCGTCACCAACGAGTTCTTCCCGCGAATCTTCAAGACCCGAACAATCAACAAGAAATGGGGCACTTACTACGGCCCTTATTCTCATATTGGGAGTATGTACGCTGTATTGGATATCATCAAGGAACTGTATCATCCGCGAACCTGTAGGCAACCTATTACCAAAGAGGGTGTCGAACAGGGCAAATACAAGGTATGTCTCGACTACCATATCAAGAAATGCAAGGGTCCTTGCGTGGGGAAGCAGAGCTACGAAGAATACCAGAAAAACATGCTTCAGGCACGCGAAATCTTGAAGGGTAACACGCGCCAGATACTACGTGACCTGAAGGAGGAAATGTTGCTGCTGGCCGACCAGCTTAGGTTCGAAGAAGCCGAAGAAGTTAAACGCAAATATCTGGCTCTGGACTCGTTTGTCAGCAAGAGCGAAGTGGTAAGCCACACCATCAGCAATGTCGACGTGTTTTCGATTACGTCAGACGAGAAAATGGCGTATATCAACTACCTGCATGTATCCAACGGCAGCGTGAACCAAAGTTTTACCATAGAGTATAAAAAGAAACTGCAGGAGACAGACGAAGAACTGCTGCAACTGGGTATCGTCGAACTGAGGGAGCGCTTCCAGAGCGACGCAAAGGAAATCATCGTTCCGGTAGAATTAGACGTCGAACTGGAAAATGTGACATTCACCATCCCCCAACGCGGAGACAAGAAAACACTCTTAGATTTGTCGGTCATGAACGGCAAACAATACAAGTTCGACCGACTTAAACAGGCCGAGAAATTAAATCCCGAACAGAAACAGACGCGCCTGATGAAAGAGCTGCAAGAGAAGCTACACCTGCCTACACTACCCTACCACATTGAGTGCTTCGACAACTCGAACATCTCAGGCACCGACGCCGTTGCCGCTTGCGTAGTTTTTAAGGGTATGAAGCCCAGCAAGAAGGACTACAAGCGGTTTAATATCAAGACCGTCGTAGGACCTGACGACTATGCATCGATGAAGGAGGTCGTTTCGAGGCGATACCACCGTCTGCTGCAGGAACAGTTACCGATGCCAGACCTGATTGTGGCCGACGGCGGCAAAGGACAGATGGAGATAATCCGACAGGTAATTCAGGACGAACTGAACCTCGACATTCCTATAGCAGGACTGGCCAAGGACGACCGCCACCGCACCAACGAACTGCTCTACGGATTCCCTCCCATGAGCGTCCAGCTGAAGACCGACAGCGAACTATTCCATGTACTGACACAGCTACAGGACGAGGTTCACCGCTTTGCCATCGAATTCCACCGAAACAAGCGCTCTAAGCGCGCTTTGGAGTCGGAACTGGACAGCATACCGGGCGTGGGCGAAAAAACGCGTGACGCGCTTCTAAAAGGCCTTAAATCAGTCAAACTAATCAGGGAAGCGTCTCAGGAAAAGATAGCAGAAATAACAGGTCCGGCAAAAGCCAAAATCATCTATGAACATTTCCATCCGTAAAAGTTTGGTGGAATGAAAAAAAGTTTGTAACTTTGCAGACATGAGAGCGGTCATACAACGAGTCAAGCACGCCAGCGTTACCATCGAAGGCAGTGTGAAGAGCAGCATCGGACAAGGATTTCTGGTGCTGTTAGGTGTGTGTAATGAAGACACAACGGAGGACGTAGAGTGGTTGGTGAAGAAGATAGCCAACTTGCGGGTGTTCGATGACGACGAGGGCGTGATGAACCGCTCCCTACTCGACGTCCAAGGCGAGGCATTAGTGGTAAGTCAGTTCACACTCTATGCCAGCTACAAGAAAGGCAACCGCCCCAGTTGGTTCCGGGCTGGCTCTCACGAGCACTCCATACCGCTCTATCAGGCTTTCTGTCAGCAACTTAGCGAGCAACTCGGCAAGTCTGTTGGCACAGGAGAATTCGGTGCCGATATGAAGGTTGAACTGCTTAACGACGGCCCCGTCACCATCTGTATGGATACGAAGAATAAGGAGTAAGGAGTAAGGAGAAAGGAGTAAGGAGATATGAAGAAATATTTGCGAGAGATTGAGATATCGAGCGTCATCCTGATGCTGATAGGCTGTGCAGGCCACCGGTTCCTGCATTGGGGATGGGCCATCTGGGTGTGCATCGTTGGCCTTATATTGTGGCTGTTACAGGTCGTCTACAAGGCCTTTAACTGGAAGGAATATGCACGCGACAACAAGCAGAACATCCTAATGATGCTGTTTGTCATTGCTATGTTGTTCTATTTGATGCTCACACGATGACGATACGCGAAGCACAAGAAGCGGTAGACCGCTGGATTCGGGAGTACGGCGTGCGCTACTTCTCGGAACTGACGAATATGGTCGTTCTGACCGAGGAAGTTGGCGAGTTAGCGCGCGTGATGGCCCGCAAATACGGCGACCAGAGCTTCAAGCCAGGCGAGAAAGAAAACCTCGGCGAAGAGATGGCCGACGTGCTTTGGGTACTGCTATGCTTAGCCAACCAGACTGGCGTTGACCTGACTGAAGAACTGCTGAAATCGATTGAGAAAAAGACAAAAAGAGATGCCCTACGGCATATAGAAAACCCAAAACTTAAAGCTTAATATTATGGCAGAAAAAACAAGAATTGAAGAGGCTCTGTCGAAGTACAACCTCGAAGTGAGCGACCAGGAAGTGCAGGAGGCCGTCAAAGAGATTATCGCCACCAAAGTACATGAGAACGACACGCCTGAAGTGAAGCGCTTCATGTTCGGCAGTATCGAGCTGACCACGCTGACCACGCAGGATTCCGCTGAGAGCGTTCTCCAACTCGTTGAGAAGGTGAACAAGTTCGACAACGACTACCCGCAGATGCCCCACGTCGCCACCGTTGTCACCTACCCGCGTTTCACGAAGTTAGTGAGCGAATCGCTTGAAGTAGAAGGCGTTATACCTACTTGCGTCAGCGGTGCCTTCCCCTCGTCGCAGGCTCTTATCGAGGTGAAGACCGTTGAGACAGGACTCGCTGTACGCGACGGTGCCGGCAATGTTGACATCGTAATGCACGTAGGCGAATTCCTGAGCGGCGACTACGAGACCGTCTGTGACGAAATCCAGCAGCAGAAAGAAACCTGCGGCGATGTGCCGATGAAGGTTATCCTCGAAACAGGCGATTTGGGCTCATGCAAGAACATCAAAATAGCATCGCTCCTCTCGATGTATGCCGGCGCTGACTACATCAAGACTTCTACAGGCAAGGAGAAAATCAGCGCTACGCCTGAAGCCGTTTATGTGATGTGTCAGGCCATCAAGGAGTACTACGACGAGACGGGCATACAAGTAGGTTTAAAGCCCGCTGGCGGCATTAACAGCGTGATGGACGCCCTGATCTACTACACCATTGTGAAAGAGGTCTTAGGCGAGAAATGGCTCACGAATTACTACTTCCGTTTAGGTACCAGCCGACTGGCTAACCTGCTGTTGAGCGAACTAACAGGCGTAGAAACCAAGTTTTTTTAATTGACTGGAGTACTGTTTTAGACAAGAGAACTGTTTTAGACATGAGTACATGAGTACTTATTTTAGACAGGAGTACAAGAGAACATTTTTAGACAGGAGTACAGGAGAACATGTTTAGACAAGAGTACAGGAGAACATGTTTAGACAAGAGTACAAGAGAACAGTTCTTTATAAAAACTCAAAAAGTACTCCTGTACTCTTGTACTCATGTCATGTCAAAAAAGGTACTCATGTAATCCTGTCAAAAAGTACTCCTGTACTTATGTCAAAAAGTACTCCTGGCTGGTAGTGTACTCTTGTCTAATAATTACGCTGGATGACGTACTCGAGATAGGCTGTCAGGGCTTCCTTGACAGCCTTATCTTTTGTGTATTTTTCGATGAATACGCGAGCTTCTTCGGCTATTTCCTCCATCCGTCGCTCAGCATACTCAATACCGCCCTGTTCTTTTGTAAACTCCACAAGAACGGCTATTTCATCGGGATTTACGGTGCCTGCTTTCACTTTACGAGCCAACGTCTGCATCGACTCAAGATGCGAGTTGTTCAGCGCATAGATGACGGGCAGTGTCAGCTTGCCTTCTACCATATCGTTACCTGTCGGCTTACCAATGTCCTTCGAATCGAAATAGTCGAAGATATCGTCACGGATTTGGAAAATCATGCCGATATTTTGTCCGAATTTTGCAGCGGCAGCTATCTCCTCGTCAGTGGCACCTGCCGACAGCGCACCAATCTTCGAACAAGCCTCGAACAAGGCGGCGGTCTTATTGTTAATTATCTGATAATAAACGTCTTCTGAAATCTCCTGATTCTGAATATTCGACAACTGCAGAATCTCGCCTGCAGCCAACGTGCGTCCCAGTTCAGCCAACAACTGTATGATTTTCTGATTGTCTGTCAGCGATACGCGCAGCAAGGCTGTAGACAGGATATAGTCGCCCACCAAGACCGCCACCTTATTATCATACGTAGCATTCACTGAGGCTTGTCCGCGACGCTCACTACTCTCGTCCACCACATCGTCGTGAACGAGCGAGGCGGTATGCAGCAGTTCTAGTCCGACAGCGGCATTCTGTGTCACTTGCGACACACGGCCGAAATTCTGGGCCATCAACAAGATCAGCATCGGCCGCATACGCTTTCCGCCACGCTGACGGATATGCGAAAGTGCTGAGCCGAGAAGGCCATCACTATGTGTCAACGACGTGTTGAACAACTCCACAAAGTCGTTCAAATCCCGCTCTATAGGCTTCTTGATAAGCGACAAATAATCCATATCGAAAGAATTTTGTGACAAAATTAGTGAAAATCTTCGGATAATGGGAATTTTTTTAGTAATTTTACGCGAAAATTCTCAAATGTTATGGATAAACTATTCCTTTTAGACGCTTACGCGCTCATTTATCGCTCGTATTACGCCTTTATCAAGAACCCGCGAATCAATTCGAAGGGGCTCAATACCAGTGCTATCATGGGATTCCTCAACACCCTGAACGAGGTGCTCACCAAAGAGAAGCCCACTCACATCGGCGTCGCCTTTGACCCTCACGGTCCGACGTTCCGCAGCGAGGCGTTTCCAGATTATAAAGCCCAGCGCGAAGAGACCCCCGAGGACATTCGCAAGGCCGTACCTATCATCAAGGATCTGCTCAAAGCCTATCGCATCCCTATCCTTCAGGTCGACGGTTTCGAGGCCGACGATGTCATTGGCACGCTGGCCAAAAAAGCTGATTCCATCGGCACAGAAACCTATATGCTGACGCCCGATAAAGACTACGGACAGTTGGTGACTGACCACGTGAAGATATACCGCCCACGTCACGGCGGCGGCTACGAGGTGATGGGACCACAGGAGGTCTGTGAAAAATACGGCATTCCATCGACAGAATCCGTCATCGACCTCTTGGCGCTGATGGGCGACTCTGCTGACAACTTTCCAGGCTGTCCAGGCGTAGGTGAGAAAACCGCCGTGAAACTCATCAACGAGTTTGGCAGCATCGAACAGCTTCTGGCTCATTCGTCAGAAATCAAGGGCAAGCTTCGCGAAAAAGTAGAGGAGCACGTTGACGATATCAAGATGTCGCACTTCCTGGCAACCATCAAAACCGATGTTCCCATCGAACTCGATATGGAACGACTGAAGGTTGTCGACCCCGACGAAGCCGAACTGGGCAAATTGCTGTCTGAACTGGAGATGAAATCATTCGCGGACAGAGTTCTTAAAAAAAGCCAAAAACATGAAATTCCTGCTAACGGACAACTCGATTTGTTTGCAGAATTTCCTGCCGACGGGACGAATTTGAGCGAAAATTCGAGTTTTGAGACGGTAAAAACAACGCCTCACGATTACAAACTCGTTGATAATGAGGAAGAAATGCTGAAAATTCGTGATTATTTCTTGACAAATGAAATTCTCAGTTTAGACACGGAAACCACTTCAACCTCTGCTATCGATGCCGAATTGGTGGGTTTGAGCTTCGCTGTGAAGGAATTTGAGGCGTTTTACGTCCCCATTCCAGCCGAACGTGAAAAGGCGTTGCAAATTGTTAATATCTTTAAATCTGTATACGAAGACCCCAAAATCTTGAAGGTCGGACAGAACTTAAAGTACGATTTAGAAGTTTTAAGAAATTATAACGTTCAGTTACAAGGCCCGATGTGGGACACCATGATTGCCCACTACCTCATCCAACCCGAGCTTCATCACAACATGGACTACATGGCGGAGATATACCTTAATTATAAAACCATCCACATCGACGAACTCATTGGTCCGAAGGGAAAGAACCAGCGTTCGATGCGCGACCTCTCCCCTACCCTCGTCTACGAATATGCCTGCGAGGATGCCGACATCACCCTGCAGCTGAAGAACAAGCTGGAGCCTGAACTGAAGAAGTTTGAATGCGAAAAACTGTTCTATGACATCGAGATGCCGCTGATGCCTGTATTGGCTGAAATGGAGATGAACGGCGTTTGCCTCGATACAGAATCCTTGCAGGAAACGTCAAAGATTTTCACAGAGCGCATGAACGAATTGGAGAAGCGCATCTACGAGTTGGCTGGTCAGTCGTTCAATATAGCCTCGCCGAAACAAGTGGGCGAAATCCTTTTCGATAAACTGAAGATTGTGGAGAAGGCCAAAAAGACCAAGACGGGTCAGTACGTGACGTCGGAAGAAGTGCTGCAACAGTTACGCAACAAACACGAGATTGTATCAGACATCTTGGAACACAGAGGATTGAAGAAACTCATCGGAACCTACATCGATGCCCTACCGAAGCTGATAAATCCAAGAACAGGACATATTCATACATCGTTCAACCAGACGGTGACAGCTACGGGACGCCTCTCCTCTTCTGACCCTAACCTGCAAAATATTCCCATTCGAGGCGAGGATGGCAAGGAGATTCGTAAAGCATTCATACCCGAGCCTGGGTGTCTGTTTTTTTCAGCAGACTATAGTCAGATTGAATTACGCGTAATGGCCCATCTTTCCAACGACCCGCAGATGATTGCGGTGTTCCGCGAAGGCAAGGATTTGCATGCAGCCACAGCAGCCAACATCTACAAGAAGCCCATTGAAGAAGTAACGCGCGACGAACGCACCAAATCAAAGCGTGCCAACTTCGGCATTATCTACGGTATCACCGTCTTCGGTCTTGCTGAGCGTTTGGACATCAGTCGCGACGAAGCCAAGCAGCTCATCGATGGCTACTTTGCCACCTTCCCTGATGTTCACGACTATATGGAGCAAGCCAAGCAGAAAGCGCGCCAACAAGGTTACGTCACTACGCTCTTTGGTCGCCGCCGCTATCTGCCGGATATCAACAGCGCCAACGCCACCGTTCGCGGCTTTGCCGAGCGTAACGCCATCAACGCCCCCATTCAGGGCACTGCCGCTGATATCATCAAGGTAGCAATGATTCGCATTCACCAGCGCTTCAAGGCCGAGGGCATCCGCAGTAAGATGATTCTACAGGTACACGACGAACTGAACTTCAGCGTCTACCCAGAGGAGCGTGAACAAGTAGAAACCATCGTCCTCGAAGAGATGCAGCGTGCCTTCCCCCTTAACGTCCCCCTCGTGGCTGACTCCGGCTTTGGCGAGAATTGGTTGGAGGCGCATTAAACAACATTTTTATGCAAAACTCATTGTCATTCAGAAAATAATGTGTACCTTTGCACGCTGTAAACAACTACAAAAGATAGAATTATGAAAAAATTGTTTTTTTACATGACGATGATGCTGGCAGCCGTGATGCTGACGACCAGCTGCAGCAGTGATGATGACAGTCTGAGCGCTGAAGATGCAGCCAAGTTCCTGACAAGTGGCAACTGGCAGGGTTACAGCATCAAGCAGAGAAAAGAATGGGGAAGCTTCAGAGACAGCGACAACCGCACGTGGAACGTTCTCCGCTTCGACCGTGCTACCCCTACAGCCCTCTACGGCACAGGCCGTCAGCTTGGCTTTAACACTGAATATATGAACAACGATCCCGAAAAGAGCAACTTCCGTTGGAGCATTAGTGGCGACATCGTCACCATCGCCTACGAGCAATGGGGTACCGCTACGTTCAACTACAAGGAATTGACGTTGAACAACGACAGATTCATCGGTTACCAGTACGAGACTGATGACGTACGTTATATGTTCGACTACAGGAAGGAAGCCTTCACAAAGTGGGATCAATACAATAACTAATCGTCAAATCTAATTAGAAATGGCATTAAAATGTGGTATTGTGGGCTTGCCCAACGTCGGCAAGTCCACATTGTTTAATTGCTTGTCGAGTGCCAAGGCACAGGCAGCAAACTTTCCGTTCTGTACAATCGAACCTAACGTAGGTGTCATCACCGTACCCGATGAGCGTCTGACGAAACTCGCCGAACTGGTACATCCGGGACGTATCGTCCCCGCCACGTGCGAGATTGTAGATATAGCAGGACTCGTGAAGGGCGCCTCCAAGGGCGAGGGCTTAGGCAACAAGTTCCTTGGCAACATCCGCGAGACGGATGCTATCATCCACGTACTCCGCTGCTTCGAGGACGAGAACATCACCCATGTCGACGGCACCATCGACCCCATCCGCGACAAAGAAATCATCGACACCGAACTGCAGCTGAAGGACCTCGAGACCATCGAGAGCCGACTGGCCAAGACCGAAAAGGCCGCCGCTGCCGGCAACAAGGATGCTAAGGTGGAGGTCACCGTGCTGAAAGCCTACAAGGAGGTGCTGGAGCAGGGCAAGAACGCCCGTATCGTGGAGTTTGAGACGAAGGAGGAGCAGGACTGCGCCCGCAACCTCTTCCTTCTGACGTCGAAGCCTGTGCTCTACGTCTGCAACGTCGGCGAGGCCGAGGCGAAGTCGGGGAACGACTTCACGCGAGCCATCGAGAAGATGGCGCAGGAGGAAGGTGCCGAGGCTATGGTTATCGCCGCCAAGACCGAAGAGGACATTGCCGAACTGGAGTCATACGAAGACAAGCAGCTCTTTTTGGAAGAACTGGGCTTAGAGGAGAGCGGCGTCAACCGGCTCATCAAGAAGGCCTACGCCCTGCTGAATCTCGAGACGTTCATCACCGCCGGCGAAATGGAGGTGAAGGCCTGGACTTACAAGAAGGGCTGGAAGGCTCCGCAGTGTGCCGGCGTCATCCACACCGACTTCGAGAAGGGTTTTATACGCGCTGAGGTCATCAAGTACGACGACTACCTGCAGTACGGCTCCGAGGCCGCCGTCCGCGAGGCCGGCAAGCTGGCCGTCGAGGGCAAGGACTACGTCGTGCAGGATGGCGACATCATGCACTTCCGCTTCAACGTGTAACTCCTTAGGTGAGTCGTACACAGAAGAAAAAAAGTGTTCTTATTGAGGAAATGAGAAAGATTGTCCTATCAATAATCATGCTCCTTACGTCAGGCAAAGGGTGGGCTGACGTTGAAATAAATGAGAAAAACTTCCCTGACAATAGTTTTCGTAACTGGATCCTGTCGCAGCCATACGGCAAGGACGGCGTATTGACAGACAAGGAGATTGCCGATATTACAGAGGTTCAGGTAGCCAACAAAAACATCCATAACCTGACGGGAATAGCGTACTTTACGGCATTGGAAAGCCTCCTATCAGACAGGAACCAACTGAAGTCTGTTGATGTGTCGAGGAACAAGGAGCTGGTCTATTTAAGGATAGAACATAACCAGCTCACCTCACTTGATGTTTCAAGAAACAAGGCATTGAGATTCCTTATGTGTGGAAACAATCAGCTGACAGAGCTTAACACGTCAGGCTGTACTGCACTGGAGAAAATACGCTGCTCGGGCAATCTGTTCAGTGGTACAGCGATGGATTCGCTGGTCAATAACCTGCCGTCTGTCAGGAAAGGCGAATTGTGTGTCATTGCCTATTCACATGAGCAGAACGCAATGACCTCCTCGCAGGTTGCCGCAGTAAAAGCCAAGGGCTGGCAGCCCAAACATCTTGTGGAGCGCACGTGGGAAGACTATGCCGGCAGCAAGCCACTTCCTATAGTGATTGCCGACGATGAGGCAGACAGGGACTCGTCTGTTGTCTTGTCACAATATGTCTTTCCTGAAGAAATAAAGCCCCTCATAGGGACCCGATGGGGACAGAATTACCCTTTCAATCTGCTATGCCCGAAAACAGACGACAGCAGCGAACCGAACACCTACAAACTGGCTGGCTGTGGTCCTGTAGCTATGGCGCAGGTGGTGAACTATCATCGCTACCCGTCAATGAGTCCTGACGGAAAGTATGAATACGACTGGAACCTGATGTTCCACGCGGTAAACCCCAATGTACAAAAAGAGGAAATCGTAGCTGTGGCAAAGCTTATCAGCGATTGTGGCGTCTCTTCGCTTACAGAATATGGCGACAACTGGAGCAGCACATCCATTGAATATATCATGGGTGCCATGAAACGCCTGTTCAGATATAGCAACTACATGGCCATCTACAACCGTTCCGATTTCCTGACTCCCAGGCGTGACAGTTTGTACCGCCAGCTTATCTTCTCGGAGTTGAAGGCAGGGCGCCCCGTACTTTATCGGGGGGCGAATAAAAAGGGACAAGGACACCTGTTTGTCATTGACGGATGCAAGAAAGACAAAGTACATGTCAACATGGGATGGGCAGGCAAAGATAACGGCTACTATGACCTAAGCGACCTTTGTGGCTACAGCCAGCAACACTGGATGCTGGTTGGCGTGGCTGACAGCAGTTATCAGGCAGCGACGAAAGAGGTCACTATCAGCGAGGCAGGCTCCCTCTTAAAGCGGCTCACTCCCGAAGAGCGGCTCACTACCCGCCACATCAAACTGAAAGGAAAGATGAACGAGACCGACTTCCATACGCTCCGGGAAATGCTGAAAAAAGGTATGCTACGTACCATCGACATGGAACAGACAGATGTGAAGGCATTGCCCGATACGGCCTTTTCCAACTGTTATTACCTATCACACTTCGTGGCACCGCGAACGCTGGAACGTACAGGATATCGCGCATTCTCTCATTGCAGCAATCTCAACTATGCAGTATTCCATGACGGCCTGCAAAAGATTGGAGGAGCGGCTTTCAGTGGATGCAGAAACCTACTGGCTGTGAGACTGCCGGCAACAACAACCATTATAGGCTATAATGCCTACACAGCATGTCAGACACTGCTATCTGTCACGATTCCTGAAGGCGTATCGGAGATTGGCAATTATGCTTTCTCTAACTGCAAGCACCTTTATGCCATCACCTTGCCTAAATCACTACGCAAGATTGGTAAGGAACTGTTCAAGAACTGTGAACGGCTTACACACATTCGCCTGAATCCCGAGAACCCCTTTTATACCGTCAACGAGAACAAAGAATTCATGAATAAGTAAAGTCTTCATGGGTTTGTAAAGAAAGTGACAGAGTTGTTTGGCAGTCCGCCTGCTTTTTCGTAACTTTGCCGCGAAATTGTGCACCGACATGACAAAATACCCTATTGGCATACAAGATTTCGAGAACCTCCGCCAGGGTGGACGAACCAAAAAAGAATCATAGAATATGAAACAATTACTGTTATACATCATCTGGAACCCCTCGATAGAGGCATTCTCGCTGGGACCGCTGACATTCCGCTGGTACTCGCTGTGCTGGCTCATCGGCCTGACACTGGCTTACTTCGTTGTCAAGCGGCTGTACAAGGAGCAGAAAATCAAGGACGAGCTGTTCGACCCGCTGTTTATCTACTGCTTCCTCGGCATACTTATCGGCGCCCGTCTGGGCCATTGCATCTTCTACCAGCCCGACTACTTCCTCACGTCGTTCAAGGGCTTCGTCGAGATGCTGCTGCCCATCCACATCATGCAGGACGGCTCGTGGAAGATGACGGGCTACGCCGGACTGGCATCTCACGGCGGTACGGCAGGCCTCATGCTGGCGCTGTGGTTATACTGCAAGCGCACCAAACTGAGCCTGTGGACGGTACTCGACAACATCGCCATAGCCACCGGCACCACAGCCTGCTTCATACGCTTGGGCAACCTCATGAACAGCGAGATTATCGGCAAGGCCACCGACGTGCCCTGGGCCTTCATCTTCGAGAAGGTCGACATGCTGCCCCGCCATCCCGGCCAGCTCTACGAGGCCATCGCCTACGCCCTGCTCTTCGTCATCCTGTGGGTACTCCACAAACGCATACCCGAGAAGATAGGTACCGGCTGGTACTTCGGCTTCTGCCTGGCCTACATCTTCACCTTCCGCTTCTTCATCGAGTACACGAAGGAGATTCAGGAAGCCTTCGAAGCCTCCCTGCCCATCGATATGGGACAAATCCTCTCCATACCCTTCATCGTCATCGGCGTGTACTGCATGATAAGGGCAAGAAGGTAGCTTATTTATACCTTTTAGGGTATAATTGTATATCTGACACTCACAAACCATCCCTTTCGGGTATATTTTTTATAATAATCATTAAAATTATACCCGAAAGGATGCAGTTAACATAAAATTATAGTATATTTGCACCGTTTTTACATAAACAAGTTAAACGGAATGGCTGAACAGAACAGACTGTCGAAATATGTAAAGGCGATGCGCCGACAGTACGGGCTGACACAGGAAGACCTGTCGGCCAAGTCGGGGGTAGGCTTGCGCTTCATCCGCGATTTGGAGCAGGGCAAAGCCACGCTGCGCACAGACAAGGTGAACTGCGTGCTGAACCTGTTCGGTGCGGAGCTGGGCGTTGTTTCCTTAAACGACGGCCATTCCCTGTCAGTTGAGGATAGCAGCTTATGAGACAGGCCAACATATACTATCGCGACAAGCTGGCCGGCCAGCTCACCGAGGATGCCGACGGCTACACCTTCGCCTACGATGCGGACTATCTGAAGTCGATGGGGGCTGAGCCTGTAAGCCTGACACTGCCGCTGACGCCGGAGCCTTACCGCTCGAAAGTGCTGTTCGCCTTCTTCGACGGCCTGATTCCCGAAGGGTGGCTGCTGAACATCACGACGAAAAACTGGAAGATAAACCCCAACGACCGCATGGGCCTGCTGATGACCTGCTGCCAGGACTGCATCGGAGCCGTCGGCGTGGTAGGTATCAATAACGAAGAGGAGTGAGCCGATGGACGAGTGTAAATGCCTTTACTGCTACCAGGAACTGAAGCCCGGACAACAGGACTTCCATCCTGCCTGTGCGCGCCGATTCTTCGGCAGCGGAGGCGTACCCGTACTGCCCTATTCGCGCCGGAACATCAACGAACTGGCTCGCGAGGTGATAGAGAGCCACACCACCGTCACCGGCGTGCAGCCGAAACTGTCGATGGACATCAACCGCGGCGGGCGCGACGAGCCAGACCGTCTGACCATTGTCGGACTATGGGGACGGTATATTCTGAAGCCCAAGTCGGACACCTACCCTTGGCTACCCGAAGACGAAGACCTGACCATGCACTTAGCCACACTGGCACGCATCCAGGTGGTGCCCCATGCACTCATCCGCTTCAGCGACGGCGAACTGACCTACATCACGCGACGCATAGACCGCGACGACGACGGTAGGAAATACCTCATGGAGGACGCCTGCCAACTGAGCGAACGGCTGGCCAGCGACAAGTACAAGTCGTCGTACGAGAACGTAGGAAAGCTGATACGCAGCTACTCGTCTATGCCGCAGCTCGACGTAGTGAACTACTGGGAGGTGGTGGTATTCTCATGGCTTACCGGCAACTCCGACATGCACCTGAAAAACTTCTCGCTCTTCTGTCGCATACCAGGACTCTACACACTGACACCTGCTTACGACCTGCTGAACGTACACCTGCTCTTCGACGACCCTGAGGAACTGGCACTGACACTCGACGGGCGCAAACGGAAAATCAACCGTCAGAACTTCGTCAACGCCATGCGAACCACAGGACTGGACGATAAGGTCATAGACAACATCTTCGCTAAGTTCCAGAAGTTACAGTCGCGCTGGGAAGCATTCATTGACCAGAGCTTCCTGCCTCAGGAATTGTGCGAACGCTACAAAGCCGAGATTGCCGCCCGATTAGCAATTTTGGCAAAGGAATAAAGGACGGTAGCCGACAACAAGAAGCGTCAATAACGCAATTTGCCGCCATCAAAACAAATTCTTGCGTTAAAAAAAACAAAAAAACACTCTCCCCGCTTTTTCTCAATAATATTTCCGTATATTTGTAGCGACAAAAACAACGGCTAGTTATGAGAAAACTTCTGATTCCACTTTTGTTTGTTTGCAGCAGACTCACCATTTCTGCCCAAACACAGATACTCGTTTTGCATCATGCTGACAAGACGACGACAGAGGTAGAACTGTATACCCAACCGATAATCACCTTCGAAGGCGACCGGATGGTCATCGCCTCGTCCGTGCTACATCTGTCTTTTCAGGTGGGCGACGTCGTCCGCTTCTCATACAGAGACAAGAACACGAACACAGCCGTCAGACAGCCTGACGCTGATTATACACAGCAGAACGGGATGATGGTGTTCAACGGCATAACAGATGTCAGCAAGATTAACCTCTACAAGTCAGACGGAAGCCGTGTGCCCGTACATTTCTGTTCGTACGACGGGCATCTGGCTTTTTCTCTCTCTTCGCTTCCTACGGGCGTCTATATCCTGAGCATCAATGGTAAAACCGCGAAAATCGTACGGCCATGAGAAAGGTACTTGTTTCATTATTGCTGGCGCTGACAGCTTTAACGGGCGCAGCCCAGACGGTTGGCGAGGCTATCTACTTTTATCGCAACGACGGCGGTTTCAACGCCTTTTTCCGTGCCGACATCGACAGCATCACCTATACCACCATAGCGGGCGACAGCACAGCTACCGACGTCATGATGGTACAGAACATTCATACGCCCGACAGCACCTACGAGATTCCCCTGAACGCCATCGACAGCGTGAGTTTCGTCAATCCTGAGACCATCTTCCAGCCTGATGTCATCAAGATGGATGCGGCGATGCTCAGCTATCTGCAGGCCGTTGACGGCATGACCCTTGTGTTCAGCAGTTCGATGCCGTCATCGCTACGCCCTAAGAAGGACGACTTGCTGCTGAGTGTCGACGCCACTAACCGCATGCTCAGCGACGGTTTCGCCGGTAGGGTGACGAGCGTTGGCGAGACGGCAGGAACCCTGCAGGTCGCCTGTGCTCGTGTTGAGGACGTCAGCGACATCTTCGTTCAGCTGATTGGCGTCGAGCGTATCGGCGACGACCAGCAGCAGGCACAGGCTCGACGCTATTCAATGGGGACAGGAGACATTCAGAAAAAAACTGTTACACTTCCTCTTAACTACGATTCAGAGCCTCTTGAGGATGCTGAGTTTGCGTTGAGCGGTTCTCTCAACGGTACGGTATATGGCGAATATGCCTATTTCTTCAACCTCTTCAATCAGGTGGTCGATGTGACGCTTTACCACGAATGGGACTACTCCATAGGTGCTGATTTCAAGATTGAGAAGGACTTCGAATGGCCCAGCGAGACAAGTGTCTTCCAGGAAAAGACGCTCTTCAAGTTCCTGTTCCCTTTAGCAGCACCCGTTTTTAAGGTTGAGCTGACGGGTACTCCCTTCGTGAGCGCTGAGGGCAGCATCGAGTCTGCATTCAACTATCAGAGCAGGAAATATCCCTACATCACCCGCATCAAGTACGAAGACAAGAATGGCTTTCAGGGCAGTTACACAAAGCCCCTGAAAGAGTCGGGCGATGAGAACGAGCCATCGTTCGACGCGCAGATTTCCGTCAAAGGCTCCGTTATGGCGGGTGGAAAGCTGGGATTGTCGTTAGGCACTATCGACTTCTTTGGAGGTTATCTGCGCGCCAGAGCCGATCTCGCTATAGGCCCGAAGATGGAAGCCGACATCCATCTGGAGGGTAACACGGACAATGGCTGGAACAACTTCTACAACGCACATAAAGACAATAAGCTGGAACTCGGACTGGTAGCTGATATAGACATATACGGCGAAGCCAATTTCTGGGGCAAAGTCAAAGATAAGAAATCTGTCTTCCAGAAGACATTCCCATCGTCCTTTGCGTGGGAGTGGTATCTGCTGCCAGCGTTCGACAACCTCAAAGCCTACGGCATTAGCAATTACAATACTTATGCCAATGCATACTTCCACGCCTCCCGCAAATGTCTGTTCCCTATCGAAGTGGGCGCTGCTGCCTATGATTGGAATAACGGTTATCTGGGCAGCTTCTACGATGACTACGCACCCAGACGTACCTACGCCAGTGAGGAAGCTGATTACGAAGTGCGACTCGAGGGACTGCCCAGTGGCAAGGTCACCGTCAGACCTGTTATCAGGCTTCTCGACCACGAGATACCTGTCCCCTCATCGACAGAACTTATCAAGGTAGAAACACTGCCTGGTGAGAATAATGGCGACGGGACATACACGTTGAGAGGAAAACTCTATGGCGGCGTTAAGGGAAACTGGTATACCTTCACCTATGGTGAGACACGCAACCTGCTGACTGGTAGTGCTACAAGCGAAGTCTACTTTGTAGAGGCCTCACAGATAAATGCTGACGGCGAATACACGGCTACCATTCCCATTCCCGACTTAGAATACTTCCACTATGCGGCTGCAGTCACCACGCTCGACTATAAAGGCAGAAACAATTGGTTCAACGGCGAGCCGATAAAGGTCACAATCGTGAAAGAGAATGAAGACAATCCTGACGAACCAACGCCGGGACAGATGGTCGACCTCGGTCTCAGCGTGAAATGGGCGGGCTGGGACGTTGGTGCCAGCAGTCCTGAGGAATATGGCGACTTCTATGCCTGGGGAGAGACGGAGACAAAGGACGAATACACGGAAGAGAACTATAGCCATTTCAATAATGGCAATATCGGCGGCAACTGGCGTACCACTGGACTGTATTGTAACATAGGTCGTGAAATCAGCGGCACGCAATATGATGCCGCCCGCGTCAAATGGGGAGGCACCTGGCGAATGCCCACCAAAGAAGAGGCCGAGGAACTGCTGATGCAATGTACGAAGAAAAAGGTAACCTATAAAGGCTACGAAGGATGGCTCTTCACGGGTCCCAACGGCAACAAGATTTTCCTGAGATCCAGAACTACACAGGGCAATTTCTGGACAGGTACATGGGGTGGCCAGACCACACATGTGGCGTGGACAATCTTTGGCCATAACTCTTTCCAAGTCAGCAGAACGCATTGTTTCCTCTATATGGGTCTGCGCATCCGCGCCGTCTGCGACTAAATCGGCTATTGAACACCCAGCGAATATCGAATACAACTATCATAACTCACATTTAAAAAAAACATTTTAGCGTATGAAACAGAACATTTTCAAATCAGCTGCACTTGCAGCAGTCATTGCGCTCACGGGCGCAGTATTCACCAGTTGCGGCGGAGGTAACGGCAGTAGCTCTGACAGCCAGGATCTGGCTGCCGACGGCATACTGGGTTCATTCCCCCAGAAGTATTTCGAGTGTATGGACGGCATCAACACGGCCAGAGCTGATATGGCGGTAGGTACAGAAGAAGAACACGCAGCCGCCAAAGCGAAACTCGAAGAACTACAGGAACAAATGAAGACAATGGCAGAGACAGAGGGATTAGCCTCGATAGAGATTCCCACAGAAGTGGCCGAGGGCATTCCTTTCAAGGTGGTGAAACCGCTCGTCATTACAAACGTTGAAGACCGTCAGCTGACCCTCGAAGGCGAAGTAGAAAGTACGGAGGCCGTCGATCAGTACAAGGCCCTCAACTACGGATACGTGGTGGCCTACGACAAGGATGGAAAACCCTTTACCGTTGGTCAGCACGGACAATATGCTCCTGAGGACGGGAAACTCGACTGGGCAGCAGGCACCAAAGGCAAGCTGACCATCTATCTCTCCATCGCCACCTTCAATATTGAAGGCTTAGGGCGTCTGGGCAAACTGCTCATCGTAGATTCAAAGGCCGAAGCGTTGAAGGAGGCTGCTACTGCTATGTCGGAACTACAGTCGGCAGCTATGCAGAAGGCTCGTGAGGCTCGTGGAAAATAACAAACAAAAAACTTTCCAACTATGAAGAAACTAACCATCTTATTAATAGCTGCGCTGGTGCCTATGATGGCATTTGCACAAGCTAAGCGCAAGCCTGCAGCAGGCAAGCCCGCTACGGCAGCGAAAGCAGCCAACAACAAGTTCGCCATCGTACTCTTCGACGAGTGGATTCAGAACGTGTACGAAGATGCTGGCAACATCTACTTCCAAGGCACCCAGTATGGCGATTTGAACACCCTTCGCGCCGCAGACAAACAGACGGGCGCCTTCCGTTTTGTCGTTCCCAAAAAGAAGAGTGACCGCTCAAAAATTATCTGTTCAGGCTGTGACGGCACAAACATCTATATGCAGTTAGAGGCGAAGGGCATTGTGCGCTTTAATGGAACAGATGTCAACACCTCTGAGGTGCTGGTTCCCGAAGGCCCCAACGGACAAGAGACCTACTACATCTGGCCTGCCAACCGCGGCGAAGCCATGAGTTTCTCGCCCAACGCCAGGTTCCTGGCTATGAAGGCCGACCCCTGCATCGTTCTTGACACACAGACGAAGAAAGTGGTGCGTATGGTAAGACGCACGGAGGAAGGTTACCTGGTGACTGACAATGGTGATTTCTATGCCATACGCGAAAATGGCCTTTGGAAATACCCCAATAACGGCGGCGTACATCCCAGTGAGTTTAACAAACTCAACGAGAAAGGCATTGAGACGTTCAGTTTCCAGAAGCTGACGGGCAGCTACTATGGCGAATATCACGGCATGTATTCGGACGCCGTTCAGCAGGCCGTCTATCTGCCAGTAAAGAACAAGTTGCTGAAGTTCACGTTTGGCATCCAGCAGTGGAGCGAAGCCTATGCTTTCGACGACGAGGGCAAGGAGTTCGGCCGTATGGCCTTCTGCCCACAGCACATCTTTGCCTGCACGAGCGACTATGCCAAACCCTTCTGCGAATGGGCAGGCATGAACCTGACCACACAGCCAAAGACCATCGACAAGCTGAAAACAGGCATCAAACTGGGCACGTCGCCCTACGAGCCGCCTTTCGATGTAACTCTTATGAAAAGCCTGTACTACGACACCCAGAGCAATCTCTGGATACAGGTCTCCGACAAGCAGTTCGTCGTCTACAACCCCGACGGCATCAAAGGACTAAGCAGTCTGATAGGCAAATGCACCAAGCACGAAATACAGTAACAAAAGAAAAAATCGCCTCACTTGCCTGAGACGATTTTTTTGATGTCGTTGAGCTTGTTGAGGGCTTCGAGAGGCGTCAGGTTGTTGACGTCGAGGCCTAGGATTTCGTCGCGCACCTGACAGAGCACGGGGTCGTCCAACTGGAAGAACGAGAGCTGCATACCCTCGCGGCTGTTGGCAATCTCGGCCGTGGGTTTGCCCGCACTGCCCACCTGTGCATTCTCGTTCTCCAGCTGCTTCAGGATGACGTTGGCACGCTTGACGATGCTGCGCGGCATACCCGCAATCTCAGCCACATGGATACCGAAGGAGTGCTCACTACCACCCTTCTCCAGCTTACGCAGGAAGATGACCTTGCCGTCGACCTCCTTCACTGAGACATTGTAGTTCTTGATACGCGAGAAATTCTTCTCCATCTCGTTCAGCTCGTGGTAGTGGGTGGCAAAGAGCGTGCGCGGATGACCCGCCTTCACGTTCTCGTGCAGATATTCAACGATAGCCCAGGCTATCGAAATACCGTCGTAAGTCGACGTGCCGCGACCCAATTCGTCGAACAAGACGAGCGAGCGTGAGGAGACGTTGTTGAGGATGTTCGACGCCTCCGTCATCTCGACCATAAACGTCGATTCGCCGAGCGAAATATTGTCGGAGGCGCCCACACGGGTGAATATCTTGTCCACTAAGCCTATTTTCGCGCTCTCTGCGGGCACGAAGCAGCCCACCTGGGCCATGAGTACGATGAGTGCCGTTTGACGCAGCAGCGCGGACTTACCGGCCATATTCGGACCGGTGATGATAATAATCTGCTGTCGCTCGTTGTCCAACAGGATATCGTTGGGGATATAAGGCTCGCCTATCGGCAGTTCCTGCTCGATGACGGGGTGGCGTCCCTGACGGATGTCGAGCACGCAGCTGTCATCGATGACGGGCCGCACGTAGCGGTTCTCCTCGGCGGTCTTGGCAAAGGCCAGCAGACAGTCGAGGTGGGCCAGCAGGTTGGCGTTAATCTGTATCTGAGGGATAAAGTCCTGCATGGCAAGCACCAGCTCACTAAACAGGCGCGACTCCAAGGACAGAATCTTGTCCTCGGCACCCAGTATCTTCTCTTCGTACTCCTTCAGTTCCTGCGTGATGTATCGCTCGGCCTGCGCCAGCGTCTGCTTGCGCACCCACTCCTGCGGCACCAGGTCTTTATAGGTGTTGCGCACCTCCAGGTAGTAGCCGAAGACGTTGTTGTAGCCAATCTTCAGCGACTGGATGCCCGTCTGTTCGGCCTCGCGCTGCTGTATCTGCAGCAGGTAGTCCTTGCCCGAGTAGGCTATGTGGCGCAGCTCGTCAAGTTCGGCATTCACGCCGTCGCGAATCACCCCACCCTTCTGTACCAGCTGCGGCGGGTCGTTCTGTATTTCCCGTTCTATACGGTCGCGCAGCGATTCGCAGAGGTTCAGCCGCTCCCCTACCCGCTTCAACGCGTCGTTCTTGGCATACAGACACGCCGTCTTGATGGGCTGTAAAGCCTGCAAGGCCACCTTCAGCTGCACCACCTCGCGGGGTGATACGCGCCCTACGGCCACCTTCGAAATAATTCGTTCCAAGTCCCCCACTCTATGCAGCTGGTCGTCGATACACTGGCGGAAGTCGGGTTCGCGGTAGTAGTACTCCACAATGTCGAGGCGCTCGTTGATGGGCCGCTCGTCCTTCAGCGGGAAGACGAGCCAGCGGCGCATCAGTCGCCCGCCCATCGGCGACACCGTGCGGTCGACGACGTCGAGCAGCGACTTGCCGTCTTCCTGCATCGGCTGTAGCAGCTCCAGGGAGCGGATGGTGAACTTGTCGAGACGGACGTATTTCTCCTCTTCTATACGCTGCAGCGACGTGATATGGGCTATCTGCGTGTGCTGCGTCAGCTCTAAGTACTGCAGGATGGCACCGGCGGCCACGAGACCGTTCTTCAGATGGTCGACACCGAAGCCCTTCATCGATTTCACACGGAAATGATTCAGCAGCTTCTGTAAGGCGCTTTGCTCCGTGAACACCCAGTCGTCAAGTTCAAAGGTAAAGAACTTCGAGCCGAAATGCTGCTCAAAGTCCTTCTTGTGCTGACGGTCCAGCAGCACCTCCTTCGGCTGCAGATTACCCAGCATCTTTTCTACATAGTCGTGGGTACCCTCACCCGTCAAGAACTCACCCGTAGAGATGTCGAGGAACGACACGCCACAGGCCGTCTTGCCGAAATGCACCGCACAGAGGAAGTTGTTCTCCTTGTAGTTCAGCACATTGTCGGACAGCGCCACACCGGGCGTCACCAGTTCGGTGATGCCGCGCTTCACGAGCTTCTTCGTCAGTTTCGGGTCCTCCAGCTGGTCGCAGATGGCCACGCGCTTACCGGCCCGGATGAGCTTCGGCAGATACGTGTCCAGTGCATGGTGCGGGAAACCCGCCATCTCGTCGCCCTTGTTGTAGCCGTTGTTGCGGTGCGTCAGCGTGATACCCAGTATGCCGGCTGCCGTCACGGCATCCTCGCAATAGGTCTCGTAGAAGTCGCCACAGCGGAAGAGCAGCACCGCGTCGGGGTGCTTCGCCTTCAAGTCGAAGAACTGCTTCATCATCGGGGTCAGTTCCTTGCCCTCTTTCTTTGCCATCTGTCTTTATTTGATATTTAGAGCGCAAAGTTAACCCATTTCTGCCACATAACCAAATTTTAACTCGTGAAAACGTAACGGCCGCTCAGAAAAATCTCACGTCACAACAGATAGCCGTGCTTCTTCAGCTGAATCTCAAACTTCTTGATGTCGTCCTGCTTCACCAAGATGCGATAACCCTCGGCGCGGACGATCAACTGCCGCAATGACGGGTCGGTGGTGACGAGTTGTACCAGGTCGCGGTTCTGAGCGTCGAGCGTGTAGAGCTTGTAGCTGGTACGGTCTTCCTGCAGCGGATTACAATGCTGCAGCAGCGACTGGAAGAACTGCTTCCAGAGTGGGGGCAGGTCGTTGGAGATAAACTGCTGGAAGATCTTGATTTTCGACTCCACGTCGCTCTTGGTGTGGCAGCTGGAGAGGAACGAGAGGGCAGAGGTCTCAAAACGGTTCTTGGAGATGGCGATGCTGGTGTCTGTCAGCAGCTGGGCGTAGGGGTTAGGCTCTACAAGCGAACGGATGATGAGTCGCTCGGGGTCGAGTTCGAAGTAGGCGATGTGCTCCTGTTCAGGAGCATCGTAGTCGTTGGTCAGGTCTAAGGCATAACGGCCTAAGGGTGTGAGTCGGACGTATTCAACGGCATCGACGGGCGACAGGTTGAGGTTCTGGTCTTCGTTGATGGCTATTTCCGCCACACCGACACTGGCCATGAGGAAGGCACACATCTGCAATCCCGTATAGCCGAACTCCATCGCATAGCTGTTGGCAGCTATCTGTTTTCCCGTGTATTCATTGATCATCTCTGTGTTCGACTGCTCGTCTCTCGGATAGAACACAAGGGTCGTGAAGCGCGAACTGTTCTCGCCATTCTCAAGGCCAAAAATCTTCAGGTAGATATCGCGTATGCTGACCCAGCGGTCGGACTCTTCGCGCAGCCAAGTGAGCATCTTGTGGCAGAGTTTACCGTGACGGCCGTAGTAGGTCATCTGCTGTCGCAGACCTTTGATGTGCGGATAGAGCAGGTTAAGCAGCCAATTGCCAAGAGATGAATACTCACAAAACAACGTGCGCATCACGTCTTCATACGACGGATTGCCGCTCTTGATAAGGAATTGCTTGGCAAGCGTCAGCTGCTGTATGTAGGAGAAGGCACGCAGATTGGTGCGGAACTCGGTGGTGTCGCCTGGGAAGAACTCGGTCAGCGCTAACTTTTTCTGGCCGCGCTTCATGTCGGCCGTGCCCACACCTTTCTTCTTCAGCGGGAACTCACCTTGCTGATAGAGTCCGCAGAACAGCTGATAGTGTACTTGGCTTTCGGCTTCGAGATTAATGGTTCGATAGTGACCTTCGGGCAGTTCGTTGAGTCCAACCTCCTCGTCGAAGGCTTCGGGGTAGAAGATAGGCAAGAAGAGGGCATGAACGGCAGGACTGACGGTAATGTAGCTCTCATAGTCGCGATAGCCATAGCGACTAAGTTCGGCTGAGCGGAAACTCTCCGTACTGAACCAGCCGTACTCACGTTTGTTCCAGACAACCTTGTCGCTATAGTAATAATACGACCGCTCCTGACTGAACAGGTTGCTGGTGGTCTTGAGTATCTTTTTGGCTTCCTTCTGGGTGACAAACACCTTGAAGAGTATCGTACGCCACAACTCTTTCATTTCGTCGCTCAACGAGTCGACGTACAACTTCAGGTTCTCATCGCTGGACAGGATGAGGGCCACACCTTGGGCAATAACGTGTTTCGACGAATTGCTCTTCGTCATCAGCGTGGCCTCCGTAGCCTCAACGATACGTCCGTTTCGGGTGCGGCGCATCACCTTGCCATACTTGCTAATCCACGGGATGAACGCCTCGCCATAGTTGAGCAGCTGGTTTTTGTTGCAACGGCCCTCTAAGAAGCTGGTGATATCGCCCCAATGCTCGGCGGTAGGCTCTTCAAGCACGAGGGTAGGCAGCGTTGGAACGGTATTTCCGAATATATCTGTTTGTGCCATTCTTCAATCTTCAATCTTCAATGTTCAATCTTCAATCTTCAATTCCCAAAGATGTACTTAATGTCCTCCTCCGTCAACCGCTTCGTGATGGCAGCATCGCCAGTAATGAGACTGTCGGCGAGGTCCTGCTTCTGCTGTTGCAGTAGGCGGATTTTTTCTTCGATGGTGTCGCGGGTAATGAGGGCATAACTCATCACCTTAGCCTTCTGGCCAATACGATGCAAGCGGTTGATGGCCTGCTCCTCGGCGGCCTTGTTCCACCAGGGTTCGAAGATGTAGACGGTATCGGCAACGGTGAGGTTCAACCCGACACCGCCTGTCTTCAACGTCATCAGCAGGGCACGGCAACCGGGGTCGTTCTGGAAGCGCTCCACAACGGCACGACGGTCGCGGGTGGAGCCTGTCATCGTGGTGTAGTCGATACCCAACTCCGTCAGGCGTTCGCCGACGAGTTCGATACCGGCAATGAAGTTGAAGAAGATGACCACCTTATGACCGCCTGCCACAGCCTCTTCCACCTGCTCGCAAAGCAGCGGAATCTTGGGCGAAGCGATGGCACCGTCGCTCAGACTCTCGGGTACTGAGGCGATACGGCGCAGTTCGGAAAGGGCTTGGAACATCATCATCTGCGACTTCTCCAACCCCTGTGTCTTGATACTCTGCTGGATGGCCTGCTGATAGTAGCGGCGGCGCTCTTCGTAGAACTGCGCATGACTGGGTTCCATCTCGACGTAGAGCGTCTGCTCCATACGGTCGGGCAACTCCTTGAGCACGTCCTTCTTCAGACGACGCAGCATAAAGGGGAATATCTTACGGCGCAGCGATTCGGTAGCCTCCTTATCGGCATCGTGCTGGATGGGCGAGGCATACTGGCGGTTAAAGTCGTCGAGTGTGCCAAGCATGGCGGGATTCAGGAAGCGGTAGAGCGAGTAAAGCTCCGTCAGGTTGTTCTCTATAGGCGTGCCGCTCAGCGCCAGACGGTGACGACCGTTCAGCAGCAGGATGGCCTGCGTCGTCTGCGACTGCAGGTTCTTGATGTTCTGCGACTCGTCGAGGATGATGTAATGGAACTCCTGCTCGTGGAACTGCTCTATGTCGTTGCGCACTAAGGCGTAGGTGGTCAGTATCAGCTGCTGCTTCATGGCCTCTTTCAGGTCGCGCTGCTGGCCGTAGTAGGTGTAGTAGGTCAGCTGCGGCGCAAACTTCTTCAGCTCGTCCTGCCAGTTGAAGAGCAGCGAACGGGGCATGACGATGAGGGTAGGGGAGGGGTTGGAGGTGGGCTTATAAACCTTGGTCAGCATCGTGATGGTCTGTAGCGTCTTACCAAGTCCCATGTCGTCGGCCAAACAGCCACCGAAATTATTCTCGTAGAGATAGTTGATCCACTTCACACCCTCCTTCTGATAGTTGCGCAGCTTGGCGTTGACACCCGTCGTCGAGAGCCGCTTCGAGGCCAGCTGGTTGAAGCCCTCATAGAACCCACGATAGTGCTCGAAGGTTTTCCCTTCGAGCTTCTCCGCCAACAGGCTCTCTATCTCCGGCAGATCGAAGAACGACACCTTGACCTTGTCGCCCTTCTCCACCTTACGGAAGATGCGCTCCAGTCGCTTCACGTATTGCTCGTCGACCAGTCCGCGCTGACCGTCGCTCAACGTGACGTACTTCTGCTTGTTATACTGCTGCAGGAACGAGCGGAGCGACATTTCCTGACCCTCGATGTCGATGGTGGCCGAGCCTTCGAGGAAGTCAATGCCCGACGACAGCTTCAGGTTCATCTTCGGCTGGATGGGCTTCACCTTGTAGTCCTTCAGCCGTTCAGCACCCAACAGCTGGTAGCGGCGCACCAACTGCGGGAGCGCCTGTAGCAGGAATGGACCGGCTACGTCCTGCGGAATAATAAATTCGCCACCGCTGTCCCAGACGTCCTTGGCCGCAGTCTTCGTTGGCGCATAGGCGATGATGGTTTTGCGTAGTTCGGCTTCGTCCTGAGCCTCATCGGTATGTACGATGCGGCGCAGCAGCACCTGATGCTCCATTGTCAACGTGGCGAGACACGTCAAGTCGAAACGTTCAGCAAAGTCGGCATCGGTGCCTGGCAGGGTGTAGGCCAGTCGCAGGTAGAGAGCCATATCGGCGTCTACCTTCTCGATAATAATCGTCGGCACGGTTGTCACCGTCTGTTCTGAACGTATAAGCTGGTAGTCCTCGAAGTCGAGGTCAACATTGTCGATGTATGAGTAGAACACCGACAGGTATTGCTCCAACAGCGTACGGGGGAAGTTTTCCTTAAAGAAGCCAATGCGCAGATAGTTCTCGCCTAACGAGGCAATGGGGCAGATGGTGTCACCAACCAATGCGAAGACGTCGCTCAGCAACTCGAATATTTGTGGCGGCTGACCTTCGGCACGGGCAAAAAGCATTGGCGTACATTGGCCCTTGTCTGTCAGAATCAGCAGACCTATCGTAGCGGGCGTGTCGCTCACCTTGACAGGCTTCAGCTGGCTGTCTACGAGGTTGTCGCAGCGCAGCAGGGCGAAGAGCAGATAGGGGTAGTCGTGCAGCCGGATGCCGTTGTCTTCGTCTATATCCCAGCTGATGCGCATCGCCTGTTCCTGGCGGATGTTGTCAATGATGCGCAGCACGTTGAACGTCTCACCTTGATACTGCTTGTAGTCAGGAGTGATGGCGTTACCTTTATCGTCGACAACGCTGACCGTAGCACCTCGTTCGAACGTTAGCTTGAACAAGATGGTTGTCTTCCCAAGGCCCCTCGAAAGGTCTGTCGCACGAAACGCAGTCTTATGAAACTGGCTGAGGAAATTACTCTCCATTGTTCAATATCTGTTCGGCGTGCTCCTTGGTCTTCACTTGTTTGCCCACAAAAATCTTTTCGATGATGCCCTCTTCGTTAATAATAAAAGTGGTGCGGATGGTGCCCATCGTCTTCTTGCCGTACATCGTCTTCTCGCCCCAGGCACCCATCGCCTCCATCAGCATTCGGTCAACGTCGGCAATCAGCGGGAAGGGTAGGGAGTGCTTCTCCTTGAACTTCACGTGCGAGGCGGCAGAATCCTTGCTCACACCAACCACCTCGTATCCGCTGCCCTGCAGTTCGCCGTAATGGTCGCGCAGACTGCAGGCTTCGGCGGTGCAGCCGCTGGTATTGTCTTTCGGATAGAAGTAGAGCACTAACTTACGGCCTTTATAATCACTCAGACGGATGTCTCGTCCCTGTTCGTCCTTGCCCAGAATCTCGGGCGCTTTATCTCCAATATTCATAGTCTTTTGTTTTTAGCGGTACAAATTTAGAAGAAAAAAACAATATCTCCAAAGAATTTGGTAAAAAGATGGCTATTTAGAGAAAAATGATTACCTTTGCACCCGCTTTCACCCACGCCGTGCCGTCATCGACAAGAAAACGGAGCGGCGCAGAAGAGGGAGAAGCACTACATATTAGAAAAGTGTTTGCTAACGCTTTGTTTTTGGCCGTTAGAACCTGAGAAATTCGAACGTAGAGTCAAAAGCATTGCAGAAGTAGATGCTACGGGTAGGTATATACCGTCCCGTTGGCGTGCTGAGGACTAACCATGTCCTCACGCACGCTTTACGGGCGTACAATATACCAACGGCGTGGGTGTCAATTCTGCTCTGTTCATTCTACAGGTATTCTCAGGACCTTAACGGCGGACAGGCAGAAGCCAGATACCCCGCTTTCTTTATGTGGTAACGCAAAAGATGAACATATTCAACATATCACGTCCCGTCTGGGTATTCTGCGGACGACAAGTAGAAGACGGAACGGCTTTATGCTTTTTAATTCGTTTGAGTTTCTTGTATTCCTGCCGATAGTGTTTCTGCTCTATTGGTTCGTGTTCCGCACGCGGAGGTGGCAGAATCTGCTGGTAGTCGTGGCGAGCTATGTATTCTATGGGTGGTGGGACTGGCGTTTCCTGCTGCTCATTGCATTCACTTCGCTCTGCAGTTTCACAAGTGGCTTGCTGATAGAACGCTACGACGGTCGGCGGCGATGGCAGCAGGTGGTGAGTGCGGGCAATATCGTGCTGAACATTGGCATCCTCGGCGTATTCAAATACTACAATTTCTTCGTGGAGAATCTCGACCGTCTGTTCAGCACCACCTTTGGCTACCACTTTGACTGGGTGACTATGGACGTTATTCTGCCCGTCGGCATCAGCTTCTACACATTCCAGGCACTCAGCTACTCCATTGACGTCTATCAGAAGAAGATTCCTGCCACGCACGACATCGTAGAGTTCTTCGCCTATATCAGCTTCTTCCCGCAATTGGTTGCAGGTCCCATTGAGCGCGCCACCAACCTGCTGCCACAGTTCCAACGCCAGCGACAGTTTGACTATGCGAAGGCGGTGGACGGCTGCCGCCAGATGCTCTGGGGATTCTTCAAGAAACTCGTCATTGCCGATAACTGCGCTACCATTGTCAATGAATCTTGGGGGCAGTACCAGGATTTTCCTGGCATCGGGCTATTTATGATCGGCGTACTCTTTACATTCCAGATTTACTGCGACTTCTCAGGCTATTCCGACATCGCCATCGGCTGTGCCCGCCTGTTCGGGTTCAACCTGATGCGCAACTTCAACTACCCCTACTTCTCGCGTAGCATTCCTGAGTTCTGGCGACGCTGGCATATCTCGCTCACCACGTGGTTCCGCGACTATATCTACTTCCCGTTGGGTGGCAGCCGTTGTGACAAGTGGAAGATTATCCGCAACGTCTATATCGTCTGGGCTGTCAGCGGTCTGTGGCACGGTGCCAGCTGGCATTTCGTCTGTTGGGGGTTATTCCACGCCACCTTGCTTGCCATTTACAACCTGTTTGGCATCAATACCAAATATAAGCAGGTCGTCGCTTACAACCGTTACCTGCCCAACGTAAAAGAAGCCCTCCAAATGACCTTGACTTTCGTCCTGGCCGTTATCGGCTGGATTATCTTCCGTGCGGAGTCAATGTCGCAGGCTGTAGACTACATCAGCCGTATGTTTACGAATCCAGTTATTGCCAGTCAGAATATGTTTGTCATCTCAGCTATACGCTGGGGATTGTTATTCCTATTGGTAGAATGGTTCCAAAGAGACAAACAACATGCACTACAGTTTGGTAAGGCCAAAGTTTTCAACTATATGATTGTAAGGTATTGTGTTTACGCAACTATCATTGCATTGATGTGGATTTATACAGGTAAGGTGCAAACATTTATATATTTCCAGTTCTGATGAAGAAGTTTCTCGTAAAAATCAGTTATACATTATTGCCTTTATGGCTCGCCATAATTGGCCTTGTATGTTTCTACTATCTTATAATAGAACCAAACATGCAGGGTGATTTGGGCAGATTAGGAAAGATTCCCGCAAAGCTCTTTTATGAAAGGGATAGTGACAAAACTATTAAAGACATTTATTATCCAACGATTCATAAGATCGATTCTCTGAAAGCAGATTCTTTCGACGTCATTACATGCGGAGACTCCTTCTCTCAACAGGGATTAAAAGGTTTCCAAAACTATATGGCATTAAATGGGGTGACCGTCATTAACTATCGACCAAATGGTCCGCTTGCATGGAATGCTTTTCAAGCAGCATTTGACTTAATGAATCTTGGTTATGTTGATTCTACAAATGCGAAAATGATAATCGTTGAAACTGTTGAGAGATCGTTATGTAATAGATTACTTGGATTGGATTGTAGCCATGTAGAATTATGTGAGGAGGATGAAAAACCTTCAAAAAGCACTAGCAATTGGTCGTTATCTGAAGCTAAGACATACTTAGACCTTCAGCTTGGCATAAAAGAAAGTCCCATGAAGCAATTGGAATTGAACAAACAGCTGTTCTCAGGCACTCATGGGCGTTTCCTTTACTTCTACTATGAGGATATTGAGGAAGGCGGTTTCACTATTCCCCAAGAATCCTATAGTAAAATGCAATCTAATATCGACACTCTTTTTAGTATTGCATCAGAAAAGGGCGTTGAACTAATTGTTCTTGTCTGTCCAGATAAATACGACTTATACCAGAATTATGTCAACAACAATCCATATCCCAGAAAAACGATTAATGAGGATTTTAGGACTGTTGTCGGAAACCGCGAAGATATCGTTATTGGGAAGGAAATACTTTTACCTTATATTGATAGGGGCGAGAAAGACATTTATTATTTGGACGACACACATTGGTCATACAAATCTGCCAAGATTATTGCTGACACTTTGACAAACTTATACACAAAAAAGGGTCTCTGAAAAGCATGATTCAAACCCTCCACATTGGCTTGCGGGAGGAATTAACATGTCATCTGACTTCGGCGATTCGCCACCCTTCTACGAATTTCATACATGATTTTTTTGGAAAATAGGGTGTCAGGGTGACAGAATGCCGATGTACAGGGCGTCTGCACCCTTTTTACAGGGTGACAAGGGTGACAGGAGGGTGACAGGTG
>CADCET010000012.1 GCA_902800495.1 uncultured Prevotellaceae bacterium
AGATGGAGGGCTGACAATCTGTTGCCTAATCCCTCCATTAAAAGAATGAAAGTGCTCAAAAAAGTGGGCTAAAAAATGACACTTAACTTAACACCCTAGAACCGACCCCATGATTACCAAAATATGATATACCCTCACCTCTTACACCTGGCACTTAACTAACTGAAAATCAGTGGCTATTTTTTTGAGTTAAATGACACCTATAGTCGCACCAGAGGTGACACCAGGGCGCTCGGCGACGCAAGGAGACGCTTGCCAAGAAAAAGGCAAGAATATCGGCCGACCGTGAAACATTTCTGAGAGGCCGATATTTTTTTACGAACGGCCGGGAAATTTTTACGAGCGGCTTGTACGTTTTTGACTTTTGGCGTGAAACATTTTCGGAAACACAAAACACAATATTAAAGAAACGAATTAAACGAATTATTCTTAATCTTATTCACGAATTAAATTAATTTAAAATTAAGAGAAATTCGTGGTTAAAATAAAAATGAATTAGGTGAATTCGTTTCAAAAAAAGAATTATTCGCTTGATCTACTGGTGCGACACTTGGTGCGACCATTGGTGCGACCATTGGTGCGGGTAAACATCTCTGTAAACCACTGATACTCAGGGTTGGTGTAAGAGGTGTCACCTAACGGCAGTCCTGCATGTAGGCGCGCGCGCACGCGAAGCTTTGTTGGTCTCTCGGCACTTTACTTCTCAATTCGGATGCGGGCATCGACGGCAACGACGTCGTCGGCATCGGCGAGCAGGGGATTGATGTCCATCTCCTTGATTTCGGTGGCGAAACGCAGGAGGGTAGAGAGGCGGACGATGGTCTCGGCATAGCGGCGCTCGTTGATACCTTTTTGCCCACGCGTACCTTTTAAAATCTTATAGGCACGGAGGGAGTGGATCATGGAGTAAGCCTCCTCATAACTCAGGGGAGCCAGACCCGACGAGACATCGCGGAGCACCTCGACGAAGATGCCGCCAAGGCCACAGAGAACCACATGGCCAAAGCGAGGCTCATACTTAGCGCCGACGAACAGTTCGGTACCCTTGATCATCTTCTGAACCATCACGGCAGTGGCATCGGGAATCTGCATCATGCGGTCGAACTCGGCACTAAGCACCTCTTTACTGCGGATGTTCAGGGCCACGCCGCCTACATCGCTCTTGTGAACGGGGCCAACGACCTTAGCCACGACGGGGAAGCCGACCTTCTCAGCAAAGGCCGACAGCTCGTCCTTCGAGGTGGACACCAGCTCAGGTACCAGCGAAATGCCGGCACAGGAGAGAATCTGGCGCACCACGTCGGGCGAGACATAGCCACTCTCTTTAACACTACCGATAATCTTGTGCAGACGGGGGATGTCAGTGCCGTAAAGCTCAACTTCGAACGGAGCAGGCTTCGGGGTCTTCATAATCTGTGCCAACGCAGTAGCCAATGTCACCTCGTCGCTGAAGTTGACATGGCCGCGTTTCAGGAACTCCTGAACCTCAGGCCCTGCGGTGCTAACGCTGGGCAGAATGGGGAAGATGGGCTTGCGACACTCGCGGATCTTCTTGTCGAGCACGTCGTAGACCTCGAAAATCTTCACTAAGCCAGGAGTGCCGAAGATGACCATGATAGCATCGATGCCTTCCATCTGTTCGCAGTAGTCGATGGCGATACCCAGATGCTCGGCACCGCCCGTTGCCAAGATGTCGATAGGGTTAGCCACACTGCTGCCAGGCAGCAGCTTCGACTTCAGCTCCTCAGCCACAGGTCCTTCGAGCGGCGGCACGTTCATACCGCCCTTCGACAGGGCATCAGTCAGCATGACACCAGGACCGCCGGCATGGGTGATGATGGCAATACGTAGCCCACCCCCAGCCCCTCCCGAAGGGAGGGGAGCTTGATTACTATTACTATTAAAAACGTCTGCGAAAGAGGTATTTAAATTTCCCTCCCTTCGGGAGGGGTTGGGGGTGGGCTTTAGCGTGAAGATACACCCGACGGTGGTCAGTTCCTCACGGCCAAAGCAGCGCACGATACCTGCCTTGCGGAACAGGGCCTCAACGGCAGAGTCGCTGGAGGCGATGGCTCCCGTATGGCTGCTGGCGGCACGGCTTCCGCTCTCGCTCGAGCCGGCCTTGATGGCGGCGATGCGGCAGCCCTTGCGGATGAGCGACGTGGCGTGGTAGAGCATCTTGTCGGGGTCGGCAATGTTTTCTATGTACAGCAACTTCACCATGGAATCGCGTTGCGGGTCGAAGTGTACGTCCATATACTCCAGTACAGACTCAATGCCTATCTGGTGGCCATTGCCCACACTCCAGACACTGTTGAACTGCAAGCCCTTGCTGACGGCGCTCTCAAGGATAAACACAGCCGTAGCACCACTGCCCGAGATGAAGTCGACGCCTTTGGGGTTGAGCTGGGGAATAGGTTTGGTGAACACTGAGTGGTGCCAGCGGGTGAGCAGACCGATGCAGTTGGGACCGATGAGCAGACAGCCATACTCCTGACAGATGTCGAGTATGCGCTGCTCCAGTTCGGCCCCCTCGTGGGTTTCCTCACTGAAGCCGGCAGATATAATAATGAACGCGCGAACATGCTTTTCGGCTGCCAGAAGCTGTACGTAGTCAGGGCAATACTTGGCAGCAACGACGAGGATGGCCAAGTCCGTCGGCGGCAGTTCGCGGGCGTCGTGAAATGCCTTGATGCCCTGCACCTCGTCCTCCTTGGGGTTCACGACACGAAGCGTACCACAATAGCCGCCGCCAAGAAGATTGCGTACAACGGCACCGCCGGGCTTATGAACATTATTACTACCGCCGATGACGACGATACTCTCTGGCTGTAATAATTGTCTGTTAATCATAGCTTTATTCTCCGAAAGATTGCTTGAGCCGATTGTCATCGGACTGTTTCTTAAAATAATCTGCGTCTATCTCCTTGATCTGCTGCCATAGTTTCCTAGCGCTGTTCTCATCGCCCTTTAGCAGATAGCAGTTGCCGCGACAGTTTAGCAGCAGCGGTTTGTTCTGCGATGTCATGTTAGGAGCCATCATGGTCAGGGCATCAAGATACAGCAGGGTACGCTCAGCCCCAAAGATGTCGTATCCCAGACAGTACATCATGAAGTTACAGTAATATAGGAGGTTGATGTAGCGTTCCATACCCTTGACAGACTGGTAGCGCTCAATCTCGCTCTCAACGATGGACTGCCGTTCCTCCATCAGTTTCCTGCCGTTCTCCTGTTCACCACTGCGATAGGTGGCGATGGCGCGGCACATCTCCGTCATGTGGACGTAGAGTTGGGAGAATATCGTCGGGTCGTGACCGTCGTCGGAATAGTTCTTTATCCGTTGAAGCTGGCGCTGGCTGAAGTCGACGCACTCCTTGTACTGCTTCTTGTTCGTCAGCAGGTTCATCGCTATGCCCATCGTCCCCTCGCCGAGGACTTCTATGTTGACATTTTTCTCGACGGCTTCCACTATGAGTCCGTCGGCTTTCTGTACATCGCCCTTCACAGCTGCCTCAACGGCTTCGCGTATACAGTCAACTCCGTTCCTGTAGGTCTCAAGATTGGTCTTGAACACACGCTGCCAACTGTCAGGCAATCCGGCCTTAATCCAGATTTCTGTCAGCGGCCGGCCATTCTCCTGAACGAAGGTCAGCGCATGACAGTTCTCGTTCAGCCAACGGATGTCACAGCGGTGGCCTATCTCCCAGATGGTGCTGTCGTTATCATACTTGATGGTGTTCGTCGTGCTGCAACCCAGCACTTTTCCGTTACTGGCAATGTTGACCACCATCGACAGTTCCGGCGAGTAGGCTTTCCAGATGGTAGGCACTGCCTGACGCTTTCCAGTACCGTCAGGATCGGCCGTTGCTCCTACGCGCACCCACCAACCGCAGAACTTGTTTGTCTTCTCAATCTTGTTCTCCAGCATGTCGAAGGCTCCCGTCACCTCTTTATTCATAGAGTTCTTCGTGTAGATCTCAATGATAAACTCGTTCAGATTACTCATGCCAGGCCACTTGTCGTTATACCATTTGAAGCAGAACTCGTCGTCGTCAACATTGTATATCTGCGTGCCGTGTCCGTCTGGCCCCTGCGGTTTCTCGCCCGTATTCAGCAGCGGATGCTCCTCACGTATCTCCACCTGCATCATACTCCACTGCGTCACCGTTCGCGACGGGCGATAGCTCACGAGCAGTCCCACGGAGTCAGCCGCATACTTGTACTGGCTGAAACTGGGAGGACTGGTCCGGCCGTTCTCGTAGACGAACTGCCTCAGACGGTACAGCCCCTTGGGGTTCTGTCCTGTTTTTGCATCGGCGGCCATTGTCGCAACCAGCGCCACCAGTATAGTCAAAAGAATCTTCTTCATTGATTTCGGTTTTTAGTTTAATAGACTGCAAAAGTACAAAGAAAAGATGATGTATTCTACTTTATTCTCTTAGAAAGCATTGATGGCTCACGTCTTGTATCCCAGATGTCAACTACATGCACCTTATCAGAAGACTTAGCATAATAATATATCAATTCTATAAAGTTCGTTTTCTGCGCGCTTCTGCCATATCACTTGAGCCATAATAATTGTTGTTTGAATCCTGACATCATTTCTTCGAAGGTCTTTCCTTCGCCACGATCCATCTCTGCCTCAGCCTCATCAATGCGGGCGTTCAACTCTTCCATTGTATATGGTTGATTATCGTCCTTGATTTCATTGTACGCATCGGCATCTTGCTCATCTATCTCATAGATATAACGTATAAGACAAGCCTTGTCCTCATGACTAAGATTTCGAACCTGACTGAGGAGTCCACTATTTCTCAAGCCTTCACTCATACCATACAGTAGGGAAGCTGCAGGTTCGCAAACGACATCATTATGTGAGTTCTTTTCCATTTTCTTTTTATTGTACTGCTGCAAAATTAGTGATTATTTCTGAAATGGCAAAACTTTTTGCTGTCTTTTCTGTACGAACAAGAGCCAAAAACTATTAATCTGTTATTTTTTTAGCGATTTTCTTGGCAGAACGAAAGAAAAGCAGTACTTTTGCAGGCAAGGGAAACAATTAAAACCATACAAACAACCGAGAAAAGACTAAAATGATTTGGAATCCAAACAAAGAGTGCATGAGCCGCGACGAGATGAGCGCGCTCCAAGGCAAGCGCCTGCACAAAATTGTGGAGTACGTCTACCACAATGTTCCCTTCTATCGTAACAAACTGCAAGAGATGGACATCCGTCCGGATGACATACAGACCATCGAGGACATCCGCAAGCTGCCCTTCACGACGAAGAAAGACCTGCGCGACAACTATCCCTTCGGCCTGCAGGCCGCACCGCAGAGCGAGATAATCCGCGTACATGCTTCGAGTGGAACAACGGGCAATCCTACTATCGTGGGCTACACCCGCAAGGACATCGGTGTATGGAGCGAGTGTATGGCCCGCTGTCTGACCGCCTTCGGTGTCACCCGTAATGACATCTTCTCTGTGGCCTACGGCTACGGACTGTTTACGGGCGGTCTGGGTGCCCACTACGGTGTGGAGCACTTAGGAGCATCTGTCATCCCTGCCGGTACGGGTAACACGGAGAAGCACCTGAAGCTGATTCGCGACCTGGGTATCACCGGTCTGGCCTGCACACCGTCGTACGCCCTGTATCTGGCCGAGACGATGGAGAAACTGGGCATTCGCAAGGAGGACATCAAGCTGCGCGTCGGTGCCTTCGGTGCAGAGCCTTGGACGGAGAGCATGCGTCAGGAGATTGAGGAGCGTCTCGGACTGAAGGGCTACAACATCTACGGACTGTCGGAGGTGATGGGCCCCAGCGTCAGCTACGAGTGCCAGATGCAGCACGGCTCACATATCAACGAAGACCACTTCTACCCCGAGATTATCAACCCGACGACCTTGGAGCCGCTGCCCGCTGGACAGACGGGCGAACTGGTGTTCACCACACTGACCAAGGAGGGTATGCCGGTCATCCGCTACCGTACCCGCGACCTCTGCTCGCTGTTGCCCGGCACGTGCGACTGCGGCCGCACCAATGTCCGCATGGGACGCATTGAAGGCCGTTCGGACGATATGCTCATCATCCGCGGTATCAACGTATTCCCCAGTCAGGTGGAGAGCGTCGTACTCAGCATGCCGGAGTTCGCACCCCATTACCTGCTCGTCGTCGACCGCGAAAGGAACCTCGACACGCTGCAGGTTCAGGTGGAAATCCGTCAGGAACACTTCACCGGCATCTTCGACACGCCGGCTGCCATCGAGACATTGGAGAAGAAGCTGGCCTCGAAGCTGAAGAGCGTGCTCAGCATCTCGGCCAAGGTGCAGCTCAAGGCTCCCGGCACCATCGAGCGCTCGCAAGGCAAGAGTGCCCACGTTATTGATAACCGCAAACTGTAAATAACACTATGGACAATTCATCAAAGTACTTTAACCCAGAACTCGAGACCATGAGTCGCGACCAGATTGAGGCACTCCAGCTGGAGCGCCTGCAGAAGACTGTGCGCCACTGCATGAACAACGAGTTCTACCAGAAAAAATTCAAGGAGGCGGGCATCACCCCCGACGACATTAAGACATTGGACGACGTGCGCAAGATTCCCTTCACCACCAAGCAGGACTTGCGCGAGACCTATCCCTTCGGCATGAGCTGCGTACCCCTCAGGGACTGTGTACGCCTGCACTCATCGAGCGGAACGACAGGTAACCCCACCGTCATCCTGCACACGCAGAAAGACCTGGACGAATGGGCCAACCAGGTGGCCCGTAACCTCTGGATGGTAGGCTTGCGCCCCGACGACGTGTTCCAGAACTCCTCTGGCTACGGTATGTTCACGGGCGGTCTGGGCTTCCAGTACGGTGCCGAGCGCTTAGGTATGCTCACCGTACCTGCAGCTGCCGGTAACTCGCTGCGCCAGATAAAGTTCATCAAGGATTTCGGAACAACGGCCCTGCACGCCATCCCCTCGTATGTCACCCGACTCTATGAGGTGATGCAGCAGGAGGGCGTCGACCCGCGCCGCGACACGAAGCTGAAGGTGCTGGCCATCGGTGCCGAGCCTCACTCCGAGGAACAGCGTAAGCGTATTGAGGACATGATGGGCGTCAAGGCTTATAACTCGTTCGGCATGAGCGAGATGTGCGGACCTGGCGTAGGCTTCGAATGTCCCGAGCAGAACGGTCTGCATTTCTGGGAAGACTACTACATCGTAGAAATTGTAGACCCCGAGACGCTGGAACCCGTGCCCGACGGCGAAATCGGTGAGCTGGTGCTCACGTCCTTGTGCCGCGAGGCTATGCCACTGTTGCGCTATCGCACCCGCGACCTGACCCGTGTGCTGGGACGCAGCTGTCCCTGTGGCCGCAATCACGTCCGTCTCGACCGTATGCGTGGCCGTTCCGACGACATGATTGTGCTGCGAGGAGTCAACATCTTCCCCATTCAGATTGAGAAGATTCTGATGAAGTTCCCCGAGGTGGGCACGAACTACCTCATCACACTGACCACTGAGGACAACAACGACCAGATGACCGTCGAGGTCGAAGTCGAGGGTACCGACGACTACGCCAAGCTGCAGGAGCTCGCCGGCGAACTGCGTCACCAGATAGGCGATGAGATTCTGCTCAAGCCCCGCATCCGTCTCGTCTCGAAAGGCACGCTACCCGTCAGCGAAGGCAAGGCCGTCCGCGTCGTCGACAAGCGAAAGGTTTATCAGTGAGGAATCGTTTTAACGAGGAAACGTTTAAACGATTAATCGAGTAAACGATAAAACGAATAATCGAATAATCGAATAATCGAAATAAAAAACAAGACTATTATGACTATCAATCAATTATCCATTTTTATCGAGAACCGTTCCGGCACGCTCATCAAGGTGCTGGAGGTTCTGAAGCAGTCTGGCATCCAGATTGTAGCGTCTACCATTGCCGACACGGCAGAGTATGGCATCTACCGCCTCATTTGTAGCGAACCGCAACGCGCCTACGAAGAGCTGAAGAAGGCCGGCGTGGCCGTCGCACAGAGCGACGTCTTCGCCATCGAGCTTGACAACCAGCCCGGACGCGCTGCCGACGCCGTAGAGACTTTCTCGAAGGCTGGCATCAGTATCACCTATATGTACTCCTTCCTGCTGAACGGCAAGGGGATACTCATCTTCCGTACCGACAATGCTGAACAGGCTCGCGAAACGATACTCCAGAACGGCCTGAAATACATTTCCGAACAAGACCTGACTGCACTGGCCTGAACACCAGGGTGGAGACAAAAAATGTGGATGGCGCAGGACGCTGCCATCCACTTACTTTATTTGATAAGGTGGTCTGCAATTGCAGATAAAGTGTCTTATCGGGGGCAAAAATAGTATATTATCTTGTAACTTGCAAATTTTTTTGTTACAAATTTACAATTTTAACATTGTGCGCGCTTACATTAAAATAAAAAACGGGTTTTTGCTACTATTATTGCTGCTGACGCTCCCCATTGGAGCACAGCAGATAACAGGCTACGTGAAGGATGCCGAGACGGGCGACAGCATTGGTTTTGCCAGCGTCGTCTACGAAGGCCACCATGTGTCGGCCATCGCCAACGCCTTCGGCCAGTACCAGATAGCCCGACATGAGGGGTGGAACATCACCTTCAGCGCCGTGGGCTACAAATCGCGTATCGTCCACGTCAACGAGAAGACCAAGAACAAGCTGAATATTACCCTGAAGCCCGATAAACGCCAACTGCAAGAGGTCACCGTCAAGGCCCGCCGTAACCGCTACAGCCGCAAGAACAACCCCGCAGTGGAACTTATGCGCCGCGTGGTGGCGGCCAAGAAGAGAACCGACCTCAGCGTCAACGACTACTATCAGTACAATAAGTACGAAAAGATAACGCTGGCCTATAATGACCTGAAGCCCGAACAGTTAGAGCAGAAGCCATTCTCGAACCATCCGTGGTTGCTCGACCAGATTGAAACCAGCACCCATACGGGCAAACTCATCCTGCCGGTATCGGTAGACGAGACCGTATCGCAGAAGGTCTACCGGCGCGACCCACGCTCAGAAAAGACCATCATCATGGGTCAGCAGTCGACAGGTGTCAACGATCTGTTCCAGACTGGCGACATCATTAACACCGTAGTCAAGGACGTCTTCACAGACGTCGACCTCTACCAAGACCGCATCCGACTGCTGCAGCACCCGTTTGTATCGCCTATCTCGGAAGAGGGTATCAGCTTCTACCGTTATTATATAGAAGACACGCTGGCAGTAGACAACGACCGCTGCATACACCTGCACTTCCTGCCCAACAACCTGCACGACATGGGATTCCGAGGCGAACTGTACATCCTCGACGACTCGACGCTGCACGTCAGGCGTTGTGAGATGACCGTCCCAAAACAGAGCACCGTCAACTTTGTCGACGAGATGCAGATTGTTCAGGAATACACGCGGCTGGCCGACGGACAGTGGGTTCTAACCAAGGACGACATGGTGACCGAACTGAAACTGTTTGACTTCATCATGGCCAGTGCCATCGTCACACGCACGACCCGACTGTCGGACTACGCCTTCGACCCTATACCATTCAAGCTCTTCAAGGGAACGAAAAAAGAGGTGACCGAGGCCGACGCCCAGATGCGCGACAAGCAATTCTGGCAACAATACCGACAGGTTGAGCTCACAAAGAGCGAGAAGCGTATGGACAAGTTCCTTGACAACATCACCAACATCAAGGGCTTCAAATATATCATGCTCGCCCTGAAGGCCTTGTTGGAGAACTCTATCGAAACGAGTAATCCCAACTACATTGACATCTGTCCGGTAAACACCATACTGACACGTAACTATGTCGACGGATGGCGCACACGCCTGAGCGCCAAGACGACGGCTAACCTCAATAAGCACCTCTTCCTCTCAGGCTACTATGCACGAGGCTGGGGCAGCCATAAGAACTACTACGACATAGAAGGCACTTACTCGCTGAATCGCAAGAAATACCTGCCGCACGAATTTCCCCGACGCACGCTGACCGTCCAGATGTCACGCGACGTCTGCTCGCCAGGCGACCGATTCATGGATACCGACAAGGATAACATCATGGTGGCGCTGAAGTGGGCTGAGACCAACAAGATGATGACCTACGACCGCCAGCAGGCAACCTTTGAGTACGAGACGAACTGGGGGCTGAAGGCTACCGTCAGCGGTAAGATAGAAGAGAACGAGGCCTGCGGCGCAATGTCGTTCCGCCGACTCGACCAGCAGCCGCTACCCGCTGAAGAGCAGTGCAGGACTGGCAACGGTGAGTACATACGCACGACAGAGGTCACTGCCAAGCTGCGTTATGCCCCTGGCGAGACCTATATCAACAACAAGCTGCGTCGCCGTGTCATTAACCTCGATGCCCCCGTCTTCAGTTTTACCTATACCCGTGGTTATAACGACCTCTTTGGCGGTGAATACGACTACCATTACACAGAGGCACACATCTTCAAGCGTTTTTGGCTCGGCAGCAGCTGGGGCAAAATCGACACCGACCTCAAGGCTGGCATCCAGTGGAGTCAGGTGCCCTACCCTCTACTCATCCACCCCGCCGGCAACCAGTCATACATCATCATTCCGCGGACGTTCAGTCTGATTAACACGATGGAGTTCCTCAACGACCGCTTTGCCTCGCTGATGGTATCGTGGGACATGAACGGCAAGATCTTCAACCGTCTGCCCATCATCAAGAAGTGGAACTGGCGCGAATACTTTGGCATACGCCTGCTGTGGGGAGACCTCAGCGACAAGAACAACCCCTACTTAGCAGAGAATGCCGGCAACTCGAAACTGATGTATTTCCCAGACGGCGTCAACGTGATGGATCCCAAGCGGCCATACGCCGAAATGGTCATCGGCATCCATAACATCTTCAAATTCTTCCACGCCGAATACGTCCGCCGTCTGAACTACACCGAACTGCCTACCAGTCCGCGATGGGGTATGCGTTACACCCTCTCCCTGACCTTCTAACGGAAAAAAGTTACTTTTTCAACAAAAAAGTTGGCAAAAAGTTTGGTGATTAAAAGAAAATACGTAACTTTGCACTCGATTTAAAGAAAATAGTGACAAATGATGAATAAAACAGCAAACTTCTGGTGGTGGCGCAACTCAAGATTCGGACAATCGTGAGAAGATAGCCACGTACCCTATGAAGGGAGCGTAAAGAAATATGAAGAGGCCTGTCGTTCTTGCGACGGGCCTCTTTCCATTAAAAGGTGAAACAACCAAAAACTTTTATATATGAACTATCAAGTTGACGAAAATGGATTTTACGGAGAATTTGGCGGAGCCTACGTGCCTGAGATTCTCTATGCCACGGTAAGAAACCTGCAAGAGCAGTACCTTGGCATCATCGAGAGCGAGGAATTCAAGACGGAGTACCACGCCCTGCTGCGCGACTATGTGGGACGTCCCTCACCACTTTATTATGCCCGCAGGATGAGCGAGCACTACGGTTGCCAACTCTATCTGAAGCGTGAAGATCTGAACCACACAGGCGCTCACAAAATAAACAACACCGTCGGACAGATTCTCTTAGCGAAGAAGATGGGGAAAACGCGCATCATCGCGGAGACGGGTGCTGGACAGCACGGTGTGGCAACAGCCACGGTATGCGCCTTGATGGGTATGCAGTGTGAGGTGTTCATGGGGGCCACTGACGTGGAACGCCAGCATACCAATGTCGAGCGTATGAAGATGTTAGGCGCTACGGTGCATCCCGTCCGCACAGGCAACATGACCTTGTCTGACGCCTGCTCTGAGGCTATCCGCGACTGGTGCTGTCATCCTAACGACACCTTTTATATTGTTGGCTCAACGATGGGACCTCATCCCTACCCCGACCTCGTAGCTCGTATGCAGAGCGTCATCTCCGAAGAAATCAAATGGCAGTTAGAAGAGAAGATCGGGCGCAACTACCCTGATTATCTTGTAGCCTGCATCGGCGGCGGTTCAAACGCTGCTGGCACCATCTACCACTATATGGACGACGACCGCGTGAAAATAGTACTGGCAGAGGCTGGCGGCCACGGTTGGGACACGGACTACACCGCCGCCACCATCCATCGCGGCACGGTAGGCATACTGCACGGCGCAAAGATGCTCGTCATGCAAGATGAGGACGGCCAGATTCAAGAAGCTTTTACCATCAGTGCCGGTCTGGACTATCCTGGCGTTGGCCCCATGCACTGCAATATGGCCAAGCAGGGACGCACGCAGGTGCTCTCCATCAACGACGACGAGGCTATCCGTGGCGGCTACGAGCTGACACGTATGGAGGGTATCATACCGGCCATAGAGTCAGCCCATGCCGTAGCAGCCCTGTCGAAGATGCAGTTCAAGCCCGACGACGTTGTGGTGCTGACTGTCAGCGGCCGCGGCGATAAAGACATAGAGACCTATCTTAACAACAAAGACTTAGCAGGAGATTATGGAAGTTTTTAATTTCACCACGACAAGCCGCACCATCTTGGGCGACCTCTACACCCCTGTCGGGGTCTATATGCGACTGCGCGACCTCTATCCGCAGAGTGCGCTGATGGAAAGTTCCGACTATCATGACCAGAGCAATTCACGCTCCTTTATCGGCATCCATCCCTTAGCCTCAGTAGCTATCGGCCATGGACTGGCCACCGTCACCTACCCTGACAGCCAGACTTTCACGCAACCGTTAAGTGCTGACTTCAGCTCTGCCGATGCCATCCACGCCCTTATCGACCGCATCCACGTCGAGGGCGACGACGCCAACGCCTGCGGCCTCTTCGGGTATACCAGCTTCAATGCCGTACGCTATTTTGAGAACATTGCCGTGAAAGACGAGACGCAGGAACGGAACGATGCACCCGACGTGCTCTACGTCCTATACAAGACAGTCATCGTCTTTGACCACCATAACAACCAATTGAAGATGGTGACGATGGGCGATGCTACGGACATAGACGCTGTCCAGAAGGCCATGAACCGCAACAACGTCCGCGAGTACGACTTCCATCCTGTTGGCGACGTCAGTTCGACACTGACCGACGAGGAGCACAAGGCCAACATACGGCGGGGCATCCAGCACTGCCTACGCGGCGATGTGTTCCAGATTGTCCTCTCCCGGCGTTTCGTACAGCGTTTTGAAGGCGACGACTTCAAACTCTATCGCGCCCTGCGCAGTATCAATCCCTCGCCCTACCTCTTCTATTTTGACTTCGGCGGTTTCCGTATTTTCGGGTCAAGTCCTGAGACGCACTGCCGGATAGAGGGCAGAAAGGCATACATCGACCCCATAGCAGGCACGACCAAGCGCACGGGCAACGCTGAGGCAGACCGCAAGGGTGCTGAATTCCTGCGCAACGACCCGAAGGAGAATGCTGAGCACGTCATGCTCGTCGACCTGGCCCGCAACGACCTCTCACGCAACTGTCATGGCGTCAAGGTTGACTATTACAAGGACATCCAGTATTATTCACACGTCATCCATCTGGTCAGCCGTGTCAGCGGCGAACTGGATGCCAACAAGGATTCCATCAAGGCGTTTATCGACACCTTCCCTGCCGGTACGCTCAGTGGTGCACCGAAAGTGCGCGCCATGCAGCTCATCAGCGAGTACGAGCCACATAACCGTGGAGCCTACGGCGGTTGCATCGGCATCATTGGACTTGACGGCTCGCTGAATCAGGCCATCACCATCCGCACATTCGTATCGCGTGGCGGAGAACTGTGGTTCCAGGCTGGCGGCGGTATTGTTGCCAAGAGCAACGAAGAGTATGAGTTACAAGAAGTAAACAACAAACTGGGTGCGCTGCGTCGCGCCATAGAAACAGCAGCACAATTATGAAAATAGCCATCATCGACAACTACGACTCGTTCACCTTTAACTTAGCACATCTGCTACGTGAACTGAAAGCAGAGGTCACCGTGCTGCGTAACGACCAGTTCCAGCTTCCCGACCTCGAAGTCTATAGCAAAATCGTACTCAGCCCAGGCCCCGGCATCCCCTCAGAGGCAGGACTGCTCTGCGACGTTATCCGCACCTATGCTGGACGCAAGCCTATCCTCGGCGTCTGTCTGGGCCACCAGGCCATCGGCGAGGTCTTCGGCGGACGTTTAGAGAACCTGAGTGACGTTTTCCACGGTGTGGCCACCCCATGCCATATCACAAACGACGACCCCATCTTCAGCGGTCTTGACAAAGACATCACCGTAGGGCGATACCATTCATGGGTTGTCTCCCGCGACGGTTTCCCCGATTGCTTGGAGGTGACCGCTGAGAGCGACGAGGGCTACATTATGGCCCTAAAGCATAAAGAACTGAACATTCGTGGCATACAATTCCACCCCGAGAGTGTGCTGACACCCGACGGCAGGAAGATGCTGCAGAACTGGATGTTTTTATAATATAGCAACACTAAACACAGACGACAATATGAAAGAAATTTTAGAAAAGCTCCTGAACCATGAGGAGCTCTCCCGTGAGGAGATGAAACAGATTCTGATTGGTATTACCCAGAGTGAATATCCCACAGAGCAGATAACGGCCCTGCTGACAGCCCTGCAGATGCGTGGTGTCACCGTTGACGAGCTTCTCGGCTTCCGTGACGGTATCTTAGAGACTGGCGTCCCTGTCCCCCTGAAGTGCAACCGCTACATCGACGTCGTCGGTACTGGCGGCGACCGCAAGAACACCTTTAATATCTCGACGACCTCGTGTTTCGTTATTGCCGGTGCCGGCTACAAGGTAGCCAAGCATGGCAACTATGCTGCCACGTCAACCTCAGGTGCATCGAACGTTATCGCCCAGCACGGTGTGAAATTTACCGACGACCTCGACCAGCTGAACCGCTGTATGGACGAGGCGGGCATTGTCTACCTGCACGCCCAGCTCTTTGCCCGTGCCATGAAGTTCGTCGGTCCCATCCGTAAGGCCCTGCCTTTCCCCACCATCTTCAACCTGCTCGGCCCGTTAGTCAATCCCAGCCAGCCCAGCTGCCAACTGCTCGGTGTAGCCAACCTCGACCAGATGCGCCTCTACCATCAGGTATACCAGCGCCTCGGCATCGACTACGGCATCGTCAACTCCATCGACGGCTACGACGAAATCTCGCTGACAGGCGACTTCAAGGTAACGACCAATAACTACGAGCGCATCTTCTCGCCCGCCGACCTCGGATTCGCTACGGCCAAGCCAGAAGAGCTGGTAGCCGGAGCCACTGAAGTGGAGGCCAAGGAGATATTCGACTCCGTACTTGAGAACCGCGCCCTGCCTGCCCAGAAGAATATTGTACTGGCTAACGCAGCCTTCGGTATACAGGTATTGGAGAAGGGACAGAAATCCATCGAAGAGTGCATCGCCATTGCACGGGAGTCGATCGACAGCGGTGCTGCCATCCGTACCTTCAAGAAATTCGTAGAACTAAATTCATAAATTATGGCTGACATTTTAGAAGAGATCATCAACCACAAGAGAAAGGAAGTTGAGAACTACAAAAAGGAGCTCAGTCCCAGCATCATCCACATTCAGGTGGAGGCTCTGATGACGTCTCGAGTCCCCTCTTTCAGTAAAGCGCTGACAGACTCAGACACTGGCATCATTGCCGAACTGAAGCGTAAATCGCCCTCTAAAGGCTGGATTAATGAGCATTGCGATGTTGATAAGGTTCTCTCTAACTACGCATCTGCCGGTGCTGCCGCCGTCAGCATTCTTACCGACGAGAAATTCTTTGGCGGCAGCCACGCCTATATGGTGATGGCTTCGCGCAAGAAGTTAGGCATCCCCATGCTCTACAAGAACTTCATCATCGACGAGTACCAGCTGTACCAGGCTCGACGCAGTGGTGCATCGGCCGTACTGCTGATTGCCACCTGTCTGTCAAAAAGTGAGTGTAAGGCACTGATAGAGAAAACCCACCAGTTAGGTATGGAGGTGCTGTTAGAAATGCACAGCGAGGAAGAACTGGAGTATGCCGAATTAGAACCGGACATGTATGGCATCAACAACCGCAATCTGGGCACCTTCATCACAGACGTACAAAACTCCTATCGTCTGGCAGAACTGCTGCCAAGAGACGCTGTAAAGGTAAGCGAAAGCGGTATCAGTAACCCGAAGACCGTACGCGAACTGCGTAACGCAGGTTTCAAGGGTTTCCTTATCGGCGAGACATTCATGAAGACAGAAGATCCTGGCAAGGCCCTAAAGAATTTCATTGATCGGATATGATTATTAAAGTATGTGGTATGCGCGATGGCGACAATATACGTGAAGTCGCCGCGCTTGGAGTCGACTGGATCGGTATGATATTCTGGCCGAAATCACCGCGCAACGTAACGATGATTCCCACCCATGCCGGCATCATCCCCGACCGCGCCCCATCTATTGACGGAAAAGGGACAGACAGTCCCAAGCGCGTAGGTGTCTTTGTTGACGAAATGCCCCAGAACATTATCACCCGCGTCGTCAACTTCAAACTTGACATCATCCAGCTGCACGGCCACGAGACACCCACCGTCATTCGGAACCTCAGGAAGACGCTCGACCCCGATATACGTCACGGCATCCGCATCATCAAGGCCATCAGCATTGGCTGTCGCGATGATATTGCCACATACAAAGACTATGAGGACTGCGTCGATTACTTTTTGTTCGACACCAAGTGTCAGACGGTGGGCGGTAGTGGTCAGCAGTTCGACTGGTCCATCCTTGACACCTACGACGGCAACAAGCCCTTCTTGCTGAGTGGCGGCATTGGCCCCGACGACGCTCCCCGCCTGAAAGAGTGGTTCCGTGCAGGCAGCGGTTCTTCTGCTGCGAAGTGTATCGGCATCGACCTCAACTCCCGCTTCGAGAGCGAACCCGGCATCAAAGACATTACCAAACTTAAATTATTCTTAGAACAGCTATGAACAAAATAAACCAAGTTTTCGCCCAGCGTGGCGACAAGAAACTGCTCAGTCTTTACTTCTGTGCTGGCAGTCCCACCCTCGACAGCACTGCCAACGTCATACTGACGATGCAGCGCCGAGGCATAGATTTCATTGAGGTAGGTATCCCCTTCAGCGACCCGCTGGCTGACGGTCCTGTCATCCAAACGGCAGCCACCAAGGCCTTGAAGAACGGCATGAACCTGCGTACACTCTTCAGTCAGCTACAATCCATTAAAGAGCAGGTACAGATACCCCTCATCCTGATGGGCTACCTCAACCCTATCCTGCATTACGGCATCGAGGCTTTCTGCCAGTCGTGTGTCGAGGCTGGCGTCTCAGGGATGATTATTCCTGACCTGCCGTTCAAGGACTATTTAGAGGTGGTCAAGCCCATCGCCGACCGCTATGATCTGCGTGTCATCATGCTCATCACGCCAGAGACCTCCGAGGAGCGCATCCGCTTCATCGACGAAAACACCGACGGCTTCATCTATATGGTATCTTCGGCAGCCATTACTGGTGCACAAAAGTCGTTCGATGAACAGAAACAGGAGTACTTCAGACGCATCAATCAGATGCAGCTACGCAACCCCCGCATGATTGGTTTTGGCATTTCAAACGCCCAGACACTGAAGGCCGCCCAGGACAATGCTGCCGGTGCCATCATCGGTTCAAAGTTCGTCACCCTGCTCGACGAAGCCGGCGGTGATGCAGACATCGCCCTTGACAAGCTCTTTGCCGCACTCGAAAAATAAACGATTACGTAATTTTTTCTGTCTTTTAGTTCGTAGTTTCGTGCTTTTTACGTATCTTTGCACCAAACTACGAACTAAATCAATTAAGACATGAGAAAATTACTGCAACTGATGCTTCTGTGTCTGCTATTCCCACTGATGGCTCATGCCAACCATTGGGACGAAGCCAAGTATAAGCAGATTGAACAGAGTATCAAAACACCGAAACTAAACGACAAAGTGTACCTCATCACAAAGTTTGGTGCTAAGATTGATGGTACACCGGCAGAAAACCAAAAGGCCATTCAGAAAGCTATCGATAAAGCTTCGAAGAAAGGCGGTGGGCGCGTGATAGTTCCTGCCGGCTGCACCTTCCAAACAGGAGCCATTGAACTGAAGAGCGGCATAAATCTGGAAATACAGGAAAACGCTGTACTGCAGTTCGCTTTCGAACCAGAGCTGTACCCCATCGTCGAGACGTCATGGGAGGGGCTGGAGTGTTTCAACCTCTCACCCTGTGTCTATGCCTTTAAGGCTACTGACATTGCCGTTACTGGCAAAGGCACCATCGACGGCAGCGGCTCCAACGAGACATGGTGGCCGTGGTGTGGCGCTCCAAGGTTCGGATGGAAAGAGGGTGTCATCAGTCAGAAGATTGAAGCTCGTCCACGCCTACTGAAAAGCGGTGAGGACGGCATACCGATGTACGACGAGCAGGGCCAACGTTCACCTGAGCGTGTCTTCGGTCCCAAGGACGGGCTACGTCCACAACTGGTATCATTTAACAAGTGCGAGCGCATCCTCATTGAGGACGTCACCCTGCTACACTCACCTTTCTGGGTTATCCATCCCCTGCACTCCACCGACATCACCGTCCGCAGGGTGAAGATGATCAACGACGGTCCTAACGGTGACGGCTGCGACCCCGAGTGCTGCGACCGCGTGCTGATTGAAGACTGTTTCTTCAACACTGGCGATGATTGTATTGCCATCAAGAGCGGACGCAACCGCGACGGCCGTGAGCGTAATATGCCATCGAAGAACATCATCATCCGCAATTGCACCATGCACAACGGTCACGGCGGCGTTGTGGTAGGCTCAGAAATATCGGGCGGCTGTCAGAACGTCTATGCCCACGACTGCGTGATGGACTCGCCAAGCCTCGACCGTGTCTTGCGCATCAAGACCAATTCCTGCCGAGGCGGCATCATCGAGAACATCAATATGCGCAACATCAAGGTGGGACAGTGTGCCGAGGCCGTGGTGAAAATCAACCTCGACTACGAGCATAACGAGATTTGCTGCCGCGGCTACAACCCCATCGTACGTAATATCAACGTGGAGAACGTCACTTGCAACAAATCTAACTACGGTACGCTGATTGTTGCCCTCGACACCGTCTGCAATGTCTACGACGTCAACATCCGCAACTGCCAGTTCAATGGCGTGGCCAAAGGTAACAAGATAACAGGACAGACGCGTGACATCCGTTACGACAATTACTACTGCAACGGTTCACTCTGTCTCACCGAGCTGCCCTACAAACATTACTCTGAATGGATGACCTACTCAGAGATGAAGCGTACGCCGAAGTCTTATATGCTCGACTTCTCGACAAAGCCCAAGTGGAGCTACGTCATGGGCATTGAGCTGGAAGGCATGCTCGACACCTATCTTAATTATGGTGGCGAGGACATTCGCCGCTACTGTCAGGAGTACACCGACACAATGATCAATGCTAAAGGTGACATTCGCGGCTACAACATCCTGGACTATAACCTCGACAACATCCGCACAGGTCATTTCGTCACACGTATGTACCAGAAGTGGCCTGAGAAGAAGAACCTGCTGGCTATGCAAACCATGATGAAACAGTTGCAGAACCAGCCACGCACCATCGCCGACAAGGTCTTCTGGCACAAGGCCATCTACGCCTATCAGGTGTGGCTCGACGGCATCTTCATGGGCTTGCCCTATCGCTGCCTCACCGCACCCATCACCGTGAAGACAGCCAAGGAGCAAAAGGCCATCTACGACGATGCCGTCAACCAACTGAAGATTACCTACGACCGCACCCTCGACCCGAAGACAGGTCTGAACCGCCATGCCTATGACGAGACGCGCAAGACCTTCTGGGCTGACAAAGAGACTGGCTTATCGCAGCATTGTTGGGGACGTGCCCAGGGATGGTATACGATGGCACTCATCGAGGTGCTCGACGCCCTACCCGAAAGTTACAGCCGCCGCTCGGAGGTCATTGACTTGCTGCGCAAGGATTTCGATGCTATTCTGAAATGGCAGGACAAGAAAAGCGGTACGTGGTATCAGGTTATGGATTCTCCAGACCGAAAAGGTAACTATCTGGAATCCACATGTTCAGCCATGTTCACTTACGCATTACTTAAAGCCTATCGCAAGGGCTATGTCGGTACGAAATATCGCGACGCAGGCATCCGTGCTTACAAGGGAATGATCAATAATTTCATCAAGGTTAACTCTGACAAGACCATCTCGCTGACCAACTGCTGCAGCGTTGCCGGCCTCGGTCCTGCCGCCACACCCGAGGTGGAGGCAGCCCTGAAGAAGATTAACCCCAAGGGCTCGGTCAAGGAGAACCGTCGCCGCGACGGTGGCTACGACTACTACCTGAGCGAACAGATACGCGACAACGACGCCAAAGGCCTCGGCCCGTTCATCTGGGCTTCGTTGGAAATGGAGATGTTAGGTTATAACACCGAGAACACGACTGCCGATATCAACCGTCAGGCTGTGGTCACACGCAACAACCCCGTCATTACCAAGGCCGACCCGCTGGCTTCTTTGACGGTAGGCAACGGCCACTTCGCCACGACGGTCGACGTCACTGGTCTCCAGTCTTTCCCTTTTGATTATGAGGCAGGTGTGCCTCTGACAGCCATGTCCGACTGGGGATGGCATAAGTTCGAAAACACCGGTGCCCTGACACCGTCTGACTCTGAGAAGTCTTTTGACCTCGGACACGGACATCAGGAAGTGTATGCCGTAGAGTACAAAGCTTCTAAAGGCGATGCAGCCCGAAACGTGGCTGCTACGGAGTACTTCCGTGTGAATCCGCATCGGCTGAACCTCGGTGCGATAGGTTTGGAGCTTAAAGATGCCAACGGCCAGCCTCTAAAGCTTAAAGACCTGAAAGCCATCCGTCAGGAACTACAGCTCTACGACGGCAAGATTGAGTCAACATTCCGCGCCGACGGTGAACAGGTCGACGTCACCACTGCCGCCCTTCAGGACAAGGATGCCGTCGTCTACCGCATCAAAACCCCGCTACTGCAGGATGGTCGTGCCCGCGTCAGCATCCGCTTCCCCTACCCGACAGGCAAGCACGCCGACGCTGCCGCCGACTGGACGAAGCCCGAACGCCATACCAGCCGCATCATCACGACCAGTGCCAATGCTGCCGTCATTGAGCACCAGCTCGACTCCACCCGCTACTACCTCACCCTGCAATGGGAAGGCGATGCCACCCTGACGGAGTGCGACCGCCACTACTTCACCCTCACCACCACCAACGACGTCCTCGCCTTTAAGGCCGAGTACAGTCCGCTGAGCAACGGCACTTCCTCTGCCATAGCAACCCTCGTCTACGACCAGGAGCTCAAGGCCGTCATCAAGTCATGGAACCGCTGGTGGCAACAAGGAGCCATCGTCGACTTCAGCCAATGTACCGACCCGCGTGCCCGTGAACTGGAGCGCCGCGTCGTACTCTCGCAGTATCTGACGCAGGTGAACTGTGCCAACGCACTGCCGCCACAGGAGACAGGACTGACTTACAACTCATGGTTCGGTCGCCCGCATCTTGAGATGACATGGTGGCACATGGTTGACTTTGCCCTTTGGAACCGTCCCGAAGTTGTTGCACAGGTGCTCGACTGGTATAACAAGGTTGCCTATCCCGAAGCTAAAAAGATTGCCCGGCGTCAGGGTTTCAAAGGCATCCGCTGGATGAAGATGACCGATCCCTGGGCCGGCGAAGCCCCGTCGAACACGGGTTCGTTCCTCATCTGGCAACAGCCACATTATATCTATATGGCCGAAGAACTCTACAGAGCCACTCCTACGGCAGAGACCATTAAGAAATATGGCCAGCAGGTGGAGGAGACCGCTGAGTTCATGGCAGACTTTGTCAGCTACGACAGCAAGACAAAGCGCTACTTCCTACAGGGAGCAACCGCTATGCAGGAGTCTATGTCAAAGGACTTCTCATTCAACCATCCCTTTGAGTTGGCTTATTGGCAATACGGCCTCAGCGTAGCAAACACATGGCGCGAACGCCAAGGACTGAGCCGCAATGCTAAATGGGACAACATCTGTAGCAGGATATCACCTCTGCCCAAGACCAAGGGAGGCATCTACAACGCCGGTCTGCCCAAAGGCAAGACCACTGGTCTGAAATCCTTCGACCCCTTCGATGCCGTAGCGTCGGGAGCCGCCCCTGCCGTTTCTACTGAGACCTTCGAGGAGAAATGCCGCAACGACCACCCCGCCGTCCTCGGTCCCTTCGGTATGCTCCCCACCAGTTCGCTGTGCAGCGGCGGTGCCGCTGCCCTCAACACCCTCAACTGGGTCATGCAGAACTGGAACTGGGCCACCACCTGGGGCTGGGATTACGGCATGACGGCAATGGCTGCCGCCCGCCTTGGCCAGCCGGAGACCGCCCTGAAAGCCCTGCTCATCGACACCCAGAAGAACACCTACCTCAAGAATGGCCATAACTTCCAGACCACCGACCGTCTGCGCATCTACCTCCCTGGCAACGGCGCTCTGCTGACAGCCATCGCCATGATGTGTGCCGGCTGGGATGGCTGCACCAACCCGAATAATCCCGGTTTCCCCCAAGACGGTACATGGAACGTGCGCTGGGAAGGCCTACAACGAATGCAATAATCAAAACAAACTATTCTACAATGAAAATACTACTCTCAACTTTATGCTTTTTAGTTACCACTGTCTCAGTGATGGCTCAAGCCCCGGCCTTCCCAGGCGCTGAGGGGCACGGCCGCTATGTGACCGGTGGACGCAGCGGTGAAGTAAGACATGTCACCACCCTTGCCGATGACGGAAAGACTTCAACGAAAGGCACCCTACGCTGGGCCGTCAACGGTAGTGCCAAGAAAATCGTCGTATTCGATGTCGGTGGCATCATTGCGCTGACCAAGGACCTGGATATAGGACAGAACACTACCATCCTCGGACAAACAGCCCCGGCACCAGGAATAACTATCCGATATTACACCGTGAGACCCAAAGCTAACAACATCATTCGCTTCATCCGTTTCCGCCGAGGCGAGGAGGTTAATGTCAACGACGGTGCTGATGCCACCTGGCAGCGCGAGACCGACGGTATTGTGCTCGACCACTGTTCGTTCTCGTGGAGTATTGACGAGCTGGCATCATTCTACGACAACACCCATTTCACCATGCAGTGGTGCACGATGGGCGAAGCATTGGCCAACCCAGGACACTCTAAGGGAGAACACAGCTACGGTGGCATCTGGGGCGGCAAGGGAGCATCGTTCCACCACAACTTCCTCTGCCACATGCAGAATCGCGTCCCCCGCTTCTGTGGTGCCCGCTACAATTGGACAGGTTACGACAAAACAAAATACAACAGCTCCATTGAAGCCGAGATTGTGGATTTCCGCAACTGCGTCATGTACAACTGGGGCAACGGCAACGGCTGCTACGGCGGTACCGGCGGTGGCAACATCAACATCGTGAACAACTACTATAAGGCAGGACCCGGCACAGTTAACAAGACACGCGTCACCCAAATCTCTGTCGCCACGTCTGATAACGCCTCCGGCTCTCCTTTTATGGGCTACTGCGCCCGCTATTACATCAATGGCAACTACGTCACCGCCGCCAACAATCCAGCCAACTACGATTGGTCGGGCGTCATTTATGATAACGGCACCTATACCATCAACGGTGAGCGTTACTGTGCCGATGCCAATCATCTGTATGGCTCCTCTGCAACATACGTAAAGAATTCTAATGGTGTCGACTGTGTGAAAATCAAACTTGACAGTCCTGTTGAAACAGGAGAAGTGACGACACACACTGCTCAAAAGGCTTATGAGAAAGTGCTGGCTTATGGTGGTTCTTCACTCCATCGCGATGCTGTTGATGCCCGCTATATGAACGAAGCCAAGAACGGTACAACCACCTATATTGGCACTGCCACAAAGACCGGCGATGGCAAGTCTATCACCCACCGAAAGGGTATTATTGACTTTGTCAGAGACCAAGGTTCTTATGAACTGGAATCCACATCGCGTGCCGCCAACTTCGATGCTGACAATGACGGCATTGCCGACGCCTGGGAGCAGGCCAACGGTGGCAACTTAACAGCTAACGGCTACGACCTCGACCCGAAAAAACACTATACCAACATCGAGGTCTACGCCAACTCTCTGGTACAGGATATTATGCTCGCAGGCAACGCCGATGCCGATGATGCTGTCAGTGAATATTACCCCGCATACTTCAAGGAAGACGGTACTCTTGTGGCAGCTATTGACCCAGCCACAGCCATCGGTAACCAGCCAACGGCAGTACCCCGTTCCGGAGCACGCTATAACCTCAGCGGCCAGCGCGTCGACAACGGCTACCGCGGCCTTATCATCGAGAACGGCAAAAAGCGGTTGGTGAAGCAGTAATAGCAAGCCAATTATTCCCAATAAGGGAACTCCGACTTTACCGTAAGCAAACCCGAGGTTTACCGTAAGCAAAGGTCGGGTTTACCGTAAGCAAACCCTGAGACTGTAAACATAGTACTACATAATAATAAAAAACAAAAAAAACGCTTATGAAAAAACAATTACTCAGACTCTGTACGCTGTGTATGCTCCTTGTGGCAGCAACGACAGCAAAGGCAGGTGACAACGACCTGAAGTGGGACTACACCGAGACAGCCCCGTCAAGCAATCCCGACAACGGCCTCTACTACGCTTCGAAAGTGAGCGACGCAGCAGGCACCAACAACGGTCTTAAAGGCATTAAGCTAAACTCCAGCGGCTACGCTTTCTTCGCCAAAGCCGCCGTAGCCGGCAAACTGTCGCTGACCATCGGTCTCCGCAGCGGTTCCGGCGACTTCTGCGTCGATGTCTACCGCTGCACCATCGCCAACGGCCAAGCCACCAAAGGTGAAAAGATTGCCACGACCGAGAAAGTACAGGAACAGAACACCGTCACGGTCGATATTCCTGCCGACGCCACCGGCATCTACATCCAGCGCAACACGCCGGCCGAAGGTGTGCTGTCGAAGATCGTGTTTAAGGAAGCCGTGGCCCGCGACTTCGTCGACTTCGAAATCACCAACGAACAACTCTCGGGCACGTTTGACGCTTCGACACTACCCGCCGGAGTCACCTTTACCGGCACCATGCGCGGCGATAGCCACGGCTACGGCAATGTCACGATAAGCGTCCCAGTGGACGGCACGGTGAAGTTCACCATCGGTGGCTGCCAGTATGCTAATCCAGCCACCTGCAAGGTGACCAACGCTAACGGCACCCAACTGGCCGAGCCTAACTTGAAGACCGCCAAGTGCTATCATGAGGACAAAAGCTCCGTCACATACATCTACACTGGCGAGCCCACAACACTGACGTTCAGCGAGATAGCCTATCTCCCTTACTTCAAAGCTGAAGCCACCGACGTACAGGAGGTGACCGTTACCTATAAAGACCAGAACGGCACCATTTTAGGCTCGAAGAAGGTGTACGAAGGCGACGCCATCGGCGAGGTTCCCTATACCGTGGCCGACCTCACGATTCCATCGGGTTCCGCCTTCCGAGGATGGGTCTATGCTAACGGCGTAAAAGTGAAGGCGTCTGACACCGTAACTGGCAACGTCACGGTCAAGGCCAGCGTCACTCCGATTGAGAGCGTCAGCACAGGCAGCATACAGATTTACGACCTGACGAGCAACATCTTCTATCCGGAAGACCATGAGACCTTCAGCGTCGAAGGCGGTTCCTACTATAACAACCACGGCTTCACGTTTAGCGAAGGTGGTTCCTTCACATTCGACGTGGCCGGCAAGGCACAGGTCGTGCTCACTCTCTGCCAGTATGGCGATGCAACAACCTTTACCGTGACTGATGCTGCCGGCAACGTGCTGAAGAACGACCTGCCCGCCAAGGCCGAGAACGACGGCGGCACCACATCCTTCAACTACGACGGTCCGGCCACCAAGCTCACATTCACCTGGGCCAAAAGCGGCTATCTGCATAAGATTAGCGTCTACAACGTGAACGCCTTCATCGAGAAAGATGAAGCTACTAACACCTACAATGTTCCTGCTGGCGACGGTGCAGCTTTCATTCTGGCTGTCAACTCAGCCAACGCCGAGGGCAACACCACCATCTACCTGCCCAACGGCACTTACGATCTGGGCAAGACAACGCTGACCACCATCTCGGGTAAGAACATCACCATCAAAGGCGAGAGCCAGACGGGCGTCATCATCCAAAACCTGCCAGAGGTGGAAGGTATCGGTGTCACGGCCACCCTGTACAACACGTCGGAAGGGCTGACATTAGAAGACCTGACGCTGAAAAACCTCTATCCCTACTATGACCCGGTAACTGGTCAGAAAGCAGGTTCCGCCGGCCGCGCCGTCTGTCTGCAGGACAAAGGCAACCTCACCGTCTGCCGTCGCGTCACCCTACTCTCCTATCAGGACACCTACTACAGCTGCAACAATAACGGCTACTTCTACTTCGACAACTGCGACATCCACGGACTGGTAGACTTCGTCTGCGGTGGCGGCGACGTGTTCTACGAGAACACCACCTTCACCTTGGAGAGCCGCGAGGTAACACCCAACAAGGGTGACGTCACCATCGCAGCACCCAACGGCAGCAAGAAGTACGGCTACGTCATGCAGGGTTGCACCATCGACTGCCTCTCGGCCACCTTCAACTGGGGTCGCTCGTGGGGATCACCGGCCTACCTGGCTTGGCTGAACACCACGGTGAAGCAGCCTAACAAGATTGCCAGCAGCCGTTTCACCATTGCCGGTATGAACTCAGCCGCCGACGGTTTCTTTGAGTACAAGACCGTCGATGAAAGCGGCAATGTCATTTCGCCCGCTTCTAAGGTGATCGAGTTCACCCATGCCTCTGGCAACAAGAAGTATGAGACCATACTCACCGACGCTCAGGCCGAGAACTACACCAAGGCGAAGGTGTTTGCCGATACGCCCGAAAGCTTCAAGACCCGTGTCGGCATTAACGGCGAGACAGCCATCACGACCATCGGCAGTATGGCACCTTCAGTCGATGCCATCTATAATCTTAATGGTATGCGCGTGCAGAAGACTGGCAAAGGTCTCTACATTGTCAATGGGAAAAAAGTTGTTATCAAGTAACCCGGTAATGCGGATACAAACAAAGGAAACGAGCGAGACCTGCGATGGCAGGTCTCGCTTTTAATTTGTAAACGTTTACGTTAAGAAAAACCTTATTTTTACGGATAATTCGCCAAAATTCACTAATTTTGTCGCAAATTTTAGTGGTGTTCCGGAAAAATTGTGTAATTTTGCAAAGGAATTGATTCAAAAACAAAAAAAAACAAAATATTATCTAACTAAAACCAATAATGTATGCAAACCAAATTTAAGACCTTACGGATTGCACTGCTGCTTGCCCTCACGATGATCGTGGGAGCCATTCAGGCGCAGACAATCAGTGGACACGTGAAAGACGCCACGGGTGAAGATGTCATTGGAGCCTCTGTATTAGAGCAAGGCACCAAGAACGGCACTGTGACTGATTTCAACGGTAACTTCACCTTGAAGCTGACGGGCAAGAAAGCCATCGTCATCTCCTACATCGGCATGAAGACCCAGACGGTGAACGTGGCCGGCAAGACCAGTGTGGAAGTAACCCTTCAGGACGACGAGACCACTCTGCAGGATGTCGTTGTCGTAGGTTACGGCACCGTAAAGAAGACCGACCTGACGGGTTCCGTTAGTTCTGTGAATACAGAGCAGCTGAATGCCAAAGGTGCTCCCTCTGTATTAGGAAACTTACAGGGAAGCAATCCTGGCGTAAACATCACCCAATCATCAGGCCGTGCCGGTGGTGATTTCAATATCGAAATTCGTGGTAAGTCGTCAATCAACTCTGACACGAAACCACTATATGTGGTTGATGGTGTGATGTGTTCCGACATCCAGTGGCTCAACCCGCAGGACATCGAGCGCATCGACATATTGAAAGATGCATCTTCTACTGCCATCTATGGTTCTCGCGCCACAGCCGGTGTCGTCATGGTTACGACAAAAGGCGGTCTGAGTATCAAAAAAGACCAAAAGCCGACTATCAGCTATGATGGTTATTATGGTGTTACGAATACTGCCCGTATGCCAGACTTCATGGATGGCGAGAGCTTCTACAGGTATCGCTTCATGAAATTCTTGACAAACGCCGGTGCAAACGGTGCTGCTTTCCCCGCAGCCAATCCCACTTATCAGATTGGCGGTTCCATTCTGGAGCAGTGCCTGCTGCGTGAGAATGTCGGCGAGGGTGAATTCATGATGAAGAAAATGCTGGCCTCTGGTGCTACCTATGACTGGCCCGACCTCGTCACCCAGAAAGGAAACCAACAGAATCACTACCTGTCTGTCAGTGGCGGTAGCGAAAGCGTCAACTACCACTTCGGTGTTGGTTACAACAAAGAAAAAGGTATCTATGTTGGTGATGAACAGAGCAAATATAGCTTCAAGGGAAGCGTTGATGCCAGAATTAATAAGGTTATCAGTGCCGGATTCAGCTTCAACGTGGCCAACATCAACCATGACTATGGAAACGATGATGCCATCAGAGTTGCTTTCCGTATGAACCCCTATATGATTCCATACGACAAAGACGGCAATGTCAACCATCTGCCCGGCAACTATCAGTCTCTCGGCACCTGCTCTTCCTATCAGTTCTCTGATCAGGTCAGTGCACTTGACTTGCTGAAGAACACTTCAAAGTCTCGTGAGACATGGCGCGCATTAGGTAATTTCTATATCAAATTGGATATCCTGAAGGGCTTAGACTTCAAGACGACATTCTCGCCCAACTATTCTTCTTACCGCCAGGGTGCCTTTACGGGTTACATCAATCCCACAACAGGCAAGACCTATGCTGACGCAGACACGAACTCAGCAACGCTTACCAACCAGCGTGGATTCTCCTGGACCTGGGACAACATCATCAACTACAACACGACTATCGCTAAAGATCACAACATCGGTCTGATGGCACTTATGTCAATGGAATCCAGCAATACAGAAACATCTGCATGGACAGCTGATGGTGTCATGGAAAATACGGACTGGTGGAATATGAAATCAGGAGATTTCAATAAGGAAAGTTCAAGCAACTCATACACAGAGTACAGCATGATCTCCTATGCTCTGCGTGCCAACTACAATTGGAAGAGCCGCTACCTCCTGACAGCAACCGTACGTTGGGATGGTTCGTCCAAGTTGACCAAGGACGAGCGCTGGGGCTGCTTCCCCTCTGTTGCTGCTGCCTGGCGCATCACAGAAGAGCCTTTCATGCAGAAAGTCGATTGGCTGAGCAACCTGAAGTTACGCTTGAGCTATGGTGTGACGGGTAACAACACGGGTATTGGCAACTTCGAGACCCAGCAAACCGTTGCAGGTCCTGTCTATTACTATCTGAACGGAGCTTATCAGAAAGGATTTTATCCTTCAGGCATTGTAAATACCATCCTGCAGTGGGAGACTTCTCACGAGATTAATGCCGGTTTGGATTTCGGCTTCCTCAAAGGTCGTATTAGCGGTACATTGGATGTCTACCAGAAGACATCTAAGGAACTGCTCTTCGACGTCAAGTTGCCATTGGTATCTGGTGGAGACTATCTGACCACCAACGTAGGCAGTGTTCGCAACCGTGGTGTGGAAATCAGCTTAACAACCGTCAACATCGAGTCGAAGGACTGGAACTGGCAGACCACATTCAATTTTGCACACAACCAGAACGAGGTACGCGAAATTAACGGCACAGGTGACCGTCTGCTTAGCGGCAAGCCCACTGGCAACCTCTTCATCGGCTACTCAGCCACTAACGTTTGGGGCTATGAGTGGGGTGGCATCGTTTCTGACAGGATGATGACCGTTCCCGACAATGCCATTGCCAAAGCTAAAGGCTTTACTCCCGGTGAGCAGGTTCGTGAGTACGACTACTTCTACCAGTGTTATAACCTGACAGAAGGTCAGCCTTGGGTAGTCGACCGCGACGGCAACGGCGTAATTGACGCTGAAGACAAGAGCATCTGGAACAGCAATCCCGCATGGACAGGCAGTTTCACCTCTAACCTCTCATGGAAGAACATCGATTTCTCGTTCTCGCTCTATACCAAGCAGAACTATAAGGTGTTCTCTGACTTCCTCAATGGCGACATCTTAGCCATGAACGACCGTGGACGCCAGAAACTTGCTATGGACTGGTACATTCCTGCCGGTACTCTGATTGACTGTGACGGTGTGAACGCAGATGGTACCTATATCAATCCGAAGTATCAGGAAACGACTCACTACGGTGATTACCCCTTCCCCAACAATGGTGGTTTGAATTCTGGTGTGGGTGCTCATAAATCATATTGGGATGAAGCAAAGAGTATTGTTGATGCATCTTACGTTAAAGTGAAGAACATCACATTGGGCTATACATTCCCGAAGAGCCTCATCAACAAGATTGGCTGCAATCACTTGCGTCTCTATGCTACAGTGACCAATCCGTTCGTATTTACAAGCTATGAAGGCTTCGACCCGGAATGGGCTGATGCAGCTGCAAAGAACGATGGTCCAAGCACTATTACATACCAGTTTGGTGCAAGCATTAAATTCTAATTTATAAAAAGCAATACAATGAAAAAGAGCATATTTTCAACAGTTATTGTCGCACTTCTGTCAGGAATGGTCCTAACGAGTTGTAGCGATTTCCTTGATGCAGAGAACAAGTCTGCTGGCGGGCAAACGACCGATAAATACTTTGGAGGTGATGTCTCATCACTTCTTGTCACTGCCTACAACAGCTTTGATGCACTCGTCAATCAAGTTCCCATATACGAGCAGGGTACCGACCTCTATATCAATACCCGTGGTCACGCAGCTGGCGAATTCAACGAATACACCTTCACACCAGCTTCCTCTACTATTGAAAATTATTATTCTAACGCGTATAAGGCTATCAATTATGCGAATGCTGTCATCTTCTACGCAAATGCCAGCTCAAAGGAAGCGCAGGAAGCCCGATTCCTCCGTGCCTGGGGCTACTATATGCTTACCCAGCAGTTTGGCAGCGTTCCTTATATCACAAGCTATATCAACACGCCAGAGAGGAACTATCCCCGTAAGGATTTGAATGAAATCTACTCAGCTCTCATTGAAGACCTGACCGATCTCTACAACAACTCTTCACTCGATGCCAACAGCGATCACAAAGGACGTGCTTCGAAGCAGGCTGTGGCAGCACTTCTGGCAAAGATTTGTCTGGCAGCTGCATGGGACATTGACACCTCGCTCAACAATGCCGAGCAGGGCACTTACACTGTCAATGACAAAAGCCGTTTCGCTCTGGCAGCTTCTTGGGCTGAGAAGGCTATCAACGGTATTAACCTGACGATGTCGTTTGATGACAAATGGTCTCCTACCAATGAGGCTAATGCCGAGGAGATTTTCTCTATTATGTATGAGCGCGCCAATTATCCTGGCGACGAGACCAGCGGAGGTCACAGCCGTCAGAACGACTTTGGAGGCTACTATGGCAACTGCGTTAAGCTGGGTCTGAAAAATGTCGGCAGCGACAACCAGCAGAGTGAAAAGAGCATGTATCTCTTTGAGAAAGGCGATAAGCGCTACGAGGGCACTTATATGACTACGCTTTACAACGCAGAACTGCTGGCAAGCGGTGATGCCGCATGGGGAACTTCAGGTTACTATGCCTATTATAACCTAACAGCCGACAAGCTGGCCAGTCAGCCCATCGCAAACCGCTTCTATCCTTATTATGCGACTGTTGAGGAGGTCAAGGCCGACATCGAGGCCCACAAGTCTCAGTTCGTACAGGGCAATTGCACCAACGCAGTCATCGTGGCTATTCTTTCTTCACCCGTCATCAAATTCTCCTTTGACAAGAACGGCAATTATACGCAGTCCTCTATCAGTGTTGCCGAATATAACACTCAGGTCAACAACGGTGTCTGCGTGAAGAAGTTCGACGATCCCGAGTCCGCACAGGTAGCAGGCTCCAACGACTATCGCAACCTTGTAGTATTCCATGTTAGCGATATGTATCTTATTGCAGCCGAAGCCTACCTTATGGCTGGCGAGACTGCTCAGGCTCTCACCAAGCTGAATGCAGTCAGAAACCGTGCCGGTTTGGCAAGTCTGTCGTCGTTCAACACTTATAATGTAGAATATAACACACCTGCTTCCTTCACACTAAGAGACATAGACGTCATCCTTGACGAGCGCGCCCGTGAGCTCTACGCTGAAGGACACCGTTGGGTCGACCTCCGCCGTACCAAGCAGCTGATTCGCTACAATGTGGCATTCAACACCTATATCAATACGGCAAGCCAGATGGCCGACGTGTCAGGCAACTACAAATGGCTACGTCCTATACCTGAAAACGAAATCAGTTCTAATACAGGTATTTCCAACGCTGACCAAAATCCCGGATACGGTGGCGTAACAGAATAAACTATCAGAACAACGAAAAAAGATTTTAGAATATGAAAAAGATAATATATTCATTAGCTGTGCTTTTCGCATGTAGTTGCGCCTTCATATCCTGTGGAGATGATGACGACAGCACAACTTTTAGCACAACACCAGAAAAAGAATCCGCTGGCATCTATTCCGGCACCTGGACTGTTACTTTGGACAACGAATCATACTCTGGAGCTGGTTCCATCACCTTGGAAGCCACTAACACGGTTTATCAAACAAATGTCACCTTCAGTTCACAGCTTGAAAATAGCAGCCTTAATGTTAGTGAGACATCTATAGCCAACATCACCCATGCTGGCAAAGGTTATATCTTCAATAACAACACGGATTCTAATCCATTAGGATCTGGTTTTAGTGGCAAGATTGACGATAGTGGCAATATGTATGTCAATTTCCAAAAACAAGTAAAAGTGGGACGTAAGCAGTACATCTACACTTATGTGTTTGCGGGAAAGAAGAATTAATGATTTCTACAACAAGAATTTATTTATTCTAACAGATGCCTGATTAGAGGGGGCATTGAAATACATGTCCCCTCTTCCACTACAAAAAATCAATGAGAATATTTTGGTATTTGAAAATTTAGCTATATCTTTGCAGCGGATGTAATTTATCCCTATTTATTAATAAACTTAAAAACAAAAAAGTATGAAGAAAATTTTACTTAGCGCAGTGGCTCTCGTAGCCGCAATGAGCATGAATGCTCAGGTATTCCAGGTAAACGGCGAGGCTCAGGGTCTTACGAGTGAGCTTTCTGACGTCGCAGCTGGCAAGGTATGGGGTGCTATTGACGGTGCCGTTGACATCACCAATGCTTTTGCAACTCAGCACAAGCTTGTGGACTGCAAGAACAATGATTACATCAAGGTTCTGATTGACGGTAATGAGATTCTTACTAGTGGTGGTGTTCAGGGTAACGACAACCCTAAAGATGCAGACGGCGGTAACCCCGCACTGACTCTGAAGCCTGCCGTAAGCGGTGCTGTCATCCAGCTTGATGCCAAGAAAGATGGTTGGATTTATATTGTTGCCAAGCTGTCAACCAACAAGCAGTACATAGTCTTTGAGGAGGGTTCTGCTATCGGTTACAAGATTGCTATGGAGGTAAAAGACGACAGAATCTCAAGCAGCGTGCTGAATCTTGAGGTCAAGGGCGAAGGTGAGTATAACAACATCCCCGCCAGTGTCTCTACGCTTAACGGAGGTAATGGTATCATGTGGGTTATCCGCGAGTACCTGAACGACCCCGAAGCTACTACTGCAGGCAACGGTCTGGGTGTGTTCTACTTCCCCGTTGCTAAGGACTGCAAGTACCTGGCTCACGCTACCGGTTCGAAGATTTCTTGGAGCGGCATCTACTTCTCTGAGAACGAGGCTACCAGCATCAAGGTGGCTAAGGAAGACGGTACAGATTTCTCAATCCTCGCTGATCCTGCTTCTGTCAATACCATCAAGGCTGATGCCCAGAACGGTGCTGCCTTCAATGCTGCTGGCCAGCAGGTGGGTGCAGGCTACAAGGGTCTGGTCATCAAGGATGGCAAGAAATTCTTTCAGAAGTAATTGAGCACAAAAGACTGCCCGTTTCCACAGCAAGGAGACGGGCAGTTTTTTTATTTCCGTTAAAACGCACGTGAAATTTGGTGGAATAATAAAATTATAGTATCTTTGCAGCGTAAGTTTACATTTACACAAATAATAATTACTAAAACTAATCAAATTTATGTCTGAAAAATTAAAGAGTATCAGAGCGACGCTTGTGTTGGCCCTACTGCTGATAGCGGGTTCAGTGCACGCGCAACAGACCGTCAAGGTCAACGTGAAGGACTCGAGCGGCGAGGCTGTCATCGGTGCCAGTATCATTGAGAAGGGCACGAAGAATGGCGGCATTACCGACTTCGACGGTAATTTTACCCTCAAGTCAACGGGCAAGCCCGTCACCATCTCGTACGTCGGTATGAAGACGAAGACGGTGGACGTAAAGGGCAAGACCCAGATTAATGTCGTCATGGAAGATGACAACACCACGCTGAACGACGTGGTGGTCATCGGTTACGGCACGGTTCGCAAGAAAGACCTGACGGGTTCCGTCTCGTCACTGAGTTCGAAGCAGGTGGAGAACATCCCCGTGAGCAACATCTCGGAGGCCATGACGGGTAAGATGGCCGGTGTGAACATCACCACTACCGAGGGTTCGCCCGACGCCGACGTGAAGATCCGCGTACGTGGCGGCGGCTCACTGTCGCAGGACAACTCACCGCTCTACATCGTCGACGGCTTCCCAGTATCGAGCATCGGTGACATCGCTCCGAGTGAAATCCAGAGTATCGACGTTCTGAAAGATGCATCGTCGACGGCCATCTACGGTGCCCGTGGTGCCAACGGCGTTATCATTATCACCACGAAGAGCGGCTCCGAGGGCAAGACTCAGGTATCGTTCAACGCCTCTCACGGTTGGAAACAGATAACGAAGGAGGTGAAGGTCATGTCGCCCTATAACTATGCCCTCTACCAGTACGAGTTAGGCTCTACGGACTACGGCAACTACAACGACTTGGACATCTGGCGCTCTGTCGAGGGCAGCAACTGGCAGGACGAGGTCTTTGGACGCACCGGTCACCAGACGCAGTACAACGCCAACGTCAGCGGCGGTTCAAAAGACTTCAAGTTCAACGTCGGCTTCAACCATAATGACGAGAAGAGCATTATGATGGGTTCTGGCTATGAGAAGAATAACATCAGCGCCAAGATCAACGCCAACCTGAACAAGTGGTTGTCGATTGACTTCAACGGCCGTATGGCTTACACCACGCTCGACGGTCTGAACGGCGGTGCCGACACCAACGAGTCGAATGCTGCCAACGGCATCGTGGCCAACACCGTACGCTGGGCACCTGTCGAGACCCTCGGCAGTGGCAGCGACGACGAGGACGAGGAGAATAGCACTTCTACCCGCCGTACGCCCTACCAGCGTATCACCGCCACCTACAAATATCAAGAGCGTTTCCAGCAGAGCTATAATGGCGGTCTGAACTGGAAACCCATCAAGAACTTCACTTTCCGCACAGAGTTCGGCTACACCTGGAAGTACAACAATACCGACCAGGTCTGGGGAGCCGATGCCACTACCAACTCGAAGTACGGCTATAACGGTGCTCCGCAGGCTCAGTTTGTCCGCGTGACCAGCCAGAACTGGCGTAACGCCAACACCCTGACTTATGACAACCGTAAGCTCTTCGGTGGCCGCGACCATCTGAATGTGCTTATCGGTCAGGAGTGGTCGAGTTCGAAGCAGACCTCGCGCACCAGCACGTCGGTAGCCTACCCCACATCGATGACCATTGACGAGGTGCTTGCCCACACCACCAGCGGCACGGCTCTGAACAACGAGGGCACGATAGCCGCCGACGAGAACCTGCTGTCATACTTCGGACGTATCAACTACACGTTTGCCGAGCGTTATCTGGCAACATTCACCATGCGTGCCGACGGTTCGTCGAAGTTTGGCGACGGCCACCGTTGGGGAATCTTCCCCTCACTGGCACTGGCCTGGCGCCTGTCGGAGGAGAAATTTATGAAGAGCACACAGTCGTGGCTGTCTAACCTGAAGCTGCGCCTGTCATTCGGTACGGCTGGTAACAACCGCATCAACTCCGGCCTTATCCAGACCACCTATACCGTCACCGGTACATCGGGCAAGACGCCGTTCTTCAACGAGAACCGCGCCGTTATGCTGCAGCACGGCACCTACCTCTACAATCCCGACTTGAAGTGGGAGACCACTGTCACCCGTAACCTTGGTATCGACTTCGGCTTCCTCGGCGGACGCATCAACGGTACCCTCGACTTCTACTGGAACACCACCAAAGACTTGCTCATGCGCAGCGTCGTTCCCTCGAACTCGGGCTACAGCTATCAGTATCAGAACTTCGGCAAGACGTCGAACAAGGGTGTCGAGCTGACGCTCAACGCTGCCATCATCGACAAGAAGGACTTCGGACTGAACTTCAACGCCAACATCTCTTATAATAAGAATAAGATTGAGGAAGTGGCCGTCGACAACCCCTGGCAGAACTACGCCTGGGCCGGCTCGACCATGGCAAACAACGACAACTTCTTCATCGAGGAAGGCGGTCGCTTAGGCGAACTCTGGGGCTATAAGCTCAACGGCTACTACACCGTCTACGACCCGGCTACCGGCACTGGCGACCTGCGCTACAACGGCCGTGCCTGGGAACTCGTCAACGGCACCGACAACAGCTATACGCTCTTCGGCGGTAACCTCTATCCCGGCGTGCCCAAGGTGGAGACCGACGAGAATGGCGATCCCCTGAAGCAGCGTCTGGGCAACACCGTGCCCACGACCACTGGCGGCTTCGGCTTCGACGGCCACTTCAAGGGCTTCGACTTCACCGTCTTCCTGAACTACTCCATCGGCAACAAGCTGCTCAACGGCACGAAGCTGGCCAACGCCTTCTATGCCGGTTCAGCACGTAACTATAACCTGGTGGACGACTTCAACGTCGAGAACCGCTATACCTGGATCGACCCGAACAACGGCATGAACCTCGGACGCCCGTCGGCATCGACACTTGCCGCCTATGGCAGCAACGAGGCACTGATGTCACGCCTGAACGAACTGAACCAGGGTAAGGAGATGTACAACCCCGCTGGCGTCACGGCCATGCAGCTCATCGACTACGCTGTCGAGGACGCCTCGTTCCTGCGCCTGCAGAACGTCACCGTCGGCTACACACTGCCCAAGAAGCTGGTGCAGAAGGTGTGGCTGTCAAACGTACGCATCTACTTCACTGGCTATAACCTCCTGACCTTTACCGGCTATACGGGCTACGACCCCGAGGTTGACACCAGTTCAAAGAGCAATCCCATGTGTCCTGGCATCGACTACGCCGCCTACCCGAAGAGCCGCTCTTACGTAGCCGGCATCAACGTGTCGTTCTAAAAATTGATAATTGAAAATTGATAATTGAAAATTGATAAGAGAAACATAATATGAAAAAGATATTTTCAATCATAGCATTAGCGGCTGGTGCCTTCGGCCTGACAGGCTGCACCGATTTCCTCGACCAGCAGTCGCCGTCGGAACAGACCGACGCCTCGGTCTGGGAATCGACCTACTACACCAGCCTGCGCGTGAACAAGCTCTTCGGCGACATGATGCAGGACCGTACCTATTCACAGGACTTAGGCATCGTCTGGCGCATGAACAGCGACTGCGAACTGGTCGACGGACTGGGCAGCAACGCCTATAACACCTCCAGCGAGCGAGGCGGCATGAACTACAACCTTGATCCGGGCTGGGCCCGTCTGAGCGACGTGTGGACCAACCTCTATGGCACCATTGAGGACGCCAACTTGAACATCCGCGGCATCCGCAACAGCTCGCTCATCAATGGCGGCGGCAACAACCAGAAGGCTATGGAGCGCTATCTTGGCGAGTCGCTTACCATCCGCGCCCTGTCATACTTAGAGTTGGTACGCTTCTATGGCGACGTGCCCATGAAGCTTGAGCCGTCGGCCAGCGACCTGAGCAATGTCTACTTAAACAAGACCGACCGCGACGAGATCCTGAACAAGATGATGGAAGACCTTGACGAGGCCATCGGCTACCTGCCCTGGGCCGACGAGGTGAGCGGCTACACCACCGAGCACGTCACCAAGGGCTATGCCCACGCTCTGCTGGCACAGATTGCACTGACCCGCGCTGGCTACGCCATCCGCGAGTCTGCCAAGAGCGGCTACGAGACGGCTGCCGAGAACTCGGACCCCACCTATCCCACCCAGCGTCCCGGCGATGCCGAGCGCAAGCAGCTCTATGAGCGTGCACTGAAGCACCTGACGGCCATCATCCAGAGTGGCAAGCACCAGCTGAACCCCTCTATCGAGAATCAGTGGGCTCTTGTCAACCAGCTGACACTCGACCAGAACTACCACGAGAACCTGTTTGAGATTCCTATGGGCCAGAACGTTAGCAGCGAACTTGGCTATACCGTCGGCGTACGCCTGAACGGTATCACCGCTAAGTACGGCTACGGCAACTCATCAGGTAAGATGAAGGTGACCGCTCCTCTGCTCTACTCCTACGACCCCGCCGACCAGCGTCGTGACCTGACGGTGGCAGCCTTCCAGATTGCCCAGAACACGACAGAGAACATCACCGAGGAACAGATGCTGACCAATGCGCCCTTCGGCCTGTACGTCGGCAAGTGGGATCCGCGCAAGATGAGCGACGCCTGGCTTCAGGACAACCTCGTGGCCACGGCCAAGCACATGACGGGCATCAACCCCATCCTGATGCGCTATTCTCAGGTGCTGCTCTACTACGCTGAGGTGATGAACGAGCTGGCAGGCCCTGACGCAGGTTACGAAGGCTCGGCCGGACTGACTGCCCGCGAGGCTCTGGCACAGGTTCACAACCGTGCTTTCAAGGACAAGTCGGCAGCCCAGGCTTACATCAATGCCATCCCCGCCAACAAGACCGACTTCTTCAACGCCATCGTCGACGAGAACGCTTGGGAGCTGGCTGGCGAAGGTATGCGCAAGGCCGACCTCGTGCGCTGGAACCTGCTGGTGAAGAAGACCAAGGAGATGAAGGAGACCTACCTCAAGCAGCTTATCGGCGGTATCTATCAGGAGAAAGTCTACTTCAACTATCTTGACGCTGCCAAGAGCCAGATCGACTTCTCGAGCATTACCTGGTATGGCATTCCCGCAGGCAAGACGGCCGCCGACTATGCCGGCAGTGCCGACTCCTTCGGCAAGAGCGACATTGAGAAAGAGAACGACACGCAGGTGTACACCAACCTGCCCTCCATCTCTTGCGGACTCTTAGGCGAGGCCACCGTCAACACCGACGGCACCATCACCTACGCAACACCGGCTGTACAGAACCGCTACATCATGCCCATCGGCTCGACCATCATCTCAGCCGCCAACGGCTCATTGCACAACTCATACGGCTATAGTGACTAATCCAAAAACAACAAGAATCTATGAAACTGAACAATATATATAAGGTAATAGGCGCCGGAGCCGTAGTCCTGCTGATGGCAGGCTGTACCGACGGCAATGACTGGGACACCGACGGTTCCTACAACCGCACGTTTGCACCCACGGGTGACATCACCATCGAGCGCTACGACACCAAGGCCGCTGTCTCGTTCAAGGCTGTGGCCGGTGCAAAATCCTACGAAGTGGAGGTCAATACTGACTCGCTCTATCAGGACGAGGTCAGCAGCACGTCCATCCTCCAGACCTTCACCACAGCCAGCGACACCATCCGCGGCCTGGTGGGCGAGACGAACTACTACCTGCGCGTCAGGGCCATCTCCGAAGGCAAGCCCAACTCAAAGTGGCTCTACTACAAGACGGGCAGCGGACGCGGCTACTTCACCACACTGGCCGAACAGCTGTTCTACGACCTGACAGCCGAAGACATCGAGGACGGCGTGCTGCACCTGTCATGGATTGCCGGCTCTGAGGTGACGAAGATTGTCGTGCTGGCCAATGGCGAGGAGTTATTCGACTTCTTGCTGAGTGCCGAGGAAATTGCTGCCGGACACTATGATCTCGTCGGTCTTGCACCGACAACCACCTACACCATCCAGCTGTTCAACGGCGACACCAAGCGCGGCTCACTCAACGTGACGACGCCTGCCTCGATGCCTTCTGCCGACTTCAAGTACACGCTCGATGCTTCGGTCGACGTCATCTCTCAGGACCTGATGAACGAGATTGCCGAGCAGGCAAAGATTGCTGCCGGCAGCGAGACGAACTACAGCGCCACCATCGGTATTCCCGCCGGTGTGACCATCGACATCCACGGAACGTCGGAAGCCGGCGACGCTACCAGCGTGAAGATTCCCGACGGCATGTCGGTGACCTTCTTCGGACTCTCGGGCGGCGAGACGCCTGTCATCAACCTGTCGAAGTCTCTCGACATCCGCGGCAGCCACGCTTACGTGCGCCTTGAGAATGTCAACATCAAGGACGGCGGATGCCAGTACTTCATCAACCAGAGCGAAGGTTGCACCCTCGGCGAACTGTCGTTCACCGATGTCAGCCTCACCGACATGGCCCGCTCATGGGTACGCCTGCAGGGTTCTGCCGCCAAGTCTATTGAGCAGATTCTTGTCGACCGCTGTACGGTGACCAACCAGGGCAGCGGCGCCTATGCCCTGTTCTACTTCAACAGTGCCGACTACACCATCGGACGCCTCGTTGTCAGGAACTCGACGTTCAACACGCTGCAGCACAGCTTCACCGACTGCCGCAGTGCCAAGATCAACGGCATTGAGGTCAGCAACTGTACGTTCTACAACATCATCGGCGCAGGCCGCTACTTCGTCGACGCCCAGAACGTCAACGTGCCCATCATGCTCAACAGCGTCATCTTCGCTAAGACAGCCACTGAGACGTCAAAGGGTGTACGCGAGGGCATTGTGGAGTCTTCCAACAGCTACTTCACCAGCGACTTCGTCCTGTCGAGCAACAAGTTCACCGTCGACCAGACCTTCGAAGGCTCGTCGGCCGACCTGTTCAAGGATCCTGAGAACGGCGACTTCACGCTGAAGGTCAGCTCCGTCACCGCCGGTGACCCGCGCTGGATTCCCGAAGAGTAAATACTGAACGATGAAGACCATCTTCAAACTACGAATCATGGCAGCCACGCTTCTCATAGGCTTGGCTGCCTTTGCCAAAGGGCAGACGCCGGCTTTCCCCGGTGCCGAGGGCTTCGGCCGCTACACCACCGGCGGACGCGGCGGCGAGGTCATCCATGTGACGACGCTTGCCGACGGCACGCAGAAAGGCACCTTCCGCTATGCCTGCACACAGAACAAGACACGTACCATCGTCTTCGACGTCTCAGGCACCATCCACCTGACGTCGGAACTGAGGCTGAACCGTAACAATGTCACCATCGCCGGACAGACGGCCCCCGGCGACGGCATCTGCATCGCCGACTACCCCTTCGTCATCGCGGCCAGCAACGTCATCATCCGCTACATGCGCTTCCGCTTGGGCAACAAATATGTGGCGAACCACGAGGGCGACGGACTGGGCGGCATGGACGGCAAGAACATCATCATCGACCACTGCTCGGTCAGCTGGAGCATCGACGAGTGCCTGTCGGTCTACGGCACGGAGAACCTCACCGTACAGTGGTGCATCGCCTCGCAGAGCCTCGTCAACAGCGGACACTCGAAGGGTGCCCACGGCTACGGCGGCAACTGGGGCGGCGCCGGTGCCACGTACCATCACAACCTGATAGCCCATTGCCAGAGCCGTGTGCCGCGGTTGGGCCCGCGTCCCAGCACACAGACCCGCGAACAGATGGATATGCGCAACAACGTCTTCTACAACTGGGCCGGCGAGGGCTGCTACGGCGGCGAGGGCATGAACGTCAACATCGTCAACAACTACTACAAGCCCGGCCCCGGCACGGCTAAGCTGAATGTTACGAAGCAGAAGCGCATGGCCAACATCGGCATACGTACCAGTGACTACACGAAGCACGACACGTCAGCGCCCAACGAGTGGGACAAGATGTGGCACGTCTGGGGTAAGTTCTATATCGACGGCAATGTCAACCCGAAGTACAGTGATGTTACTAACGACAACTGGACCTACGGCGTCTACAACCAGATAACAAACAGCAAGGTGGACAACACCTTCACACAGACGACACGTGACACCATGCGCCTGAACATCCCCAACGAGTATGTCAGCGTCACCACCCACACGGCAGAGATGGCCTACGAACGGGTGCTCGACTATGTCGGTGCCTCGCTGCACCGCGATGCCGTCGACGAACTGATTATCAGCGACACGCGGCAGGGCAAGGCCAGCTACACCGGCAGCCGCAACACGGCAGGCACGGGCTATATCGACAGTCAGGACGACATCAAGGCCGCCATCAGCGGCGACGAGAGTCCCTGGCCCGTCCTCGCCCAGACAGCAGTGCCACAGGATACCGACCAGGACGGTATGCCCGACGCCTGGGAGACGGCCAACGGTCTGAACCCCAACGACAAGACCGACGGTGCACGCGACTTGGGCGACGGCTACACGTGGCTTGAGGTCTATCTCAACTCACTCGTAGACACCATCACCCAGGCTCAGAACGCCGGCGGCAAGATGCTCACCGGTCAGGAGGACTTCGCGACAGCCGTCACCAGCCCAACGGCCACCCCTTCACAACGACCTGCCAGCGTCTATAGCCTGACAGGTCGCCGTATCAACAAACCACACAAAGGCTTATACATCATTAACGGACAAAAACGCATCCAACAATGAAACAGACTATTCTTACACTGCTCCTGGGTGTTGCCGCCACGGTTTGATTACACAACGGGAAGAAAGTTCTGAGATAACAAAACGCTTCGTTCGGCGAAGAATGTTAGATGTTAGATGTTAGAATCGCCGCTTTCCCAGTGTTTACTGCGGAAAGCGGCGATTTTGACTTTTGACAATAAGCACATTTCGACCTGACGATGTGAAATAAGCGATTTCGGGGCCAGTACTTCTTTATTTTGATAGTCCTTAATCATTCTTTAAAAAATATATTCTTCTTCATCGGTCTGAGGTGTATCAGCTTCCATACGCTCGGCTCTGCCGCTTCGCTCGTCGAAGAACATCACGAAATAGACGGGCATATACGTCACCTTGCCTTCTTGATAGACCTTACGCTCGTTGGAAATGACAGTGGCCGCAAGGACATTGTACTCAAGAACTTTCAGAAGATTGTTGAGGGCACTGTGTTCGGTATAGTCCTTGCCCGACTTGACTTCAACCGGGTGGGCACTCATCGTGGTGTGGTTGTCAACCAGATAGTCCACCTCGCCCTGCTTGCGGTTGTCGTAATAATAGAGCTTATGCCCATGTGCGCGAAGTTCCTGGGCTACCACATTCTCATAGACAGAACCGAGATTGATACTCCGGATATCATCGAGAACGGGACGGATGTTGTTGCGGTAGAGTATGCCAGTAAGGAGGCCCACATCATTTAAATAGAGCTTCAGCAGATTTTTCTGAAGTGACTCACTCAATGGGAAATGAGGGTTGGATATGGCATTGACGGCCAAGGAAATGCCTGATGAAATCAGGTACTCGAACTCTTCCTTGTACTGGTCGAATCGGTCGCCCTTCTTGTCACGGATGTTTTGAACCACCACACGCTTCTTCTTGTTCTCCATCTGCGAGGGAATCATCTCGTAGATACGACGTATGAGCAGCTTTTTATTGTGCTCCTTCTCGTACTTGGAAGCGTCACTGGCATAAAGGCTGCGGATGCCATCCTGTACCTCGCGAACCCTCACAATGTTATGCGTTTCGAGGTAGGTATTGACGGCATCGGGCAGACCGCCTACCAGCAGATAGCGGCGGAACAGGTCGAGCACATGGTTATGGTGCTCTTCAGAAAGGCTCTCGCGGTTCTCGTATGCCTTGCGCAGCATGTCAATGGCCTCCGTGCCGAAGCCGTTGGCAATCAGGAACTCCTCGAAATCGAGCTGGAACATATCCTTGATGGTGATGCTGCCTACTGGAATGGAGGTGGTGTCTTTCAGGGTGATACCCAACAGACTGCCACTGGCGATATAGCGATAACGGTTATCCTCGCGCAGGAACTTCAGCATGGTGAGGTACTGCGGATAGTGCTGAATCTCGTCGAGAAACACCAGCGTATCATCGCGATTGTTGAGCTTGTCGCCTGCCACCATGCTAAGGGTCAGGTAAAAGTCTTCCTTCTTATGGATGTTTTTGAAGAGCTGCTCACCCTCGTCATCCTCCACGAAGTTGATTTCCACGAAGTTCGGATACAGACGTGTACCCACCTCACGAATACTGAACGACTTACCTATCTGGCGGGCTCCCTCCAGTATCAGAATCTTGTCATTATCGGACTTCAGATAGTCCTCGATGTACGATGTAATCTTTCTGTACAGCATGGCTATTTACACTTTTCAATAACTTTTGGCAGTCAAAAACTACACTTTTCAATAAAATTTAGTGCTACAAAATTACACTTTTCAATCGAAACGACCAAACAAATCGGAAAAAAAGTGCGATATAACCGATTTCAGGTGACGAAAAAAGCCATTTCGGGTGGCGAAATGGCTTTTTTCGTATGAATACAGGCAAGAGTGTTGTTGGGCTTGCGGGTGAATCGTCGGAGCAAGCCGCAAATATCAATATTGTTAAAAGCAGTAGCTGGGCAAAGCAAGACGATTTACCCCCCCTATAACATTTATTAACAAATTGCGCAAATTATTTGTCATAGCACTTGTTTTAGATTATGTGCTGCAAAGTTACACTTGTTTTAGATTATGTGCTGCAAAGTTACCGCTCGAGCTCTGCTCGCTTGCCATAGCAAGAACTTTTTCTGAAACCGCCAAAAGAAACGGCTAATTTTTCCGGCTTTACATTTTTAAAGATTCAATGAAAATGTGAATGGCCGCGAAAATTTTGTGAATGGCCGCGAAAATTTCGTGAATGGCCGCGAAAATTAAAACGCCAAATGATGGCCTAAAATGCCGCTTTCCGCAGTAAACACTGCGGAAGCGGCAAATCTAACATCTAACATCTAACATTTTGCTTTGCCGCTCGGCGACGTGGGAAGTGTGTGTTGACAGAGAAAATCGAAAATCTAATTTTAGAAATATTTATATTATATATATTATATATAATATATATAATATAAATATTTTATAAGTTAAAATTTGAGTTTGAGATGCTAAATGTCGATAAATGTTAGATGTTAGATGTTAGAAGCCACCACAGGGCAATAAACCAAATTTATTGCCGAATTTATATAAAATAGTAATTATATAGGGGTCGTGTCTGCTACTTTTGACACGACCCCTATTACTATTTCCTATCTCAGCTAAGCAGAATGGTTTCCGCCTTTGCCAAGATTAGACCAACCAGTCATCATAGTATTGTAAATTATCAGGTGGTGTACCACTTGCCTGAAGCAGAACGATTAAAGCTATTATTTGAATCATTCTCAAAAATCTCCTTTAATCAATTTCATCACCCCACAGAGGGGCATCTGTCGGTTCTTCACCGCTAGGTTCTTCACCGCTACCAGCCAATATGTGTACCTGATTTTGTAGGATGACTACTTCCATCTTTGGTTTTTCGTATATTTTCTTTTTCATTGTTTTTTAATGTTTAAATTACTCTACCCCCCTCCCTCGGAAAGGCTACGGGTTCTTGCTGGGGCAAGCGAACAAGTTCGAGCGGGCGAGCTTTGCTCGGGAATGGGGGAAGGGGGAGGGGTTACTTAATTACGACCTTTTTACCATTATTAATATACAGTCCCTTCTTGGTGGGCTTGCCGCTCAGGCGCACGCCGTCGAGCGTGTACCATGCCTCGCTGTCACGCTCGGCTTTGCCGCTTTGCTCGTCAAAGAAGGTCATCTCGCCCGTCTTGGTGTCGATGGTTCCGATGGCGGTTGTCTCGCCATTGCTGCCTACCAGGCGCACAGTGATGCTCTGTGGCAGTTCCTCGTCCGTAGCAGCTGCACCACGGGTCAAAGCGCGGGCTTGATTCGGTACGCCTACATACGACAGGTAGCAGCGCATAGGCTTGGCAGAAGCGCCTGTAGTGAGGCGAACGAACTGACCTGCCTCCACGCTCTTATCATCAGCAGAGGTGCCGCTGAGGGCAGCGAAACCGTAGTCATGGGTCACAACCTCATCCCAAACCTTATTAGTATATGTACCGTGGAACTCCCATCCTCCAGTATCAGAAGCGAGACAGTTGCCGCCGCCCGTGGTGTTCAGTGTGGCACCACCGGTGAAGGTGAGCGACGTTCCAGTTGGCACAAACAGATACGGTGTATTGGCAGTCAGCGAGCCCATCACTTCGTTCATCGTTGCCTCCCACTTGTTGTTCTTTTTCTCCACACCGCCGAAGGTATAGAACGTACCACCGCTGATTTCGTTGACATCCTTACTGAACGGCAACATCACAGTGGATGGCCTGCCCATGGTAAATGCGCGGTTGTAGGTCACGCTGCTCACTGTCACATCCTCAGGGATACTCACCGTCGCAACCGATGTGCCGTCGATAGTAGCCGTCAATGATGATCCGCTATATGCCAACGCGATTTCTCCAAACTGCGAATTGACACAGTAATAATCGCTGCCATAAAGCAAGCCATTGCCGTATGCTGTAATACCACTGACATTGTAGGCAGTTCCCACATCGCCGATATTGCTGGGTTTACTTGCTGTTACAATAGGCTTTGTGCCCTGGGCGTCGCCGAAGGTCTGGGTGTAGTAGCTGTTGGTAGCGGTAGTGGTGGCGTTCCATCCACGGGCGAAGGTGGCGCTGTTGCCGCTGGCCATCGTCTCGCCGCTGGCGAGGGTGGCGGGGACGCAGAGGCAGTTGGTGAAGGTGACCGTCTTGTTAGCGCCTGTCCATCCTATGAAACCGCCGTTGTGGGAACCGTTGCCGTCCTGTTGCAGCAGCTTGCCGTTGAACGTGCAGCCGTCGAAACTGATGGCGTGGCCGGAGGCACGGCTCCAGCCTACGAAGCCGCTGTTGTTGCCGCCAGGACTGGTGATGACGGCACTGCTCAAGCAGTCGGTGAACATGGCGGTGTGCTCGCATAGGCCTACGAAACCGCCTGCGCCGCCAGGAGCGGTGATGTGGACGAGGCTGTTGCAGTGCTCGATGGTTACGTCGCCGAAGAGGTGGCCGATGAGTCCTCCGACATGGTAGTGTTCAGCAGCTTGGGGGTTTGAGGCATAGATGGTGCCGTCGATGGTGAGGTTGCGGAAAACGGGCTGGTTGCTGTCGTCGGCAGCGGTCTCGACAAAGGGAGCGATAAACTGCGCGTCAACGGGCGCGTCGGCTGTGCCGTAGGCGAGGGTCAGCGTGTGGCCGCCGCCGTCGAAGGTGCCGGTGAACTCATGTCCGCCCGCCATGCGGCTGACCGCGATGTCGGCATCGAGCTTCACGGTCTTGCCGCTGAAGTAGCCCTTGGTGCTCGCAGCCAGGAGGTCACAGAACGCGTTCCAGCCCCCGGCGGTGTGGATGGTGTACTCGGTACCCTCGGCATTCACGGAGATGTCAGCGGGGTCGAGGGTGAGGCTGATGGTAAATGTCGCCTCTCTTGAGCCAGCATAGTTGCCCATGCCCGTGATGGTATAGGTATAGTCGCCAGCATTCTGCACAGGGCCGCTCGGAGGCGTCACGGTGTAGTCGGTATTCTCAGTGAGCACGTTCTCGCCGTCCTTCACGGTGATGACGGGTGTCAATTCGTTGCCCGTCCATGTCTGCGACGGAATGGTGACGGTGATGTCCTCGTTCGTCACGGCCTTCTGCGCGATAGTCACCTCGACCGTTTGCGCTGTCACGGCATACCAGTCTTCGGTTTCATCTACTTTGTAATAGACGGTGTATGTGCCAGCGTCGGTAGCAGTGGAAATGTCCTCGGAGTAGTTCGTGCCGTCGGTGCTGTAAAGGAGCGTGCCGAACGTGGTCGTGCCAGCGGTGACGAGGGCCTGTGCCTCACCCGTGTAGGTGAGGGTGTTGGCTGTCGGAGCAGTGATGATTGCGGGCGTGCCTTTCTTAAAAGTCAGGTAGCCCTCATGTCTGCCCTCGTCGTCTTCTTCTTTGTCGATGACGGCGTAGGTGCCGCTGCCGGCTGCGGCCATCGCTGCTTCACGATCTCCACCATTGCTCTCATAAATAGTATCTTTCACATCATTCCATTCTGTCCCGTTGCCGCCCGTAAGTCTATAACAATTATAAAACATATAGTCGGAACTTGTCACATTCGCCATGCTCCAGGCGCTGTTGACGTAGATGGTGGTGAGCCAATTGCTACCGAACATCCGTGATGTGTTAGTGATATTCGCCGTGCCAGCGTTACTCAGATCTATCGTCACGACCTTATTAAAAGTCATGAACAATTCCGAGCAGTCGGCGGGCAGCACCGTGCCGGGTTCGCAGACCACGGAGGTAACGCGGCTATCTTCATCAATGCCACCGTACGAATTCAGAACAAATCCGTATTCCTTCACTTCGTCGGCATTCACATTGCCGCTCAAGGTCAGCACGCCCGTCGATTCATTGAACGATGTAGTGCGCTGAACGAAGGTGCCGGTCACGCTTGCACCGTCCTTCGGCATCAAAAAGCAATTGTTCGCCACAGCCACGTCGTTGTTGTTGGCATCCTTGACAGTAAGCGTCTGTAAGCGGTTGCCCGCATCGGGGGTGATGGTCAGCGTGACTATCGTACCGCGCTTGGCCGTCGTCGGGCTGGCCGTCACCGTGCCGCCCGTGATGTTGTCGTCTATGGTGACGGTGTAATCGGTATCGTCCCTCGGATAGATGATGCGGCGGTCGCCGTCCTCGGTGATGTTGAAGTAGGTGCTTGCGGTGGTTGTCACGTTGGTCTCGGTATCGTTCTCCACGTGCATGTACGTCACGTCTCCCGTGATGCTCGAAGCGTCAACCATGTCGATACCGTCGTAGATGGTCACGGTACCGGCAATCGTATGGGATTCGCTCCACTCATATCCTGTACCGATACCAGCCGCATCGCCGCCGCCGACAGCCGTCACCGAGCCGCCCTTGATGGTAATGTTGCCAATCTGCGCGGTATGGTTATCAATTGCTACGCCCGTGCCGATGCCGGCAGCCCAGCCAGATGTGCCTCCGCCAGTCGCCGTGATGTTTCCACCCTCGATGACGATGTCACCGCCTATGACGTCGTTTTCCGACGCATTTTTCAGTCCGATGCCTGCACAGTGCTGACTGCCGCCCGTTGCCGTCAGCGAGCCGTCGCCACGGATGGTGAGCGTCGTGCCGGAGCCGCCGACCTGAATGCCCGCCTTAAGGTCGCTGGCTGTTACGTTGTTTGTGCCGACGAGGGTGATGGTGGCAGAGCCTTCGCAGACGATGCCGTCACTAATGGTCGCGCCGCTGAGCGTGATGCCTGCGCCTGCGGCAACCGCCACCGCATGGCTCGTAGCGCCGGTCAGCACATCGCCGTTGATGGCAGTGTAGCCTTCGGTGGCTTGCGACAAATCTATATTGCTGTTACGCTCTACGGTGGCAGTAACGGTAATGTCAGCCGTGCTTACAGTGACGCTGTAGTTTCCGTCGCCGTCAGCCGTCAGCGTGTTCGTGCCGTCCGAGACGTTGGAGGCAGTGTAGGGGAACGACGGTTTGAATGTTACCACCGTGCCCTCGATGTACTTGCCGTTGCCGTCGGCGTCGTTCGTCGTGCTGACAATCTCCATGTTCGCAGGCAGGGTAACAGAGTAGGTTGCTCTTGCGGTAGCCGTCACGTTCACATCGCCGTCGGGCATGGTGAAAGTATATTGTCGATTGCCAATGTCTGTTGTGGTCACCGCGCCATCGTTCACGCTGAGGGTGCTTTCGTCAACCAGATGGCTGAGGGTAAGGGTTACGGTAGAGCCAGCCCTAGCCTTGTTGGCCTCACAACTGATGAGACCGCTCATCGCATCGGCTATCGTGACGCTGTGATAGTCTGCGGGCAGTTCGGCAGAGCCGTAGAGCCTGATTTCCGTCAACCAGATGTTATTGTCGCTATTCGATACTTCAAAACGGAAATACTTGTAAGCATTGTTTCCCTCGTTATTGCAGGAATGGGTATACTCCTGTCCCGAAATACTCTGTCCGGAAAGGTTATCAAGTTCTGTCCAATCATCTCCCGTATTAGCCTTCGCTTTAAGCACCCAGCCGGTGGGCTTGAAATAGCTTGCGTTGAATGTGTTAAAGATATATCCCTTCGGAATGATGAGTTCATCGGAGTTGAACTCTACATACGCAGGAGAAGTGAATGCGTGAAATGAACTCGACAAATCACCGTCCACCATGTTTCCGTAAACAAAGGCATTGCCCACGGCTGTTCCGTCCGTGGCCGTGAAGCCCGTGAACAGCGTGTAGTCCGTTCCGCCCACGTTGATGGTGGATGTCGTTGTCGCCCACGCCGTGGTGGCAGTGAGCATCATCACAAGGAGCAGCAACATCGCTGCCCGTCGCGTTGCGCCCAGCCCCAAGGCCAACGGCGCGAAAATGTCTTTCTTAATACTCATGGTTATTGTTTATTGTTGATTAATTATTTGTCTCGTAGGGTATAAATAACACAGCGGCCTTCCTTGACCTTCGGTCGACCTCTGTCGCGACTCGGAAGAGCACAAGCAAGCTTGGCTCTTCTCTCGCTGCTTCATCGGTTGCATTATGCAAAGAAAGCCGTATATTATTTACGCGGGTGCCCGCGGCTTTTCAATCGCGCGTGACTTAGAGTGAGTTAACGAATTATTTGGAATCACCAAACAATTCGAATTAATTATTGTTATGACCTCAAACATTCTCATGTCTCGTCTCATCATTGTTTATGGTCTGGTGGTTTGAATTAGAAAATTACCAACCGAAAATATCTGCGTGGGTGCCTGTTTCAAGGAACAAAGCGTTAACTGTTTGTCATTCTGTTCCCAGGTCATCAACCAGTTGGGCTGGATATGACACTCCCATTGCCCTTTATGATCGCCTTTCAATTGGTGAGGGCGATACTCTTCGGGAAGTGTACCTGTGACAGAGAGAATCTTTATTGCATGCTTAATGGCATCTATATCCAAGCCTCTCTTGGCACACTTTCTTAAATCCTTCTTGAACTGATGAGTATAGTCAATACTGTACATTAGCCAAGAATTTGTTTAAACATGTCATCGACACTATTGGCGTGATAAACACGTCCATTCTTGACATCATCCATAGCTTCTTTGTAATGGGCAGTCTTTGTGATGTCATCAACTTGTACCCTAACAGAAGTCACGCCTACAAGCATCTTGCAAGCGCTCTTTACCTTTGAAACCAAACTCTCGTCTGGAACCTGTAATACTACTGTTGCCATGATAAATTCGTATTTGCGTGAATATTCGGCTGCAAAGTTACGACAAGTTTTACAATCATCCAAATATTTCTGCCAAAAACTTCTCAAACACTAAAAGCATATTGAATATCAGCAAGTTAAGTGCCAGGTGTAAGAGGTGTCACCTATTTGGTTATTGTGAAAGTTGCAGCCGGGGGAACGGCACAGGCAAACGCCCACGAAGTACGCTGCTGAGGAAGCAATCCCTGATGAGCGTTGACTCGTCAGGGATTGCCGTTACTATTATAGGAATATGGTCATGAATACAGGCAAGAGTGTTGTTGCCTCGTCTTTCCTAAGATCTTTGGTATAGATGAGATAACGGTTGCTGATTCGGTCTGAGAATTTTATGCAGAAGGCATCAAGCGAGGCATGAGTCTTATAGCCGGAAGATTTCACCTCAATAGGCCATATCTTACTGCCCCGTGAGAGCAGGAAGTCAACCTCATAGTTGTGGTTACTGTTTTCCATTGGCCATGTATGGTAGAAAAGCTTGTTCCCTGTCGCTGTAAGCATCTGGGCTACGATGTTCTCATAGACATAGCCGAGATTGGCAGAAAGTTTGTCTGAAAGTAGTTTCTGATAGATGATATTCTCCGTGCAATCCTTGTCCCAGAATGCAAGCGTAATAAACAATCCTGTATCGCCAACGAACATCTTGTATTGGTCTTTATCACTGTTGAGCGAAAAACCGACATTGGGGTCGTTAGAATGATAGGAGAAATTGACCACCATACTGTCCTTCATGGCTTTCAGTACCTCCGAGAGATTCTTGCGCTCACTATCAGAAAGAACACTGCTCACCTGATAGCGTGATGCATTCTTACTAAGTTCTGAGGGGATGGCCTGGAATAGTTGGGAAGCACGTCCCGATGGGTCGATTTTAAGAAAGTCATCGAAATAGAGATCTATAATCTCACGTTTTACCGTATCAACCTTACTGAGATTGTTGGTATCAAGGTATTCGTTTACAGCCTGTGGCATCCCACCGACAAGCATGTACAGACGGAAATCGCGCATGGATTTACGAAAAGCCTGTCCAAGAGGAATCTGCTTGTCAAAGAACTGACGGAGAAGCGGGACTGTCGCATTATCACCCAAAGCCCAACGAAATTCCTCATAGTCCATCGGGAACATGTCTATGCGTGTTTCCTCGCTGGGAATAATGATATCCTCAGTATTTTTGCGGATGGAGATAAGTGACCCCGTCTCTATATAGTCATAGCGGTGGTCTTTCACAAGCTGCTTGATTGCCTGTCTTGCAAGAGGGCATTTCTGAACTTCGTCGAAGATGATGACAGAACGGCGTTTTTGGAGAATGACATTATAGATAGCCTGCAGACGCAAGAAAATATAGTCAAGATCCATCAGGTCGTTGAAAAGCGATTTAACCTCTTCCGATGCTCTTGAAAAATCTATAAGCATGTATGTTTCGTACTCTTGACGTGCAAACTCTTCAACAATGGTGGACTTTCCTACCCGTCGGGCACCTTTAATCAGAAGTGCGGTCTTGCCATCACGTTCCTGCTTCCATTGGAGCATCCGGTCGTATATCTTCCGTTTGAAAATCCTTATCTCTGACATAATATATCTATGTTTTGGGTGCAAAATTAAGTAAAATTTCCAGAATCCCCAAATTAAATTGGTGCAAATATTCCAAAATCCCCAATTTTGAATATCTATTTTATTCCAAAATCCCCAATTTTTACCAATATAGCTCTCCGACTTGGTGGGAAGCCGATAGTCACGTCATTGTGAAAAGGGAACTTGAAAGAGTGTAATGTGACCAACTGAAAACATTCACCTCTCTTATAGAGGAGCCGTTTGAGACCTCATCGTCTTTTGGCATTCACGACAGTGGCGACAACGGCAAAACACTTTACGTCCTCTTGATTCGTTTTGTACTAAAGTAATGTGGAAGCCATAGCGGCTTCCACATTTTTAAAGTATTTGTCAAAATGCTTGGCATTACAATCACTTTTTCGTACCTTTGCAGGCATAATAGCATTAAACGAAACAAAAACTAATGATTATGAGAAAACTACTTGCAACCGTATTCATGACATTCGGCACCATGGCGATGACGGCGCAGACATTGCCATACCAGAACCCGCAACTGACGGCCGCCGAGCGTGCCGACGACCTGCTGTCGAGATTAACCCTCGACGAGAAGGTGAAGCTGATGATGGACCAGTCGCCGGCCATCGCGCGACTGGGCATCCCGCAGTTCCAGTGGTGGAACGAGGCCCTGCACGGCATTGGCCGCAACGGCTACGCCACCGTCTTCCCCATCACGATGGCGATGGCCGCCTCATGGGACGACCAGCTGCTGCACCAGGTGTTCACGGCCGTCAGCGACGAGGCCCGCGTCAAAGCACAGCAGGCCAAGCGTGCCGGCAAGATACAGCGCTACCAGAGCCTGTCGTTCTGGACACCGAATATCAACATCTTCCGCGACCCACGCTGGGGACGCGGTCAGGAGACTTACGGCGAAGACCCCTTCCTGACGGCGAAGATGGGCCTGGCCGTTGTCCGCGGTCTGCAGGGCTACTCCTACGACGGCAAGCCCCTTGACAGCAAATACATGAAGCTGCTGGCCTGCGCCAAGCACTTCGCCGTACACAGCGGTCCTGAGTGGAACCGCCACGAGTTCAACATCGAGAACCTGCCCGAGCGCGACCTCTGGGAGACCTACCTGCCAGCCTTCAAGTCGCTGGTGCAGGAGGGCGACGTGGCGGAGGTGATGTGTGCCTACCAGCGCATTGACGGTCAGGCCTGCTGCGCACAGACGCGCTACGAACAGCAGATACTGCGCGACGAATGGGGATTCCAGGGACTCATCACCAGCGACTGCGGTGCCATCCGCGACTTCCTGCCGAAATGGCACAACGTGGCACGCGACGGTGCCGAGGCGTCGGCCAAGGCCGTGCTGGCAGGAACGGACGTGGAGTGTGGTTCGGAGTACAAGAACCTGCCGGCAGCCGTCCGTCGTGGCGACATCAAGGAGTCAGACCTCGACCGCTCGCTGCGCCGCCTGCTCGTCGCCCGCTTCCAGCTGGGCGACTTCGACCCTGACTCGCTGGTCGGGTGGACCAGGATTCCTGCTTCGGCAGTCGCCTCCAAGGAGCACAAGCAGCTGGCCCTCGACATGGCCCGCAAGAGCATCGTCCTGCTGAAGAACAACGGCGTGCTGCCTCTCCCCTTGCCCCCCTCCCCTCGTACCTCGCACCTCGCACCTCGTACCTCGCACCTCGCACCTCGTACCTCGCACCTCGTCGTGATGGGTCCCAACGCCAACGACTCGGTCATGATGTGGGGCAACTACGCGGGCTACCCCACCCGCACCATCACCGCCCTGGAGGGCATCCGCAGGAAGAGCCAGACGCCGGTCGGCTATATCCAGGGATGCAGTCTCACGCGCAACGAGATGACGGAGAGCCGCTTCAGCGACATCCTGTCGCCATTAGGTGCCAAGGGTATGCAGGCCACCTATTATAATAATACGGAGATGCAGGGGGCGCCTGCCGCCACCGTCACCCTGACGCAGCCTGTAAGGCTGAGCAACGGCGGCAACACGGTCTTCGCCCCGGGCGTGAACCTCGAGAACTTCTCAGCGCGTCTCGACGGCACCTTCATCCCCACACGCGATGAGACGCTCGTCTTCGACATCAGCGGCGACGACAAGCTGCGCCTGCTGGTCAACGGCGACACCATCGTCGACATCTGGAAGGTGCGCCACCGCATACAGGGCGCGAAGAAAGAGCTGACCGTCAAGGCCGGACAGCACTACCGCCTGCAGATAGACTACGTGCAGGAGACGGGCTACGGTGCCCTGAACTTCGACATCAAGAGTCAGGTGGTTCCCACTGCCGACCAGCTGCTCTCACAGATAGGCACGGCGGAGACCGTCGTCTTCGTCGGCGGCATCTCACCCTCGCTGGAAGGTGAGGAGATGAAGGTCAGCGAGCCGGGATTCCGTGGCGGCGACCGCACGTCGATAGAACTGCCGCAGGCACAGCGCGACCTGCTGCAAATGCTGCACAAGGCCGGCAAGAAGGTCATCTTCGTCAACTGCTCGGGCTCGGCCATCGCCATGGTGCCCGAGGTGGCGTCGTGCGACGCCATCGTCCAGTGGTGGTACGACGGCGAACAGGGCGGCACGGCGCTGGCCGACGTGCTCTTCGGCGACTACAACCCCAGCGGCCGCCTGCCCGTCACGTTCTATAAGAGTACCGACGACCTGCCGGACTTCCTCGACTACACCATGCGGGGCCGTACCTACCGCTACTTCACCGGAGAGCCGCTCTTCCCCTTCGGCTACGGTCTGAGCTACACCTCCTTCGAATACGGCAAGCCGGTCTACCGCAACGGCAAGGTCAGCGTCAGCGTGAAGAACACGGGCAACCGCGAGGGACTGGAGACGGTACAGGTCTACATTCGCCGCACCGCCGATAAGGAGGGACCGCTGAAGACGCTACGAGCCTACCAGCAGGTGCAGCTGAAGCCCGGCGAGAGCCGCACGGTGACCATCGCCCTGCCGCGCTCCGCCTTCGAGACCTGGGATGCTCAGACCAACACCATGCGCATCGTCGCCGGACAGTATGAGGTGATGGTGGGCAGCAGCAGTGCCGAGAAAGACCTCAAGACGATCACCACTACACTGAAATGACAGGAGTACTATTTTAGACAGGAGGACAAGAGGACAAGAGGACAGGAGTAATAATTTCGTGCGGTTGACAACGCCCCAAGGGGGCAATAAGCCGTTAGCCCGGGGCATCGCCCTGGGTATACGGAATGCATGACAAACGCCCTATAAGGGCAAAAGCGTTATCACGTACAAAAGCTTTTGCCCCTGCGGGGCGGTAATATCCCGTCGTCACACCATACCCAGGGCGCTGCCCTGGGCTAACGGCTTATTGCCCTTTCAGGGCGTCCCTTCGGTAGCAAGAGCTACCAGATGTCGAGCGCAGTAGCGACCAAAGGTCGAGCGCGGGGCGTTGTCAACCGCAACACGAGAAAATTCTGCAAGAAATTGAAAAACGACAACAGGGACCCCTGTTGTCGTTAAAAGAGTCCCTGTTGTCGTTAAAAAGGACGCTTATTCCTCAGCCTTCTTAGCTGCCTTCTTGGCAGACGCCTTCTTAGCTGCGGGCTTCTTAGCAGGCTTCTCGGCCTCGTACTTCTCGAGCTTGGCCTTCAGACGGGTAATCTCCTTGTCCTTCATCTCAATCTCGTCACCCTGGTTCTTGATGGTGGTGAGCAGACCCTCGAGCTCGTCGTTGTCGATGTCGAGCGGATAGAGGGCGTTGACACGGTTGATGAAGTCGCCGAGGATGTTCATATAGTTGGTGAAGGCATCGAACGGTCCGCTGTAGATACCACGGTCGAGACCCACGTTAGAGGGCTTGGTGGTCATGAAGCGGAAGTTGTTGGAGGCCTGCAGGTAGTCCCAGTCCTGATTGATGCGCGGGTCGTTGGCAATACGCAGACGGTCGGCCACGGAGTAGAGCTTGTTGAAAGCCTCACGCTGCATGGCGTTGCCGAGCCAGCAGGAGCAGTCGCGCTCTTCGTCAACCCACGACAAGGTGTCGGGCACGTCGATGGCACCCACGCTGGGCACCTTCATGCAGATCTCCGTCGGCGTGGCGAAGTCGATGCCCTTCTCCTTGGCACAGGCGGGGAGAGCCTTGAGGAATTCGAGGATGTTCGACGAGAGCGGCTGGGCAATGCCGAGAGCCGACAGCTCCATGAAGATGTTGATAATCTTCTCCTCCTCGGGGAAGCGGGCGATGCGGTCGATATAGGCGTCGGCAAAGAGGGGATAACCGTCCCACTCAGCGTTGTTGAAGCGCAACGAGATGTCGTCAGAGAGTTCCACGTCGCGCAACAGCAGCTTCAGGTTGGGCGCAATGTTGCAGTTGTAGACGTAGTGTGGCGACTTCCAGCCCAGTACGTGCTTGGCACCCTCGGTGAGCATACCCTTGAAGCCCATGGCAGCTATCTGCGAGCCGATGTCGTCGCTGTAGATGAGCGATGAGTTGCGGGCCACGGTAGGCTTCTGGCCGAAGAGCTCCTCAATCTTCTTGCACTGCTTCTTCACGTCGAGGGCAAAGGTCTCCTCGTTGGCTAACGACGAGAGGCCGTGGCTGTAAGGCTCGGCCAGGAACTCTACGCAGCCCGTCTTGGCCAGCTCCTGCAGTTTGGCAATGACCTGCGGAGCATGATACTCCAGCTGCTCGATGCCCGTGCCGGAAAGGCTGAAGGCCACCTTGAAGTACTTGCCATGCTCGGCAATCATGTCGCCGATGGCGGTGAGTGCCGGCATATAGCTGCGCTCGGCAATGTCGGTGATGCTACGCTCGTTCTCGTAGTCATCGTAATAGTAATGGTCGGTACCGATGTCGAAGAAACGGTAACGCTTCAGATGGATAATCTGATGTATCTCAAAATATAGGCAAATTGTTTTCATAATAACAGCCCACCCCCAGCCCCTCCCCAAGGGAGGGGAGCTTGATTACTCTTGCCAGGATATTGTGGTCTCCATTTTTAATTGTTATACTAAATAAATAATTTGAAACTTTAAAGGTATTTAAGCTCCCCTCCCTTGGGGAGGGGTTGGGGGTGGGCTTACTCCCACCCTAATGTCCTTCTGTAGAGCGTGCGGATCCAGCGGCCCACCTTCTCCCAGGTTATCTGGTCTACCTCGCGCTTACCCTCATCCTTGAGATACTGGAAGAGCGACTCGTTCATGCAGATGCTGTAGATGGCGTCGGCCAGGGCGTGGATGTCCCAGTAGTCTACCTTGATGCAGTTGTCGAGAATCTCGGCACAGCCAGACTGCTTGGAGATGATCGACGGCGTGCCGCACTGCATAGCCTCGAGGGGCGAGATGCCGAAGGGCTCACTGACCGACGGCATGACGTAGACGTCGGAAGCCTTGAGGCACTCATACACCTGCTTGCCGCGCATGAATCCGGGGAAGTGGAAGCGGTCGGCAATGCCGCGCTCGGCGGCGAGGTGGATCATGGCGTCCATCATGTCGCCGGAGCCTGCCATGCAGAAGCGGACGTTGCGCGTGCGGTGGAGCACCATCGTAGCGGCCTCGACGAAGTACTCGGGACCCTTCTGCATGGTGATACGTCCGAGGAACGTGACGACCTTCTCCTTGCCGGTGTGGTCGGGACGCGGAATGTCCTGATACTCCTGCGGCAGGGGATAGACGGCGTTGTGGACGGTGAAGCACTTACGCGGATCCTGGTGATACTGGTTGATGACCGTCTGACGGGTCAGCTCAGAGACGCACATGATGCAGTCGGCCCAGTCCATGCCGTTCTTCTCTATCGAGTAGACGGTGGGGTTCACCTTACCGCGAGAGCGGTCAAAGTCGGTAGCGTGGACGTGGATGCACAGGGGCTTGCCGCTAACCTGCTTGGCGTGGATGCCAGCGGGGAAGGTCAGCCAGTCGTGGGCGTGGATGATGTCGAACTCCTCGGCACGGGCCACCTGGCCGGCGATAATCGAGTAGTTGTTGATTTCCTCGTGCAGGTTACCGGGATAACCGCCGGCGAACTCCATGGCGCCAAGGTCGTTGACGTTCATGTAGTTGAAGTCGGCATAGATATGCTCGCGGAGCTTGAAATAGTAGTCGGGGTCCATGATGTTGCCCACGCGCTGCTTCACGTAGTCGTAATCGACGTCGCGATAGGCAATGGGCACGGCGTTCATAGCCACGATGCGGCAGGCGTGTTGGCTCTCGTCGCCAAAGGGATGCGGCAGGCAGAGCACGGTCTCGATGTCGCCCTGGGCCTTCAAGCCCTCAGAGATGCCATAGTTAGCGGTGGCAAGTCCACCGAACACGTGAGGAGGATACTCCCATCCAAACATTAATACTTTCATACAGCGTTCCTCCTATTTACTTTTGATACGAATACTTCTCCAAGAGCTTCAGCGTGCGCAGGATCTCGGCCACGTTCATGGCGAAGGCCATAGCGCCGCGTCCGTGGAACGGCGGGTTGCCGTCGAAGAGCTCGGAGATGGTACCGATAGCGTGATAGTCTATTTCGTCTTCGTAGCCCACCATCTGACGCTCGATGAACGACAGGCGTGAGCGCTTGTAGAGTTTCAGGCAGGCCTCCATATAGAAACCGCCGAGCCACGGCCATGCCGTACCCTGGTGGTAAGCATAGTCGCGCTGCGTCTGCGGGCCGACATACATCGGGTTGTAGCCGCCACTCTTCGGCGACAGCGAGCGCAGGCCCTTCGGGGTGAGCAGCTCGCGCGTACATATATCTACTACGCTCTTCATCTGCTGCTGCGACAACGGCGAGTAGTCTAAAGCGACGGCGAAAATCATGTTCGGACGTACCGACCAGTCCATATTCGTGCCATCGACATAGTCTAACAGATAGCCGTAGGCATTGACGAAGGTCTCAACAAACGACTGCTTGGCCAGCGCGGCACGCTGCTCCAGCGCGTCGGCCTTCTCCTGGTTACCCTGTTCGGCCAGCATGGCGGCACAGAACTTCAGGGCATTGTACCACAGGGCGTTGAACTCGACGATATAGCCCGAACGGGGCACGACGGGACGGCCGTTGGCCGTGGAGTTCATCCATGTGACAGCCTTGTCGCGGCCATTGGAGTAAACGAGTCCGTTCTCGTCGAGACGGAGGTTAGGATGACCATCGGCAATGACATAGTCGACAATGTCTTCCACCAACTTGCCATAGAGGCGGTAGCCCTCGTCCTTGCCGACAAACTTGACGTACTGCTGCACAGACCAGATGGCCCACAGGGGCACGTCGGGCTGCTCTATCTCGTAAATCTTCACCGACAGAGGCTTTTCTTCCATAAACTCACGCAGTCCCTTCTCGGCGGTCTTCATCACCAGCTCGAAGTAGTCGCGCTCGTCGATGGCCAGCGTCAGACCGGGCAGGGCGATGAACGTGTCGCGGGCACGGGCCTTGAACCAAGGATAGCCTGCCAGCAGGTAGCGGTCGTCGTTCTTCTGACGATTATGGAACTGATGGGCGGCGGTGACCAGGATATGATAGAAATTGTCGCGGGGCGCACGCAGGGCCACCTCGTCGTCGAAGAGTTTCTTCAGACCCGTGGCCTTCGTCTGCGACGTAGAGGCGGCGAAGACAATAGACTCGCCCTTCTTGATGGGCATCTCGAAATAACCGGGCACGTAGAGATCCTCGTTGGAGGCGTAGCCACGCTCCTGCTCCTTCGGATACTCGATGCCGCGATACCAGTCGGGCATGAAGATGAAGTCGTTCTTCTTCGAGAACTGCATGTACAGGTCGGGATAGCCGGCATACATGCAGGTCTTGATGCCATGATCGACCTCGGTGTACTCGCGGCTGGCCGTCATGTTCTCATGAGTGAACTGACGAACAGAGCGGAAGGCCAAGAAGGGGCGGAAGCGCAGCGTCGTTGCCGAGTGGGCATCGACCAGCGTGTAGCGGATGAGGATGCGGTCCTCATAGGCCTGGAAGATAACCTCCTTCTTCAAGATAACGCCGCCCACGCGATAGGTCGTTGTGGGTACAAGACTGGCGTCAAACTCACGAATGTACTTGTGTCCGTTAGGACTGAATGTGTTGCCCTGATACTTGTGGAGGCCGAGGTTGAATTCCGCGCCATGCTGGATGACCGTACAGTCGAGCGACGACAACAACACATGGTTGTCGTCGTCCAATTCGGGTACGGGAACGACCAGCAGACCGTGGTACTTACGGGTGTTACAATCGACGAGCGTCGACGAACTATAAGCACCGGAGCGGTTGGTACGGAGCAATTCACGACGCAGACTCTCCTGAAGGTTAGTCATCACGGCTTTTTCGAATCGTAAATAACTCATAGTTCCTATTTTAAGGTTGTAAACTTTATTGTTTTAGATTTGATAGCCCAAAGGTAAGCATTTTTCGGCAGTCAGCAAAGGGAATTAAGGATATTTAATAAATTAGCCAAAAAAGAGACGGCTAAATTAAACCAATCTACGCATTAAGCGTCAATAAATACAGAATTGAAATACAACTCCCGCATAAACCCAACACATGCATTGTTATAAAATTCTCATCGTTTCGGCAGCATTGCTGCTTGGCATTTCCGACTGTATGGCCCAGCAAACGGCCTTACACGGTTCAGTCGTTGACAGCGAGAGCAACGCGGCTCTGGCAAGGGCTACCCTGCAGCTATACCGTCCTGGAAAGAAAGACACCACCTTCGTAACCGGCACGCTGTCAGACACGCACGGCAACTTCTCGTTCAACGCTATCGCCGCTGGCAACTACCTGCTGAAGGCGTCGTTCCTGGGCTACCAGCCACTGACGAAGACGGTCAGCGTGACAGCACGACGCACGACAACAGCAGGCAAACTGGCTTTGATACCCGAGGCCATACAACTGAAGGAGGCCGTGGTGACGGCTCAGCTACCGAAGATGGTGGTGAAAGACGACACCGTCGTCTATAACGCCGATGCCTACAGTGTGCCCGAAGGGTCGGTCATAGAGGCACTGGTCGAGGCACTGCCGGGTGCCAAGATTGACGATGACGGCAAAATCTCCATCAACGGCAAGAACGTCAAGAAGTTCAAGCTGGACGGCCGCGACTTCATGACGGGCAACAACGACGCCGTGATGAAGAACCTGCCCAGCTATGTCGTCGACAAGGTGAAGGCGTACGACGAGAAGAGCGACCTGAGCCGCATGACGGGCGTCGACGACGGCAACGACGACTTCGTGCTGGAGTTCGTCACCAAGCGCAGCGCACGCAACGGTCTGCAGGCCAACCCCGACATCGGCTACGGTACGGACAACCGCTACGGCATACGTCTGACGGCCATGAAGCCCTTCGGCGCCATGCGCTACACCTTCATGGGCAATGCCAACAACGTGAACGACCGCAACTTCACAGGACGAGGCGGACGAGGACGAGGCAACAACCAGGGACAGCGCGAGACGAAAACAGCTGCCCTCGACATCAGCTACGAGAACAACAAGAACCTGAAAGCCAGCGGGCGCGTCACCTGGTCGCACAATGACGCCGACAACTGGAGCCGCAACGGGTCGGAAAACTTCGTCAACACTCGTGGCGGCGCCTTCTCGAACAGCATCAGCCAGAGCTACTCGCGCAACAACAACTGGACGGGCAACATGAACCTGCAATGGACTATCGACTCGGTGACCAACCTGTCGTTCCGGCCAAACGTCAGCTTCGGCACAAACGACAGCCGCTCGACGTCGGCCAATGCGTCGTTCAATGCCAATCCTTACGACTACGTCAGCGACCCGCTCAGCGAGGAAGGACGCCAGGGAATGGCCGAACGTAAGCTCATCGTCAACGACCGCCGCAACAAATCGTTGAGCGAAGGCGACTCGAAAGACCTCAGCGCACAGATACAGCTGTACCGACGCTTCGGTACGAAAGGGCGTAACGCCGCCGTCAATGCCAACATCAGCTACCGCGACGGCTCGAACGAGAACGGCAGCCTGTCGGCAGTACACCTCTACCAACAGAAAGACCGCTTCGGCAACGACTCGACCTACCAGACAAACCGCTACACGGCATCGGCCAACGACAACTTCAACTACACCCTGGGACTAACCTACACCGAACCGCTGCTCACATTCACACCCAAGCCAGTAGTCGAAGACACTGTGTCCGGCGGTTCCCCCGCCGGAAGAAACCGCGGTCCCTTCGGCCGTCGCGGCGGCGGCAACCGCTCCTTTGGCGCACAGGGACTGTTCCTGCAGCTGAACTACCGCTTCCGCTACAGCTATCAGAAGAACGACCCGTCGACCTACGACCTGCCCATATTATACGACCAGACATTCAACGAATTATTCAACGAATACCGCGACTGGGTGGCACTCTTCGGCGCACTGCCAAGCCCCTACGAGACCTACCTCAGCGAGCGTCTGACGCGCTACTCGGAGCGGACGGAATACGGTCACAATATCGACCTGCAGTTAAGAATGGTACGCGAGAAAATCAACATGAACGTCGGCGTGAGCATACAGCCGCAGAAGTCGCACTACATACAACAGTACTTGGGACGGCCGGTAGACACGGTACGCACGGTGACAAACCTCTCGCCAACGCTGAACCTGCGCTACCGGTTCAACCAGCAGACCAACCTGCAGGTACAGCTGCGCGGACAGACACAACAGCCGAGCATCACACAGCTGCTCGACATCTACGACGACACGAATCCGCTGAACATCTCAATGGGTAACCCGGGACTGAAACCGTCGTTCACCACCAACCTGCAAGTAAACTTCCAGAAACAGCGCAGTCCGACATTCATAGAAGACAGCCTGGGCTACCAGATACCAAAGGCACAGCGACACTGGAGCTTCAACACCAACGCCAACTGGCAGCGCACCAGCAACTCCATCGGTAATATCGTCACCTACAACGAGACAACCGGCGGACGTATCTCAAAACCGGAAAACATCAACGGCAACTGGAACGCCCGCGTGGGAGCGTCGTTCAACATCGGACTGGACACCCTGAACCGATGGGACGTCAGCGGAGGCATCGACGGCAGCTACAACCACCGCATAGGCTATGTCAACCTGAACCGCACGGCGGAGCCTGACCGTAACGTCACACACACCTATAACCTCGCGCCATCGGTGTCGCTAAGTTTCAGAAACAAGTGGCTGAACTTCTCGCTGAACACCCGGCTGAACTATGCCCGCACAGAGAACAGGCTGCAGGCGTCGAACAACCTCACGACATGGAACTACAACTACGGCGGCAACACGCGCATCACCTTCCCATGGGGGTCGCAGCTGTCTACAGACTTCCATATCTACAGCAAACGAGGCTATGCTGACGCGAGCCTGAATACCGACGAGAAACTGTGGAACGCGCAACTGAGCCACAGCTTCCTGCGCGGCAAGAAACTGACGGTGATGTTGCAGTGGTATGACATTCTGCACGAGCAGAGCAACTTCAGCCGTGTCGTCAATGCCAACGGTTGGCGCGACTCAGAGGTGAACGCCATCACCAGCTACGCCATGCTCCACATCAGCTACCGTTTTGACATGTTCGGCGGACGCAATGGCAGAAACTTCGACGGCAACTCCGACGGCGAGCGCCAGCGCGGCGGACGAGGCGGATTCGGCGGTGGAGGCCGTGGCGGTGGCGGATTCGGCGGTGGCCGTCGTGGCGGCGGCGGATTCTAAATCAAGCCGGAATCATAAAGTTGATAACTTCCTGCTCTACATTGACGCGGAAGACGCCGACGGGCGTCTTCATCAGACGGCCGTCAATGCCTACCAATGCACGTTTGGCTTCATCGACGAAAACTTCACGGGTGCGGAAAGGATGGACATTGCGGTGGTTGAGGAAACGGCCGGTAATGAGCAGCCACAATCCCTCGATGAGCTGTACCATCTCAGGATGATAGACCACCGAGACGTCGAGCATACCATTATAAGGCACGGCGTTGGGTGTCTGGCCGTAGCCGGGTCCCGAGCCGATACAGACGGTCATTACCTTACGGTCGATAGTGTCGCTGTTAATACGCAACTTCATCTTATACTCCATACGGTGGAAGAGCATCACAAAGAGCGACGATATAAAAGATAAGGTACGCGAGCCAAAGAGTCGGCGCGTCTGACGGCGCAGGTTCATGATGTCGGCCGTCATGCCGATATTCACGCAGTTCAGGAAGTAACGATGACACTTCTCACCCTCTTTGTTCGTATAGCGTATGCAGCCGAGGTCGATCTTGCGGATGCGGTGTTTCGACAGCCAGTCGACGGTTTGTTCCAACTTGTCCTCATCAAAATCCCAGAAGCGGGCGAAGTCGTTCATCACACCATTGGGAATAACGCCAAGGGCTATCTCGTCGCGCAAGCTCTTCTCGACCTTCATCAGGCAGTTGACGGCATCATTCAGTGCCGAGTCGCCACCAACGATGATGATGGTCTTATAGCCGTTGTTGATGAGCATCGTCATCAGACGCTCCACAGAGTCAGCGGTTTCACTCTGCACCATATCGAAACAGATGCCGCGCTGCTTCAGCACTGCATCAATTTTTTCCCACCGCTTCTGCTTGCTGGTGAATCCCGTCTTGGGACAATACAACACGCCCCATCTTGTTGTCATTACTGCCATTTCTTCTGCTTCTATTCTAATGTCATAAACCTCGACAATGTACTAACAGCTGCCTTCCTCGTTCTTCACAGACAGCGTTGCAAAGATAGACATTATATTTGACACCTCCAAATTTTGACACAATTATTTCGCAGAATGCGGTTGGTTGAAGCATAGAATCACCAATAGGGACTGAAGTTCCCGTTTCTCGGAACATCATTTTTCAATTAATCCATCCAATGAATCTATAGAGTTGTCCCCTCGCTGATTCCGACCTGTTTGTCGACTTTATCTTTGAATATTGTGATTTTTCTATCAACTATTCTGTCTTCATCAGATTCAGATGTTACAGATGTCATTAAAGAAACCACATTGCTTGCTTCATGATATTTGCCTAAGGCGTACAGAGCCCTTGCCTTGATAAACATCGCTTCCGGACAAGTTCTCCTACATAGGACTAAGTTAACATAGCTGACCGCTTCATCGAAACGATTTCCGTAAAGACAAAATACAGCATTCAAGAAATAGCAAGTCATGCTACATTCTTTCAGTAGCGGCATGTCTACGGTCTGCCCTATTAGCATTTCGTCGTCATGCATCACGTCAAACATCTTCTTGGCCAACAGGGCTGCACTACGATAGTCCTTCTTTATTGTCTTTGTCTTTACCTGCTTCAGACAAGCTAATGCCGCCTTGTCGTAGTCTTTAACGGCCAGATGTTTATAGAACGCTTTACCCATCGCCAGCTCATCTTTTATGGTTTTCGTGTCATTGAACGAATTGGCATACACTTTCACATCTGGACTAATGATAATGTGATGCGGACGGATGGGATTGCTCAACGTCAGTCCTTCCAATGAGCGCATACGGCTGATTGCCACGTAGGCCTGCCCTGCTGCGAAGATTCCACGAGATAAATCCAGATGCATGCGCTCAAAGGTCATGCCCTGTGCCTTGTGTACAGAGATGGCCCATGCCAGTTTCAATGGATATTGCGTAAAACTTCCTACCACTTTCGCCTCCACATGGTGCGTCTCAAGGTTGTACACCCGTTCCTCGCTTTCCCATGTTACTGGTTCCACACAAAACTCCATACCATCTTCACGCCTGACCTTGATGATATTTTCCTCCAACTCTACAACTTTAGCTATTGTGCCGTTCACATATCTGTGTTGTACGTCATTCCTACAGAAGATGACTTGTGCACCTACTTTCAATTTGAGTCGCTGCGGGACTATGAAATCCTTGATGTCACCTTCCACCATTCCCTCATAGCAAAACTCTTTGCTATCTATTTCTGCCAGCTTTTTCTCGTTGATATTCTCCGCAATCGCTACGTATGGAGCCAAAGTAATAGAATAGTCGCCCTTTTCTTTCTCATTACAAACATGGCTGTTTAGCAAGGCTAAGTCTGCCTCATTCACTTCGCCAGTACGCATTCTGTTCAAGATGTCCAAAAACGCCACATCATTCTGGCGGTATACTTTTTTGAACTCTATGTTTGGCAGGTTCATCCGTTTTAATACATGGGCTTTATAGAAATAAGGTACACCTTCACCATAGAAATAGCGCAGCATCTCTTTGTCAGCCTCATTCTTTCCTACTACTGGCGGAAGTTGGAACAAGTCCCCCACGAACACTACTTGTTTTCCGCCAAACGGCAAATTACATCCCATCACCTGACGGAGACACCTGTCCATCCCGTCCACCATATCGCTTCTCACCATTGAAGCCTCATCCACAATAATTGTGTCTATCATCTTCACCAAGTCGCGCTTCTCTTCAGAGAATCTCATCACGGTGCGTGGCCCGATTACCGACAGAGGGAAGCCAAAGAAGGAATGCATCGTTTGCCCTCCAGCATTGATGGCAGCAATGCCCGTCGGTGCCAGCACTAAGAAGTTCTTGTCGATCTCCTTTAAAATCCTTTTGATGAAGGTCGTCTTACCAGTGCCAGCCTTACCCGTAATAAACAGGCTGACGTTAGTCTTGGCTACAAGATCAAATGCCTGTTTCTGCTCTCTGTTAAGCTTGTCTGCTGTGAAGTCTGTTTGTGCCATTACCACGTTTTTCTTTTGTTCGTGTGCAAAGGTACAGGTTTGGTGTGCAGTGATACTTCACAAGACAAAGAATAATTCCATGATGTGTTTTATTCTATTGGACGAATACGACAAGCAAAGTATTTATATTTATCACGTGACTCCTTATTTGTATTTGTATCATATTCAACTATTTCAACTTTTTTCCCACACCATCCTCTTTGCTGTACTGTTTTTGGATTTAAGTAGAATTTATTACCTATATGGAAAAATCCATTATGCTCTTCTATAATTCCTGTTAATTCCCTATCATCTATTATGTCAGTGTCAGATTCACTATTTGTCTGTGGTTTTCCTATTTTTTTACACATTCTTTGGTAATACTCTTCATCCTGACAATTCTCAATATACTTGCCAAACCATATTGCAATTTCACACATTTGCAGTGCTAAACTAAAAATAAGATAGCGAGAATTATTCACATTGTTCTTCAAAAAACTTTCAAATTGTCGTTTCTCCTCTTCATTAAGAATTGTAGTATGAGAATTAATGTTACCAAGATTCAAAATCATAAACATCATATCTTCAATATATTTAGGAACAATCCTGTCATAATCATTCTCACTACGTTTCTCACCAAAACGAATACCGATGTTCTTTGCGTCTTTTCCACACAAATAACAGCAACTTTGGTTCAGGTTTACATTACTATTTACAATACACTCATTTGGAACAATAGAATACCTATTCGCTTTTCTAAAAATCCATTCCAGTATTTGACGTAATTGATTGTAATATAGAACAGGACTAAAATCTGGATGGGTTAGAGGGAAATGCATAGTTTCCAGAATATCAATAACATATTCTTTTGCATCATCATTAATTTGAAATAAGTATCGGATTGCTTCTGGATAAAATGCCTTTACTTGAAATCTTGTAGTCTGACTAATAGCAGTCTTCATATCTTCAATAAGTTTTTGCCCGTCACGCCTCTTATTGTAATATTTTCCAAAAGACTGTTCAAAAGTCTCATTATCCATCAAATCTGGTTGTCCCGTAAATATGAAATAAGGAATACGCCTACGTAAAGACAATTGATTTATATGTTCGATAGCTTTTCTAAGTCCATCGAGCTTAGCTACTTCATTATCTTCAGATTGGTCTAACATTCTTGCATCTAAAAGAATAGCATCCCATCTCTTTAAGTTATTATCAAGTGCTTCCATTCCGGCTTTTTGTGTCCGGAATGGATATAACTTAATTTGATGGATGACTTCACATTCTTCTTTGAATGTTTCCATTTCTTCCCACTCGTCATCAATCCAGATGACTTCATAATACATTGTATTCATGCTTTTCTTGCTATTGGTAAACAAATACGAATTGTTGTCAGTCCATCCTTTGTAAAAACATCGTAATCACCACCATAGTGAGATACAATAGACTTTATTATATAACCACCTTTGCCAGTTCTACCAGTTGTTCCAGCCATCACACCGCTGGTACCAAACCGCTCTTTATTCATGCCTTCAGGCATTGGAGTGCCATTGTTACAGAAATCTATCTGATACATATTACCATCAGAATTGAGCCCTAAGTCAATGCCTATATAATAGTCATTGCGTGCCTTGTCTGTAAAACCATGTCTACGGGCATTCTCTATAATATTATTTACGATACGCTGAAAATCCAAAGGGGCAATTGTTACAAACAATGGAAGAGACTCTTTTGCTTTCGCGCGAATATAGTCAACCATATTGATGCCTTTTTCTTGAGCTTTCTCCCATTGCTCTATTGAATCAGGAATTGCAAAGCCCTTTTTCCTAAAAGCATCTTGATTACAATCATATTCAATGGTAAATCCTTCATCGTTATTATGTCCTATCTCTATATCTTCTAAAAATTTGTCTATATTCACAATCTCTGCTTTACCATACTTTTCCTCGTCGCTCAAGTGATCAACAATATCCAAAATGGCTGATAAAGATCTGTGTGTATAGCCTAACTGTGTCTTGATATGTCTTTTGAGTTCATCAATATTACTTGTTGTCTCAATATAGTGAAGCATGAGGCGTTCAGCAGATTCCATCTGAAGCAAATGAGGACTCATGTCGTGCTTACGCATTCTAACCTCATTAATATAGTCTGTTTTCATAACAGACAATTTCTCTTCAATATTTCTATCCATTTCTTTTCGTATGTCGATTATTGCCTTATCACTTGTTTCAACAAGAAATGTAAGACGATCTTTCTCATTATGGTCTGGCACAATGATTTTGTCAAGAATTAGCGAAAGGGTGCGTTCTTTGATGTTCCCATCACAGATTTCCAAAATTTGTTCCGATACAGAAGGAAGAAGAAGCAAAGCAGCTAAATAGCGTAAGTCAATTCCATCCTTAGGAACAAGACCTACCCCCGCCATATATGCAAACCCTTCCTCAGGACATCCTGTCGTATATCCCACCTTGAGAGTTTCCTTATTGCCGCTCAATAATATACATGGTTGCTTTGCCAATTTAAAGCCGACCCAATCATTTTCTTCAAATGCAGGATCATCTGCGTAATAAGCAGGCTTGTGCCACAAATTTGCATCCTTATAGCAATCCCCAAACATATTAGGAAGGACTAACAGCATATCCTTTGCAGATTCTGGCAGTACAAACCCTTTCCCTTCTACAAAAGCAGCAAGTTTTTCCGTTGGAAGTAACTCAGCGATAGAGGATAAAGGCATTCCATCTGAAGGTCGCTTCATCATATAGAAATTTGGCCAAAGAATATCACTGTCAATCAAATCGACAGAGACAACCTTTGTGTATGACTTTACCTCATCCTTTATAGTGACAGTATTATTCGGCGATTTAGTTATGTCAAGCATGATGTAGCTTGACTTACCTATGCCAAAGAAACTGTCTTCATACGACACAATAGAAGATATTGCTTTTTCATTGACGATTCTCTTTCTGAAACTGGTAAATACCGCTTCTATCCCATTTCCAGCCATCTCGCTCTCTGTTTCTGAAAAGAAAAGCATCTGGCCACCAGGTTTAAGAAGATCGTACAGAGCCTCGATATTTGTGCATTCAGTTCCAAATATCTTTTGAGCGAAGTATTTATTTTCATTTACACGAAAAATAACTACGTCAACACTACCTTTTTCAGGCAATGTGTATGTATACGTATCATCCTCTTCCTCTCCAGAAACTATTTCTGATTTGATTCCAAAGGCAGCCATACGAATCTCACCTAAGGCCCAAACTTCCTTCTGCTTATAGTTCCACCCCGTAAATCCTCCCACAATACAATTGGGGAATTGAACAGCAAGATCACAATATTCCGTATCTGCGATAAATATTCTTGCCCCTTCCTGTGGCTTAATATATTCGTGGACGAGTCTCATCCTTTCTTTTGACATACCGTGTCTCAATTCTTTTCCCATAAGATTCCATTCGTCCCTATGAGCAAAAAGGTAAGAAACGGTCTCAGAATAGTGTAAGCAGAGATAAGTATATTCGTCTTCTGACAACGCATCTTTATAGAAAGCATTTTCATATTCCAACAATGCTTTTTCAATTTCCTTATTGGTATTATCACCTTCGGTTGCCTTATATAAAGAAATAAGCAATTGCTCACCTATATTACTATAAGGAGGTAATGGAGTATAGACATCTACACTATAGGAATTGGGGCAATGCTTCTTTGCAAAGTTACGATACTTGGCCACGAGGCTCTCTACTGTGTAGTTGTTGGTGTTGTTTGCTGTACGCATAGTTTCTTTGTTTTTGGTTTACGGCTGCAAAATTATGGCTCTGTTGTGCAGTCATTCTTCACACCAAAATATTTTTGATACATTTTCACGATTTTCTCTTTGATTTCCTCTCTAAGTGAGTCTGGAGAGAGCACTTCGACATCTTCGCCGAACCAAATGAGTTCTGAAATCAGTTCCTTATTCGGAATGACATCTAAGGTCACAATCCCCTCAGCTTCATTTTCCACATACTGCGAATGATGGATAGGTTTCGAAATGACATACGGCAAACGACTTGGAGAGAACTTCAACCGAATATGTGCTACTTCTTTGTCCTTCTCAATCGACACACCGATGATGTCACGGAAATAGGCTTCAAAGTCGAAATCAAGATTCCGTTTGAATGGCACGTCAGCAAAAGTGACATGCTCTATCCTGTCTAAGGCAACAATGGATAAGTTCTGATAATCAGAATTAAAACCGAGCAAGAACCACCTATTATTATATTGTTTCAGGTAATAGGGGTGAATAGTCCACTGAAGCTCGTCTTTGCCAAATGGATGGTAGGTGATGATAACAGGCTGGCGCTTTATGACACAGTCAATAAGCGTAGAAAGATGGCGAAGCCCCTGCATATCGCGGTTCTGCTCAAAGCCGATACAGTTTGCCTCAGACCCTTTCAGCCCAAATCGCAAACGAAGGTTTAGAAGCAACTCGTCTATCCAATCATACATCGGAATTCCCTGCAACCTTGACAACGAAGTAATCAGTGTTTCCAATTGCTCAATCTCCATTTCAGTAACAGGCACTTCCATAATAGAGAAGTCGCGTGAATACTTCAGGAACTTCCGTTTCCCATCCTGAATAGAAACGATGGGGGCCTCCCAACCGTTCTGGCTTTTCATAAAGTCGATGTCGGCATATAGCTGTCGCTTGGATATGGCTTTGATTCCAGCATCTTCCAAGGCGTCGTTCACCATCTCCAATAGATCCTCAATATAATATCGATGATACTTGTCGCTGAAACATTTGTCCAACAACTTGTATCTTAGCAATGCTTTCCTGTTATCTGGCATATGTCACATTTTCTTTTCCTTCGCCTTTCTGTCGCACACAACAGGGAATGCGATTCTCTGTATTCGATTATGAAATGGATGTAGAGCCGAGCCGATATGTATATAGATCAGTATGTTATTTTATTCGTCGAATCAATGCCTTAGGACTCATTTTCGTGTCCCAAATATCAACTATATGGACTGTATCTTCAGCCTCATCATAAAAATAAATCAGTTTGAAACGACGATTCATAACTTGACAACATCGATACAAGATTTTCCTGTCATGAAGTAAACTTTCTGGAGAATAAGATGTGGGCAAGCTTTTTACACGAGCTTCAAATGCAGCAATTTCATCGACCCACCTTAAAGCCGTAGACCTACCAAACTCTATACTAGCATTACCAAGATAGAAGTCTAACTGTTGTAGGAAAGTCTCAGTCCAATCTATCTTAGCCATTGATGTTTTTCATAAAGACGTTGCCATGCATCCTCAGAAGAAACCCATTTTACTTCGCCTCTTGCAAGTTCTTCCTCGAACCTATTGATTCTGTCAATGGCTTCTTCTTCAGAGAACGGGCCATAGCTGGGGAATCTATCCCAATCAAGATCATCAATCCAGTCGTGTACAGTCGTCACACCGTCTAAAGACTTGACTAAAGGCTCTGCCAATTCTGCTACAGCAGGTTCACAACACCTATCGATGCTGCTATCTTCGTCGAACGTTGGATATCTCTTTCCTTCCATACCTTCTTGCTTTTTGTGGGGCAAAGTTAAGAAATAATCCAGAAAGTTCCAAATAATTTGAATGAAAATTATATAAAGGTTGGTTGAAGAAGTCAGAAGAAAATCATGGGGAGGGTGAGCTTCCGCTTTTGGGACAGTTCGTCCTGCATTCTACTGATGGCAGTCTTGAAGAAAAATGATACTAAGTGGACGTCGGTGCCATCAGTGCGAATCTGCTTCAGGGCCGAGATATAAGCTCCGCGGTCTTCCAGTTTCACAATGAGCAGGGGATGACCGGCACGCAGCAGGATGGAATTGGACATCAGACGGCCTGTGCGGCCGTTGCCATCGCGGAAGGGATGCAGGTATTCGTAGTATCCGTGCCATTTTGCCGCCACGACCATCGGGTGCTGACCGTCGTCAATGGCTCTTTGGGTTGATTCCATCAGCTTGGGGACGCGAGCTATCAGCATCTCATGGTCGCCAAAGACGGTGTCGCCTGCCGCCATATCCTCGGTGGTGTATGCTCCTGCAATGGCTCCTGGTGCCCTATAGCTCAGTGTGTGCTCCGTCACCAAACGGTTCACCTCTTTTAATAGAGCCTCGTCGAAGGGGGACTGAAGATGGCTTGCCATATAGTCGAATGCACGGAAATGGTCGGCCATCTCCGTACACTCTAAGAGTGAACGGCCTACGGGCACCATCGCCATTCCCTGTTCACGCAGGATTCTGGTATCATCGACCGTGAACGAGTTTCCCTCAATGGCACAGGAATGTGCAGAGAACAGAATCTCGTTGTATTCCATCCACTGCTCACGTCCCATTCTGTCGGCTACCTTCTGCTGGTATTCCTGTCGGACGTTCTCGTATTGTTCAATCTCTTTCTCAAACATCAAGTGCAAAGATTCGAAGAAGTTAGTAAAGACAGTATCTGCGCCACCTTTTCTTCCATCGGTAGCGTGGCGTCAATCCAGTGGATGGTGAAGCCGCGCCGCTCCATGCCGCGGAACCAGGTCATCTGACGCTTGGCAAACTGGTGGATGGCTATCTCCAGGCGCCGGAACATCTCGTCGTAGGTTGTCACGCCAGTGATGTATTCTGTCACGTATTTATACTCTAAGCCGTAGTAAATCAGGTCTTCCGCAGGGATGCCCTCATTGAGCAAGCCGCGCACCTCGTCCACCATGCCTTCGTCGAGACGGGCCTTCAGTCGGCGGGTGATTTTCTCGCGCCGCAGGTCGCGGTCGATGTTGACGCCGATGATCAACGACGGTACCGGTGGCAGTTCGCGTAGCGGCACCGGGTTCTCGAGATTATAAGTCTCAATCTCAATAGCGCGGATAGCACGCTGGCAGGAGTCGACGTCCGTCTTGTTGTGCATCGTCGAACCACTCTTGGCTTTCAGGGCAACGAGCATCTGCGTCAGTTCGTCCAAGGACTTGCCTTCTAACTGTTGACGCAACGCCGGATTCTGAGGGACCGGCGACAGGTGATACCCCTTGAGCACCGCCTCGATATAGAGTCCCGTTCCTCCGCAAAGGATAGGCGTCACTCCCCTACCCCGTATATCCTGATAGGCATCGTAGAAATCCTGCTGATACTGAAAGAGGTTGTACTTCGTGCCTGGCTCACAGATGTCAATCAGATGATAGGGGATCTTTAATGTTTCATGTTTCATGTTTAATGTATAATCCCCCAGGTCCTTACCCGTTCCGATGTCCATACGACGGTACACCTGACGCGAGTCGGCAGAGATAATCTCGCCGCCAATACGTGCTGCCAATGCTGCCGCCAACGGTGTCTTACCGCTGGCCGTCGGTCCGAGTATGGTAATCATCGTGCTCACTTTTGCCTAATATTATTCCTTGACGAGAAACCTCCTTTAAGATCCTCGATAGTCAGTTCGGTCAGTTCCTTATCACTCAGGTCCGAGCGATTTGCCAGACGATTGGCCTGCTGCTGGATGCTTTTCTCGAAGACATTACGAGCAAAGCGGGCATTGCCGAAGTTGCGATCCTTGTGAGCCACAACATAGTCGAGCCGCTCCTTCAGATAGGCCTCCGCATCGGGCGCCAGCGTATACTGGTTCTTCTTCATGTACATCTTAAAGATATCGGTCAGCTCTGCACCTGTATAGTCGGGGAAGTCGATATAACGGTTGAAACGCGACTGCAAACCGGGGTTGGAGTCGATGAAACGCTGCATCTCGTCCTTATAGCCAGCAATGATGACCACCAAACGGTCGCGATAGTCCTCCATGCGTTTCAGCAGTGTCGATATGGCCTCTTGACCATAGTCCTGACCGCTACCGGCCTCGGGTACCAGCGCATAGGCCTCGTCGATGAACAGCACGCCGTCGAGGGCCTGCTGGACGACGGTATCCGTCTTCAATGCCGTCTGTCCCATATACTTGGCTACCAGACCACTACGGTCGGTCTCGACGGTATGACCTTTCTTCAGCACACCGAGGTCTTTGTAGATACGGCCGACGATACGCGCAACAGTCGTCTTACCCGTGCCTGGCGAACCGTAGAACACGAGGTGATAACTGACCTTGGCCGTCTTCAGTCCTTTCGCCTCACGCTGTTTCTGCAGTTTCACAAAGTTGGCCAACGAGCGCACCTCCTCCTTGACGGCTTTCAAGCCTATCAGCTCGTCCAACTCCTTATAGGGGTCGCCCTGCAAAGGCTCGTTCACCACGACGGAGTCTTTCTTCTCCACCTGTTCAACGACAGGTTTTTGTTCCTTTTCCTCCTCTTTCTCTTCATCGTCCATCGGGATAATCAGGATGATGACGAGCAACAGCAGGAGCCCTATCGACAGGCACCCGCAACTCTTCAGCGTTTTGTCTACTATCGGTTTTATTTCCATCGTGTCATTCCACTTCATTGATAATCCTTATCAATTTCGGGGCAAATTTACACAAAAAAAGCCGTCCGACAAAATCGGACGGCTATTTTTTACCTTTGACGGAGATTATTTCAGCTCAGCGAGGTACTTGATGGTGCGAACCATCTGAGAAGTGTAAGAGTTCTCATTGTCGTACCAAGCAACAACCTGAACGAGAGAGTTGCCGTCGCCAATCTTGCTGACCATGGTCTGGTTAGCGTCGAACAGCGAACCGAACTTCATACCGATGATGTCGCTCGAAACGAGCTTCTCCTCAGTGTAACCGAAGCTCTCGTTGGCAGCAGCCTTCATGGCAGCGTTGATGTCCTCAACAGTCACCTCACCCTTGACAACAGCGTGCAGGATGGTGGTAGAACCTGTGGGAGTCGGAACGCGCTGGGCAGCACCGATGAGCTTACCGTTCAGCTCGGGGATAACGAGACCGATAGCCTTAGCAGCACCAGTAGAGTTAGGAACGATGTTCTGAGCACCGGCACGAGCGCGCTGAACATCACCCTTGCGCTGAGGACCGTCGAGAATCATCTGGTCGCCAGTGTAAGCGTGAACGGTGGTCATGATACCGCTCTGGATGGGAGCGAAGTCGTTCAGAGCCTTCGTCATAGGAGCCAGGCAGTTGGTGGTGCAAGAAGCAGCTGAGATAACGGTGTCAGCAGGAGTCAGAGTCTTGTGGTTCACGTTGTAAACGATGGTGGGCAGGTCGTTGCCAGCAGGAGCAGAGATAACAACCTTCTTGGCACCAGCGGTCAGGTGAGCAGAAGCCTTCTCCTTAGAAGTATAGAAACCAGTGCACTCCAGAACAACGTCTACGTCCAGCTTGCCCCAGGGCAGCTCAGCAGCGTTAGGAACAGCATAGATGGTAATCTTCTTGCCATCAACCACGATGAAGTCCTCACCAGCCTCTACGGTGTGCTTGTTCTCACCGAACTTGCCACAGAAACCACCCTGAGCGGTGTCATACTTCAGCAGGTGAGCCAGCATCTTGGGGCTGGTCAAGTCGTTGATAGCGACTACTTCATAACCTTCAGCCTCGAACATCTGACGGAAAGCGAGGCGACCGATACGGCCGAAACCGTTAATTGCAACTTTTGTCATTTTTTTGTTACTTATTAAATGGGTTATACCTATTTGTAATTAAAAATTTTCGTCCTAAAAACACTTTTTTTCGTTTTCGAGCGCAAAGTTACGAAAAAATTCCTATATTTGCATCCGAAATCAGTATTAATTAAAGTGAAAAGTGCAGAGGCGGACAAGAAAACTGAGATAAGTCAAGGTTACAAGCCGCCTATTGTAAAACCCACATGACAATTTTAGTGTTAACATAATTAATCTTTAAAATTTAAACATTATGGGATTTATTAAAGAATTCAAAGAGTTTGCCATGAAGGGCAACGTGATGGACATGGCTGTCGGTGTTATCATCGGTGGCGCGTTTGGTAAGATTGTCAGCTCGCTCGTCGACGACATCCTCATGCCGTTGGTCGGTGTGGTCACCGGCAATGTTGACTTCACGAAGTTAGCCGTAGAGTTCGGCGAGGGCGACTTTGCCGCCAAGCTGACGTACGGAAACTTCATCCAGAACGTGGTCGACTTCCTTATCGTCGCCTTCTGTATCTTCCTGATGCTGAAGGGTATCAACAAGCTGAACCGTAAGAAGGAAGAGCCCGAGGCTCCCGCCGCTCCTGCCGGTCCTACTCAGGAAGAGCTGCTCGCTGAGATTCGCGACCTGCTGAAGCAGAAGTAAACCACCAGGTAAAAACAGGAAGCCCGCCGTCACTGGCGGGCTTTCTGCGTTCTATGCTATATTGTCGGTCTTAACGCGCTTGGTAGATGGCCTCGCCGCCCGTCACCACACCTTATTTATATAGTTTCTTGCCGTTCTTGATGATGATGCCTTTATACGACTCGTCCACGCGCTGCCCAGCGAGGTTGTAGATACCGCCGTTGCTGCGAGCAGCAGGAGCCGTTACCAGCGTGACGGCAGTTGTCTGAGGACGGTTCTGCACCCGCTCGGCCTCTGCCCATGCGTCGGCGTCCGTTCTCAGGTCGCTACCCAGATAATAGCCTGTGTTGGGGGGCTGGTTGTAGCCGATATTCTCGTTCAGACAGCCCATCCAATAGCAGTGGTCGGTCATAAGCCACGGGAACTTGTGGGTGGTGGGATACCAGGTGGAGAAGATCTTGATGTCTGCAAGTCGGGTGGCATCGGGCAGGATAATCTCCTCGCGCCAGTCGCCGAAGATGTCGCCATACCACGAGGGGTTCGACTTCGTGCCGTTGATGAACGTCTCCGAGTAGCGATACATCGTAAAGGTGCGACCGTACTTCGGACTCTGTATGATATTGTCCTCAATGAGCTGTCGCGAGAGGTTACCGTCGAACCATACGGCCATGCCGCAGCCACCCTTCTGCCCCTTGGTATTGATGGTGGTCTCGGTGCCGTCTTGCTTGATATAGTTGCCCTGATAGTAGAAAAACTCGCAGCCCGGATATTCGGGGAAGAAGTCGCCCACCAGACAGCGGCCCATATCGTTGGGTTCAGCACCGTCCTTTTTCCAGATGACGGCACCGTCACGGGCATCATGGAGTGCCACCATCGTCTTGCCCGACTCCAGGCAGTGGAACATCTGCAGGCCCTCACGCTCAGGCAGGAATTTCCCCACGTGGTTGGCATCGCCGTGCCCTAAGCGTGTGTTCCAGAGGCCGATGCCGTCGTGGTCAACGGCCATCGAGCCATACATCACCTCGTCCAGTCCGTCGCCGTCGAGGTCGGCCACGTTCAGCGAGTGGTTACCCTGAGCGGCATAGGTACTGTGTTTCTGGCCGTCCTTGCCCGTTCCCTTGTCGCTGGTGTCGAAGCGCCAGCGCTTTGTCAGGACGGGAGAACCATCCTGTACACGGTAGTCCCAGGCCTCAATGACGGAGCGGTCATAGACGCCGCGCCCGATGACGACGGATGGCAGTCCCGTCTCGTCGAAGCATCCCACGCCCACACGGAAGGAGCAGGCCCGCTTCCAGTAGTCGTCGCCCCAGACCTGGCTGGTCTCGCGGGCTATGAAGTTGTCGCGCGCCAGCTCACGGCCCGTCTTGCCATCGATGATGCTGATGAACTCCGGTCCTGCCGAGTTGTAGTGGTCCACCCATCCGGGGTTGGCGGTGTTCAGGTTGCCCCATGTACGGTAGTCAATCTTGCCATCGCCGTTCACATCGGGAATCTCCGTGCCGTCGCCGAAGACTGTGCCCTCACAGGTGCGGATGGCCATCTCGGCACAACCGTCGCCGTCGAAGTCGGCCACGGCAAAGCTCGACGAGTTGCCGAGGATGATGCCCGGTCCGCCCTTCACGCGCCACAGCAGTGTGCCGTCAAGTTTATAAGCGTCCCAGATGACCGCCCAGAGACAGTCTTTCTGCGAGTAGCTGGCGCCCGAACCGTCGCTGACGATGTTGCCGCTGGCATCCTTCACGCTCTGAAGGCGCTTCACCACAATCTCGAACTCGCCGTCGCCGTCGAGGTCGCCCACGCTCACATCGTTGGCCGTATAGACAATCTTAGCCGTGTTAGCATACACGTCCTTCGTGTCGGCCAGCGGGATGCTGATATAGGGTAGTCCGCCGGAGACCTGCGCCTTCGTCAACGTGAAGGCGGAGAGCGTCTCGTCGCTGCCCGCGTAGGTCAGGCGGTAGTGGTTGTCGCTGGTCTTACTGGCCGAGCCGTCCTGAAAGCAGGTGCGGTTGCGAATGTTTGTGGCAATCTTCTTCTCAGCCCCGGTGCCGATAGCGCGGTAGAGGTCGAAGCCCGTATCAGCATTGTCGCCCGGCAACATACGCCACGATACGAGCACCTTGCCCGTATGCTGCTGGTAGTCGCCTAAGGAGGCGTCCTTCTTGCCGTTAATACTTGCCCAAAGCGCTCTGTCGCCGAGGCTATTAGTCTGTGCCTGCCCCATATTCGATATGAACAAGGTGGCAATAAGGGTTAGTGTAGATAGTTTCATCGCACTGTAGTTCTATGCTGTAGTTAGTTTTGCGCTGCAAAATTAGATAAAAAAAGCGAACTAACCAAAAATGCCAACCTATTTCTGTTAATAGAAACGCATAAGATACCTCCGCAATTCTCCCCTCCAAGGGGAGGGGCTGGGGGTGGGGTCTGAAAGGTCATACAATTTAAGCGTAACCAAACTATTTCTTCCCACTCCACCCCGTCTTAAAAAACGCAACTATCCGCTTATCCGCAAACTCGGCTGAATATCAGGAGGTTAGAGAGAAATTATCCGCCAATTATCCGCCAATTATCCGTCATTATCCGTCATTTATCCGTCATTTATCCGTCAAACATGAGCACTATGACTTACTGTGGCTTCCGGCCACGAGAGTTGGGATGAAAGGTGGACTTTACCGTAAGCAAACCAACAGTCCGACGGGCGCGGACAAAAGTCCGCAAGGGGCGGACTGTTGCTAAATGGCCGCTACGCTTTGACGACGAAGGGCGAAACGGTATAGGGTGAAGGGCGAAACGGTATAGGACGAAAGCTAAAATGGTCGGGAAAAGCGACGAAGAAGACAAAAATGGCGGATAATTGGCGGATAATTGGCGGATAATTTCACGCTAACCATCTGATACTCAATAGAGTTTGCGGATAAGCGGATAATCACGTTTTTTAAGACGGGTAGAGTAGTGAAATTCTGGCTTCTTTTTGTATTACTGCATATTGAATTAACATTGTCCGACCAACTGAAAAAGCGGGAGAACCTGTATTTAACTAAAAATCAGCCGAAAGGAGATGCTTTCGGCTGATTTGCTTGTTCTTTGTCTTATTCCCACTCAATGGTTGCGGGTGGTTTGGAGGATATGTCGTAGCAGACGCGGTTGACGCCGCGTACTTTGTTGATAATCTCGTTCGACACCTTGGCCATGAAGTCGTAAGGCAGATGAGCCCAGTCGGCGGTCATGGCGTCGGTCGAGGTGACGGCACGCAGGGCCACAGGGTTCTCGTAGGTGCGCTCGTCGCCCATAACGCCCACCGAACGGACGGTAGAGAGCAGCACGGCACCGGCCTGCCAGATCTGGTCGTAGAGCGACACCTCTATCTCGCCATTCTGCATATCGGCAGGCACACCGGCAGCCAGCACCCGACGGGCTTCCTCGCCAGAGAGTTTCACTTTATACTCACGGAGGCCACGGATGTAGATGTCGTCGGCATCCTGCAGGATGCGCACCTTCTCACGGGTGATGTCGCCAAGGATGCGGACGGCCAGGCCTGGTCCGGGGAAGGGATGACGGGTGATGAGGTGCTCGGGCATGCCCATCTGTCGGCCTACGCGGCGCACCTCGTCCTTGAAGAGCCACTTCAGCGGTTCACAGAGCTGCAGGTGCATCTCCTTTGGCAGTCCACCGACGTTGTGATGGCTCTTGATGACCTTACCCGTGATGTTCAGCGACTCGATGCGGTCGGGATAGATGGTACCCTGAGCTAACCAGCGGGCATCGGTAATTTTCTTGGCCTCAGCGTTGAACACCTCAACGAAGTCGCGGCCAATGATTTTGCGCTTCTGTTCTGGTTCGGTGACACCGGCCAGGTCGGCGAAGAACTTCTCAGAGGCATCGACGCCGATGACGTTCAGTCCCAGCACCTTGTAGTCGTCCATGACCTGCTGGAACTCGTTCTTACGCAGCATGCCGTGGTCGACGAAGATACAGGTCAGACGGTCGCCGATGGCCTTGTTCAGCAACACGGCGGCAACAGAGCTGTCGACACCACCGGAGAGTCCGAGGATGACACGGTCGTTGCCCAATTGCTCCTTCAGTTCGGCGACGGTAGAGTCGACGAACGAGGCTGCCGACCACTCCTGACGTGAGCCGCAGATGTCGACCACAAAGTTCTTCAGCAGCTGTGTGCCCTGCACGGTGTGGAACACCTCCGGATGGAACTGCACGGCCCATACGGGCTGCTTAGTTGACGCAAAGGCGGCGTTGCGGACGTCTTTCGTGCTGCCGATGACCTGGAAGTCGGCAGGAATGGCGGTGATAGTGTCGCCGTGGCTCATCCACACCTGCGAATGCTGTTCGAAACCCTTGAACAGGGGGTTCGTGGTGTCGACGGTCTCAAGATTGGCACGGCCATACTCACGGGAGTCTGCCTTCTCGACCTTTCCGCCAAGTGTATGCGAGATGAACTGCGCACCGTAGCAGATGCCGAGGACAGGCAGTCGGCCTACGAACTGCGAGAGATCGACCTTGAAAGCCTCCGGGTCGTGTACCGAATAGGGCGACCCGCTCAGGATGACGCCGATGACACTCGGGTCGTCCTTCGGGAACTTGTTGTAAGGCAGAATCTCGCAGAAGGTGTCCAGCTCGCGCACACGGCGGCCGATGAGTTGCGTCGTCTGCGAGCCGAAGTCCAAAATGATAATCTTCTGTTGCATAATCTATAATGTATTAATAAAATCGTTTGCTTCGTCCAGCGTATCGAGCTTGCCGACGTCCATCAGGCGGAGATTCGTTGCTTCATAGCCGCGGATGAGGTGGTCGGCACAAGCTTGCAGATAGAAGTCCATGATGGGGAAGCGGTCGGGCCACGACGCCATCAGGGGGAACAGCGAGGGCGAGAAGACGTGAATGCCGGAGAATGCCAGCGAACGGCCCTCTCTGCCTTTCACCTGTCCCGTCTCGATGTTCTTCCAGCCGATGAGTCGCAGGTCGTCATCGAACTGGAGGTAGCGCTTCGTCTGCCGCTGGCTGACGACAAGCACCGACTGTCCGGCCTCGTAGACGGCCTGTAGATTGAGGTTGCTGAGGATATCGACGTTATGGATGAGGATAGGTGAAGAGGTGTCGAACAGCGATTGCGCTTTCTTGATGCCGCCACCCGTTTCCAAGAGTCCGCCGGTCTCGTCAGAGATGCGGATGTCGAGGCCGAAGTTGTCGTTGGCCTTGAGATAGTCGACTATCTGCTGTGCGAAGTGGTGAACGTTAACGACGATGCGCTCGAAGCCGGCAGCACGAAGTTTCATCACGACGTGCCAAAGCAGGGGTTGCCCCCCTACCCTGACCAGAGCCTTCGGCATTGTGTCGGTCAGCGGCTTCAGGCGGGTACCCAGACCCGCAGCGAAAATCATGGCTTGCTTCATCGTCAATTATCTTGCCATATTACTTTCCCTTGAGCATCTTTCGGCTCTGTCGTATTATTCGCATCACCGTCACCATAGTCAGTGAGACTGTATGAAGAACTGCTGACTGGCGATCCTGCCAGTAACGTAAGGTGCGGTCTGACGTCAACAGTTCTGATAGCGGGACGGCTGTACTTCGTTTTCTTCTGCATCTTCGTGTACTCATATAATTTTGGGTGCAAAATTACAAAAAAAAAGAGAAATACGAATAAGATTATGTTTTTTTTCGTACCTTTGCGCCGATGAAAAAGATAATGACTTACCTGTTCCTCGTCATGATGACCGTGACAGGAACCTTGACAACAGCGTGCAGCAGCAGCGACGACGAGCCAGCTACACCAGTACAGAAAGCAAACACCCTGACCGTAGTGGCAGGGATGAGTGACAACATCACCCGCGCCTTAGCAGATGCCGGCACCACCCTAACAGCCACCTGGGCGGAAGGCGAAGTAGTGGAAGTATACGAGGGCAGCAAACACCTTGGCACACTGAGGCCACAGACTTATGGCAATGCTACCACAAAGTTAACTGGCGTGCTGGATGCCGCCCCCAGTGCCAGCGGCGTGACGCTGACGCTGAGATACAAGTACGTCAGCGATTACAGCGGACAGAATGGCACGTTAGCCAACATCAGCAGCAACTACAACTATTGTGTAGCCACGACAACCGTCACACAGAGCGGCAGCCAGTATAGCGGATCAGCAGCCAACTTCGTCAGTCAGCAAGCCATTGTGAAGTTTACGCTGAAGAAAAAAAGCGACAATAGTGTCATCAAGGCCACGACGATGAATATAAGATACACAGGTTACAGTTCTACTATCTTATCCTTGACAAATCTGACTGTCAGTAATAGCGGTGAATACTACATAGCCCTACCCCCAACAAACAACGATAGAACCCTAACAATTACAGTCAACGACGGCACACAGTATGAAATTGAAGCTCCCGCCACAGCCTTTGCCGCCGGATTGTTTTACCGCCGCAACGTATTTTTCACCTACAACGCCGTCAAAGTTTTCTCTGAAGGAGATACGGGTTATACCGTAGAAGAAAATTCCCAAGAACTATGTAAAGGTACAGGCTCAGGAACCCAACTTATACTTCAAAATGGAAGTGAGGCAACGCTTGACGGTCTTACCTTGGAAAATGGCAGCGACTGTGGTATTGACTGCAAGGGCAACGCGACAATCAACCTAAAAGACGGAACAACGAACGCCATTACCAGTACAACAGCACAAGCCTTATTTGTTGCCGATGGTAAGACACTGAACATTACGGGCACAGGAACTTTGACATTAACAGGTTACAATGCAACAACTAAAGCGGTTAGCGGTACTGTCATAATCGACGGCCACAGTTTCTCAGGCAATACAGCTGACGGCACACACACTGACACGAATATGAACCTGCAGTTAGTTGTCAGTGAAGGTGGCAAGCAGTGGGTCATTTCCAAGAAATAGAAATCGGGTCGCTTTTGGCGACCCGATTTCTTTATTCATCCGACCCCATGACGAAACCTTTGGTGACGTCAAAATCCTTTTTCTTTTCTGGCTTCTCACCATGAGGTGTTTCTGAGGCCTTCTGCTGATTGCGAGTGCCGGCAGTCTCCGACGGCGAGTCGCTGATAGAAGCCGGCTTCCACTCCTCGTCGGGATGGTTCTTCAAGTAGCGGTCGTAGGCGTCCTCAATCTCCTTACGCTTCAGTTCGTAAGCCTGGTCGACCATGCCCTTGTTCTGGTCGTAAGCCTGATCGAGAGCATCTTCCAGCTCCTTGATTTCCTCAGCCGGCAATCCCTGAACGCCCTGAATCAGGTTCAACTTGTCCTTGGCGAACACCGCCTTGATGCGTGCCGACGTCTCTTCGTAGAGCGACTTCACGCCATTGGCGAGCAGGTCGCGGCGGTCTTTGTTCACTTCGGGCATGGTGTAGAGCAGGTAGCGCTCGTCCTCGCGCTTCAAGTCCTCTGAGATATACTTGATTTCCAGTTTGAACTCCGGATGAGCGTCGAAGACGCCGCGGACGATGGGGTCAAGGTAGTGTTCGTCCTTGGGGATGATCGACAGCTGGTCCTCTCGGGGACTGCCCACGATGGCCACCTGTTCCATATCCATGCGGGTGGCGTCGATATAGATGTCGACGGGCAACAGCGATGCCGGCTCGGCCTTTGTGCAGAGATTACTGTACTTGTAGTTCATCAGGGCGTAATAGCCACCCATACGACCACTGATATCCTTTACTTCTGAAATAAGTGCGGTTCTCATTGTTGTTGTTCTTTTTCGTTATTTCGTTATAACGTTATAACGTTTAATCGTAATTTCGATATGACTTTGTTACATTATTCTTTGGGAGCATCCTCAGTCTTGAGCTTGGCACTGAGCTTGGCGCTGCTGGGAGCACCGGGCACGGCGATGCCGTCGCTGATGTTAGGCGACTTGAACGAACTCTTCGCCTCGACATTGTCGATGGTGGCCTTCGGCGCCTTCAGCTCGTCCTTCACCTCGGTGGCGGCGTTGATGGTCGTCTTGCCGTAGACCTGCGTCTCGCTGCCGCCAAGTGCTGCCTTTCCGTCGGCCAGCTGCAGCATGGCCTTGCCGTCGCCCTGCTGCGTCTCCAAGGTCTTGTCGGCAAAGAGTCCCATCTCCTCGGAGACGGCCTGCACCTTCTTCGACTTGACATCCTTCGACTTGGCGCCGACGTACATATTCTCTGACACGAGGACCATCGTGGAGCCGGCAGCCAATTTGTCGTCGGTACGCTTCTCCTTCTCGACGTCCATCGAGCGCAGACTGACAGCCTTGGCGTTCATGGCTAACGAGCCAGTGGCCTTGCCCTCGGTGTCGGTAGCTGAGAGGTCCATCTTCTCAGCACGCAGTTTGAAGCTGCCCTCCTTGGTGAGTGCCTTCTCCTGCAGCTTGTCGTCCTTCAGTTCGTAGTCGACGCTCTCCATCGTAATGTTTTTCGACTTGATGGTGACGTCGCCCTTGGCCTCGTAGGTGCCGCCCTTCAGCTTACCCTTCTCGTATTTCTCGTCGGCATTGTCGGCGGTAGAGAGTTCGAAGTTCATGACGTTCACCGTCATCTTGCCCTTCTCCTTCAGCTTGCGATCGGCCTCGATGGCCTGCAGCAGCATGTCGTTGGCCGTCACCGTCAGTCCTGCTCCGTCGTTGTCGCGCAGGTTGTTGTCGCCGTCGACCGATGTCACCTTGATGGTCTCACCCTTGATGTTGATGGCGGCGCCCGTCGACTTCTTCTTGTAGTCGTCGCCGCTCTTGATGGCGTCTTTCTGTTTCTTGGCACTCTTCAGCTGGCGGTTAGTCTCAGCCAGCTGCGAGAGCACGTCGGCGTACTGGCTGACATTCTCCGACAACGTTGTCGCCATCGTGCAGAAGATGCGGTTGTTGACAGCCATATCAGCGTAGTTGGAGCGTATCTCCTTCTCGGAATCACCCAACTTGGCATTGTCCTCGAGCAGTTTCTCAAGATCCTTGACCAACTCGTCGAGCGACGACTTATGGTTGTTGCTCTCCGTGGTCAGCTCCTTCTTCTTGTCTTCCAGCATCTTGATGACCGCTTCAAGCCGTTCCTTGGTCGTATCGCTACCCACGGCGGCCTCAATCTCCAAGTGCTCGTCGGCATGAATACGCACACCCGAAGCCCCCGCCGTGGCAGGTATCTCAGAGAAATAGTCCACAGCAGCATTGCTCTGTAGCACGATGCTGCGTGCCTGCGAACTGACCTGCGACGTAGGCCAGACGACACTCTCAAGTCCGTCGCTACCTGGGTCGACAGCCTGCTGGCTGATGGTCGTAGCCCGCACGATGACGGCACCGCCCTCGCCGGCGCCCTCGACACCCACTTTTGTACCGCGGATAACGACACTGCTGCCCTGTCCCTCGTAAAGTGCACCAGAGGGGTCAACGTTGCCGATGACAATCTCGGGTGCAGAGAGTATCAAGCGCTCATCGTCGCGCACGTAGCGGCCCTTGCTCAGCTCGTCGAGCAGTTCTTTCTTAATCAGCTGTATCTCGGCCTTATGCTGGCGAATCTCCGTCAGTTCCTTCTCAACGTCTTTCTGGAAGTCGGCCAGTGCCTTCTGCCAGTCTTTGAATTTATAGTCCATTGCTTCGTCCTCCTTACTTATTTAAGTCCTATCATCTGTTTCTTCAAGTCGCCCCAGAGGTCCTTCTTGTAGTTCGTGCCGGTCTGGGCGATGAGCGTCGGCTGGTTGCGGTGCGCGCTGTCCTCGCCGATGTGGTAGGTGCGGTTGCTGTTGTCGGAGAAGAGGATCTGTCCGCCCTTAGCCTCGTTCCATACATTGTCGCGATTCTTCAGACGCGTCCACTCCTTCTTTTCCTTGTTAATCATATCGGCGAACGGCTTGGCAACCACCTCGTAGAGCCACCCCTTGACAGCACCGTGATTGGTCTGCGCGTCGAGCGAGTTGATGAACTTCGTCCAAGCATAGTTCTGGTCGGTGAAGCTCATATAGTCGGAACGGACACCGAAGTTGAACACCTTCTTGACATCGTCGAGCGTCTTGACCTTATCCAGGAACCTGGCCACGGCTTTGCGCTTTTCCTTCTGCTTTTGGGCATTACGGTCGTCATCCGTCACACCGGCATAGGCACCAATCATTTCGTCGCCAGTCTTGTACTTGCCAAAGTCTTTCGACATAGCATCAAAGAACTGCTGGAGAGCGGTTTTCACGCCGTCCCAGAACGTCGTTCTGCCAAAACCGGTTTCCAAATCTCTCAACCGAGCCTTCGTGGCATTAGTAGTGAAATTGGCGGTGAAGCTTCCGGTCTGGATATAATCATTGATTTCGTTCAACGCCATGTCTCGCTCTGCTTGGAGGGTATTGTCCTTGAACTTGTCGGCAAGGTTCTCTGATGTGTACGGTTCATTCCGGCCATTGAAGATTTGCGCATAGACGTCAAACTTGTCCTTAAAGAAGGCGAGCTGGGTTAATTTCCAGTGGGCCTCCTTCTGTGCAAGCGTACTCATGCGGGCAATAAAGTCATAATAGCGATCTATTTCAGCGCTTATCAAGCTGATACCCGTTGACATCTTGTCGTACACATGCTGGTTGAGTGTTATCGAGGCTTGCTTCGTATCGTTATAGCGGTCCTTATCGACCTGCACCTCGCCACTGCCAGCCTCCAAGAGCATGTAGCGCTTCGACTTCAGATACATCGTACCGTCGACAGGCTTGAGGAACACCTCTAACAGCGTGCGGATGAACGTCAGGTCAATCTGTCCTGCTCCGCAAATATTCACACCAGCCTGAAGGGCTGCCGTACCCAGCGTGTCCTTGAAGAAGTTGCCAATAGCTTTCCCTGTTCCCTGATCGCTCTCCAGTATTTCCTTGTCCTGAATATTCAGGCCGCTGGTCATCGACAGACGGTTGTAGGCCTTGATGTCGATGTTCTTGCCTTCGATGGAGATATTGCCGTTGGGTGCCTTGATGGTGATGCCGGTAAAAGCATCGACGATGACATCGCCCATACCCGAACGGATGGTGATGTTGCGGGCACCGGAGTTCATGTCAATAGAGTACAAACCATACTTGTCGCCGATACGGATACCGCCCGATAGCGAGCGTCCCCAGTCGAAGCCCGTGCCAGCAGAAATCTTGGCCGCTACGATGGGAAGCCAGATACTCATTCCCGGAATGAACGAAGCCATGAAGTCGAGGAAATTGCTGCCCTCCTTGAACGTGATGGCATGACCAGCCTTCGACTCCAGGATGATGGACGGGTTACGGTTGCGGGCGGGAACAGCCGAGCGGTCGAAGTCGTAGATGGGCGCCACCGTATTTTTAGAGTAGACGCTACCCACGACGTAGGGACGCTCCACGTTGTTGCCCTCGAAGTTGACCATCACCTCGTCACCCTCTTCGAGCTTGAACATCGTGCCGCCGCCCTCGGTGGCCAATGGTGTGGTGACGCGTATCCAAGGAGTAGCCTGGCTCAAGCGGTCCTCCTTCAGTTCCTCGCCCTTCTCCTCAAATTTCTTCTTCGCCTCCTTGACCTCATCTTCAGCTGCGTCGATGTCATCCTCGAGGGCAGCCTTCTCCTCCTTCAGTTTCTTCTTCTTTTTGTCAACCTCGTCCTTCTGTTCGTCAATGTACTGATCGAGTGCATCGGCAGAGCTACACTTGGAAATGAGCAGTTCCAACTGTGCTTTCTCGTCATTCAATTCTTTCAGCTGCTGCGAGGCTGTCTGGTGATCGGTCTCCAACTGCATGATCTCGACATTGATTTTCGCAATGTCGGATATTACGGAAGTCTCACTGGCTTCCAGTTCGGCCTTCTTTGCCTTTTTCTCTTTCAGCAACTTCAGGTAGTTAGCCTCCTGTTCTTCAATGCGCTTGATCTCGGCCTTCTTAGCGTCAAGTTGTTTTTGCAGTTCTTTCTTATAGGCGGCTGTGCGGTCGTCAGCGTTCTCGTAAGTATAATGATCCGCCCAAGGCATAACACTCCAGGCCTTTTTCAGACCGCTCTTGATGCTCAACCATCTCGTCGTTATCCCCTCAAGTTCGTCAATCTGAATATTCAACTCAGAAATCTCTGTTTTCAGTTTGTTCGACTTGCTGTTAAGGAGTTCCAGTTTCTCGCGGGCGTCGTCATAGTTCTTCTGCAACTGCACGTTCCGGGCCTGCCAAGGGAAGATGACACGCACACGCCCCTGCTTCTTCGGGTCGTCGTTAGCCACGACGAAAGCGCTCTGCGAACCCGACTGGCGGAAAGCGCCGGCGGGATGTACTGGCGGGAAGGCATTCTTGCCCTCTGCGTCAACGGTAGGAATAGCATAGAATACCAGCGACTGGAAACCTGCGTCAAGCGACTCCTCAGGATTATAGTCCGCTTTGTTATAGTCGCGATAGTCTCCTTGCCAAGCCTCGGTAGCAGAAAGCCTTACCTGTACCACGACATACACCTGGCCATCCTTGCTGAAGCGCACACGGTCGCCCAGATGGATATCCGCCCAATTGGTGCCCATGTCGCAGCACACCATCTTTTCTTCCTGGGCCACCTCGAACTTCTTGACGTCGGCATGGTAGCGCATATTTGCCCACGAGCTGCTGTCGTAGCCACCAAACTGCACGGACTGCTGACCGTCAGATTTCTCCTCGCCGTAGGTACTGGTCCTCACGTCGTCGATAAACTTCGTATCGTTCTCATTGCCCAAGGCGACTGCCAACGTAGCAGAAATGGCGGCGGGAATCTCCGCACCGGCGATAGCACCTACCAGGTCGGCAGGCGCACCATTATAGCGCAAGACCTCCTCAACGATGGGGAAGAGGTGCTTGCCCGTATTGGCCACAACATCGGCTGCCGACACACCATCGAGGAACTCCTCGTGGGTGAACGACGTGAACTGGCCCTTGAAGAGCGGCATGAAGAACTCGTCGGGCGCCACTTCGGCGTTGTACGACAGGTTCTGCGGGAAGATGTCCTTCGGGAAGGGGTAGCTATGCTCACGGTCTTCAATGAACTCGCCGTTCAGGCGGCTGCCACCGTTTTGTCCAAAACCATCCTTCACACTGTCGCGTGTGAAGTCTGAGACATTGAACGGCGAGGCCGACTGCTGCTGGTAGGTCAGTCTGCTATAGTTGGTGACGGTCTTCACGGCAGTCTCAGGCAGTCCGAGCGTCAGACGCCCGTTATCGAAGAACAGGAACTCGCCGCAGCGGTTGGCCACACGCGCTATGAAGTCGTAGAACGACTCGTTGTACTGCACTAAGTAAGGCTGAATAAACTCCGTGCGCTTCTCCTTGAAGGTGTACACGAGTTTCTGCAGGCTCTTCGTGTCAGTATAGAGGAGGGTGTCATCAAGATACTTGAACTTCTTCGACTCGGTGACAAGGATATTTCCCAACTTCTGGGCGACGTATGCCTTGCTGTACTTGCTCATCGTCATCAGCTTGTCGACGCTATAGATGGTGAGTTTTACATACAGCGCCTTCTTACCATCCGACTGGGTCTCGTACTGTGGTCTCACCTGATAGACGAAATAGTTGTCGGCAATGACGACGACATTGCCGTCGTCCTTTTCGACAGTACCCTCCATTCTGGTCTTCACCACCGACAGTTTCACCAGTCGGTACATCAGCATGTTCACCACCTCTACAGGGTCGGTGGTGGCGCTGCTCTTGGAGTCGAACTGCAACTCTGCCTCGATAATGCCAGGCTGGTAAACCTTCCTGAAGAATCCCAAGGCCGTAAAGGTGACATCGTATTCGATATCAGCCAGCTTTAGGCTCACTTTCTTACGCTGCGACACTTCGAGAGGTTTCGAGTTGTCGGAGCCGCTGATTTTTTGAGATAAATTGATAATGTAACGATAAGTACGTTCAACCGTATTTCCCATATTTCTTTATTGTTTTAGTCGTGAGTAATAATCAATTGGCGTGGAGAGTCATGCCCTACATAGACGATGTTGCTCAGCAACAGCTTCACACGGACGAGCAACTGGTCGGACTCCTCAATGTCGGCATCGTCGGCAAACTCCTCGATATCGATGACGTAGCCGTAGGTAACCATGCCGTCGTCGAAACCGTTCAGACGCCCGGTAGGGCTGAACGAGGCATTGAAGATGAACGAGAAGGGGGCATTGTCGCGGTCGTTCATGCGCTGGTAGAAGCGCCGCGTGCCCCGCTCGGCGTCGGCACGGATGGTGAACTCCAGATAGTCGGAAAGGATAGGACCGTAGGCGTTGCCCATGTCGTCGCGGTTGCGATAGCAATGGTAGTGATAGTCCTGGACGGTATAGCAGCCCGACTGCAGGGCGCTGCCTCCGCTTTCAAGAAGATCCTCTGTGAAGAGAATGGCTTTCAGTATATTCGGATGTTTCATAAGGCCGTCAGGTTTTTAATTGCGTTCATACTCTATACCGTCGATAGTGACCTTGCCGGCTATAACGCCAAGCCTCAGCACACGGCGCTGGTTCTTACCTATCTCATAATGTTCCTCCAATGAGAAGCAGGAAGCCTCCTCAAGCTGGATTTCCTTATACTCCGTACTGCCCTGGTGGAGCACGGCGGGGAGTTCAATGAGCAAGCGCCCGTCGATGGTGGTCTGATTGATGAACCAGTCGTAGATGGACATGTCGTCGACCCCTGGTGCAATGATGGTCAGCTCGATACGCTCACAGCTCATGTTGGAACTGGGGCGGAACTCGTTGTGGCTACGAAAGGTGTGGCACTTGTAGTCAACCAACAGGTACTCCCTGTTGTAACGACCCAAGGCATTGTCGCCTATCTGTAATTTCTTGAGTAGTGACATATTCTTACATTATTATTTATACTTACTGGCTACAAAATTACGCGTTTTTCCCGAAAAGACCAAAGGGTACGACGCTTTTTCTGTTTTTTTATAGCGACAGGCGACGCTTTTCACGACAAAACGGCAGCAAAGCGCTGCCGTTTGTCACATCATAGAGCTGCCAAAGTCTGGGTGATGCCCTGCTCGCGGTGGCAGATGCGCACCTCGATGCCGAACTTGCGGTGCAGGTGCTCGGCCAAATGCTGGGCACTGTAGACAGAACGGTGCTGACCGCCGGTACAGCCGAAGCAGAACATCAGCGAAGTGAAGCCGCGCTGCAGGTAGCGGCGCACATGGGCGTCGGCCAGACGGTAGACGGATTCGAGAAAGGTGAGAATCTCGCCGTCGTCCTCAAGGAATCGGATGACGGGTTCGTCAAGTCCTGTCAGTTTCTTATAGGGCTCGTAGCGTCCGGGGTTGTGGGTGGAGCGGCAGTCGAAGACGTAGCCTCCACCGTTGCCGCTCTCGTCGGCAGGTATGCCCTTGCCGTAGCTGAAACTATAGACGCGCACCACCAGCGGACCCTGGGCGTCGTACTTCGAGAACGTTGCCGGTCCGTCTTTCGGGTGGGGCTTGTAGGGGTTGCGGTCGGTTGTCTTATACCCGTCGGCACGCGCCGCCTCCACCTCTATCTGCTGGAACTGCGGCAGCTGACACAGGCGCTGCAGTACGTCGACGAGGTGGGGATAGGGGAAGCGCATGGTGCTCAGCAGTTCGCGCAGGTTCTGTATGGCGGGAGGTATGGAGTCAATGAAGTGCTGCTTACGCTCGAAGTAGCCCCGGAAGCCGTAGGCGCCGAGCACCTGTAGCGTGCGGAAGAGCACGAAGAGCGAGAGGCGGGCCACGAACTGATGGCTCGTGGGCACCTCGGTGTACTGCTTCAGCGCGTTATAGTACTCATAGACCAGTTCGCGGCGCAGCTTATGGGGATAGCGGGCCGAAGCCTGCCACAGGAAGGAGGCAAGGTCGTAGTAATACGGTCCCCGGCGCCCGCCCTGGAAGTCGATGAAATAGGGTTGGCCGTCTGCCAGCATGACGTTGCGTGCCTGGAAGTCGCGATAGAGGAAGCACTGCTCGTCGCCGCCCGCCGTCAGGTCCTTGGCCATCAGGCGGAAGTCGGCCTCCAGCTTCAGCTCGTGGAAGTCTATTTCCGTAGCCTTGAGGAAGCAGTACTTGAAGTAGTTCAGGTCGAAGAGCACGGAGTCTCTGTCGAACTCCGGCTGGGGGTAACACTGTGAGAAGTCGAGACCGCGGGCACCGCGCAGCTGGATGTTGGGCAGCTGGCGGATGGTCTGCTTCAGCAGCTGCTGCTCGGCCAGCGTATAGCGACCGCCGGCCTCGCGACCGCCACGGATGGCATCGAACAGCGAGACAGACCCCAGGTCGGTCTGCAGGTAGCGCAACTCGTCGTCGCTCGCTGCCAGCACGCATGGCACGGGCAACTGGCGCTTGGTAAAGTGCTGTGCCAGACAGATGAAGGCATGGTTCTCGTCGCGGCTGGTGCCGATACAGCCGATGACGGTGGTGCCGTCAGCGGCTGTCAGACGGTAATACTGTCGGTTGCTGCCCGCACCGGGCAGTTTCTCAGTAGTGGCGGGCTCTGCCCCACTCCACTGTTTATACAATTCCAATAGTTTCTGCATACTTGCCGCAAAGGTAAACAAAAATCTCCGAAGCGCCAAACGCTTCGGAGATTTTTATTTCAAAGTCTGCTGAAATCACTTTACCATATATGTACACGGTTGGCGGGCGCGAGATAGAGTTTGTCGCCCTCCCTGATGTTGAACAGGCTGTACCAGCTGTCAACGTTACGCACGATGCCATTGACACGCTCACGGTTCAACGCATGGTTGTCAGGTTTTATCTCGGGCGTGAAGATTGTAGCCGGCATGCCGTTATGTATAAGATTCACATAATTAGGACCGTACTTCGAACGGTACTGCTCCGTATAGGCGTAGAAGAAGCGCTGCTGCTGCTTCACAAGTTCGTCGCCGTTGAAGCCGTGTTGTTGCAGATAGCGCGTATATGCATCGAAACCAATCTCAAAGCCACCGAGGTCGGCAATGTTCTCAGCCAGACAGAAGTCGCCCCTGCTCATCTCGCCGGGCATTTCCGTAGGCAGCACCTCCAGCTCGTTGTAACGAGCAGCCAGTTTCTTTCCAAGTTCAACGAACTTAGCCTCGTCGACAGGGTTGGTGAAGATGCTGATGGGGTCGCCATCCTTATTGAACTTATAGCCTTCACTGTCGAATCCATGGGTAATCTCGTGACCCACGACGGTCATAATGGCATAGTTGACGGCCTGGTTATAAGATGGGTCGAAGATAGGTTTCATCAGCCACCAGGGGTAGATGTTGATGGAGTTTAAGTTGGCGACATAGAAAGCATTGAATATGCTTAGCGGCGCGTCTGAGTCTGGCGAAATGATCAGATGGAACGACACGTCCTTGAGAGGCTTGCCAACCAAAGACTTGTGAAAGTTGAATGCAGCCTTTCTCAGCAGATAGGCATCCTCCAGCGCCGACTTACTATTGCTCAGGTCGGGGATGGCCTCGGTAATCCAGTTCTTCGGACAACCCACGTTGATATTGATATTGTCCAGCTTTTCCAGAGCGGCCCTCTTTCCCTCATCGCTGAGCCATGTGTTGGCTCTGATGCGGTCGGCAAACACGTTGATGACAGCCTTACACTTCTCCTCACCATCCTGACGGAAGGCATCAGTCACAAATTTCTTTCCGACGAGGTAAGAGAGTTCATAGTTCACGTAACTATCCGCATAGAATTCGAGGAAATCGTCCTTGGACGTCGTTTTGCCGGTATTTTCCTCGAATGAAGCCTTATAATCAGTGAATAGCTTTTCACTGGACAACGGTTCCCACTCACTCGCACCAAAGGTGGATATTAACTTGGCCAAGGCCTTGACGTCGGAGTCACAGTACTTTGTCAGCACTTTCTGCGCTTCCTGCAACTCCTTCTTACCCGATTCACTCATCGTACTTATATGCGGGAAGTCAACAGGCAGATACACATAAGCCGGGTCGATGCCGGCCTCATTCAGCATCGTCACCAGTTGGGGCCACTTGCTGCCATCCACGGCACGTGTGCCACCCGTACCGACCAAAGGCACGAGCGAGCGAAGGAAATCAGCATCCTTGAGAAGCTTACGTAAGCCCGATGGCTCCTTATAGGGAAACGACGAATCCTTCGGCGACAGCACCACACAGACTTTACCGCCCACGGATATCTGATTAAAAGTGAAAGGTACGGCGGCTCCCTGAGCCATCATCCTGCCAAGACATTTCCATAATGGCGCCGTACTGCCATTCGTTTCGGCTTCAGCACATGCTTCCACAAAGCCGCAGGCAGTCCATGTACTTTCCAAGAAGCTTGCCGTCTGCTGCGACAGGGCGTCGAGATTTTCAAGATGAGCCTTCAGCTTTTCGGCACTCGGCGAGCTGGGCTTTATCTCATCAACATATTTTTCGATATCAGTGATATAGCCTGCCATTTTCGGATCCAAACGATTGTCGTTCACGGTCGTATTAGCCCACCACGTGCCGATACGATGCATGAAGAAATCGTCGCCGGGGCGGACGGAGTTATCCACATAGCTCTCATTGACGGGCCACACGCCGTTATCCACCGCCGACGGTGTCGGGGCAGGTGTTACAGCGGAATCTTCAATGGGGTCGTCATCAGAGGCACAAGCACAAAACACAAGGCTGCATAACAGGGTAGCAGCAGTTAGCCATTCTCTAAAATTTTTCATCGATTCAAAATTTGATTATAATCATTTCTTCTTATTTCGGCCGCGAAGGTACAACAATTATCGCTATTTTTACTACTTTTATGCAAAAATCTTTAAAGAAAGCCCGCAAACCTTTACATAACTCAAAAAAAAGCTACTGCAGCGTGACAGCCATGAGGCCGATAACCACATCGTTGGAGAGGGTGCGGACGGTGAGGCTTCGCAGCTTCTTCTTCGGGTTCAGCGGCATCATGAGAATCTGGGCGGCACCACCGGGAATTTCGCGGCCATAGACGCCCTTGATGCCCAACTCACGGCCAAGGTCGCGGCTGACGAGAGGCTTCCCGTCGGCTGTTGCCTGTCCCAAACAGACACGCAACGGACGGGGCTCGGCGGCGCGGAAAGCCTTGCCGTCGACGTAGTAGTCCTGCTCGATGGGACACCAGTTGTCGGGATTGCGTAGTGCCAAAGTGTCAGTCGTGTTGTCAGTATAAGTGACGACGACGAGGCCGTTGTCGATGCGACTCTGCATGTGGTTGGTAGAGCCAGCCATGAGCAGGTGGGCCACCGAGGCGCGCCCCTTGAGGGGTATCGTGACGGCGTCGGGGTAGTTGTCCCAAAGGCTTGTGTAGACAATGTTCGGGCCGCTGTTAGGCGTACGGAAAGGAATACCTGCAACGACGATGTTGTCTCGCACGATGAGAGACCGGAAGACCGAGTCGTTGATGTCGGCCGTCAACTGCGGATGACACCACTCGCCAATCCCCTGTTTGGGAATCTGCAGGGTGGTGGTCTGCGGTCGGGGCGAGAGATACTTGTTGTTGAAGATGTCGTCGACCTCAGCATTAAAGAGTTTGTCGAGGGTCTGCGGACGCGGCTTGGCGTCGCTCGTCAGTTCGTCGGTGCCCAAACGCGGTTTGCCTTTCACGATGGGGTGTGTCAGCGTAAAGTTGTAGTCGGGCAACGGCACTTCGATCACCTGATGCTGCTGGCTGCTGCCTTCGACATCGTGGAAGCGTCCTCCACCGCAGTTCTGTTGCACGACAATCTTCAGCGGCTGGCTGAAGTCCTGGGTGATGTCGTAACGCTCCACGCCGTTCTTCCGTGTATAGACGTAGGACAGATAGGGCGTCTTGACGGCGACGCTGTCCCACTCACTGGGGAAACTGGGACGGATGATGCAGCGGCCGTCGAGGGCCTGGGGCACGATGCCGAAGAGACCTTGCAGGAGTGTGCGTGAGGAGATGCCGATACAATCGCCGAAGTCGCGGTAGCACTCGCCACGGGCCGCATCGTAATAGCTGATCTGGCCGAAGTTACCGGGGCACTGGCCGTAGTACATCTGATCCATGACGTTGGCCTTCAGCAGCTCGTAGCCCGCCGCGCTGCGGCCAGCCTCGAAGAAGGCCAGGGCGGTGTGCATCACCTCGGCAGCCGCCACGTTGTTGATACTCCACGAGTAGGGCATCCAGTTGGAAGTGGCGATGGTCTTCAAGCCCGTCTGCTTGACAGGAATATGGGGGATATTCTGACTCACCCAGCCAGTGGCCCGCCACGCCTGTTCCGGAGTGCAGGCGCCACAGTCAATGGGGGTGTAGACCGACCAAACGGCCGGACTTGCGTGTAAGCGTTTAAGACCCATAGCATCCTGATACTCAGCCCATACACCTTTATCATTCAACCAAAGCTTCTGATTCATTGCCCGAAGGATGGCCTCAGCCTCATCGGCGTATGGGCGGGCGTCCTCACCAATGATTTCAGCAATGCGGGCAGCAAGTTTGTTACCTCTGTAATTATAGGCCGACGAATGGGTGACAGCACCACCGCTATAGTAAAGCGCGTCGGAGGCCCAGATGCAGCAATAGGCATCGTAGAGATGGTCGCCATCGGAGTCGTAGTTGCGCTTCTCCCACGCCAAGTGCGACGTGATGACGGGCCACATACGACGCATATAGGCCGTATCGGCATCATACTGGAAATGCCACAACAGCTCGTCGATATAGTTGAGGTTCATATCGTAGTGGTGCATCTGGTCGTTGCGCTCAGGGTTGCGACAGATGTAGCCGTTGGAATACATCTGCGTGCCCCACCGCTTCTCGGCACGCGCAAGGTTCAGTGCACTGTCCTGCGAAGGATGCGGAATCGTGGGTTCGACGTTCGCCACCTGACTCTTGGCATAGGCATCGAAATGGCTGCGCTGACGGTCGCGCCAGCCTAAGACGTCGCCCACGTAGGCAGCACGCCAGCCAGCTAACGGCATACGCCAGCCGACACAGCCGTGAAGCCACGTCTGACCGTCCCAGTCGCCATCGGCAGCCAGAGCCAGCGCTCCACCTAAGGTATTGATATAGGGGTCGGGGGTCTCGAACTTGATGCGCTCAGAGAGCTGGCCGTTATACATGATGGCCGCCAGAAACAAACGGCGCGCCTCATCGGCAGGGATGCTGGCCACCTTGTTAATGCTATCGATAACGAAAAAGGTCTCCTGTCCCCCACTCCACTCGCTGACGACAAGGTTTTCACGCCCCGGTGAGGCTTCGAAGACGCCCGGCTTGTCGGCTCCAATGTCGCCATTGCGGTGCAGCTTGGGGTTAGCGATGGCACACAACTCAGCACGGAATATCGCTGGCGACGCAAAGCGGCGGTCGTCGAACAGATAAACGGCTCCTTCACGATCGGACAAGGCAGCCACCTGCAAAGCCAGTTCGGCCTGCTCGCCCCAACGGTGGTCGCGGAGGCTGTAGATACGCATACCGTTGACATAGAGCGCACGGCAGTAGTCGGTGGAGTCCAAGGGCATACCGTTGACCAGGAAGCGCAGGTGGCGATGGTGGTTCTTCTTCACAATAGCGAAGACCGGACGGTCGCTGGTCTCTATACGGTAGTCTGTCCAACCGCCATAGAGGGCACGGGTGAAGCGGTTTGTCCCGTTCTCGCAGACGAAGCCGCCATCCTCGGGCCAGTATTGCTGACTGCGCTCAACACCGGTCTTGTCGAGATTATAGGATGTTGACTCGATAAAGTCACCCACCTTCTGCTTCTGGGCAAAGGCAACAAGCCCAAAGAAAAGGGCTATTAGTAGATATAGTTTTCGCATACGAGTGCAAAGGTACGGCTTTTTTAGAAGTTAGAGAAGACAGAGAAGTTAAAGAAGCTAAAGAAAAGGCGAAGAAAGCAAAAACGGGATGTCATCGCGACGTCCCGTTTTTCAAAAACAAACTACTTAAAAACTAATCTACTAAAACAAATCAAAAATATTTTTTCCTTTCTGGGTGCAAAATTACTACGTTTTCATACATTTACCAAATAAATTCGTCTCAAAACTTTTCGTTTTTGATTTATGTCAAAGCGGAGAAACGGCCTTTGAGCCATTTCCCCGCTTTTTGTTATGTAGACTTTACAAATCAGCCAATTACATCATACCACCCATGCCCGGGGCACCACCCATCGGCATAGCAGGCTCCTTTTCAGGCTTGTCGCAGATGATACACTCGGTGGTGAGGAACATACCGGCGATAGAAGCGGCATTCTCCAAAGCCACACGTGCCACCTTGGCAGGATCTATGACACCAGCCTCGCGCAGATCCTCGTACTTGTCGAGACGAGCGTTGTAACCCATGTCGCCCTTAGCCTCGCGAACCTTCTGTACGACGACGGCACCTTCGAGTCCGGCGTTGATGACAATCTGGCGCAGAGGCTCCTCGATAGCACGGCAGATGATGTTGATACCAGTCTGCTCGTCGGCATTGTCGCCCTTCAGGTCGGCCAAAGCCTCCTGGGCACGGATGTAAGTGGTGCCACCACCGGCAACAACACCCTCCTCGATAGCGGCGCGGGTTGCGCAGAGGGCATCGTCAACGCGATCCTTCTTCTCCTTCATCTCGACCTCGCTGTTAGCACCGACGTAGAGCACGGCAACGCCACCGGCCAGCTTGGCCAGACGCTCCTGCAGCTTCTCCTTGTCGTAAGAAGAGGTGGTAACCTCAATCTCCTTCTTAATCTGGGCGATACGGTCCTGGATGGCCTGCTTGTCGCCGGCACCGTTGACGATGGTGGTGTTGTCCTTGGAGACTGTCACCTTGTCACACGTTCCGAGCATGTCAAGGGTAGCCTGCTCAAGCTTCAAGCCCTTCTCCTCGCTGATGACGACACCGCCTGTCAGTGTAGCGATGTCCTCGAGCATGGCCTTGCGACGGTCGCCGAAGCCCGGAGCCTTGACGGCGCAGATCTTCAGACCGCCACGCAGACGGTTGACAACAAGCGTGGTAAGAGCCTCAGAGTCAACATCCTCGGCGATGACGAGCAACGGACGGCCGCTCTCGGCAGCAGGCTGCAGGATGGGCAGGAAGTCCTTGATGTTAGAAATCTTCTTATCGTAGATGAGGATGTACGGATTCTCCATCACGCACTCCATCTTGTCGCTGTCGGTCATGAAGTAGGCGCTCAGGTAGCCACGGTCGAACTGCATACCCTCGACAACGCCGATATGGGTGTCGCGGCTCTTAGACTCCTCGATGGTGATGACGCCGTCCTTGCTGACCTTGCGCATAGCCTCAGCCAGCAGTTCGCCAATCTCCTTGTCGTTGTTGGCACTGACGGTTGCCACCTGCTCAATCTTGTCGTAGTTGTCGCCAACCTGCTCGGCATTCTTGGCGATGAACTCGGTGACGCACTTCACGGCCTTGTCGATACCGCGCTTCAGGTCCATAGGATTGGCACCGGCGGTCACGTTCTTCAAGCCCTCGGCCACGATAGCCTGAGCCAGGATGGTAGCGGTGGTCGTACCGTCGCCAGCGTCGTCGCCCGTCTTCGAGGCAACGCTCTTGACGAGCTGAGCACCCGTATTCTCAAACTTGTCCTCCAGCTCGATCTCCTTAGCAACGGTCACGCCGTCCTTGGTAATCTGGGGAGCACCGAACTTTTTCTCGATGACGACGTTACGTCCTTTAGGACCAAGCGTCACCTTTACTGCGTTTGCCAACTGGTCAACGCCCTGCTTCATAGCGTCGCGGGCGTCAATATTGAATTTAATATCCTTTGCCATAACACTTCAATTTTTCAATTCTTCAATTCTTCAATTTTATTTCTCAATGACAGCGAGCACATCGCTCTGGCGCATCATCAGATACTTCTCGCCCTCGAACTCGAGCTCGGTGCCAGAATACTTGCCATAAAGCACTTCGTCGCCAGCCTTCAGAATCATGGTTTCGTCCTTCGTGCCCTGACCGACAGCCTTGATGGTTCCGTGTAAGGGTTTCTCCTTGGCGGTATCAGGAATGATGATACCACCGATCTTCTCTTCTGCCGCTGCGGGTACTACCAGCACGCGGTCTTGTAGTGGTTTGATGTTCATAATAAGAATATTTAATGTTTTAAACGTTTGTCTGCCACCCTATATGCGAAAATCGTGCCAAAACGTCGGAACTGACATTTTGGCACGATTTTAGTATGACACTCAGACGGGCAGTCTACTCAATGACGACGTTTTTCGACGTACAGTTGTCAATGAGCGAGGGGTCGAAAGCTTTCTTCTCGTCTTTCACGTTGATATTCTCAAAGGTGAAGTCCGTGAGGCGGTACTTGTCGCTCGTGCCGACGTCGAAGAAGTTCTTCGTGGTCATGCGGATGTTGCGGATAGTGATGTTGTTACATTGCGACAACGGCATATCTTCTCGGTCTTCAGGCTTGAAGAACTGCGTCCAGGGACGGACAACGAGGAACGAGCCACACTGGCCGGTAATATCCTCGACGGTAACATACTCATAGTGCTGGGGCGTATCAGGACGCATCTTCAACCACAGCACACGGGTGGCCGACTTGACGTGAATGCGGCGCAAGATGACATTATGGTCGTCGAGCGACTCGGAGCCAAGTGTCAGGCAGCCATGCACCTTACCGTAGGTACAGTCCTCGATGATGATATTGCGGCAGGGGCCGTTATTCGGATCTTTATCAGCCCACGTCCCCTTGCCGCCCTTCAGCACGACGGCATCGTCGTTGACGTGCATATAGCAGCCGTGGATGAGGACGTTCGAGCAGACATCGAGGTCGATGGCATCGCTGGAAGGGGCGCCACGCTTGGGGTCAACGGGCGTCACGTTCTCCGTCGGGGCATAGATGAAGCAGCCTAAATAACGGACATTCTCGCAACGGTAGAGATGGTTGGTCCAGAACGGCGAATTGATTATCTTCACGTCCTGCACGGTGACATTCTTCGAATTAGAGATGTATACGTTACGCGGGCGCATGGCTTCGAGATTGGTGCAGTTGCGGTTGTACTTGCGGCGAATCCAGAACTCTTCCCAATAAGGCTGGCCATTGCCGTTGATGGTGCCGGGACCGGTAATCGTAAAACCGTCAACGCCGTCGGCATTGACCAAAGCGGCAAAATAGTCGAGTGTCTGGCCTTCCATGCGGGTCTTGACAACGGGGAAGTGCTTGATGCGCGTAGAGCCCTGCAACTCACCACCTTCCTCAATGAGCAGATGGGTCTTGGGCTTAAAGAACAGCGAGCCCGACACAAACGTGCCACGGGGAATGACGACGACGCCCCCACCCTCGTTGGCGCAACGGTCGATGACGGCCTGCAGCCGCGCCGTCTGCACCTCAGTACTATAACCATCGACGCCGTAGTCAGTGACTACGTAGCGCTTCAGGCCTGAGAGATCCACACGGGTGGTATCGCTGAACCATTCGGAAACAGGCGTACCGTCAGGCCACAGCTGCTGTTTCTGCACTTTCTTCTTTCCTGTCGCCGTGAGGCACGCCAAAGCAAGCATCAGCGACAAAATTGCTCTGAATTTCATACGTTTTTTGTTTTAGTAATAGTTTTCTGGTGCAAAAGTAAGAAATAAATCCGAGATTTTGACGATAATTGCAAAAAAAGTACTAACTTTGCCCGCATAAATCATTAATTGACCATTATGAAAAGTTTCTTGAAGTACTTTTTTGCCACACTCTGTGGCTTGTTCGTCTTTACATTTCTTGTAGGGATTGTATTCTTTGTAAGCGTTGCCGGCATGGCCTCGTCGGGCTCATCGACGCCCGTTGTGAAAGAGAATTCCGTCTTCGTGCTGAAAATGGACGGTGCTGTACAGGAATGTTCTGAGGAAGGTTCGCCGTTAGACATGCTGCTCAGTTCCGGCGACATGGGTGTCATGGGACTGAACGACATCGTTGCAGCCATCAAGAAAGCCAAGAGCCACCCCGACATCAAGGGTATATATATAGAAGGTGGACTGACCTCCTACGACGCTCCCGCCACAGCCCAGCAGGTGCGCGATGCCCTGAAAGACTTCAAGAAGAGCGGCAAATGGATTATTGCCTATGCCGACAACTATTCACAGCAGGGCTACTATGTGGCTTCGGTGGCTGACTCCATCTTCCTGAACAAGACGGGTATGGTCGAGCTGCGAGGCATCGGTGGCAAGCGCGAATTCATGACAGGCTTCTACGAGAAGATCGGTGTCCGCTATCAGGCCATCCGCGTCGGTAAGTACAAGAGTGCCGTCGAGGGTGTCATCCGTAAGGATATGAGTCCCGAGAACCGCGAGCAAACAGAAGCCTATCAGCAGGGTATATGGAAGCATATGCTGGCAGACATTGCCGGCAGCCGTGCCAAGCTGACCGCCGAGGCCCTCGACCAGATGGTGAGCGACAGCATTCTGGCCTTTGCCAATCCTGACGACTACGTGAAGGGCAAGCTGGTTGACAAGCTGATCTACCCGGACGCCATCAAGCAGGTCATTCAGCAGAAGTTAGGTTCTGACGACGAGGTGAACCAGCTGTTGCTGGCTGATATGAAAGCCATGCCAAAGGATGAGGAAAAAGGCGACAAAGTGGCAGTCTACTATGCCTACGGCGAGATTATCGACCAGATGTCGAACCTCTTCTCTACCGAGCATTGCATCATCGGCAACGAGACGGTGGAAGCCCTGAACAAGCTGGCTAAGGACGACGACGTGAAGGCTGTCGTGCTGCGCGTCAACTCTCCTGGCGGCAGCGCCGTAGCTTCTGAACAGATCTGGCACGCCATCAAACAACTGAAAGCCAAGAAACCCGTCGTCGTCTCTATGGGCGGCTATGCTGCTTCCGGCGGCTATATGATTAGTGCTGCTGCCAACTACATCTATGCTGAACCGACGACCATCACAGGCAGCATCGGCATCTTCGGACTGGTGCCCAACTTCACGGGACTGGTAACCGACAAGTTAGGCATCACCTTTGACGGCACCAAGACCAACCGCTACACCGACTTCGAGGAGAATCTGGTGCTCAGCAACGACAATGCTGACGAGATACGCTTCATGCAGACCTACGTCGACCGCGGCTACGAGACCTTCCTCGGTATTGTAGGCGACGGTCGTAAGATGAGCCGCGACCAGGTTCACGAGATTGCGCAGGGCCGTGTCTGGTTGGCTACCGACGCGCTGCCCATCAAGCTTGTCGACAAGCTTGGCTCGTTGGACGACGCTGTGAAGAAGGCTGCCGAACTGGCTAAGGTCAGCGAATACCGAACCGTCGGCTATCCGGAGCCTCTTGGATGGTTTGACAAGCTGATGAACATGACCGAGAAGCACGGCACCTATTTAGACGAAGAGCTGCACGCTGCCCTCGGCGACCTCTACCAGCCCATCATCGACACGCGCCGCAATCAGGAGCGCAACCGTCTGCAGGCCCGTCTGACCTACCTGCTGAACTTCTAAACAAGGAAGGAACTGTAAATCGTAAATAGTAAAATCGTAAACTTGGAAGGCGATTTCATCAAAATCAACGAGTGGTTGTCACCCCTTAGCTGGCTCTACGGTGCAGGGGTGGGCTTCAGGAACGCCCTCTTCGAGGTCGGCGTCCTGAAAAGCCGTACCTATAAGACGCCGGTCATCTCTGTAGGCAACATCACCGTTGGCGGTACTGGCAAGACGCCTCATGTGGAATATCTCGTCCGCCTGCTACAAGACAAGATGCGGGTAGCCGTACTCAGTCGCGGCTACAAGCGCAAGAGTAGCGGCTTCATCATAGCGAAAAGCGACACGCCCATGAGAATGATCGGCGACGAACCGTACCAGATGAAGCAGAAGTTCCCACACATCATTGTGGCCGTCGACAAGAAGCGCACCCGTGGTATCGACAAACTGGAGAGTGAGAACAAGGCGCCTGACGTCATCTTATTAGACGATGCCTTCCAGCACCGTTATGTCAAGCCCGGCATCAACATCCTGCTCGTCGACTATCACCGCCTGATTATCTACGACAAGCTGTTGCCGGCAGGCCGGTTGCGCGAACCCCTCAAAGGCAAGGATCGCGCCGACGTCGTCATCGTCACCAAGTGTCCCAAGGAGCTGAAGCCTATGGACTATCGCGTCATCACGAAAGCGATGGATCTCTATCCCTATCAGCACCTATTCTTCACGACTCTCGACTACGAACCGCTGCAACCCATATTCCCCAAGGTCACGAAAGCGCCCTCCTCACTCTCGCAACAGAACGTGCTGCTGCTGACGGGCATCGCCTCGCCCCGGCAGTTGACAAAAGACCTGAAGCCGCAAGTGAAGAGCATCACGCCCATGACCTTTGCCGACCACCATGACTTCACCCATAAGGACGTGCGTCGGCTGAACGAGACCTTTGCCGCCATGACAGGGCCCAAATGTATCGTGACGACAGAGAAGGATGCCGCCCGACTGACACAGGTCGAGGGACTGAGCGACGAAGTTGTCAAGAACCTCTTTGTCCTTCCCGTACGCATCAGCTTCATGCTCGAGCAGAAAGAGGAATTCGACAACCTCATCACCGGCTACGTCATCAAGAACTCGCGCCGCCATATCATTGCCCAGCAGAAGGACGACCACAAGAACAAGGACAAGGAGAAGGAGAAACAAAAAGAAACAAAACCCGTAAAGCCCCAAACCATCAGTTTCCGCTAACGGGGCACATCATTGATTATGGAAATAGCAAAGATAGGAGAATTCGGACTCATTGACCGACTGACACAGGACATCAAGCCCAAAAACACATCAACGAAGTACGGCATCGGCGACGACTGCGCCGTGCTGAGCTATCCCGACAGCGAAATGCTCATCACCACCGACCTGCTGATGGAGGGCGTACATTTCGACCTGACTTACATCGACCTGCAGCACCTTGGTTATAAGGCAGCAATGGTCAACATCAGCGACGTCTTCGCCATGAACGGCACACCCCGACAGCTGACCGTCTCGTTAGCCATCAGCAAGCGGTTCAGCGTGGAGGACATCGAGCAGCTGTACAACGGCATACGCTTAGCCTGCAACAAATGGAACGTCGACATCATAGGCGGCGACACCACCTCTTCGTATACGGGGCTGGCCATCAGCATCACCTGTATAGGCGAAGCCCGCAAGGAGGACATCGTCTACCGCAACGGGGCCCACGACACCGACCTCATCTGCGTCAGCGGCGACCTCGGGGCTGCCTACATGGGACTGCAACTGCTGGAGCGCGAGAAGAGCGTCTACTACCAGATGGTAGACGAAGCAAAGAAGAAAGGCAAGCCCATGCCGGATTTCCAGCCCGACTTCAGCGGCAAGGAGTACCTGCTGCAACGTCAGTTGCAGACGGAAGCCCGTGGCGACATCATCCAACGGCTGCGCGAGGCCGGCATCCGCCCCACCGCCATGATGGACGTCAGCGACGGCCTCAGCAGCGAACTGTTGCACATCTGCAAGCAGTCGGGCGTCGGCTGCCGCATCTTTGAGAAGCAACTGCCTATCGACTACCAGACCGCCGTGATGGCTGAAGAGATGAATATGAACGTCACCACCTGCGCCCTGAACGGTGGCGAGGACTACGAGCTGGTGTTCACCGTTCCCATTGGCGACCATGAGAAGATTGAGCAGTTGGAGGATGTCAAGCTCATCGGCCACATCACCGACCAGAAGTTCGGCCACGTGCTCGTCAGCCGCGACGGTCAGGAGTTTGAGATCAAAGCCCAGGGGTGGAACTTTGATAAATGATAAATGAGAAATGGGAAATGAGGAATGAGAAATGAGGCCGAAGGTAGCAATTATTGACCCGAACACGCTGGCAGCCGTAGGACTGAAGCAGCTGTTGCAGAACGTCATACCCATCATGACGATAGACACCTTTGGCTCACTCGCCGAACTGGAAGCCAATCAGCCCGATGACTATTTCCACTATTTCGTGGCAATGAACATCGTCATCGAGAACAGGCCATTCTTCTCTGCACGCCGGCAGAAGACCATCGTGCTGACACTCAATTTCGACACGACATCGCCCATGGCAGAGTTTCATTGTCTCTGCATCAACGTGCCCGAGAGTGAATTGGTACGCTCGCTGCTGATGTTGCAACAACATGCCCACTCTGGCGGCAAGCACCTGCCACAGATGCCGCAGGTGCTCCAGCAAAAGATTCTCAGCGACCGCGAGATTGAGGTGATGGCACTCATCGTACAAGGCCTTATCAACAAGGAGATTGCCGAGCAACTCAACATCAGCCTCTCGACCGTCATCACCCACCGCAAGAACATTATGGACAAACTGGGTATGAAGTCGGTCTCGGCACTTACCATCTATGCCGTGATGCATGGCTACGTCGACATCAACAAAATCTGAACATAAAAGCGAGACGACCGAATCGGCCATCTCGCTTTTTTTGTGTCTTGCGACACTTCATTTATCAACCCTTTTTCCTCTATTTATTATTTAGCGTAGGCAACAGAACGGGTCTCACGGATAACGGTGATCTTCACCTGTCCGGGATAGGTCATTTCGTTCTGGATCTTAGTAGCTATCTCGCCGCTCAGTGCCTCGGTCTCAGCATCCGACATCTTGTCGGCACCGACGATGACACGCAGTTCACGACCAGCCTGAATAGCATAGGTCTTCGTCACGCCAGGATAAGACATTGCTATGGCCTCAAGGTCGTTCAAGCGCTTGATGTAAGCCTCAACAATCTCGCGGCGGGCACCGGGACGGGCACCTGAGATAGCGTCGCACACCTGCACAATCGGAGCCAGCAGCGTTTGCATCTCCATCTCGTCGTGGTGGGCACCAATGGCGTTGCAGATGTCGGGTTTCTCCTTGAACTGCTCTGCAATCTTGGCACCATAGAGTGCGTGAGGCATCTCACTTTCCTCGTCGGGCACCTTACCGATGTCGTGCAACAGACCGGCACGCTTGGCCTTCTTCGGGTTCAGGCCCAATTCGGCGGCCATCACAGCACAGAGGTTGGCTGTCTCGCGGGCGTGCTGCAGCAGGTTCTGACCGTATGATGAGCGGTACTTCATCTTACCGATGATGCGAATAAGCTCAGGGTGCAGGCCGTGGATACCGAGGTCGATAGCCGTACGTTTACCAGTCTCGATAATCTCGTTGTCGAGCTGCTTCTTCACCTTGGCAACCACCTCCTCGATGCGGGCAGGGTGGATACGACCGTCGCTGACCAACTGGTGCAGGGCCAGACGGCAGGTCTCGCGGCGCACGGGGTCGAAGCCGCTGATGACGATAGCCTCGGGCGTGTCGTCGACGACGATTTCAACGCCGCAGGCAGCCTCCAAGGCACGGATGTTACGACCCTCACGGCCGATGACGCGACCTTTCACGTCGTCGTTGTCGATATGGAACACCGAGACGCTATTCTCCACAGCCGTCTCCGTAGCCACGCGCTGGATGGTCTGGATGACAATCTTCTTAGCCTGGGCATTGGCGTTCAGCTTGGCCTCGTCCATAATCTCGTTAATGTAAGCCTGGGCATCGGTGCGGGCCTCGTCCTTCAGGCTCTCCACCAGTCGGCTGCGGGCCTCTTCGGCGCTCAGTCCGGAGAGTTCCTCCAGCTTCTCACGCTCCTTCAGCTGCATCTTCTCGAGCTCATCCTGCTTCACGGAGAGCAGTTTCTTCTCGTTGTCGATGCGCTGCTGCTGGTTGTCAAGGTCATTCTTGCGGCGCCCCAGTTCCTCCTGACGCTGGTTCAGGCTGATCTCGCGCTGCTTCAGCTTGTTCTCGCTCTGCTGGATGTGCTGGTTGCGCTGCTGCACCTCCTTCTCCAGCTCTGCTTTCTTGTTCAGGAATTTCTCCTTCACCTCCAACAGCTTTTTCTCCTTAATCACTTCGGCCTCCTTAGTGGCTGCCGTCACCATCTCATTGTATTTTCCTTTCAGAACATAACGGAAAATCATGTATCCGCATACGCCGCCCACAATCAGGGCAGCTACGGCAATGATAATTGATAGAACCATAATTTAAATCTATAATAGGTTAATAATCTTCATTTCAATGCCTCGTCAATATCAGAAGTCAGGCGTTGAAGAAGATTATTATATGAGTCGACGTCCTTGCTGGCGTGCTCCATCTGGTACTTCACCGCCATCTCCAACAGGGCCGCAGCAGCGATGAAACGCTCGCTTTTCTGCCCCCGGAACCTATCAGCAAACCTGCCGTAGGTGGTCTGTACCAGCTTCTCGGCATCACGGTAGTAGCCCTCAGCATCGGGCTGCACATAGATGTCGAAGCGCTCGTCGCAGATATTCAGACTGATATGTTGTTTTTCTTTCTTAACTTCCGCCATTGCTTCTGTCACTATTTCTTATTCTCGTCACTCAGGACGGCTATGCACTTATTGACCTCGCGAATCAGCTTCGACAGCCGGTCTTTGGCTCCCTGCAGGTCGCCGTCGGTTATCTCCACCATACGCGCCATCTTCAGTGCGTTGTAGTCTTGCTCATTACGAGAGAGCTTTTCCTGCAGAGCCTTGATGTCCTCTTCGTTCTTTTCGACCATACGATACAACTCCTCATTCTCTTTCTTCAGTTCCTGAAAACGGAGGATGAGTTGCCGTACACGGCCTTCAAACGCAGCTAAAACAATCTCGTTCTGAGTCATAACTACATCTTTTTGATGCACAAAGGTAGTTATTTTTCGCGTAACCGCCTGCTTCTACGTCAGTTATTTAATAATAATTAAGAAGTTCTTTACTTCTTGGCGTCGTCAGCAGGCTGTTTCTCCTTCTTAGCCAGCATCACCACACGGTAGATGAAGCTGGTGACCCACTGCTGCGAGAAGCCTAATTTCTGGTTGTACTTACGCACGTCGACCACAGCCTTCATCACGCTGGCATCCGTAAAGTCGTTCTTGTTGAAAATGTCGCTGACAGTCTTCTCCGTCATCGTGAAGATGGTCTTCTTAAAGATGCTCGGCACGCGCAACTTGAACTTCATCAGGTTCGTTGTCAGCATCATCAGCTCCTGCGTAAAGCCCTGGAACTGATACATATACGTCTGCACATCCTGCGGCGTCTTGCAACGGCGACGGATGCTCTGGTCAATCTCCTTGGTGAACGACTCGTCCATCTCGTACATCTCGACCATCATCTTCGTCACGCGCTGTTTCTCTGCCACGCCGAGGCGGTTGTTCACCGTAGGCACCTTCAGTGTCTGCTTGAACACACGCAGGTCGGGCAGCGCCGCCAAGTTCGAGATATGCAGGTCGGCAGCCATCACTGCCTGAAAATACACGCGGATCAGCGTCATGAAGTCTTCCATGCCGCCAACCTTCTGTTCCTCCTCTTTCTTTCCGAAAAGTTTATTCCAAAATGCCATTTTTCCTAAAATTACAAAAACTGCCTGCAAAGGTACGAATAAAAAACGAGCCGACCAAACAGTCGGCTCGATTTTCTTTTCATTTCCGAGTACCAAGTTCTCGTGCCAAGTAATCATGATAAAAGATTTGGGTTCTTGTACCTTAGTTGGGCGGGTTAGTCGAGTCTCAGCCACTCGGCCATGAACTTATCGTAAACTTCGTAGGTGTTTTGTTGCTGGGTTATCAGTTGTTTCTCAAATAGCGCTTGTGAGGCTTTCTGAACGCTACTGGCCGACGAGAGATGATGGCGCTTCACGAAGTCCATCCCCGTTATTTGATTAGCCTTACCTTCTTGGCCAATGGCTACAAGCAGGTCGCGTTGCTTCGCTGTCAGTTGGAAGAGCGTATCTTTATAAGCTTCTTCGTTTTGATGGATAATTTGTATCACCGCTCTGTCTACATCTTCTGCCACAGCGTGTTCTCTGGTGGCGTAGAGCTGATTCAATACCTTTTGGAGATACCAAGTGGTTCCTTCAAAGCGCTCATAAATGGCTTCAACCACGCCATCGTCTATTTGCTTACGACCCTTGTCGAAATGGCTGGCAGCAAATGCCACATACGCATCGAGTGGTACGGGTTTCAGAAACATGAACGACGTGCTTTGGTAGAATGGACGGGCTGGCGATGAGAACATCTCGCTCATCATTCGTTTCTGGGATCCAGAGAACACAAATACGGCATTACGACAATCCTGAACATACGTTCGTAGCAAGGCTTCTACATTCTGTTCCGGATAGTCTATGATGGCCTGGAACTCGTCGATGGCTACTATACAGTGCTTGTCGGCCGCTTTCAGGTAATTGAAAATTTCCTCGAGCGTGAACGATGGTGATGAGATATCGCCGACCCCAAGGTTCCAACTGGCATTGCCCTGACCATCGAAGGAAATGCCTGTACGTAGCGAGGATACAAATTTCAGGAATCGGTCGATAGCCTCCTGACCTCGGGGCTTCAGGCGAGTTACGATTGCTTTTCCCATTTGGTATACCATATCCTGCAGGTTCTTGGTAGCATAGATGTCTATCAAGAAGGTATAATATTTCTGTTGTATATTGGGCTGGGCAAAGCAATGATGGATTAATCCTGTCTTTCCCATGCGACGCGGCGATATCAAGGCAACGTGGTTGCCGTTTGTTAACAAGGTGGTCAGCACACTCGTTTCTTCCTGACGGTCGCAGAAATACTCTGCCGACTCGTAACCATACGTGATAAAAGGATTGTCAATCATTATAAATCAGATATTTATGGTGCAAAGTTAACAACTTTTTTCAAACGGCCAAACATTTTATCCAAAAAAGATTATCCTTTTTGGATAAAAGATCATTCTCGCGAGTCCTTCCTATAGAAAAAGAGGGGACACGTCCGGACACGTCCCCTCTATGTTGAACAAGCTTCATTGTTTCTCCTTACCTCCATTATCCGTCAATTTCTTCTGTTCCCTCCACATGCGGAACTGAACACCTCGATATGAATGGACGCGATAGCCCACGCTGATAATCATGTCCAGATTGTAATAATCGACATCATGTGTCTGTGTTTTTCCTTCAATTGCACCGTGCTGAGTGGTAGTTGCATATTTTGCAACCACCACTTCCTTCTCCAGTTCCCCTTCCTCAAACACGTTCTTCATGTGTCTGGAGATGGTCGACTTGTTACGTTGAAACAGCTCCGCCATCTGGTCAAGGCTGAGCCACACAGTTTCACCTTGCAGCCTCACCTCAATACGCGACTCCCCATCCGGAGTCTGGTATAATAGTATTGTCCTACAAGTGATTCGAAATCCATCTGTACATCATTTCCTTTATTCTCTGCAAAATTACAAAAAAATTATCGAATAACCAAATATAATATCATTTTTATACCCCTGCCCCATTTAAAAGTCACCTCCTAAGGGTGGCTTTTCTTTTTCATATTTTTTTCTGAATAAACGGTTGAATCATTACCCACCTTAACCTTGTATAGAAACAATAGGAGACACCTCTTACACCTGGCACTTAACCGATTGATTTTCAGTATCGTTTTTCTATAGGTTGGTCGCACCAGTGGTCGCACCAAAAGATGACACCAGGGTATCATGCCCAACCGTGAAACATTTATGAGAGGCTTATATTTTTTTACGAGCGGCTTATACATTTTTACGAGCGGCTTGTACGTTCCCGGCATTTTCCGTGAAACATTTTCGGCAACACCAAATACACATTTTACAAAACGAATAGTGCGACACTTGGTGCGACCATTGGTGCGACTTACGCCGTCGAAGAAGTCTACTGTATATCAATCAGTTAAGTGCCAGGTGTAAGAGGTGCGGGTCATTGATAAATATATGTTTTGTCACAGTCCTATGACGCCTTGCTGCACAGTCCTGCAACTCCCGGGACTTGGGACGCTTTACTATAAATTTGTTTAACAAAACAAACAAAAGTAGTCAAAAGTTTGGAAAGACATTAAATAATATGTATCTTTGCAATCAAACTACAAAAAGAATATGAAAGGTATCGTTTTAGCTGGCGGTAGCGGCACACGCCTCTACCCTATCACCAAGGGAATATCGAAACAGCTGATTCCCATCTTTGACAAACCGATGATCTACTACCCGGTATCGGCACTGATGCTGGCAGGCATCCGCGACATTCTGATTATCTCGACGCCACACGACCTGCCGGGATTCCGCCGTCTGCTTGGCACTGGCGAGGAGTTAGGCGTACATTTTGAGTATGCTGAACAGCCGTCGCCCGACGGTCTGGCACAGGCTTTCATCATCGGCGAGGAGTTTATTGGCGACGACTGCGCCTGCCTGGTCCTGGGCGACAACATCTTCTACGGCTCCGGCTTCACCGGTCTGCTGAAGCAGAGTGTGGAGAACGCCGAGAAGCACGGACTGGCAACGGTCTTCGGCTACTATGTCAACGACCCGGAGCGCTACGGCGTGGCAGAGTTCGACGTCAACGGCAACTGCCTCTCCATCGAGGAGAAGCCTGAGCACCCGAAGTCGAACTACGCGGTTGTGGGACTGTACTTCTACCCCAACAGTGTGGTGGAGATTGCCAAGAACATCAAGCCCAGTGCCCGAGGCGAGCTGGAGATCACGACCGTCAACCAGGAGTACTTAGCCCAGCAGAAGCTGAAGGTGCAGACGCTACAGCGCGGCTTTGCCTGGCTCGACACCGGTACCCACGACTCGTTAGCGGAGGCCTCGACCTTCATCGAGGTCATCGAGAAGCGCCAGGGCCTAAAGGTGGCCTGTCTCGAGGAGATTGCCTATAAAAAGGGCTGGATAGACCGCGAACGACTGAAAGAGTTGGCTCAGCCAATGCTGAAGAACGACTACGGACAGTATCTGATGCAGTTAGCCACCCTCTAAAAGACAAGAGCACTCTATAGACAGGAGTGCTTTTTTTGACAAGAGGACAGAAGTTTTTTTGGGACAGGAGTACAAGAGAACAGGAGGGCTTTTGGACAGGAGTACAAGAGAACAGAATGGCTGTTTTGGACAAGAGTACAAGAGGACAGAAGTTAAAAGAAGAGTACAGAAGAACTCGATTGAACTTGTTCTTCTGTACTCTTGTATAATTATTCTCTTGTACTCCTGTCAAAAAAGTACTCCTGTACTCCTGTCAAAAAAAGTACTCCTGTCGGAGTACTATTTGACTTTTTCGACGATGGCCTTGAAAGCCTCGGGGTTGTTCATAGCCAGGTCGGCGAGCACCTTACGGTTAATCTCGATACCAGCCTTCGAGAGGGCACCCATCAGCTGTGAGTAGCTCATGCCGTTCAGACGAGCGGCAGCGTTGATACGCTGAATCCACAGGCTGCGGAAGGCACGCTTCTTGTTACGACGGTCACGATAGGCGTATGTCAGACCCTTCTCCCAGGTGTTCTTGGCTACTGTCCAAACATTCTTACGGGCTCCGAAGTAGCCGCGGGTGAGCTTCAAAATTCTCTTACGCTTTGCTCTTGATGCAACGTGATTTACTGATCTTGGCATAGTTTCTTACTTCTTTTGGTCAACGAGCGTTGAACCGCACAAATTACGCTTCTGCTTCTTGGTCTTCTTTGTCAGAATGTGGCTGTGGTAAGCGTGATGTCTCTTTACCTTACCTGTACCGGTGAACGAGAATCTCTTCTTTGCACCGGAGTTTGTCTTTACTTTTGGCATTTTTTTAATGTTTTAATTGTTTATAAATTAACGGTGGCAACGCATATACCGGGCGCAGCGCACCTTACTAAATTCTTTACTCTTCAGTCTCCGTCAGCTTCTTCAGCGCATCGGCCGAAATCTTAGCATTGGCGAACAGTCCGCCATTTGCAGGTGTCTCAGTGTCAATCTCCGGCACCTCGCTGGCCTGCACCTTCTTTGTTTCCTTGGCATTAGCTTCGGAGGCCTCGCGGTCGCGAGCCTGCTGGCTCTTCTTCTTTTCGCCCGCCTTCTTCGGTGCCAGGTAGAGGAACATCTTCTTACCCTCCAACGACGGCATTCCTTCGACCTTGCCCACCTCTTCGAGGTCGTTGGCAAATCTCAGCAGCAGCACTTCGCCCTGCTCCTTGAACAGGATGGAGCGACCACGGAAGAACACATACGCGCGTACCTTATTTCCTTCTTCCAGAAACTCACGGGCGTGCTTCAGCTTGAACTGGTAGTCGTGCTCGTCGGTCTGGGGTCCGAAACGGATTTCCTTCACCTCCACCTTCACCTGCTTGGCCTTCATCTCCTTGGCGCGCTTCTTCTGCTGGTAGAGGAACTTTGAGTAGTCGATGAGACGACAGACTGGCGGGTTGGCGTTAGGCGAAATCTCAACCAGATCGACGCCTTGTTCACGGGCCATATTCAGTGCATCGCGGGTTGGAACGACGGTAGAACCGTTGTCACCGACGATGCGCACTTCACGTACACGTATCTGTTCGTTGACACGGTACTGTTGCTTCATTTTGTCATTCTTCATCCACTATTTTTTGAAAATCGGCTGCAAAGGTACGAAAAATCAGCGAATTAACAAAACAAATTTTCAATTATTTTTCTCTCCGCAATCATTTTTTACTACTGGCAAAACTTATTGATAGTCACTTTTTGACTGAAGTCGTGAAATTTTGACGGAAAACGGGATAGGAATTACAAATAATGTTGTAACTTTGCAGAAAAATACAGAACGACTAAACAACTACTTCTCATGACGAACAAACTATTTTTCTTGATGGCACTGATGGCTATTGGCCAGACAGCTGCCGCACAAGGACCGCGTCGCGGTTTTCAGCGTGAAGCATTTACTACCGAGACACCGATGGCACACGACCCCGTCATGGCTAAGGACGGCGACACGTATTACATTTTTTCCACGGGCATGGGCATCAGCCAGATGACATCGAAAGACCGCAAGACGTGGACGGTACTGCCACAGCCCGTGATGACCGTCATCCCCGGCTGGACGACAGACTCCGTACCAGGCTTCAACAGCCACGTATGGGCTCCCGACATCATCCAGTGGCACGGCCGCTGGTGGATGGCCTACAGCTGCTCTACCTTCGGCAAGAACAACTCGGCCATCGGTCTGCTCAGCAGTCGCACCCTGCGTGCAAGGATATGGAAGGACGAGGGATGCATAGTGACCTCGCGCGACAAGCGTGACAACTGGAACGCCATAGACCCCAACTTCGTCATCGACGACAACGACCAGCCGTGGCTCGTGTGGGGTTCGTTCTGGGACGGCATACAACTGGTCCGCCTCGACACGACGATGCATATTGCCCAAGGCGCCAAGCCGCGCACCATTGCCCGCCGCTATGACCCTGACTACAAGCCCACGGAACCGAACCCCACCTCGAAATATGCCGGCACCAACGCCATTGAGGCTCCGTTTATCTTCAAGCATGGCGGCTACTATTATCTCTTCGTGTCGTGGGACTACTGCTGTCGGGGAGCCAAGAGCAACTACCGCGTTGCCGTAGGCCGCAGCAAGACGGTAGAAGGTCCCTACCTGGACCGTTCGGGCAAGGACATGACCAAGGGTGGCGGTACGCTCTTCATAGAAGGCGACAAGAAGGAATGGGAGGCTGCCGGCCACTGCGCCGCCTACACTTTCGACGGCGAGGACATCTTCGTCTGCCACGGCTACAGCGCCACACAGAACGGTGCAGCCATGCTCATCCAGCGCCCTATCGTATGGACAGCTGACGGCTGGCCTGAGCTAAAGCCATGAAACAATAGATGAAAAACAAAGGACAGGTTGCAGCCCACAAATAGGGTCATGCAACCTGTCCTTGTTTTATACTCTCAGCGATTAGAAGTCCTTGGTCATCTCGGCCACCTTGTTGTTCACCTCGTCGATGAACTGCTGGATGGTCATGACGCTCTGCTCGCCACCGCCCTGAGGACGCACGGCAACAGTCTTGTCGGCAGCTTCCTTCTCGCCGACGATAACCATGTAGGGGATGCGCTTCAGCTCGTTGTCGCGAATCTTGCGGCCCAGCTTCTCGTTGCGCAGGTCGATGGTAGCACGGACGCCGCCCTGCGAGAACTGACGGCACACCTCCTGGGCGTAGTCGTTATACTTCTCCGACAGCGGGAGGATAGCCACCTGCTCGGGGGTGAGCCAGAGGGGGAAGTGACCGCTGGTATGTTCGATGAGCACCGCGCAGAAGCGCTCGAGGCTTCCGAAGGGTGCACGGTGAATCATGACGGGCGTCTTCTTCTGGTTGTCCTCGTCGGTGTACTCCAGCTGGAAGCGCTTCGGCAGGTTGTAGTCTACCTGGATGGTGCCCAACTGCCAGCGGCGGCCAATGGCGTCCTTAATCATGAAGTCAAGCTTCGGACCGTAGAAGGCGGCCTCGCCGTATTCCACCTTGGCGGGCAGTCCCTTCTCCTGACAAGCCTCCTGGATAGCCTTCTCGGCCAGTGCCCAGTCCTCGTCGGTACCCACGTACTTGTCGTGGTCGTTGGGGTCGCGGAGCGAGATCTGTGCCTCGAAGTTGAAGCCGAAGGCTGTCAGCACGACACCGATGATGTCCATCACGTTAAGGAACTCCTGCTTCACCTGATCGGGACGGCAGAAGAGGTGGGCGTCGTCCTGCGTGAACGAGCGCACGCGGGTCAGACCGTGAAGCTCGCCCGACTGCTCGTAGCGGTAGACGGTACCGAACTCAGCGATGCGCAGGGGCAGGTCCTTGTACGAACGGGGCTTGTTGGCGAAGATCTCACAGTGGTGAGGGCAGTTCATGGGCTTCAGCATATACTCCTCGCCCTCCTCCGGTGTGGTGATGGGACGGAAGGAGTCCTTGCCGTAGTGGGCATAGTGACCCGAGGTGACGTAGAGGCTCTTGCCGCCGATGTGCGGGGTGATGACCTCCTGATAGCCGTAGCGCTTCTGCACCTTGCGCAGGTGCTCCATCAGGCGCAGGCGGAGGTCGGTACCCTTCGGCAACCAGATAGGCAGACCCTTGCCCACCTTCTCAGAGAACATAAAGAGTTCCATCTCCTTGCCGATTTTGCGGTGGTCGCGCTTCTTAGCCTCTTCCAGCATGACGAGGTACTCGTCGAGCATCTTCTTCTTGGGGAACGAGATGCCGTAGAGACGCTGCATCTGTTCGCGGGTGGCATCGCCGCGCCAGAAAGCGCCGGCAACCGAAGTCAGCTTCACAGCCTTGATCTCGCCCGTGTCCATGAGGTGCGGACCACGGCAGAGGTCGGTGAAGTTGCCCTGTGTGTATGTGGTGATAGAACCGTCTTCGAGGTCCTGGTCGATGTGCTCGCACTTGTAAGTCTGACCGGCGGCGGCAAACTCCTTCAGGGCGTCGGCCTTGGCCACCTCGCGGCGAACGACAGGTTCCTTCTTGCCAGCCAGTTCCTTCATCTTTGCTTCAATCGTGGGGAAGTCGCTCTCCTTAATCATCTGTCCGTCGGGCAGCAGGACATCGTAGAAGAATCCGTTCTCAACAGCCGGGCCAAAGCCGAACTGGATGCCGGGATAGAGCTCCTGCAGTGCCTCGGCCAGCAGGTGGGCAGAGGTGTGCCAGAAGGTGTGCTTACCCTCTTCGTCTTCGAACTTGTAGAGCGCGATGGTGGCGTCCTCCATGATAGGACGGTTCAGCTCTACGGTATCACCGTTTACGCCACAGCTGACGACGCTGCGTGCCAGAGCCGGCGAGATGCTCTCGGCAATCTGAAGTCCCGTCACACCCTGTTCATACGAACGAACAGAGCCGTCAGGGAATGTAATTTTGATTTCCATATCTACAATATATGTTTGATTTTAAAATTCAGCGTGCAAAGGTACTAAATATCTCGGACACGGCAAAATAAAACGATTTAAAAATCAATGGTACTGGCAATCTTGTCGACATTCATGCTGCGGGCACTGGCATCGAAGATGTCCTTATAGAGGCCGCCCTGGCGGTAGACGTCGGACGGTGTTCCCGACTGTACGACGCGCCCCTGCTCAAGGACGTAGATGTAGTCGGCATCGATAATCTGGCCGATGTTATGCGAGATGATGACGACAGTGCGCCCCTGCTTGATGGCATCGATGCTGGCTTTAATCTGCTCGGTGGCAATGGCATCGAGGCTGGCCGTCGGTTCGTCAAGGAAGATGACGGGCGGGTTCTTGATGAACATACGGGCGATGGCCACACGCTGCTGCTGACCGCCGCTGAGTTGCAAGGCTGAGGTCTGGAAACCATCGGGCTGCTGCATAATCTGGTCGTAGATATAGGCCTGACGGGCGGCTTTCACCACGTCGTCATGGGTGGCCTCCGGACAGCCGTACTTGATGTTCTCCTCGATGGTACCGTCGAAGATATGGTTCTTCTGCAGCACCAGTCCCACATGGTCGCGCAGCCACTGGGTGTCCCACTGGCTCAGTTCCGTGCCGTCGAGACGGATGCTGCCACAGTCAGGATTGTAGAACTTGTCGAGCAGGTTGACGAGCGTGCTCTTCCCCGCCCCACTCAGTCCGACGAGTGCCGTAATCTTGCCGCTGCGGATGTGCATCGACACGTCGGTCAGCGCCTTCGTACCACCGGGATAGGTGAAGTCGACATGCTCCAAGACGAAATCGCCCTTGACGTGCTCGGGACGGTGAGTGCCTGTAGCCTCCACCTCGTCGTCGGCCTTGAGGATGCCGAAGAAGCCCTCGGCATAAATCAGGGCGTCGTTCATGTCGTCATAGATGCGATGGAGCTGGCGGATAGGGGCGCTGACGTTGGCAAAGAGCATGACGTGATACATAATCTTGCCAATCGACATACCGGGATAGTCTATCAGCACGAGGTAGGCCGTCAGGATGATAATCAGTACCGTGCCTATCTGCTCGAGGAAGCTCTTCAGACCGTTGAACATATAGCTCTGCTTGCGCATGTTGAGCTGCAAGCCCGTCATCGAACGCTGAAGGTCAGCCTGTCGCGTGGCCTCTATCTGCTCGCGGTTGAACGACTTGATGACGGTGATGCTTTCGATGATACTGAGGATGCCCTGACTGACGGCCTGATGACCGCCGAAGATGCTGCGCCGTCCGCCCTTCATGCGCCCAGCCTGAATGTAGGTGACGTAGAAATAGACGGGAATGATGCAGAGGGCCACCAGTCCGACGTATACATTAGCCGCAAACATCAATACCAGCGCCAGGATAGCACTGGTGAAGAGCGGCAGGATTTCGATGAAGAAGTTGTTGACGGTGTTCGACAAGCTCATGATGCCGCGGTCGATACGCGACTGCAGCTTGCCCGTCTCGTTGCCCTCGGCCGTGAAGAAGGCCATTCGGAACGACAGCATCCGCTCGACGACACGCAACGAGAGGTCGCGGCTGACGAGGATGCGCATACGCTCGCCATAGTAACGCTGACAGAAGGTGACGAGGGCACCCACCACCTCCTTGCCCAACAGGATGACGCTGATAATCACAAGGATACGGACAGCGCTACTCCAGGCAAAGCCACCCGGCGTCTGGATCAGGGCGTTGATACTGTCGACGGCACGGTCGAGCACGACGGCATTGACCTGCGCCATGAGTGAGCCTATCAGCGTCAGCACCAACGTGACAGCCACAAGCCACCTGTAAGGCAGCACATAGGGCAGGATGTTACGCAGCAGGCCCCAGATGGTCATCCGTCCTGCCCCGTCCGTTTGCTCAACCTTCTGACTCATGCCTCCGACTGCTCGACGCCCAACTTCTGGGCTGCCATTTGCATATAGATTTTCTCAGCCATAGACATCTTCTCGTCCATCGCCACAATCTCCATCATGGCGTCGTAGGTCTCTTGAGCCACATCGCGGTCGGCAGCCAGCAGGTCGAAGTCGACATCGTAGCTATGGTCGGACTCGATATGGCCTAAAAGCTCGAGTTTTGCCTGAGGATCAATCTTGGCACGGGCAATGCGCTGTTCGATGGCCTGGAACTTTTCGGGCGACACCTCGTCGTTGATCTTAGCAATATTGATAAGCGCCTGAATCATAGACTCCTGCACTTTCTTCGGGTCACGCTCGGCCTGTCCGGCCTTGACGAACGAAGCCTTGATGCTGGTCAGTTCAATCGTGTCGATATCACCATCGTCGAACAGATGGCGCTGGGCACGGAGCTGACGGCGCAGGCGATTGGCACCGCGACTGAAGGTGAACAGCGTCAGGCCGCCAGAGAACAGACCGCCAGCCACAGGAATAAAACGGCCGACGCCCTTTGTCAGACTGGCCTTCGAGAGACGTGAGCCAATGATCTTGGTCAGCTGTGCCGCAATAGGAACGAGGGCTGTCTTCGTCAGCGCCACACGGGGCAGGCGGGTGACGGCACTCTCGGCCACCGCCTTCGACAGTTCGCCCAGACCTTTCTCGGCCACAGGCGCGCCCATCATGACGCCCATAAAAATGGTGAGCAGGTCGGTAGCCACATCGTTCAGTTCGCCCTCGTCGTCGCAAAGGTCGGGATAGCCATACAGATAGGCCAACTTCTGCGACACGACAAAGACATGAAAGAAATACTGGGTCAGGTCGGCAGGCATCGTGGCCGCCAAAGCCAGTCCACCTGGCAGTCCGACGACGGTTGAGGTCGCCGTAGCCAGCGTCGTGTGACGACGGACACACTGCCGGGCCAGCTTGTCGATAACCTGTTCTGAGACAACGGTATAGGGACGCACGCTGCCCAGCATCTGCAGGCGCGACTGGTTGCAATACGGCCGCAGCTCCTTACGCAGGAATCCGATTCTATCAACCTTCACGCCCGGCATCTTCAACACGGTCGTCAGGATTTTGTTCCATACAATGTTCTCTTTTTCCATATTTTATTGTTTTTTATGGGTCTTATGGGACTTATAGGACTTATAGGACCTATGGGTCTTATGGGTTTTACTTTTTCGTATATTTTTTCAGGAGACTGTAGGCGGTGTATAGCCCCAGTTCCCCTGCTTTGCTCAAATCGTTGATGCCTTCAGCAGTCTTTCCGCTGTCGATGAGTGCCAGACCACGGTTGTAGTAAGCCTCAGCCAGTCGCGGGTCGAGGGTGATGGCCTGCGTGTAATCCTCAATGGCACGGGTATAATCCTTGCGCTGCACGTAGACGCAACCCCTATTATAATATAGGTACGCGCAACGAGGCGCCAGACGGATGGCCGCCGAGAGATCCATCAGGACGTTTGCCGTCTTCATATCAATATAAGTCCCCTGCGACGCCTGGAACTCATTGATTTTCGTCTGACAGGCCGACCGCTGCCACAGGGCCAGCACCGACAGGCTGTCGTTCAGCAGGTGGGTGGTGAGGCTCTCGATGGCGTCCTCGTTGTTCTGCAGGACGGTATAGGCCACTGCCCGTTGCAGCAACAGGCTCTGCACATGCTTCAGGTTCTGCAGGTCAGAGACGGCCGTACCCAATGAGTCGATATAGGCAAAGAGCTGTGTCGTCTGAGCTTCGCCGAGCGTGGGCGTGCCGCAGACGATATAGAGCTGGCGGCGGGCATGACGATTAAAGGCCTCAACCGTTTCATCATAGGGGATATAGCTCTGCACCTCATTCTTCACCGGCAGCAGCGACAGCTCATACATCGGACGGTACGTGGCCTCCACCTTATGATGCTGCACCCGTCCGCGGTAGTCGTTCTGATAGTCGTTCTCCACCTCCTGCTCGTCGGCAACGACCAGCTGGTTGTACTTCTCCATATCCTCGTCGCTACGCTTACGCTGCTGCTTGCTCAGTCGTGGCTGGCGTCCACCGTAGCGCTTGTCTATCTGTGCCTTCAGGATGCGGAACTCGTCTTGTTCGGCCTGTCGATTCATGCCTAAACGGCGGTAACAGCCGGCACGGTAGTGCAAGCCCGTCCAGAAGTTAGGATACTCGTCGATGACCTTGGAATAGTCGCTGATAGCTCCGCGCAGGTCGCCCGTCTTTTCACGTAACAGACCACGGTTGAAGCGGGCCAGCATGTTGCCAGGTTCCAGGTTGAGGACAAAGTCAAAGTCTTCGATACCGCGGTTGTCGTCGCCCACCTGTGCGCGTAATAAGCCACGGTTGTAGTGTCCAAGGAAGTTGTTGGGCTCCAGGTCGAGGGCTGTGTCATAGTCGGCCATAGCCCCTCGCAGGTTGTTCTGGTTGTACCGGGCCAAGGCACGGTTGATGTAGTTGCCGCCACTCTTCGGCTGCAGGTGGATGGCCTTGTCGAGGTATTCCTCAGACTGTTGCCACTTACTACGCGACAGACTGATGATGGCGCGGGCACCCCACAGCGAGCCGTCATAGGGGTCTATTTCGATACTCTTCTCAATAGCCTCTAATGCCTTGACGGTATCCTTCTGCTGCATATAGACCTCCGCACGCATAGAGTAAGGGGCAGCATTGCGCGGCCAGCGGGCAATCATCGTGTCGAGCTGTCCTAAAGCCCGTTCGTAGTCCTTGCCACGTATATAGCACAACACACGGTTATGCCAGAGTCCCTGATTCTCAGGGTCATACTTCAGCGCACTGGTATAGTCGGCAGCCGCCTCTTCGTAACGATTCTGATGGATGCGGCAGAGCCCGCGAAGCTCGTAGCAGTTGGTGACATAGGGATTGCGCTCTATGGCACTCGTACAGTCGCTTTCAGCCCCGGCGAAATCGTCAAGGTAGAACTTGGCCACGCCACGGAAGAACCACGGTTCGTAGAGGTAAGGCTTGGCCGTGATGGCCTGGTTGAAATACTGGATACTCAGCACATAGTCCTCATAATAGAGCGCCGACCGTCCGATAGTAATCAGACGGTCAGTGTTGAACTGCGACATCATCGGTAAGGAGCACAGACAACAAAGTTGGACTATGAGCTTTCGTAATGTCAACGCTTGACGGGTTTTGTCTTATAGCCGCAACGATAGCGACCAAGGGTCAATGCCTTCAACTTGCTCTTGATGAGCTGCTTGCGCAACGGCGAGATGTGGTCGATGAACATGTGACCTTCGAGATGGTCGAACTCATGCTGCATGACGCGGGCCAGATAGCCTTCTATCCACTCATCGTGGGGCTGGAACTCCTCGTCGAGCCACTGCACGTGGATGCGCTTGGGGCGAACGACCTTCTCGTGAATGGCCGGCAGCGACAGGCAACCCTCCTCGCTGGTGTCGGTAGTCGAATCGTCTTTCTCAACGATGTGGGCATTGATGAATACGCGGCGGAAGTCCTTGTACTCCGGCATATCGTCGCTGAGCACATCGAGATCGATGACCACGACGCGTATGGACTTGCCTATCTGGGGAGCAGCCAGACCGATGCCCTCGCTCTCTGCCAGTGTCTCCCACATGTCGGCAATGAGTTCCTTCAGTTGCGGATAGTCGGGGGTGATGTCTTCAGCCACCTTGCGCAGGACGGGCTGGCCATATATATAAATAGGTAATACCACTTTAAATTAGGAATTAGAAATTAGAAATTATGATTACTTTTGCTGCGAAGGTAGTCCTCGAGGATGATGGTGGCCGAAATTTCGTCGACCAGCGCCTTGTCCTGACGGGCCTTCTTCCGAAGACCGCCGTCGAGCATCGCCTGATGAGCCAATACCGAGGTAAAGCGCTCATCATAATATTCGATGGGCAGCTCAGGATGGGCTTTGCGCCAACGGTTGACGAACTGCTGTACGCGCGCCAAGTTCTCGCTCGGCTCGCCGTTGGGCTGGCGGGGCTCACCGATGACGATACGCTCCACCTGCTCACGCTGGACATATTGCTGCAGCCAGTCGAACAGCTCAGACGTAGAAACAGTCGCCAACCCTCCTGCAATAATCTGCAGAGGGTCGGTGACTGCTATACCGGTACGCTTGCGACCGTAATCAATCGAAAGGATTCGCGCCAAACGTTACTGGACGTTATAGAGCAACCAGGCGTCGCCCTTCGGGTTGTATTTCGAACCACGAATCTGGTCGCGGCTGTTCACTGCGTCTACCTTTGAGTCGAATGTCGTAGCGACGACACGGAACATATTGTTGGCCTCATTCTTGACAATCTGAGCGTTGTAACCACCGTCACGAAGCTGCTGCTGCAGACCTTCGGCGTTTGCCAACAGTCCAAATGAGCCAACTACCACGCTGAAGTTTCTCAGGCCGGAACCGTTGACGAGAGCCACTCTCTCCTGACGGACTGACACATTGTCAACATTGTCGACCACACGGGTTTGTGTAGCAGGACGCGTGGTAACAGGTGCTACCACCGTCGGAGCTGTTTCCGTCTGAGGAGCCTCAGCCATACGCTGTGCAGCCTCCTGCGACTTTGCTTTCTCATAAGCCTTCTTATAGGCACTTTCACTACTCTTACCGCAGCTCGCGAAAGCCAGAGCCATGCTCAGACCAGCGCATACAACCATGTACTTTTTCATACTTTAAATTCTCTATTTTTTTGTTGATAAATTACTGATTACATGAAAACTCACTGCAAAGTAACAAAATATCAACGAAAAACAGACAAAAATCGTACATAAAGTTTGTTAAATAGGCAAAATAGTAGCATTTTAACAAAAAATGTCACAGATTTTAACGTGAGTTTCAGAAAAAAGTCGTATTTTTGCGGAACGAAATTTGTTTTACCAATAAAAAATTAGTACGTATGAAAAGTTTAGGTTATATTGGCGCTTTCCTCGGCGGTGCTATCGCCGGAGCTGCCCTTGGTTTGCTGATGGCTCCTGAAAAGGGTGCCGATACGCGTGTGAAAATTACTGATGCTATCGATGACTTTATGAAAAAGCACAACATCAAGCTCAGCCGCAAGGAAGTGGGCGACCTCGTCGATGACATTCAGGACGCTGCTGAGGAGGACAACTAATAATTGATAATTGACAATTGATAATTGACAATTGAAGATTGATGTTGTCGAGCGACAAGAACGTTGAGACCATCGGGCAGTTAGCACAACTGCTCAAGCATTACCTCGGACTTCAAACGGAGTATGTGAAGTTAGACGTGATAGACAAGGTGGTTCGCCTGCTGACGGCAGCCGCCTTGGCTATCGTGTTCTTCCTGCTAATTATTGCCGTCATGCTGTTCCTATCGTTTGCATTTGCCTACTGGATAGGTCAGCACATCGGACTGGCTCCTGCCTTCTGCATCGTTGGCGGTCTTCACCTGCTTCTGCTGATTATGATGTTCATCTACCACGAGAAGTGGATAGAGCGCCCGCTCGTGCGTTTCTTAGCCAACCTTTTAATGAGTAAATAGCCCATGCTGCCTACCAAAAGCCCACAACCGGAATATCGCACGCTGGAGGACATTCGCCAGCGGAAGGACGAACTGCTCGACCAGATGCAAGCTGACAACCAGCAGTTCACGACGTTATGGAACGAGCTGTTTGTCAAGCGCGAGAGCAATTCGAGGGGTGACTACATAGCGGGACTTGTGGCTAACAGCGTGACGATTATCGATATGTTCCTGCTTTACAGAAAGCTCAAGAAGAGTTACGGTGGCTTCTTCAAGATTTTCTCAAAGAAGCGCTAAAACCATTCCTCACTTCTCATTTCTCATTTATCATTCCCCACTTCCACACACTGTCCGTCGTATGCCAATTGGATGTCGGCAGGCAATGAGGCGTTGACTTCGGCGTGCAGTCCGATGTGGTGACTGCTGTGTATGAGCCAGGTCTGTCTGGCCCCCACTCGGCGGACAAAGGCGACGGCGTCGTCTAACGTCTGGTGCGAATGGTGAGATTTCTGGCGCAGGGCATTGACCACTAATACCTCAGTCCCCTCCATATACGGCAGTTCCTCGTCGCTGATGGTCTTCATGTCGGTGATGTAGGTTAGTGTCGAGGTACGAGGTGCGAGGCGCGAGGTACGAGGTGCGAGGTGCGAGGTACGAGGTGCGAGGTGCGAGGCATGCTGAATGATACGGTAGCCGAGGATGGGCAGTTTGCCGTGCATCACCTCTATCGGCATGATGTCGAGGTCGCCGATGGTGAAAGGTTCGTGTTTGTGAATCTCGTGCAACTGGATGGCCGGCACACCCGGATAGCGGTTCTCGGCAAAACAATAAGGCAGCATCTGAAGCAGTCCCTGCCGGGCTATCGGGTCAGCGTAAACATTGATTTCGCCAAACTGGCAGTAAGGTCGCACATCGTCCATACCGCCCATGTGGTCGTAGTGAGCATGGGTGATGAGGATGCCGTCAATCCGCCGGAAAGGGTGCGGCATGATCTGCTGACGGAAGTCAGGTCCGCAGTCTATCAGCAGCCGCGTCTGTTCTGTCTCGACGAGTGCCGAACAGCGCAGCCGTTTGTCCTTCGGGTCAGTGCTCTGACAGACCTCGCATTGGCATCCGATGGTTGGCACGCCACACGATGTACCTGTTCCTAAGAATGTTAGCTTCATATAATGTTTACCTCGGGATATATATCGATACCAAATTTTGCTTTCACATCCTGTTGGATGGCCGTGCAGAGTGCCACGATTTCATGACCCGTGGCACCGCCAAGATTCACCAACACCAGTGCCTGCTTGGGATGAACGCCAGCACGACCCAATGACTTACCCTTCCAGCCACACTGGTCAATCATCCAGCCGGCAGGGATCTTCTCGTGCTGACTGTCCACCTTATAGTGGGGCATATCCACAAACCGGGCGGCCAATTCCTCATATTTCTCACGACTCACCACGGGGTTCATAAAGAAGCTGCCCGCATTGCCCGTCACCTTGGGATCGGGCAGTTTGGCATTGCGTATGTCGATAATCGTCTCACGCAGTTGCTGAGCTGTGGGAGTTGTGATGCCTTTCCGCTCCAACTCGGCGCGGATGTTACCATAGTCCAGATGGGGTTCAAAAGTCCGCGACAGGCCGTAGGTCACGCGGGTAATCAGGTACTTGTCCTTCCAGTCGTGCTTGAAGCGACTCTGACGATAGCCGTATTCACACTCCTCATTGCCCCACATACACGGGCGTCCCGTCGCTATCTCGATAGCCCAGACGCAGAGAATAAGGTCTTTCGCCTCGACGCCGTAGGCACCGATGTTCTGGACGGCACTCGCTCCTACGTCGCCGGGAATCAGCGACAGATTCTCCATACCGTAATAACCCGCCTCGATGCTCGTGGCCACCATGTCGTCAAAGGTCTCGCCACTACCGCAGATCATCCGGTAGCCGTCCTCGAAATAATAGCCCTTGACGGCCGAGCGCACCACGATGCCGTCGAAGTCGCGCGTCAGCAGCAGGTTGCTGCCGCCACCTATTATTATATAGGGCATCCCTGAGTGCCGCAGAATCTCGGCAACGACGACAGCCTCGTCGTCATTGTCGAACTCAATGAAGCGTCTGCACTTGGCATCGATGCCAAATGTATTGTGCTCCTTCAAACTATAGTCACGAATGTCCTTCAATTCTCAATTCTCAATCTTCAATTCACCAACTTCACCAACTGCCAGCGCCCGTCGTGCTCACGGAAGGTCATTTCCAGTTCCAGACCGTTGGCTATGCCGCGCATGACGAAAATCTTACTATGCGATTTCTCCTTCGGCTGGCCGTACACGATGTTGTAAATCATGCGGTCGGGCAGCTCCGGTGCGAAGGCGGGCCATGTGTCGGGCGTCAGGTAGCCCTCCATCTGTGCAAAGTCATCGTCAGGGTCAGGTGCTATGAACTTCACCGTCTCGCCTAAGCTCTCTGACTGGAACACGCTGTCGGTCACAAAATGGTGGTAGAACTGCAGGAACGATGCGTTGCGGTTCGACGCTATAGGCTCCGTCTGCACCTCTAACAGCATCCACGCCCCGTTGACGCGGCGGAACTTATACTGCTGCACGGCCCCCGTGTTGAAGTATATCTTCTCGACAATGGCCCTGCTGACGGAGGTGTCCTTCACCAGTTCCATCTGCTTCTCATCGTCGAAGAGAACGGTGTAGAAGTCCTGGCGCATGAAGAAGCGCTCCATCTGCCAACTGTCCTTACCCACCTGCGTCACCTGACCGTTACGGATGACCGCCAGCGGAAACGCCACGCGTTCCATCTGTAGCTTACGGTTGGCAGCAAAGTTAAAAAGGAAGTCGTCGAACAACTCGTCGGCGGCACGCGGCATCGGCGTCTCGGTAATCAACTGTTCCAACGTGTCAATGCCAACTGTATCCTGCACGACGGTGGTGTCCGTTGTGTCTTGAGGCACGTCTTCAGCCGTGTCGCCTGTCTGTTTCCCTTTACACGAGAACATCAGTGCTGTCAGCACCAGTGCCCCAAATAGAAGCCTCTTCATGGTTCGTCTCTCAAATCAGCGTGCAAAGTTACAAAATATTTCTTAATTCGATTCTTAATTCTTAATTTTTTTAGTACCTTTGCAGCCGAAATTGCAATTTTTACATCATGACTATGATTTTAGACAAGATAGACGAGCTTCTGAAAGAAGTACAGACGCTGAGTGCCAAGAACGCAGAGGAAGTGGAACAGCTTCGTCTGAAATACCTCAGCAAGAAGGGCGAGATAACAGCCCTTATGAATGATTTCCGTAACGTGGCTGCCGACGAGAAGAAGACCGTCGGCATGAAGATTAATGAGCTGAAACAGATGGCTACCGAGCGCATCAACCAGCTACGCGAGGCGTGCGAAAGCCAGGAGACCGGCAACGAGCTGATGGACCTAACGCGCACCCCCTACCCTATTAAATTAGGTACGCGCCACCCGCTGACTATCGTGACGAACGAGATTATCGACATCTTCTCGCGCATGGGCTTCGTGCTGGCCGACGGTCCCGAGGTTGAGGACGACCTCCACGTGTTCACGAAGATGAACTTCGCCGCCGACCATCCTGCCCGCGACATGCAGGACACGTTCTTCGTCTCGCAGCATCCCGACGACGTCACCAAGAACATCCTGCTGCGCTCGCACACATCGAGTGTCCAGGCTCGCGTCATGGAGCAGATGCACGACGAGAACGGCCAGCTGACCGCTCCCATCCGCGTCATCTGTCCGGGCCGCGTCTATCGCAACGAGGCCATCACCGCCCGCGCCCACTGCTTCTTCCATCAGGTAGAGGGTCTGTATATCGACAAGGACGTCAGCTTCACCGACCTGAAGCAGGTGCTCCTGTCGTTTGCCAAGGAGATGTTCGGCGCCGATACGAAGATTCGCCTGCGCCCCTCTTACTTCCCCTTCACCGAGCCTTCTGCCGAGATGGACATCTCGTGCTTTATCTGCGGCGGCGAGGGTTGCGGCTTCTGCAAGCACACGGGCTGGGTCGAGATTCTCGGCTGCGGCATGGTCGACCCCAACGTCCTCGAGCAGTGCGGCATCGACTCAACTATCTATAGCGGCTATGCCTTCGGCATGGGTGTCGAGCGCATCACCAACCTGAAATACCGCGTCAACGACCTGCGTCTGTTCTCCGAGAACGACACGCGCTTCTTAGAGGAGTTCGAGGCCGCCGACTAACCGTATGAAGCCAACACAACGCATACTGCTTACCATCCTGCTGCTGGCCACCGTACTGACGATGCAGGCGCAGATGCAAGACCCCGTGCATTTCAAGTCGGAGCTGAAGACTGGGAAGAATGCCGAGGCAGAGATTGTCTTTACTGCGACGATTGACCAGGGGTGGCACATCTATTCTACGGACTTAGGCCAGGACGGCCCCATCGAGGCGACCTTCAACGTGGTGAAGATGGAGGGTGCTGAGAAGGTTGGCAAACTGACACCGAAGGGCAACGTCATCAAGAAGTATGACGAGATGTTCGGTATGGAACTGAAGTACTTCGAGCATCAGGTCACCTTTGTGCAGAAGATACGCTTCACCAAGCCCAAGTACGACATCGACTGCTATTTAGAATACGGTGCCTGCAACGACCAGAGTTGCTTGCCACCGACGCAGGTGGAGCTTTCCGTCTCTGGCGAAGTGAAAAGTGAGAAAGGAGAAGTGAAAAATGAAAATGAAGAAATGAAAAATGCCGACGTGAGAGCAGAGGCTACGGTAACCGATACCGCACACCATTTCCCATTCCTCACTTCTCATTTCTAATTCCGGAGCCGAAGGCGAAGACTTATGGTCCCCCGTCATCAGCGAGCTCCAGGCCTTTTCGAGCAGCAAGCCGCTGAGCGACCACTCCTTATTATATATCCTGCTGATGGGTTTCATCGGCGGACTGTTAGCCGTGTGTATGCCGTGCATCTGGCCCATCATCCCCATGACCGTCTCGTTCTTCCTAAAAAGAGGAAGGGGAGTGAAGGATGCCGTGACCTACGGGCTCTCCATCATCGTCATCTACCTCGGCTTAGGACTGTTGGTGACAGCCCTCTTCGGCAGCGACACGCTCAATGCCTTGTCGACCAACGCCGTGTTCAACATCTTCCTCTTCCTGCTGTTAGTGGTCTTCGCCCTCTCGTTCTTCGGATGGTTCGAAATCAAACTGCCCGACTCCTGGGCCAACAAGGTGGATCAGAAGAGTGAAGAGTTCTCTGCCAAAGCGTCGACCGGCTCCAAACTCTCAACTCTCAATTCCCAACTCTCAATTCTCCTCATGGCATTCACGCTGGTGCTTGTCTCCTTCTCGTGTACGGCCCCCATCATTGGGCTGCTCCTCGTTGAGACAACAACCACCGGCAACTGGTTGTCGCCAGCCCTCGGCATGCTGGGCTTTGCCGTAGCCTTGGCCCTGCCGTTCACGCTCTTCGCCCTGTTTCCCTCGTGGATGAAACAGGCACCGAAGTCAGGGGCATGGATGAACACCATCAAGGTGACGTTGGGATTCATCGAACTGGCCTTCGCCCTGAAGTTCTTTTCAGTGGCCGACCTCGCCTACGGCTGGCGACTGCTGGACCGCGAGGTATTCCTCTCGCTATGGATCGTCATCTTCGCGCTGTTAGGGGCCTACCTCTGCGGCTGGCTGAAGTTCCCGTCTGACGAAGTGGGTGCAGAACAACATACCCCCAAGCCTGTACTCTCCATCATGGGCGGCTTAGTGTCCTTTGCTTTCGCCCTCTATATGGTGCCCGGACTGTGGGGCGCTCCGTGCAAGGCTGTCAGCGCCTTTGCACCGCCGATGTACACCCAGGACTTCAACCTCTATAACAATACGGTCGAAGCCCGCTTCACCGACTACGAGCAGGGCATGGCTGCCGCCCGTGCCGAGGGCAAGCCCGTACTGATAGACTTCACTGGCTACGGCTGCGTCAACTGCCGCAAGATGGAGGCTGCCGTGTGGACAGACCCGCGCATTGCCGACCGCCTGCGTAACGACTTTGTCCTCATATCGCTCTTCGTCGACGACAAGGCCGCGCTGGACACGCCCCTCGAAGTGGTCGACGAGCAGGGACGCCACAAGACACTGCGTACCGTCGGTGCTAAGTGGAGCTACCTCGAGAGCCATAAGTTCGGCGCCAACGCCCAGCCTTTCTACGTCATCGTAGATCCCGCCACCGGTCGTCCGCTAACTGGCAGCCGCGCCTACGACGAGGATGCTGACAGCTATCTCGACTGGCTCAACCAAGGACTTCGGCACTAAACCGGAAAACAAAAAATATCATAAAAAACGAGGCTGACGCTTGCAGTCTCGTTTTTTTTCTTTACCTTTGCTGACAAACTACGAAACAAACAACTTAAACCCTAAAACAACAACACGTATGAAAGACTTACAAATGTACATTAACGGCCAGTTCTGTGAAAGTTCGAACGGCCAGTGGATTAACGTATTGAACCCATCAACCGAGGAGGTCATCTCGCGACAGCCGGAAGGCACCATTGAGGACGTGAACCGCGCACTCGATGCCGCCCGTGCTGCCCAGAAGGCGTGGGCCAAGACGCCCGCCATCGAGCGTGCCCAGTATCTGCTGAAGTTTGCAGCAGGCATCAAGGCCCGCGAACAGGAGTTCACTGAAATCATCATGCGCGAGCAGGGCAAGACCCGCACGTGGGCTTCTATCGAGGTGGGGGCCACCATCGCCTATTTCGAATACATGGCCACCTTCGCCCGCCATATCGAGGGCGAAATCATCCCCAGCGACCGTCCTAACGAGACCATCCTGCTGACGAAGAAGCCTATCGGCGTCGTTGCCGGCATCCTGCCGTGGAACTTCCCGTTCTTCCTCATCGCCCGTAAGGCCGGTGCCGCCCTCATCGCCGGCTGTACTATCGTCATCAAGCCCTCGCAGCTGACGCCCGAGAACTGCACCGAGTTCGCCAAGGTCGTCGACGAGAGCGGACTGCCCGCCGGCGTCATCAACATCGTCACGGGTAAGGGCTCCGTCATCGGCAACGAGATGGCAGGAAGTCCTAAGATTGACATCGTCTCCGTCACGGGCTCCGTCAGCGCTGGCGAGAGCATCATGGCCGCCGCCTCGAAGAACATCACCAAGGTCAGTCTCGAACTCGGCGGCAAGGCTCCAGCCATTGTCTGCAAGGACGCCGACTTAGAGCGCGCCGCACAGTGGATCGTCGACAGCCGCATCGGCAACAACGGCCAGATTTGCAACAACGCCGAGCGCGTCTATGTACAGAAGGAGGTGAAGGCCGCATTCACGAAGATTCTCGTCGAGAAGATGAAGGCCGTCAAGGTGGGCGACCCCTGCGAGGACACCACCGTCGACATGGGCCCGCTGGTAGAGCAGCGCGCCTTAGAGAGCGTCACCGAGAAGGTGGAGCGCGCCATCAAGCAGGGCGCCAAGCTGCTCTGCGGTGGCCACCGTGTGGGCGAGAAGGGTTACTTCTATGCTGCCACCGTCCTTGACGACTGCCGTCAGGACATGGACATCATCCACGAGGAGACCTTCGGTCCCGTCATCCCGCTGGTAGAGTTCGACACCATCGACCAGGTGATTGAATGGGCCAACGACTGCGAGTACGGTCTGGCCAGCAGCATCTTCACCAAGGATTTGAACATCGCCACGAAGGCCTGCCGCGAACTGGAGTTCGGCGAGACCTACATCAACCGCGAGCACTTCGAGGCCATCCAGGGCTTCCACGCCGGTGTGAAGAAGAGTGGTATCGGCGGTGCCGACGGCAAGCACGGCGTCGAGGAGTACCTCGTCACCCACGTTACCTACCTCGACACCTACGAGGATATGTAAAGCGTTAAAGCCTTCCCGACCAATCGTTCTTTAGGACAAAAATCTGCAAAAATCTAACAAAAATCTCTCCTTAGACGGATTTTTTGTGAAATTTTTGCAGATTTTTGTCCTTTTCTGTTCCCCTCATTTGATTTATGTTGTATCTTTGCACTGTCATTGCTAAGTTGTAAGCGTCTCTGATGTTACGCCTTGCAAAATCAATGACGATTGTTTACATTGTTGCCCATCTGTCAGGCAACAGTTGACGGTACTTGCTTAATGGTGT